>NZ_JBVHXA010000019.1:0-188924 GCF_055563935.1 Streptomyces sp. NPDC029169
TGTGGCGGGTGGGGGGGAGAGGGGGAGGGAGGGAGGGGGGGGGAGGGGGGGGGGGTGGGAAGGGGGGCGGGAGGGAAAACCCCCCCCCCCCCCCCCGGGGGGGGGGGGGGGGGCGCCCCCCCCCCCCCCCCCCCCCCCCCACACTTTTCCTGCCGGAGCTAGTTGCCCGTCAGGCTCGCGATCAGTTCGTCGGAGGCCGCGTACGGGTCCAGCTCGCCCGCCACGATCCGCTCCGCCAGCGCGTCCAGGCGGCGGTCGCCGTGCAGGTCGCCGATGCGCTCGCGGAGCGCGGTGACCGCGATCGTCTCCACCTCGCGCGCCGAGCGCGAGCGGCGGCGCTCCGCCAGGACCCCGTGCTCCTCCATCCACGCGCGGTGCTTCTCCAGGGCCTCGACGACCTCGTCGATGCCCTCACCGCGCGCCGCGACCGTCTTGACGATCGGCGGGCGCCAGTCGCCAGGACCGCGCGCCTCGCCCAGGCCGAGCATGTGGTTCAGCTCGCGGGCCGTCGCGTCCGCGCCGTCCCGGTCCGCCTTGTTCACCACGTACACGTCGCCGATCTCCAGGATGCCCGCCTTAGCGGCCTGGATCCCGTCGCCCATGCCCGGCGCGAGCAGCACCACCGACGTGTCGGCCTGAGAGGCGATCTCCACCTCCGACTGCCCCACACCCACCGTCTCCACGAGGATCACGTCGCAGCCGGCCGCGTCCAGGACGCGGATCGCCTGCGGCGCCGCCCAGGCGAGCCCGCCCAGGTGGCCACGGGTCGCCATCGAGCGGATGTAGACGCCCGGGTCCGAGGCGTGCTCCGACATCCGGACCCGGTCGCCGAGCAGCGCTCCCCCGCTGAAGGGGGAAGAGGGGTCGACGGCCAGGACGCCGACCCGCTTGCCCGCCCGCCGGTACGCGGCGACCAGCGCGGACGTCGACGTGGACTTGCCCACGCCCGGCGAGCCCGTCAGGCCCACCACGTACGCACCACCGGTCAGCGGCGCAAGGGTCGCCATCACCTCGCGCAGCTGCGGGGACGCCCCCTCCACGAGCGAGATCAGCCGGGCCACGGCGCGCGGCCGGCCCTCCCGTGCCTGGGCGACCAGTTCGGGGACGTCCACCATGTGCCGAGCTCCTTGCCTGGGTGGGTTACTTGCCGGGTACGCGAACGATCAGAGCGTCACCCTGACCGCCGCCGCCGCACAGCGCCGCCGCGCCGACACCGCCGCCGCGCCGCTTGAGCTCCAGGGCCAGGTGCAGCACCACACGGGCGCCGGACATGCCGATCGGGTGGCCAAGGGCGATCGCGCCGCCGTTGACGTTCACCTTTTCCGGGGTAACGCCCAGGTCCTTCATTGACTGCACGGCGACCGCCGCGAACGCCTCGTTGATCTCGATGAGGTCGAGGTCCTCGACGCCCAGACCCTCCTTCTTCAGGGCGTGCTGGATCGCGTTGGACGGCTGCGACTGCAGCGAGTTGTCCGGGCCGGCCACGTTGCCGTGGGCGCCGATCTCGGCGATCCACTCCAGGCCCAGCTCCTGCGCCTTCGCCTTGCTCATCACGACCACGGCGGCGGCGCCGTCCGAGATCTGCGAGGAGGTGCCGGCGGTGATGGTGCCGTCCTTGGCGAAGGCCGGGCGCAGCTTGCCGAGCGACTCGACGGTCGTCTCGGCGCGGATGCCCTCGTCCTTCGAGAAGACGACCGGCTCGCCCTTGCGCTGCGGGATCTCGACCGGGGTGATCTCGGCCTCGAAGATGCCGTTCTTCTGCGCGGCGGCGGCACGCTGGTGCGACTGCGCGGCGATCTCGTCCTGCTCGGGGCGCTTGATGCCCAGGCGGGTGTTGTGCTTCTCCGTGGACTCGCCCATGGCGATGTTCTCGAAGGAGTCGGTCAGACCGTCGTACGCCATGCAGTCGAGCATCTCGATCGCGCCGTACTTGAAGCCCTCGCGGGACTTCGGCAGCAGGTGCGGGGCGTTGGTCATCGACTCCTGGCCGCCGGCGACGACCACGTCGAACTCACCCGCGCGGATCAGCTGGTCGGCGAGCGCGATGGCGTCCAGACCGGACAGACACACCTTGTTGATGGTGAGCGCCGGGACGCTCATCGGGATGCCGGCCTTGACGGCGGCCTGGCGGGCGGGGATCTGGCCGGCGCCCGCCTGGAGCACCTGCCCCATGATCACGTACTGCACCTGGTCGCCGCCGATCCCGGCCCGGTCGAGCGCGGCCTTGATGGCGAAGCCGCCCAGGTCGGCGCCGGAGAAGGACTTGAGGGAGCCGAGCAGCCGTCCCATGGGCGTACGGGCGCCCGCGACGATCACTGAGGTGGTACCGGTCGTTCCAGACATGAGGCACAGCCCCTTGGGATGAGGAGTGAACGAGGGTTTACCGCCAATGTACTGAGCGGTGCCGCACGAGGTCACCGGGCATCCAGTGTGACGGCGCGCACGTTGCGTAACCATCCCCCTAGCGCTGCACTGGAGGAATGCTGACGCGAATCGACCACATCGGGATCGCCTGTTTCGACCTCGACAAGACCGTCGAGTTCTACCGTGCGACCTACGGTTTCGAGGTGTTCCACTCCGAGGTGAACGAGGAGCAGGGCGTCCGCGAGGCCATGCTCAAGATCAACGAGACCTCGGACGGCGGCGCCTCGTACCTCCAGCTCCTGGAGCCCACCCGGGAGGACTCCGCGGTGGGCAAGTGGCTGGCGAAGAACGGCGAGGGCGTGCACCACATCGCCTTCGGCACCGCCGACGTCGACGGCGACGCCGAGGCCATCCGCGGCAAGGGCGTCCGGGTCCTGTACGACGAGCCCAGGATCGGCTCCATGGGCTCCCGTATCACCTTCCTCCACCCCAAGGACTGCCACGGCGTGCTGACCGAACTGGTCACGTCGGCCGAGCCGTCGGGCGACCACTCCTCAGCGGAGCACTGACCTCCGGATTCCTGGCCCGGTAGAGTGGGCGACTCCGGGCCGGGGCCGGTCGGTGCCGCATGCCATGCGGCGTCGAAGTCGGGGTATCCGATCTGCCACGATTCCCCGGGGGGCCGTTCTCCGGGGAACGGTGCTCGTTTGGAGTGTTGCGACCAGGGGACGGATGGGACCGCGCAGTGCGGGGCTACGAACACCAGGAGAGCCACCGAGCTGAAGACGACCATCTCTCGCGGTTCGAAGCCGAGATGGACCGGCTGAAGACCGAGCGGGAGAAGGCCGTCCAGCACGCCGACGACCTCGGTTACCAGGTCGAGGTGCTGCGCGCCAAGCTCCACGAGGCGCGCCGCACCATCGCGTCCCGCCCCGCCTACGACAGCGCGGACATCGGCTACCAGGCCGAGCAGCTGCTGCGCAACGCCCAGATCCAGGCCGACCAGCTGCGCCAGGACGCCGAGCGCGAGCTGCGCGAGGCCCGCGCCCAGACCCAGCGCATCCTCCAGGAGCACGCCGAGCACCAGGCCCGGCTCCAGGCCGAGCTGCACGCCGAGGCCGTCCAGCGCCGGCAGCGTCTGGACCAGGAGCTGGCGGAGCGCCGCCAGACCGTCGAGGCGCACGTCAACGAGAACGTCGCCTGGGCCGAACAGCTGCGCGCCCGTACGGAATCCCAGGCCCGCCGCCTCATGGAGGAGTCCCGCGCCGAGGCCGAGCAGGCCCTCGCCGCCGCCCGCGCGGAGGCCACCCGGCTCGCCGAGGAGACCCGGCACCGCGTCGGCTCGGAGGCGGAGGCCGCCCGTGCCGAGGCCGAAGCGATTCTGCTGCGCGCCCGCAAGGACGCCGAGCGGCTCCTGAACGCCGCGTCCACGCAGGCGCAGGAGGCCACCAGCCACGCCGAGCAGCTGCGGTCCTCCGCCACCGTCGAGACCGAGCAGGCCCGTCAGCAGGCCACCGAGCTGTCCCGCGCCGCCGAGCAGCGGATGCAGGAGGCCGAGGTCCGGCTCCGCGAGGCCCGCGCGGAGGCCGAGAAGGCGCTGGCCGAGGCCAAGGAGGCGGCCGCCAGGCAGCTGTCCTCCGCGGAGTCCGTCAACGAGCAGCGCACCCGTACCGCGAAGGCGGAGATCGCCCGGCTCGTCGCGGAGGCGACGAAGGAGTCCGAGACCCTCAAGGCGGAGGCCGAGGAGAAGCTCCGCGAGGCGAACGCCGAGGCCGAGAAGCTGATGGCGGAGGCCGCCGACAAGGCCCGTACGGTCGCGGCCGAGGACGCCGCCGCCGCGCTCGCCAAGGCGGCCCGTACCGCCGAGGAGGTCCTCACCAAGGCGTCCGAGGACGCCCAGGAGACCACCCGCAAGGCCTCCGAGGAGGCCGAGCGCATCCGCCGCGAGGCCGAGGCGGAGGCCGACCGGCTGCGCACCCAGGCCGAGGAGCAGGCCGACGAGTTCCTGGGCACGGCGAAGAACGACACCAAGGAGTACCGCGCCAAGACCGTCGAGCTCCAGGAGGAGGCGCGACGGCTACGCGGCGAGGCCGAGGGGCTGCGGGCGGAGGCGATCGCCGAGGGCGAGAAGATCCGCGGCGAGGCCCGGCGCGAGGCGCTCCAGCAGATCGAGGAGGCGGCCAGAACCGCCGAGGAGCTGCTCACCAAGGCCCGTACCGACGCCGACGAGCTGCGCGCGAGCGCGGGCGCCGAGGGCGACCGGGTCCGCTCGGAGGCGATGGAGCGCGCCCAGACGCTGCGTACGCAGGCCGAGGAGACGCTGGAGCGCACCCGCGCCGAGGCCGAGCGGATGCGCGCGGAGGCCGAGGAGCAGGCCGAGGCGGTCAAGGAGGCGGCCGAGAAGGCCGCCGCCGAGCTGCGCGAGGACGCCGAGCGGGCCGCCCGGGCCCGGCGCGAGGAGGCGGCCGAGGAGCTGACCCGGCTGCACACCGAGGCCGAGTCGCGGGTCGAGAGCGCCGAGCAGGCGCTGACCGACGCCCGTGCCGAGAGCGAGCGGCTCCGGCGCGAGGCCGCCGAGGAGACCGAGCGGCTGCGGAGCGAGGCCGCCGAGCGGATCCGTACGCTCCAGGCACAGGCCGAGCAGGAGGCCGACCGGCTGCGCACGGAGGCCGCGTCGGACGCGTCGACGGCACGCGCCGAGGCGGAGGCCGTGGCCGTACGGCTGCGGACGGAGGCGGCGACGGAGGCCGAGCGGCTGAAGTCGGAGGCCCAGGAGACCGCGGACCGGGTCCGTGCCGAGGCCGCGGCCGCCGCCGAGCGGGTGGCCGCCGAGGCCGCCGAGGCGCTGGCCGCCGCGCAGGAGGAGGCCAACCGGCGGCGCCGGGAGGCCGAGGAGACGCTGGAGTCGGCCCGCTCCGAGGCCGACCGCGAGCGCGAGCACGCCCGCGAGCAGTCCGAGGAACTGCTCGCCTCCGCCCGCAAGCGGGTGGAGGAGGCGCAGACCGAGGCGCAGCGCCTGGTCGAGGAGGCGGACCGGCGGGCCACGGAGATGGTGTCCGCGGCCGAGCAGACGGCCAAGGAGGTACGGGACTCCGTCGCCGGCCTCCAGGAGCAGGCCGAGGAGGAGATCGCCGGGCTGCGCAGCGCGGCCGAGCACGCGGCGGAGCGCACCCGTACGGAGGCGCAGGAGGAGGCGGACCGGGTCCGCGCCGACGCGTACGAGGAGCGGGAGCGGGCCACCGAGGACGCCAACCGCGTCCGGGAGCGCGCCCAGGAGGAGACCGACGCCGCGAAGTCGCTGGCCGAGCGGACGGTCGCGGACGCGATCTCCGAGTCGGAGAAGCTGCGCGCGGACACGGCCGAGTACGCCCAGCGGGTACGGACGGAGGCGACCGACGCGCTCGCCTCGGCCGAGCAGGACGCGGCCCGCACCCGCGCGGACGCCCGGGAGGACGCCAACCGGATCCGTTCCGAGGCGGCCACGGAGTCCGAGCGGCTCACGGCCGAGGCCGAGGAGCTGGTCACGCTCGCCCGCACCGAGGGCGAGCAGATCCTCGACGAGGCCCGCAAGGCGGCCGACAAGCGGCGCACGGACGCCGCCGAGCAGGCGGACACGCTCATCACGGAGGCCGCGGGCGAGGCCGAGCGGCTGACGGCCGAGGCGGAGGCGCTGCGGGCCGAGGCCGCGCAGCTGAAGACGGACGGCGAGGCGCACGCCCAGGCGCTGCGGGTCGCCGCGCTCGCCGACAGCGAGCGGGTCCTCGACGAGGCCCGCAAGGCCGCCGACAAGCGGCGCGCCGACGCGGCCGAGCAGGCGGACGCGCTCATCGGCGAGGCGACGAGCGAGGCCGAGCGCATCACCGCCGAGGCGGTGGCGCTGCTCGAGTCGACCGAGCAGGACGCGCTGCGGCTGCGGACCGAGGCCGAGCAGGTCAAGGCCGAGGGCGAGGCCGAGGCGGAGGCGCTGCGGGCCGCCGCCCGGGCGGACGGCGAGCAGGTCCTCGACGAGGCCCGCAAGGCCGCCGACAAGCGGCGCGCCGACGCGGCCGAGCAGGCGGACACGCTCATCACGGAGGCCACGAGCGAGGCCGAGCGGATCACGGCCGAGGCGGCCGACGAGGCGGAGCGGCTGCGGGCCGAGGGCGCGGAGAACGTGGGGCAGGCCCAGCAGGCCGCCGAGCGGATCCGGGCGGAGGCCGAGCGGGTCAGGGCGGACGCCGAGGCCGCGGCGGAGCAGATGCGCTCCGAGGCGCGCGAGGAGGCCGACCGTACGCTCGACGAGGCGCGCGAGGCCGGTGCCAAGCGCCGCTCGGACGCGGCCGAGCAGGCCGACCAGCTGATGGCGAAGGCCCAGGAGGAGGCGCTGCGCGCCACCACCGAGGCCGAGTCGCAGGCGGACACGATGGTCGGCGCGGCCCGTCAGGAGGCCGAGCGGATCGTGGCCGAGGCGACGGTCGAGGGCAACTCGCTGGTGGAGAAGGCCCGTACGGACGCGGACGAGCTCCTGGTGGGCGCGCGCAGCGACGCGACGGCCATAAGGGAGCGGGCGGAGGAGCTGCGCGCCCGGATCGAGGGCGAGATCGAGGAGCTGCACGAGCGGGCGCGGCGCGAGACGGCCGAGCAGATGAAGACGGCGGGCGAGCGCGTCGACAAGCTGGTGAAGGCCGCGGAGGAGCAGCGGGCCGACGCCGACAAGAAGTCCAAGGAGATGCTCTCCGATGCGAGTTCGGAGGCGAGCAAGGTCCGGATCGCCGCGGTGAGGAAGGCCGAGGCGCTGCTCAAGGAGGCCGAGCAGAAGAAGGCCTCGCTCGTCGGCGAGGCGGAGAAGATCAAGGCCGAGGCCGAGGCGGAGGCCGAGCAGATGATCTCCGAGGGCAAGCGCGAGCTGGATGTGCTGGTGCGCCGGCGCGAGGACATCAATGCCGAGATCTCCCGTGTCCAGGACGTCCTCGAAGCGTTGGAGAGTTTCGAGGCACCGTCCGTGGGGACGAAGGATGGGGTCAAGGCGGGTGTTTCGGCAGGGGCGACACGTTCGAGTGGCAAGTCCTCCGATGGCTAGCCACTCAAAAGGCTGGACATTCTCCAGATCAAACGGGCATCCGCTCGATGACACGCCGCTTCGGCCCCTAGGATTCCCCCTAACACCTCACCGGTCTCATTCGACAGGAACCCCATGAGCGACACTTCCTCCCCCTTCGGCTTCGAGCTCGTGCGGCGTGGTTACGACCGCGGTCAGGTGGACGACCGCATTACCAAGCTCGTCGCCGACCGTGACAGTGCTCTGGCCCGAATCACCTCTCTGGAAAAGCGCATCGAGGAGCTCCACCTCGAGACGCAGAACGCCCAGGCCCAGGTCTCCGACGCCGAGCCGTCGTACGCCGGTCTCGGCGCCCGCGTCGAGAAGATCCTCCGCCTCGCCGAGGAGGAGGCGAAGGACCTGCGCGAGGAGGCCCGTCGCGCCGCCGAGCAGCACCGCGAGCTGGCCGAGTCGGCCGCGCAGCAGGTGCGCAACGACGCCGAGTCGTTCGCCGCCGAGCGCAAGGCGAAGGCCGAGGACGAGGGCGTCCGGATCGTCGAGAAGGCGCAGGGCGAGGCCAACTCGCTGCGTGGCGAGGCGCAGAAGGACGCGCAGTCCAAGCGCGAGGAGGCGGACGCCCTCTTCGAGGAGACCCGCGCCAAGGCCGCCCAGGCCGCCGCGGACTTCGAGACCAACCTGGCCAAGCGCCGGGAGCAGTCGGAGCGCGACCTGGCCTCGCGTCAGGCCAAGGCCGAGAAGCGCCTCGCCGAGATCGAGCACCGCGCCGAGCAGCTCCGCCTGGAGGCCGAGAAGCTGCGTACCGACGCGGAGCGCCGCGCCCGCCAGACGGTGGAGACCGCGCAGCGCCAGGCCGAGGACATCGTGGCCGACGCGAACGCCAAGGCCGACCGGATCCGCTCGGAATCGGAGCGCGAGCTGGCGGCGCTGACGAACCGCCGCGACTCGATCAACGCCCAGCTGACCAACGTCCGCGAGATGCTGGCGACGCTGACCGGTGCCGCCGTGGCGGCCGCCGGCTCCCCGATCGACGACGAGCCGTCCACCCGCGGCGTCCCGGCCCAGCAGACCCGCTAACGGGAACGTCCCGGCCCAGCAGGACCGGCAACCGGAACGCGAACGCCCGCAAAACCCTCCGCCATTCCAGTGGCGGAGGGTTTTTCGCGCCCTTAGGTTGGTACGCATGATCGAGCTCGAGGCGCTGACGAAACGGTTCGGTACGAAGACGGCGGTCGACCATCTCTCCTTCCAGGTACGGCCCGGCGTCATCACCGGCTTCCTCGGGCCCAACGGCGCGGGCAAGTCCACGACCATGCGCATGATGCTCGATCTGGACAATCCGACCAGCGGAACGGTCCGGATCGACGGCAAGCACTACCGCGACCTCCAGGAACCGCTGAAGTACATCGGCGCCCTGCTCGACGCCAAGGCGATGCACGGCGGCCGCTCCGCGTACAACAACCTGCTCTGCCTCGCCCAGTCGAACCGCATCCCGGAGAGCCGGGTCGGCGAGGTCCTCGATCTGGTCGGCCTGACCCCGGTCGCGAGAAAGAAGTCGAAGGGCTTCTCCCTCGGCATGGGCCAGCGCCTGGGAATCGCCTCGGCGCTGCTCGGGGATCCCGAGATCCTGATGTTCGACGAGCCCGTCAATGGTCTGGACCCCGAGGGAATTCACTGGATCCGCAATCTGATGAAGGCGCTCGCCGCCGAGGGCCGGACGATCTTCGTTTCCAGCCATCTGATGAGTGAAATGGCTCTGACGGCCGATCATCTGATCGTGATCGGGCAGGGAAAACTGCTGGCCGACACGTCGATGGCGGATTTCATCCACCAGAATTCGCGGAGCTACGTACGGCTCCGCTCGCCGCAGCAGGAGCGGCTGCGGGACGTGCTGCACGCCAACGGGTTCACGGCCGTCGAGGCGGGCAACGGCACGCTGGAGGTGGACGGCACCACCACCGAGAAGCTCGGTGAACTGGCCGCGGAGAACGGGCTCGTGCTGCACGAGCTGAGCTCCCAGCGCGCCTCCCTGGAGGAGGCCTTCATGCAGATGACCGCCGCCGCGGTCGAGTACCACGCGCACGGCACCGACGTACACGCGGCGGACGCGCCCGGCCCCCGCTGGGGCGACACCACCAAGGGAGCCTGAGCGATGGCAGCGGTATCGGCGGTCCTCCAGTCGGAGTGGACCAAGATCCGGACGGTCTCGTCGACGGTCTGGACCCTGGCGAGCGCGCTCCTGGTGACGGTGGCGATGAGCGCGGCCCTGTGCGCCCTGCTGAAGTCGACCTTCGACGATCTCTCCGAGATCGAGCAGGCGACCTTCGACCCGACCTTCGTCAGCTTCTCCGGGATGGTGCTCGGGCAGCTGGCGATGGTGGTCTTCGGCGTCCTGGTGGTCGGCACGGAGTACAGCTCGGGTATGATCCGCACCTCGCTCGCGGCCGTCCCGCAGCGGGCGACCTTCATCTTCTCCAAGATCACGGTGGCCGGGGCGCTCGCCCTGATCGTCGGTCTGGCGACCAGCTTCCTGTCGTTCTTCCTCGGACAGGCTCTGCTGGGCGAGCACCGCACGACGCTGGGCGCGGACAACGTCCTGCGGGCGGTCGTCGGCGGCGGGCTCTACATGGGTCTTATCGCGATCTTCTCGATGGGTGTGGCGACGATGCTGCGCTCCTCGATGCTCTCGCTCGGCATCCTGGTGCCGTTCTTCTTCCTGGTCTCGCAGATCCTCTCGGCGGTCCCGAAGGCGAAGGAGGTGGCGCTCTACTTCCCCGACCAGGCCGGATCCAAGATCATGCAGGTCGTTCCGGACGCCATGAACACGGAGAGGGCGCCGTACGGACCCTGGGGCGGTCTGGGGATCATGCTGATCTGGGTGGCGGCTGCGCTGCTCGGCGGCTACGTGGTGATGAAGAAGCGGGACGCGTAGGGGAAGGGACCCGCGGGGGGCGAGGGGAACGGTCAGGTCACGGTTCTGGCGGGGGCGCAACCGTCAACGGCTGGATAAGCTCCTAGCTCATACGGGGGTTCCGGCCATCGGCCACGGCCCCGACGACCTGACCTGTCGATGGGGCTGGAGAATGATCGAGGCAGTCGGCCTGACGAAGCGCTACGGCGCCAAGACGGCCGTGTACAACCTTTCCTTCCACGTGCGGCCGGGCACCGTCACCGGCTTCCTCGGCCCCAACGGCTCCGGCAAGTCGACGACGATGCGCATGATCCTCGGGCTCGACCGGCCGACCTCCGGGCACGTCACGATCGGCGGCCACCCCTTCCGGCAGCTGCCGAACGCACCCCGCCAGGTGGGCGCTCTGCTCGACGCCAAGGCCGTGCACGGCGGGCGGAGCGCCCGCAGCCATCTGCTGTCGCTCGCCCAGCTCGCCGGGATCCCGGCCCAGCGGGTCGACGAGGTCCTCGGGGTCGTCGGCCTCCAGGACGTCGCCAAGCGCCGCTCCAAGGGCTTCTCGCTGGGCATGGGGCAGCGTCTCGGCATCGCCGCCGCGCTGCTCGGCGACCCGCAGGTGCTGCTCTTCGACGAGCCGGTCAACGGTCTCGACCCCGAGGGCATCCTCTGGGTCCGCAATCTGATGAAGAAGCTGGCCTCCGAGGGCCGGACCGTCTTCGTCTCCAGCCACCTCATGAGCGAGATGGCGCTGACCGCCGACCACCTGATCGTGATCGGCCGCGGCCAGCTCATGGCCGACATGAGCGTCAAGGACTTCATCTCGGCGAACTCCGCGGACTTCGCCCGCGTACGGACGCCGCAGACCGAGCCGCAGCAGCGGGAGAAGCTGACCGCCGCGCTGATCGAGGCCGGCGGCCAGGTGCTGTCGGAGCCGGACGGCGCGCTGCGGGTGACCGGTCTGCCGCTGCCCCGGATCAGCGATCTGGCGCACGACGCGGACGTACGGCTCTGGGAGCTGTCCCCGCACCAGGCGTCGCTGGAGGAGGCGTACATGCGGATGACGCAGGGCGCCGTGGACTACCGCTCCACCGAGGACCAGCTGGCGCATCTCCAGCCGCCGCAGCCCCACGGGGCCGGGTACGCCGCGCCGCCGCAGCCGGTGGTCCCCGAGGTGCCGCAGCAGGGCTGGTACGCCCCGCCGCCGCCCGGACAGAACCCGTACACCACGCAGCAGCAGAGCGAGCCTGCGCAGAACGCCACGAACGCCGAGGACGCCCGATGACCACCCCGTACTCGTACGTCTCCCCCATCCCGGTGCGCCGGGCGCACCTCGGTGACGCGCTGGCCTCGGAGTGGACCAAGATCCGTTCCGTGCGCTCCACGATGTGGACGCTGGGCGTGATGGTGCTGCTGATGCTGGGCATCGGCCTCGGCGTCGCGGCCATCGTGGCCAACTCGCAGGTGTCCACGGAGGGCGAGTCGGCGCTCGGTCTCGGCTTCTTCGGTGTGCTTCTCGGTTCGATCTGCGTGATCACGCTGGGCGTGCTGACCGTCGCCTCGGAGTACGGCACGGGCATGATCCGTACGACGCTGACGGCCTGCCCGAGCCGCGCCCGGGTGCTGACGGCGAAGGCGATCATCTTCTTCCTGCTCGTCTTCACCATCACCACGGTCACCGCGACGGTGGTCGCCCTGGCGCAGGTGGCGATGGTGGACGCCGCGGAGCCGACGGGCGCGGAGTGGCTGCGGGCCACGGTCGGCGTGGGGCTGTTCGTCGCGCTGCTCGGGCTGCTGTCGCTGGCCATCGGCGCGATCATCAGGCACTCGGCCGGCGCGATCACCATCATGATCGGCATCCTGCTGCTGCCGCTGGTGGCCGCCATGTTCATGTTCTCGGAGTCGCTGGCCAAGGTCCAGGAGTGGCTCCTCGACTACGCGATCCCGAGCCAGCTCATCGCGCTGTACGCGGGCAAGTCGGCGATGACGCAGTCCGGGCCCGCGGGCTGGGACCCGGTGTGGATCCTGCTGGCTCTCACGGTCGCGGCGATGGGCGGCGCGTACGCCCTCCTGAACAGCCGGGACGTCTGACGGCGGATCCGGGCCATCGGATCCAAGATCCTGGACATTGGATCCAAGATCCGACCGCCGGTCAGTACTTCGGCGCGTTACGGGACCGCTGCACCCTCGTGGTGCGGCGGTCCTTCGCGTTCCAGCAAGCCTTGTGCCAGTGGCGACGGTCCTCCACTCCCCCGAACTCGGGCCAGGCCACCACGTGCGGGGCGCCGCCGGGGATCTCCTGGTCGCAGCCCGGGCAGCGGTAGCGCTTGCCGGGGGCGCTCGCGCCGGCGACGTGCCGGACGAACCACTCCTCGCCCTGCCAGGTCTCGCTGCGCTGCGACCCTCCGTACCGGTCGCCCGAATCACCCTGAGGATCGGGCTTCTCACCGCCATGGGGACGGTTGCGACGCGGAGACACGTAATCACCTCACGGGGCCGGGAGCACGGAACGTTCCATCAAGCCTACGGGCCGCGACGGAGTGGCCCGTCCCACCCGCCAGGCCGAATCAGCGGAAAATCGCAAGAACTTCAGGAGAGGCCGTTGCCTTTGGCACGTGTCAGACGTTGTTGCCAGTACGAGGGGGAGATCCGCGTCGGCCGCAAGGAGGCAGAAGGCGATGCGCGTGGGTACGTTTGTTCTGGCCGCCCAGTTCCCGGGCCAGGGCCAGGGCGAGGCGCTGCACCGGGCGGTGCGGACCGCCGAGGTCGCCGAGGAGGCGGGGCTCGACTCCGTCTGGCTGGCCGAGCACCATTTCGTTCCGTACGGCGTCTGTCCGTCGGCCGTGACGCTCGCGGCGCTGCTCCTGGGGCGGACGCGCCGACTCCGGGTCGGCACAGCGGTCAGTGTGCTGCCGACGGTCCATCCGGTCGCCCTGGGCGAGCAGGCCGCCCTGCTCCATCTCACCTCGGGAGGCCGGTTCACGCTCGGCGTGGGCCGAGGCGGGCCCTGGGTCGACCTGGAGGTGTTCGGCGCGGGCCTGAAGGCGTACGAAGAGGGCTTCCCGGAATCGCTCGACCTGCTGCTGCGCTGGCTGACCGAGCCCCGGGTCTCCGCCGAGGGAGAACGATTCGCCTTCCGCGAGGTCGCCGTCGTCCCGCGCCCCGGCGAGCTCATCGGCGGGGACACGGCGCCCGAGGTGGTCCTCGCCTGCACCTCCCCCAAGAGCGTCGAGCTGGCCGCCCGACGCGGGCTGCCGATGCTGCTCGGGATGCACTGCGGCGACGAGGAGAAGGCCGAGATGGTGGCCGCATGGGAACGTTTCTCCAGGGACGCGGGCCGCGACCCCGACGAGATCGCGCGGATCGGCGCCGGCCATGTCTCGGCGGGCGTCGCGCAGCTCGCGGACGGTACGGCGGAGGCGGCCGAGGCGCTGGTGAAGGCGATGCCCGGCTGGCTGAAGCAGGGCCTCGACGCCCATGTGACCGTGGACGGCCGGCACCGCGCGATGCGGGACCCCGTCGCGTACACGGAGCTGCTGTGCGGGCTGCACCCCGTGGGCACGCCACGGCTCGCGGCGGACCGGCTCGCGGCGACCTCCGAGCGTACGGGCATTACGCGCTTCGCGCTGCTCGCCGAGGGCACGGGCGATCTCGCGGCCACCGAGGAGAACGTACGGCGGCTCGGCGCAGAGGTGCTCCCCCTGCTGGTCTGAGTCCATGAATCCATGAGTCGGGTGCGGTGGTGCGGGTGCGATGCCGCCGCTCCGGCATCTCTCGCATCGTTCGCGTCTCCCGCGATGCGGAGCGGCAGCACCAGTGCCTCAGCAGTCGCGCAGTTCCGGCGACTGGTTGAGCAGCTGACCTCGTACGGAGGTGAAGCGGGCGAGCCGCTCGTCAACCGCGGGGTCCAGCGGGAACACCGCCACACGGTGGCAGTTCTGGAAGGCCAGACGCACCCCGAAGTGCCGCTGCAGCGCACCACGGATCGCATCGCTCGCGAGTGCACGCAACAGCTGACCACGTGCCTGCTCGTTCGGCGGCGGCGTCTGGTTGTCGGCGAACTCGCCGCCGTCGACCTTCAGCTGAGCCACCAGAGAACTGATCATCTCCCATGCGTAGGGCAGGGAGGTCCGGACGCAGTCGACGAAGTCGGCTTCGTCGACCTCGCCTCGCTCGGCCTGTTCCAACAGCGCCGGTGAGACGTCGAGCGACATGGGTTCTCCTCTCGCGACCCCGACGGGCGGGGTCTTACGGGCAGGGATGGAGACCCCCGCGCGACACGCAGCGTGCACGGACGGCGACCTCCTGCTTCCACGGTAAGCGCGCGGTGGGGAGCGCACCAGGAGATTGGGAACACAACCGGCCAATAAGTGACCGTCGTCCAGCGGGCGTTAAGAGCCGAATCGCGCGGAAGAGCGTGTGTCTTGTAGCGTTGCCGACCATGCGTCTCGTCATCGCCCGCTGCTCCGTGGACTACGCCGGCCGGCTCACCGCCCACCTGCCCTCCGCTCCCCGTCTGATCCTGATCAAGGCAGACGGCAGCGTCTCCATCCACGCGGACGACCGGGCGTACAAACCGCTCAACTGGATGTCGCCGCCGTGCACCCTGAAGGAGGGTCTCAACGGAGAGTCCGGCATCTGGACCGTGGTGAACAAAGCGGGCGAGAAACTGATCATCACGATGGAGGAGATCCTCCACGACTCCTCGCACGAGCTCGGCGTGGACCCGGGCCTCATCAAGGACGGCGTGGAAGCGCACCTCCAGGAGCTGCTCGCCGACCGCATCGAGACGCTCGGCGAGGGCCACACGCTCATCCGCCGCGAGTACCCGACCGCGATCGGCCCGGTGGACATCCTGTGCCGGGACGCCGACGGGGCGACGGTCGCGGTGGAGATCAAGCGGCGCGGCGAGATCGACGGCGTGGAGCAGCTGACCCGCTATCTGGAGCTGCTGAACCGCGACCCGCACCTCGCGCCGGTGAAGGGCGTCTTCGCGGCGCAGGAGATCAAGCCGCAGGCCCGCGTCCTCGCGACGGACCGCGGTATCGACTGTGTGGTGCTCGACTACGACGCGCTGCGCGGCATCGAGGACGACAAGCTGCGGCTTTTCTAGTACGTACGGATACGTCGACGGCCCCGGGTGCGGTGAACGCGCCCGGGGCCGTCGTCGTTCTTACGCCGGTGCGCCGGTCGGGCTGGTGTCGCCCGAGGCGGAGCTGGGGGGCTGGGGGTCGGTCGAAGTCGGCGTCGGCGTCGTGCTGGGCGGTGTCGACGTCGGCGGCGGCGTGGTCGGCGGGGTCGTCGGCGGCTTCGTCGTCGGCGGCGTCGTCCTCGTCGGGCTCGTCGTCGGCCGCGGAGCCGTCGTCGTCGGGGCCGGGGCACCCGTCGTCGGGGCCGTGGTGGTCGGCGTGCCGGAGGACGGGGCGGACGGGCTGCCCGAGGTGGTGGGCGCGCCCGAGGTCGCCGAGCCGGACGGGGAGGGCGAGGCGCTGTCCGAGGGGTGGCTCGTCGAGTCGTCGGTCGGCTCGTCCGCGTCCAGGATGTCGTCGCCGTCGTCCTCGCTGGCCGTGCGGTCGGAGGTGACCCTGTCGGCGCCGGGGTCCTCGGCGTCGCCCGAGGTGGCCCCGATCGTGACGACGGTGCCGAGCACGGCGGCCAGGAGCGCTCCCGTACCGACCGCGACCAGGTTGCGGCGGGCCCCCGCGATGAGGCCGAAGCGGCCGCCCCGCTTCGTACCGTTCTCGCTCGGCCGGGTGTCCGGGCGGGAGATGAGGGTCGGGCCCTCGTCGGCGAAGTCCGGGAACGCGGGGATGGGCGACGGCGGTGCGGCGGCGGTCCGGGAGACGGCCGGGACGATGGCCTTCGGGATGCCGCGCGGCGGGGAGACGGGCCCCTCGCGGCGCGCGGCGGGCGGCTCGGCGTCGCCGTGCGACGGCGTTCCGGCGCGGTCGGCGACGAGGGCGAGCGCCCGGCGGCCGGCGACGGTGCCGCGCTTGTCGGCGAGGACGCCGCGCATGCCGATCGACGCCTCCAGTTCGGCGCGGGCCCGCTGCAGGTTTCCGGCGCAGAGCGCGAGGACGCCCAACTCGTGGTGGAAGTAAGCCTCTTCGGCGACGTCACCGGCAAGCCGGGCGGCCTCCTGGCCGCCGCGCAGGACCCGCTCCCAGGCGCCCCAGTGCAGCCCGGCGGCGAAGGCGGGGGCCGCGCTGCGGGCGAGCAGGACGGCGGTGGCGGGGTGCTCGGGGCTCGCGCCGGGCACGATGGCGGCCAGGGCGGCGAGGACGACGTCGGCCTCGGCGACCGCGCGGGCGGGGGTGACGGACGGGTGTCCGGCCCACCAGGTGTAGTGCTGGGCGACGGTGTGGGCGCGCGTGGTGGCGTCCTCGTCGTAGCCGTGGGCGACGAGCTGGGTGAGGATGCCCGCGGCGAGGCGGTAGCGGACGCCGACCGGGGTCAGCAGTCCGCAGGCCATGAGCTCGCCGAGGGCGGCGTCGGCGTGGGTGTCGCCGACGAGCGCGGGGAGGTGGGCCTGGTGCGGCACCTCGCCGCCGAGGGCGACGGCGAACCGCAGCGTGTCCTGGGCGGAGCGGCTGAGCCGGGAGGCGAGCAGGGCGGCGGGGGCCGCGCCCTCGCCGAGGCTCGGCAGCGGTATCTCGCGCAGTTCGACCTCGGCCGGGTCCGGTTCGGGCGCGGGGGCCGGGGCGGCCGGGCCGAAGGCCTCGTCGAGGGCGCCGAAGGCGTCGAACTCCGCGGGGACGGCGTCCTCCTTGGCGGCCGCCCCGAACGCGTCGAACTCGGCCGGGGAGAGGCGGAGCCGGTCGCGCTGCCGGAGCAGGGCGCCGGCCTGGACGAAGCGCAGCGGCAGGCCCTCGGACTCGAACCAGAGGTCGCCCGCCCAGTTGGCCTCGTCGTCGGTGAGCGGCCGGTCGACGGCGCGCTCCAGGAGTTCGAGGGAGGCGGCGCGGCCGAGGCCGGCGAGGGAGACCTCTTCGACGTGGGCCTCGGGCGAGGGGGCCGGGACGTCGGGGGTGGCGGCGAGCAGGAAGGCGCACTCGGGCGCCGCGGTGAGCAGCTCGTCGAGCGTGGTGCCGCCGAACTCCAGGTCGTCGACGACGACGATCGCGCCGATGTCGTGGGCCAGTTCGAGCAGCGCCGGGCGGTCCGGCCGGTGGTCCGGGGCGTACTGGACGGTGGCGAAGAGGTCGTACAGCAGCTCGGTGGGGGTCCGATGGTGGCCGGAGAGGCGGACGACACCGTCCGGCGCGAGGTCGGCGCAGTCGGCGGCGACGGCGTCGAGGAGCGCGGTGCGGCCGGAGCCGGCGGGGCCGGTGAGGCGGACGGAGCGGCCGCGGGCGAGGAGCTGGACGAGCCGCTCGTGCTCCTCCTGCCGTTCCAGCAGCGGCAGTCGCGGCGCGGCCGGTCCTGGCGGTACGGGAGGGGTGGCCGCGCGGGCGGCCTCGGCGCGCTCCTGGGCGGTGCGGCGGCGGGGCGGCGCGGGCTGCTCCCCGGGCGGGCAGGCCTCGATCTCGCTGCCGTCGACGGGGTTGACGGTGAGCAGCAGGTCGCCCGCGACGACGCGGGCGGTGCGGACGCGGGCGGCGGGTGTGACCGGTCCGCGTTCGGCCGCCGGGCCGCCGCGTCCGTCGCGGACGTCGTCGCCCTCGGTGTCGTGGCCGTAGTCTTCCGGCCCCCGGTTCATCGGGTCCATCGTCAAAGCCCCCAAAAGCGGTGCGTACGGAAGCCCCTCCGGCCGATCTGCACGCTCGCTGTCGCTTCTGGTCCGGTGCCCGCCGGGTGGGTCCGTCATTGGGCAGGCGACCGAACCCTAGACCTTCTTCCGGTTTCCCGGAACAGCCGGGGTCCTGCCCCGACCAAGACGTCATGGTCCGTCGAGGATTGGGGCGGGACGCCGGTTTCGCACAGCAGCTTCACAAGCGGTACGGCGACGGTTCACACGCGGGTCAGACCCGGGGCAGCGACTCCGCGGCGAGGCCGCCCTCGATGGCGAGGATGCGGTGCAGCCGGGTCGCCACGAGCAGGCGCTGCATCTGGGGCGGCACACCGCGCAGCACCAGCCGCCGTCCACAGCGGCCGGCCCGGCGGTGCGCGCCCATGATGACCCCGAGCCCGGTGGCGTCCCAGGAGTCGAGACCGGTCAGGTCGAGCACGAGGTCGCCGACTCCGTCGTCGACGGCCGAGTGCAGGACCGTACGGGCGTCCGCCGCGCTCCGGACGTCGAGGCGGCCCCCGACGACCAGCTCGACATGGTCGCCCCTGATGTGCATATGCGCTCCCCGGGAGTGCTCCGTCTTTTCAACAACTGACTGTCGTCGGCGCAGAAGCGTTGCGCCTTGTAAGCGAACTGATACCGAATTCACCCTGTGGGGTGATAGCCGAGTGGCTGCCGGTGCTCAGTGCTTGTAGAAGCCCTGCCCGCTCTTGCGGCCGATGTCACCCGCGTCCACCATCCGGCGCATCAGCTCCGGCGGCGCGAACTTCTCGTCCTGGGACTCGGTGTAGATGTTGCTCGTCGCGTTCACCAGGATGTCGATGCCGGTGAGGTCGGCGGTGGCGAGGGGGCCCATGGCGTGGCCGAAGCCCAGCTTGCAGGCGATGTCGATGTCCTCGGCGGTGGCGACGCCCGACTCGTAGAGCTTGGCGGCCTCGACGACCAGCGCGGAGATGAGGCGAGTGGTGACGAAGCCGGCGACGTCGCGGTTGACGACGATGCAGGTCTTGCCGACCGACTCGGCGAACTCCCGCGCGGCGGCGAGGGTGGAGTCGCTTGTCTTGTAGCCGCGGACGAGCTCGCAGAGCTGCATCATCGGGACCGGCGAGAAGAAGTGGGTGCCCACGACGGCCTCCGGGCGCTCCGTCACCGCGGCGATCTTGGTGATCGGGATGGCGGAGGTGTTGGAGGCGAGGACCGCGCCGTCCTTGGCGATCTTGTCGAGGGAGCGGAAGATCTCGTGCTTGACCTCGAGCTTCTCGAAGACGGCCTCGACGACGATGTCGGCGTCGGCGACCGCGTCGAGCTCGGTGGTGGCGGTGATCCGGCCGAGGGCGGCCTCGGCGTCGGCCGCGTCCAGCTTGCCCTTGGCGACGAACCGGTCGTACGACGCCTTGATGCCGTCGGTGCCGCGGGTCAGCGCCTCGTCGGTGACGTCCCGCAGGACGACGTCCCACCCCGCCTGGGCCGAGACCTGCGCGATACCCGACCCCATGAGTCCGGCTCCGATGACGGCGAGCTTCCTGGCCACGTCTTCCACCCCTTAACGCCTGTTCACTGCTGGCTCTCCGGCGGAGATTAGCGGTCGGGGAGCGCGAAGTGACCGTGAAGTAACGCGCGTCACGCCCGGTTTGACGGACGTCACACTCACGACAGGTCTGCTACGCCCGCACGGCGTACGCCGGCAGCCGCTCGCCGAGCGGCTCCTCGGTCTCGTCGGGGCCGTGACGGTCGGCACACGGGCGTTCTTGAGGGCCGGAGCGTCACTACGCTGGAGGCATGGTCAATCTGACGCGCATCTACACCCGTACCGGCGACCAGGGCACCACCGCGCTGGGCGACATGAGCCGGACCGCCAAGACCGATCTGCGGATCTCGGCGTACGCCGACGCCAACGAGGCCAATGCCGTCATCGGCACGGCCATCGCCCTCGGGCAGCTCGACGAGGAGGTCGTGAAGGTCCTCGTCCGCGTGCAGAACGACCTGTTCGACGTGGGCGCGGACCTCTCCACACCGGTGGTCGAGAACCCGAAATATCCGCCGCTGCGGGTCGAGCAGTCGTACATCGACAAGCTGGAGGCGGACTGCGACCGCTTCCTGGAGCGGCTCGACAAGCTGCGCTCCTTCATCCTGCCGGGCGGCACGCCCGGTGCGGCGCTGCTGCACCAGGCGTGCACGGTGGTCCGGCGTGCGGAGCGCTCCACGTGGGCGGCGATCGAGGTCCACGGCGAGACGATGAACGCCCTCACGGCGACCTACCTCAACCGGCTGTCAGACCTGCTCTTCATCCTTGCGAGGACGGCGAACAGCGAGGTCGGGGACGTGCTCTGGGTCCCGGGCGGAGATCGCTGACGCCTCGCTCGCCGGGGCCTTCTTCGGCCAGATCGCGTACGACAGCGCGATCAGGCCGTGGATGCCGGCCGCCCGCCAGGCCCCGTAGAGCCAGCTCCGCAGCGAGCCGGTGTTCCCGTCGTCGCCGACGTACCAGATCGCGATCAGCAGCAGACCGCTCGCGACGACCGCGCCGAGGAGCGAGCCGAGCCAGATCCTCCCCTCGTGGCGGGCGCGGGCCATGCCGTACTGCGGGGGCTTGGCCGGGCGCGGGCCTCCGCCGAGCCGGTGGGCGGCGTGGCCGTCGAGCCACTTCACGGTCCGGTGCCCGTGGCCGACGGTGTAGCCGATGTACAGCGCGGCCAGGCCGTGCTTCCAGTCCGGTTCGGCGCCGTTCTTGAGGTCGACTGCGGTGACGACGAGGAGCAGGACCTCGAGGAGCGGTTCGCACAGGAGCAGCGCCATGCCCGTGCGCGGCATCTTGAGCAGGTAGCGGGCGGCGAGGCCGGCGGCCAGCAGGACCCAGAAGCCGACTTCGCAGATCACGATGAGTGTGACGATCACGGCGGTACTCCCCTTTCGTACGTCCCTCTCAGCGTCCCGTGCCGCCGGACCCGGTTCGTCGTCGCCAGTGACGAAGTACGACTACATCCTTCGACGGAGGGGCGGATCGGCCCGGACGGCGACGTCGGGGGACGGTGCGGCGTGTTGGATGGGTGCGTGCGACTCCCCCGACCCCATCGCGACGATCTGCTCATCGCCCTCGGCGGCCTGTCCTGCGGCCTGCTCCTGTGGTGGTTCGGGCTGTACGTGACCCGGGACCACGTCTTCGGTCAGCGCTGGGCCACGCTGATCCCGCTGGTCGTGATGGCCTCGATGGAGGCGCTGCGCCGCACCACCCCCCGTACCGCACTGGTCGTCGGCACGCTGGCCATCGCCGGGGACCAGTTCACCAACGGCAATCTGGCCACCGTGCTGATGTTCACGGACGTGGTCTACGCGGCGGTCGTGTACGGCCCGCCGGTCTCCGCGCGCCGCATCCCGTACACCACGGCCCTGATCACCGTGGGCATCACGGTGGCCCTGCTGATCTGGTGGCAGAACGCGGTCGCCCTGCTCGTCGGCGTGCTCTCGGGCATGGTGTCGTTCCTGCCCGCCGTCACCGGAGCCATCGTCCGCAACCACCGCCAGGCCGCCGAGGCCGCCCGCCTGCGCGCGGAGCAGACGGCGCTGCTCGCCGAGATGGACCGTTCCCAGGCCGTCGTGGCCGAGCGCGCCCGGATGGCGCGGGAGCTGCACGACATGGTCGCCAACCATCTCTCCGCCATCGCGATCCACTCCACGGCCGCGCTCTCGCTGGACGATCCGGGCGCCACCCGGCAGGCGCTGACCGTGATCCGGGAGAACAGCGTGGAGGGCCTGGCGGAGATGCGGCGCCTCATCGGGCTGCTGCGGGACAGCAGCGGGGACGCCGAACCGGCGGCCGCACCGACCTTGGACGGTCTGGACGCTCTGGTGGCGCAGGCGGCGACGAACGGCAGGCCGAGCGGGCTGACGTTCACGATCGACGACATCCGAGCCGAGGGTCGCCTTCCGGCCCCGGTCGAGCTCGCCGCGTACCGGATCGTGCAGGAGTCGCTCACCAACGCCCTCAAGCACGCCGCGCCCGGCGAGGTGCGGGTGGCGCTCGCGAACCACCGGGACGGGGCGCTCACGATCGTGGTGACCAGCCCGCTCGGCGTTCAGCCCGGGCCGCGCGCGCCGGGCTCGGGGGCGGGTCTGGTCGGGATGCGGGAGCGGGTGGCGCTCCTCGACGGGGAGTTCGAGGCCGGTCCGGTGACGGCGGACGCGACGGACGACGGCCGGAAACAATGGCGGGTGCGGGCGGTCCTGCCCGTGGGGACGAGCGACAGGGAGCCGCAGGCATGGTTCGGGTGATCGTGGCCGAGGATCAGAGCGCGGTCCGGGCAGGACTGGTCCTGATCCTGGGCAGTGCACCGGACATCGAGGTGGTCGGGGAGGCCGCGGACGGCGAGCGCGCGGTGGAGCTGGCCCGGGAGCTGCGCCCGGACCTGGTCCTGATGGACGTTCAGATGCCGCGGATGGACGGGGTGACGGCGACCCGGCTCGTGGTGTCCGAGGGGCTTGCCGATGTGCTCGTCCTGACCACGTTCGATCTGGACGAGTACGTCTTCGGGGCGCTGCGGGCCGGCGCTGCGGGCTTCCTGCTGAAGAACACCGAGGCGAAGGACCTGATCGAGGCGGTACGGACGGTGGCGCGCGGGGAGGGCCTGATCGCACCGGCCGTGACCCGGCGGCTGATCGCCGAGTTCGCGGCGCCGAAGACCACCCGCAGGAACCCGTCCGTACTGAACGCACTGACCCCGCGGGAGCGGGAGGTGCTGTCCGCGCTGGGCAAGGGTCTGTCGAACGCCGAGATCGCGGTACGACTGGACATGGCGGAGGCGACGGTGAAGACGCACGTCAGCAAGGTGCTGGGGAAGCTGGAGCTGCGCAGCAGGGTTCAAGCGGCCGTGCTCGCCCAGGAGTTGGGCGTCTGAGAGCCCAACTCCGACGTTGGTCTGGACCTCTTGACGATTGGTCCAGACCTTCCTACGCTCGCGGGGCGCGCGCACTTTCACGGACCACCCCCACCTTGTCCGTCCCGCAACTTGAGGAGCACCGTTGAGCACTCAAGCACCGACGCGCAGATCAGGTTTCAGACACCGGGCCGCCGCCGGTCTGACCGCCCTGATCCTGCCCCTGGCCGCCATGGTCGGCCTCGCCACCCCCGCCGAGGCCGCGACCTCGGCCACCGCCACATACACCAAGACCCAGGACTGGGGCACCGGCTTCGAGGGCAAGTGGACGGTGAAGAACACGGGCACCACCACCCTCTCCTCCTGGACGGTCGAGTGGGACTACCCCTCCGGCACCGCCGTGACCTCGGCCTGGGACGCCGACGTCACCAGCGCCGGCACCCACTGGACCGCCAAGAACAAGTCGTACAACGGCACCCTCGCCCCCGGCGCCTCCATCTCCTTCGGCTTCAACGGCACGGGCTCCGGCGCGCCGTCCGGCTGCAAGGTCAACGGCGGCTCCTGCGACGGCACCAGCCAGCCCGGCGACAACGCGCCCTCCGCCCCGGGCACGCCCGTCGCCTCGAACATCACCAACACCTCGGTCACACTGACCTGGACCGCCGCCACCGACGACAAAGGCATCAAGAACTACGACGTCAAGCGCGGCGGCACCACGATCGCCACGGTCACCGGACTGACGTACACCAACACCGGGCTGACCGCGGGCACCGACTACAGCTACACGGTCGTCGCCCGCGACACCATTGACCAGACCGGCCCCGCGAGCGGCGCGGTCTCCGTCCGTACGACGGGCGGCGGGACCAACCCGCCGGTCGGCAACGCGGTCAAGCTGGGCTACTTCGCCAACTGGGGCGTCTACGGCCGGAACTACCACGTCAAGAACATCGCGACGTCCGGCTCCGCGTCCAAGATCACGCACATCAACTACGCCTTCGGCAACGTCACCGGCGGCAAGTGCGTGATCGGCGACGCCTACGCCGACTACGACAAGGCGTACACCGCCGACCAGTCCGTCGACGGCGTCGCCGACACCTGGGACCAGCCGCTGCGCGGCAACTTCAACCAGCTGCGCAAGCTGAAGAAGGCCTACCCGCACATCAAGGTCATCTGGTCCTTCGGCGGCTGGACCTGGTCCGGCGGCTTCGGCCAGGCCGTGCAGAACCCGACCGCCTTCGCGCAGTCCTGCTACGACCTGGTGGAGGACCCGCGCTGGGCCGACGTCTTCGACGGCATCGACCTGGACTGGGAGTACCCGAACGCCTGCGGTCTGTCCTGCGACACCAGCGGCGCGGCCTCGTTCAAGAACATGATGCAGGCCATGCGCGCCAAGTTCGGCAGCAGCGCCCTGGTGACCGCGGCCGTCACGGCCGACGCCTCCTCCGGCGGCAAGATCGACGCCGCCGACTACGCGGGCGCCGCGCCGTACATGAACTGGTTCAACGTCATGACGTACGACTTCTTCGGCGCCTGGGCCGCGCAGGGCCCGACGGCCCCGCACTCCCCGCTGACCTCGTACGCCGGCATCCCGCAGGCGGGATTCAACTCCGCCGAGGCGATCGCCAAGTACAAGGCGAAGGGCGTTCCGGCCAACAAGCTGCTGCTCGGCATCGGCTTCTACGGCCGCGGCTGGACCGGCGTCACCCAGTCCGCGCCCGGCGGCACAGCGACGGGCCCGGCGGCCGGCACGTACGAGCAGGGCATCGAGGACTACAAGGTCCTGAAGAACTCCTGCCCGGCCAACGGCACAGTGGCCGGCACGGCGTACGCGCACTGCGGCAGCAACTGGTGGAGCTACGACACCCCGGCCACGGTCACGTCCAAGATGAGCTGGGCGAAGAACCAGGGCCTGGGCGGCGCGTTCTTCTGGGAGTTCAGCGGTGACACCAGCAATGGCGAGCTGGTCGGCGCCATCAACAGCGGGCTGAGCTAGCCGCTACGACGAAGCGGGGGACGGCGCAGCACGCCGTCCCCCGCTTCACGTCTGTCTCAGGCCACATTCACTCTCTGCCCCGGAGGCGCCGCCTCCAGCCAGGCGAGGAAGCCGGTCAGTGCGTCCTCGCTCATCGCCAGCTCAAGGCGGGTCCCCCGGTGCATACAGCCCTGGATCACGGCGTCGGAGAGCAGCGCGAGCTCCTCCTCGCCCTCGGGCATCCGGCGCTCCAGGACCTCGATGGCCGAGCGCTCCAGGACGCGGCGGGGGCGGGGGGCGTACGAGAAGACCCGGAACCAGGCGACCTGGTCACCGCTGTAGCGGGCGACGCCGTACACCCAGCCCTTGCCGGAGGGGTCCGGCTCCTCGGGGACGTTCCAGCGCAGGGAACAGTCGAAGGTGCCGCCGGCCCGCTGGATCAGCCTGCGGCGCAAGCCGAAGACGAAGAGCCCGATCACCACCAGTGCGACGACCAGACCGCTCACGAGCAGAGCGAGGAACATCTTCACCGACCTCCTCGCTGCGTCCCGTGACCGGCATCGCCGGCGTAACCGAATACAACCTGCATCTGCATCGCCTCAGCCGCGACACGGTCTGGACGATTCCAGCCGTGCCGCGGCTGAGGGCACAACTCTCGGCGCGGTCCGCTAGCGGACCGCTACCGCACGCAACCGGACATCGGCGCGACGCTCGGCGGCGGCGTCCGACTCCGCCTTGGCGCGCTCCAGCGCACGCTCGGCGCGCTGGGCGTCGATCTCGTCCGCCAGCTCGGCGATCTCCGCGAGCAGAGACAGCTTGTCGTCGGCGAACGAGATGAATCCACCGTGCACAGCGGCGACGACGGTCGCGCCCTCGCTGGTACGGATGGTCACCGGGCCCGACTCCAGCACACCGAGCAGCGGCTGGTGGCCGGGCATGACGCCGATGTCGCCGGAGGTGGTGCGTGCGATGACCAGGGTGGCCTCGCCGGACCAGACACTCCGGTCCGCGGCGACCAGCTCGACGTGCAGCTCAGCAGCCAAGGGTGGCTCCTCGGGTCACCACCCGGCGGTACTGCCGGGTGTTGGGGTCAATTCTAATGGGCGTGACGAGGGGGGCGGGACATGCCCGCCCCCCTCACGAGAGCACGGGGCTCAGGAGACGCCGAGCTCCTTGGCGTTCTTCTTGAGGTCCTCGAGCCCACCACACATGAAGAAGGCCTGCTCGGGGAAGTGGTCGTACTCACCGTCGCAGATCGCGTTGAACGAGGCGATCGACTCCTCGAGCGGAACGTCCGAACCGTCCACACCGGTGAACTGCTTCGCCGCGTGGGTGTTCTGGGACAGGAAGCGCTCGACACGCCGGGCACGGTGGACAACGAGCTTGTCCTCCTCGCTCAGCTCGTCGATACCGAGAATCGCGATGATGTCCTGGAGGTCCTTGTACTTCTGCAGGATGCCCTTGACGCGCATGGCGGCGTCGTAGTGGTCCTGCGCGATGTAGCGCGGGTCCAGGATCCGGGACGTGGAGTCCAGCGGGTCCACGGCCGGGTAGATGCCCTTCTCGGAGATCGGACGGGAGAGAACCGTCGTCGCGTCGAGGTGGGCGAAGGTGGTGGCCGGAGCCGGGTCGGTCAGGTCGTCCGCGGGGACGTAGATCGCCTGCATCGAGGTGATCGAGTGACCACGGGTCGAGGTGATGCGCTCCTGCAGGATGCCCATCTCGTCCGCGAGGTTCGGCTGGTAACCCACCGCGGAGGGCATGCGGCCCAGCAGCGTGGAGACCTCGGAACCGGCCTGGGTGAAGCGGAAGATGTTGTCGATGAAGAACAGCACGTCCTGCTTCTGCACATCGCGGAAGTACTCCGCCATGGTCAGACCGGCCAGGGCCACGCGCAGACGGGTGCCCGGGGGCTCGTCCATCTGGCCGAAGACCAGCGCGGTCTTGTCCAGAACGCCGGACTCTTCCATCTCGGCGATGAGGTCGTTGCCCTCACGGGTGCGCTCACCCACGCCGGCGAAGACGGAAACACCCTCGTGCAGCTTCGCCACACGCATGATCATTTCCTGGATCAGAACGGTCTTGCCGACACCGGCACCACCGAACAGACCGATCTTTCCACCCTTGACGTACGGGGTGAGAAGGTCGACGACCTTCAGGCCGGTCTCGAACATCTCGGTCTTCGACTCGAGCTGGTCGAACGCCGGGGCCTTGCGGTGGATGGACCACCGCTCGCCGACCTCGGCCTCGGCCTCGGGGTCGTTCAGGATCTGACCCAGCGTGTTGAACACGCGACCCTTGGTGATGTCACCGACGGGCACCGTGATGCCGGCGCCGGTGTTCACCACGGGGGCCTGGCGGACCAGACCGTCGGTGGGCTGCATCGAGATGGTGCGGACGATGCCGTCACCGAGGTGCTGCGCGACCTCGAGGGTCAGCGTCTTCTTCGCGCCCTCCTCGGCCGGGTCGGCGACCTCGACGTGCAGGGCGTTGTAGATCTCCGGCATCGCGTCGACGGGGAACTCCACGTCGACGACCGGGCCGATGACCCGGGCGACGCGGCCCGTGGCGGCGGCCGTCTCAACAGTGGTCGTCATTACTTGTCACTCCCCGCGGTCGCGTCGGCCAGGGCTGCGGTGCCACCGACGATCTCGCTGATTTCCTGGGTGATTTCGGCCTGGCGGGCCGCGTTGGCAAGTCGGGAGAGATTGTTGATCAAGTCTCCCGCGTTGTCGGTCGCCGACTTCATCGCACGGCGCGTGGCGGCGTGCTTGGAGGCAGCCGACTGGAGCAGTGCGTTGTAGATACGGCTCTCGACGTAGCGCGGCAGCAGGGCGTCGAGGACGTCCTCCGCCGACGGCTCGAAGTCGTACAGCGGACGGAGCTTGTCCTGCTCGCCCGCCTCCTTCGCCACCTCGTCGAGGCTGAGAGGCAGCAGCCGGGCCTCGACCGCCGTCTGGGTCATCATCGAGACGAACTCGGTGTAGACGATGTGGAGCTCGTCCACTCCGCCCTCGGCCGTGTCCTTCTCGATCGCCTCGATCAGCGGTGCCGCGATCGTCTTGGCGTCCGCGTACTCCGGCTGATCCGTGAAACCGACCCACGAGTCGGCCAGCTTCCGCTCACGGAAGTTGTAGTGCGCGATGCCACGGCGACCGACGACGTAGACGTCGACCTCGCGGCCCTCGCCCTCCAGCTTCCTGGTGAGCGCTTCCGCCGCCTTGATGGCGTTGGAGTTGAAGGCGCCGGCCAGACCGCGGTCGCTCGAGAGGAGCAGGACCGCGGCACGGGTCGGGTTCTCCGCCTCGGTGGTCAGCGGGTGCTTGTCGCTCGCACCCGTGGCCACCGCGGTGACCGCGCGGGTCAGCTCGGTCGCGTACGGGGTCGACGCCTGCACCTTGCGCTGCGCCTTGACGACACGCGAGGCGGCGATCATCTCCATCGCCTTGGTGATCTTCTTCGTCGCGGTGACGGATTTGATGCGACGCTTGTAGACCCGGAGCTGCGCTCCCATGAGTCAGGTCCCTTCCGTCGTCACTTCGAGACGTTGACGGCAGCGGAAGCGACGTCGCCCAGCAGCTTCCCGTCAGAGGTCTCGAACTGCTTCTTGAACTCCGCGATGGCGTCACCGACGGACTGCAGGGTGTCGTCCGACAGCTTGCCGCCCTCACGGATGGAGGTCATGAGACCCGCGTGGTTCTGGCGCAGGTACGCGAGAAGCTCGGCCTCGAAGCGACGGATGTCGGCGACCGGGACGTCGTCCATCTTGCCGGTGGTGCCGGCCCAGATGGAGACGACCTGGTTCTCGGTGGGCATCGGCTGGTACTGAGCCTGCTTGAGCAGCTCGACCATGCGCTGACCACGCTCCAGCTGCGCCTTCGACGCGGCGTCCAGGTCGGAACCGAAGGCGGCGAACGCCTCCAGCTCACGGAACTGGGCCAGGTCCACACGGAGGCGACCGGAGATCTGCTTCATCGCCTTGTGCTGGGCGGAGCCACCGACGCGGGAGACCGAGATACCGACGTTCAGGGCCGGACGCTGGCCGGCGTTGAACAGGTCGGACTCCAGGAAGCACTGGCCGTCGGTGATGGAGATGACGTTGGTCGGGATGAACGCCGACACGTCGTTGGCCTTGGTCTCGACGATCGGCAGACCGGTCATCGAGCCCGCGCCCATCTCGTCCGAGAGCTTCGCGCAGCGCTCGAGCAGGCGGGAGTGCAGGTAGAAGACGTCACCCGGGTAGGCCTCACGGCCCGGCGGGCGGCGCAGCAGCAGGGACACGGCGCGGTAGGCGTCGGCCTGCTTCGACAGGTCGTCGAAGACGATCAGGACGTGCTTGCCCTGGTACATCCAGTGCTGACCGATGGCGGAGCCGGTGTACGGCGCCAGGTACTTGAAGCCGGCCGGGTCGGACGCCGGGGCGGCGACGATCGTCGTGTACTCGAGCGCGCCGGCCTCCTCCAGGGCGCCGCGCACGGACGCGATGGTGGAGCCCTTCTGGCCGATGGCGACGTAGATGCAGCGGACCTGCTTGTTCACGTCGCCCGAGCGCCAGTTGTCACGCTGGTTGATGATCGTGTCGACACACAGCGCGGTCTTGCCGGTCTGACGGTCACCGATGATCAGCTGACGCTGACCACGGCCGACCGGGGTCATCGCGTCGACGGCCTTGTAGCCGGTCTCCATCGGCTCGTGGACCGACTTACGGGCCATGACGCCCGGGGCCTGCAGCTCGAGGGCGCGGCGGCCCTCGGTCGCGATCTCGCCGAGGCCGTCGATCGGGTTGCCGAGCGGGTCGACAACGCGGCCGAGGTAGCCCTCGCCGACACCTACGGAGAGGACCTCACCGGTGCGCTGCACCGGCTGTCCCTCCTCGATACCGCTGAACTCGCCGAGAACGATCGCACCGATCTCGCGCTCCTCGAGGTTGAGGGCGAGACCGAGGGTGCCGTCCTCGAACTTCAGCAGCTCGTTCGCCATGGCCGAGGGAAGACCCTCAACCTTGGCGATACCGTCGCCGGCCAGGCTGACCGTTCCGACCTCCTCGCGCGAGGCCGCGTCCGGCTGGTACGACTGGACAAAGGTCTCCAGCGCGTCCCGGATCTCCTCCGGCCGGATCGTGAGCTCCGCCATCTGGGTTCCCTGCTCTCCTTGTTGGGCCCGAAGTTTTCTTGGGGGTCTGGGGGCGACCCCCAGGAATCTTCTGCAATCTCTGCACGGCCCAACCGGGCCGCAGGTGATGCTGTGTTCAGTTGGTGGCTGACGTCAGCCGGCCAGTCGACGGGACGCCTCGCCGAGGCGCTCCGCGATGGTCCCGTTGATGACCTCGTCGCCGACCTGCACCGAGATCCCGCCGAGGACCGAGGGGTCCACGTCCAGGTTCAGGTGCATCTGGCGGCCGTAAAGCTTGGCCAGGACGGCACCGAGGCGCTGCTTCTGCTGGTCGGTGAGCGGCACCGCCGTGGTCACGACGGCGACCATCCGGTCCCGGCGCGCCGCGGCGAGCTTGGACAGGGACTCGAGTCCCGCCTCCAGGCTACGTCCCCGCGGCTGGGTCACGAGACGGACGATCAGGCGCTCGGTGACCGCGTTGGCCTTGCCGCCGAGCAGGCTGCGCAGCAGCTCGCTCTTGGCGGAGACCGTGGCGGCCTTGTCCGTCAGCGCCGAGCGGAGCTCGGTGCTGGAGGAGACGATCCGGCCGAACCGGAACAGCTCGTCCTCGACGTCGTCCAGCGCGCCGGCCTGCTGCGCCGCCGTGAGGTCGGCGGTGCTGGCCAGCTCCTCGAGCGAGTCGACCAGGTCACGCGACTGCGACCAGCGGGAACGCACCATGCCGGAGACCAGGTCGACGGTCTCGCTGCCCACCTGACCGCTGAGCAGTCGCCGGGCGAGCTCGGCCTTGGCCTCGCCCGCCTGCGCCGGGTCGGTCAGGACCCGACGCAGCGACACCTCGCGGTTGAGCAGCGCGGTGACGGAAGCCAGCTCGCCCGCGAGCTTCGCCGCGTCGACCGAGGTGTTGTCGGTCAGCGCGTCGAGGGACTCACGTGCGGCGGCCAGTGCCTCGCGGCTCGCTCCGTTCATCGGACGGCCTCGGCCTTCTCCTCGAGCTCTTCGAGGAAGCGGTCGATCGTGCGGCTCTGGCGGGCGTGGTCCTCGAGGGCCTCACCGACCAGCTTGCCGGCCAGGTCGGTGGCGAGCTTGCCCACGTCCTGGCGCAGCGAGGACGCCGCGGCCTTGCGGTCGGCCTCGATCTGGGCGTGGCCGGCCGCGATGATCTCCTCGCGCTGGCGCTGGCCTTCCGCCTTCATCTCCTGGATGATCGCGGTGCCCTGCTCCGTCGCCTCCTGGCGAAGACGCGCGGCCTCGTGGCGGGCCTCGGCGAGCTGGGCCTTGTACTGCTCCAGCACACTCTGGGCCTCGATCTGGGCCGACTCGGCCTTCTCGATGCCACCCTCGATGGCCTCGCGGCGCTGCTCCAGAACCTTGTTGATGTTCGGGAGGAGCTTCTTGGCGAGGAGGCCGAAGACGATGACGAAGGCGATCAGGCCGATGACGAGCTCGTCGAGATGCGGGACGAGAGGAGGCTGGGGCTCCTCCGCTGCCGCAAGAAGCAGAGCGTTCACATCAGTGCCTTCCGTAAAAAATTGGGCTGCCGTCGGGGTCTGGCTTAGTAGACGAAGCCCATGACGATGCCGATGAGGGCGAGCGCCTCACAGAAGGCGAAACCCATGATCTGGTTGGTGCGGATCAGGCCGGCAGCCTCGGGCTGGCGGGCGAGGGCCTGGGTGCCGTTACCGAAGATGATGCCGACGCCGACGCCGGGGCCGATCGCGGCGAGACCGTAACCGATGGAGGCGACGTTACCTTCGACGGCGGCAAGGGTCTGGAGAGCGGACATGCCGGTTCTTCCTTCTCTTTCAAGGACCCGGTGGGGGTTGGCCACCGGACGATTGTTGGATTGGGGGTGGAGCTGGGATGCCGGACGTGGCTCAGTGGTGCTCGGAGAGCGCGCCCTGGACGTAGCTGCAGGCCAGGAGGACGAAGACGTACGCCTGGACAGCCTGGATGAAGAGCTCGAAGCCGGTCATCACGAGGACCATCACGAAGGAGGTCGCTGCGTAGACGATGCCGATGCTGTTCAGCAGGTAGTAGCTCGCGAGGGAGAACATCACGATCAGCAGGTGACCGGCGAACATGTTCGCGAACAGTCGGACCGCGTGGGTGAAGGGCCGGATCAGCAGGTTCGAGAAGAACTCGAGGAACATGATCAGCGGCAGGATCGGGCCGAGCGACTTGTCGTAGCCGGTGATGTTCTTCCAGCCGCCGACGAAGCCGTGCTTCCTGAAGGTCAGGCTGACCCACACCACGTACACGATCAGAGCGAGAGCCGCCGGGAAGGCGATCAGCGAGGTGACCGGGAACTGCGCGAGCGGGATGATGGACCAGAGGTTCATGATCCAGACGAAGAAGAACAGCGACACCATGAAGGGGACGTACTTCTCGCCGTCCTTCTTGCCGATGATCTCGTAGACGATGCCGCGACGCACGAAGTCGTATCCGGCCTCACCGACCATCTGCATCTTGCCCGGGATCAGCTTGGGCTTGGCGAACGCCGCCCAGAAGAACCCGACGACCACGAGCGAGCTGATCAGCGCGAGCAGCATGGGCTTCGTGAACTCGAAGCCTCCCCACGTCGCGATCGGCTCGTACATGAACGTGTGCAGGCCCGGCGCCGGAAAGCCGCAGCCAGTGAAGATCTGGCAATCCGGGTCGAAGGCAAGCGTCTGGTCAGCACTCACCGCGGGCTCCTTCAGCGTGGCGCATAGGTACGGCAACCTCGTTGTGTCGGCGCGGCACGCAGCCGCGGGTCGGCACTGGACTGGTCTTACGGATAAGGGGGCGGCGGTTCGGCGTCGAGCCTCGCGCTGGGACAGGCGTCAGCTCGGATGCCCGCGCCCGCAGTGCCGCAGTTGGCACCGGACGATAGCAGGAAGCCGAACGCGCCTTTATCCCGGCCCTACCCCTCACGTCGACGACCCCGGCTTCTTGGGGTCCTTGGGCTCGTCGACGTACATGATCTTGGCCTTCATGTAGGCACGGGCCTGTGCGGCGATCCAGACGATGGTCACCGCGAGAAGGGTGAAGGCGAAGGCCTTGAAGTCGAAGAACGTGGTGTTCTTGAGCAGGGCCATCACGATGAAGAGAAGCAGCAGCTGGGCCGTGTAGAGCATGAGGCCCATGGCCTGGAACAGGTGCGGCAGTGACTTCGCCGTCCGCTGGAGCACCACGAGCCCGATCCCCATGAACGCGAGGACGAGCGCGCAGCCGATGACGGCGCCGGTGGCCCCCTTGCCGCCGGCGACCACACCGCTGATGACCGCGGCGATGGCGCCGGTGACAGCAGCGGGAATGGCAGCTGACAGAAGGATGCGGGCGTCGTTCGACGGCATGGCGGTGTCTCCGCTGTTGCTGGTGGGGGCGATGGTGTCGTCAGGGACGAGCGTATGCCCGGTCCGAGGTGTGTCTCGGGGCCAACGGACCGTCGCACTACGGTCTTTCGGCTCTGTCGCCGGGTCTCGTGAACGGTATCACAAACTATTTGAGTAGTTCTTTACCCGCGAGGTGTGCTGACTGTCACACATGAGAGTTACCCCGCGCGTGTGTGCACGACGCGGGGCGGATTTGTCTGGTAGTGCGGCCGAATATGACATTCGTCAACTCGGCGTTCCGGCCTTCCGTCGGTCGGTGAAGCGCGAACGGTGGCCGATGGCGGTGGACCCGTTGACCCCGGCAGGAACCGGTACGCGCTCCTCCGCGGGCTCCTCGACGGCCGCGGCGACCGGAGCGAGGGGTTCCGAGACGACTGCCCTACGACGCCGGTAGCGCGGCGGAACGAAGGACTCCGCCCACAGCGGGGCCCGTGGCGTGAAGCGCGGCAGCAGGAGCAGCACCAGGCCGATCGCGCTCAGGAACACCACCCCGAGAACGATCCACATGGACGTCGAGTGCACCGAGTACGCGAGCGTCCCGAAGGCGATCAGCGCCGACCAGAAGTACATGATCAGGACGGCCCGGCTGTGCGAGTGCCCGATCTCCAGGAGCCGGTGGTGCAGATGGCCGCGGTCGGCCGCGAACGGCGACTGGCCGTTCCAGGTGCGGCGCACGATGGCCAGGATCAGGTCGGCCATCGGGATCGCGATGATCGTCAGCGGCAGCACGAGCGGGATGAAGACCGGGAGGGCAGCGTGGGTGGCCTCACGGGTCGAGCCCTCGAAGAGCTTCAGCACGTCGGGGTCGACCTGACCCGTGATCGAGATCGCCGAGGCGGCCAGGATCAGGCCGATCAGCATCGAGCCGGAGTCGCCCATGAAGATCCTGGCCGGATGCATGTTGTGCGGCAGGAAGCCCAGGCACATGCCCATGAGGATCGCGGCGAAGAGCGTCGCGGGGGCGGCGGCCTCGATCGTGTAGCCGTACCAAAGGCGGTACGCGTACAGGAAGAAGGCCGCGGCGGCGATGCAGACCATGCCGGCGGCCAGGCCGTCGAGGCCGTCCACGAAGTTCACGGCGTTGATGGTCAGGACCACCAGGGCCACCGTCAGCAGCGTGCCCTGGCCCTTGGTGAGCGCGACCGTGCCGACACCGGGGATCGGCAGCCACAGGATCGTCAGACCCTGCATCACCATCACACCCGCGGAGATCATCTGCGCGCCCAGCTTGATCAGGGCGTCCAGCTCGAACTTGTCGTCGAGGACGCCGATCAGCCAGATCAGGGCGGCGCCGGAGAGCAGCGCGCGGGGCTCGTTGGAGAGCTCGAAGACGCTGTTGAGGTTCTGCAGGTGGTCGGCGACCAGCAGGCCCGTGCACAGGCCGAAGAACATGGCGATGCCACCGAGCCGCGGAGTCGGTTCTCGGTGTACGTCTCGGGCACGGATCTCCGGCATCGCGCCGGTCGCGATGGCGAACTTCCGCACCGGACCGGTCAGCAGATAGGTCACCGCGGCCGTGACACAGAGCGTCAGCAGGTAATCACGCACGGGCTGCCCCACAGGAATCGCTGGCCATCTCAGCCCCACACCCTAGCCGTGCTGTCCATGTGCTTGAGGACATACGGGCCCGCCGGATGGTTGCGCTCCGGGGTTCGTCACCGGCCATACGGGGGAAATCGCCCGGCCAGTTCGCGTACTTCCGCGCGTACCCGGGCCGTCTCCGCCGGGTCGTCCCGTAGCGCGATCGTGAACAACGCGGCGATCCTGGCCATCTCCTGCGCGCCCATCCCCTGGGTGGTGACGGCGGCAGTGCCGAGACGGATCCCCCGCCCGTCCCCGTACGGCAGGGCGCAGGTGTCGAGGACCATCCCGGCGGCGGCGAGGCGCGTCCGGGCGGTGCGGCCGTCGACGCCGAGGGGGGCGGGGTCGGCGGTGATGAGGTGCGTGTCGGTGCCGCCGGTGGTGATGGCGAAGCCCTCCTCGGCGAGCGCGTCGGCGAGGACCCGGGCGTGCGCGACGACCCGATGGGTGTACGCCGCGAAGGCGGGGGTTGCCGCTTCGTGGAAGGCGACGGCCTTGGCGGCGATGGTGTGCATCTGGGCGCCGCCCTGGGTGAAGGGGAAGACCGCCCGGTCGACGCGGCCGGCGAGCTCGGCGCCGCAGAGGATCATCCCGCCGCGGGGGCCACGGAGCACCTTGTGGGTGGTGGCGCAGACGACATCGGCGTACGGGACGGGGTTGGGGGCCGCTCCCCCGGCGACGAGGCCCATGGGGTGGGCGGCGTCGGCGATGAGATAGGCGCCGGCCTCGTCGGCGATCTCGCGGAAGAGCGCGTAGTCGAGGTGGCGGGGGTAGGAGATGGAGCCGCAGACGATCGCCTTGGGGCGGTGGTGGCGGGCGAGGGCGGCGACCTGCTCGTAGTCGACGAGACCGGTCTCGGCGTCGACGCCGTACGGGACGAAGTCGAACCAGCGGCCGGAGAAGTTGGCGGGCGAGCCGTGGGTGAGGTGCCCGCCGTGTTCGAGGCCCATGGCCAGGACGGTGTCTCCGGGCCTCAGGAGGGCCGCGTAGGCGGCCAGGACGGCCGAGGAGCCGGAGTGGGCCTGGACGTTCGCGTGCTCGGCTCCGAAGAGCGCGGTGGCCCGCTGCACGGCGATCCGCTCGGCGGCGTCGGCGAACTCGCAGCCGCCGTGGTGACGGGCGCCGGGGTAGCCCTCGGCGTACTTGTTGGCGAGCGGGGAGCCGAGGGCGGCGAGGACGGCGGGCGAGGTGAAGTTCTCGGCGGCGATCAGCTGCAGGCTGTCGCTCTGCCGGCGCGCCTCACCGAGCAGCACATCGGCGATCTCCGGGTCCTGCCGGCGCAGGACGTCGAGATCCTCATCGGGTGGAGCGGTGACCGGCATCTGTGGCTCCAGGCGCGTGGGCTGGCCTTCAGCTCCAATGTAGGCGCGCGGAAGCGGGTTTGCCCGCTGTTCACCTGGTTCCTGGTCCGGATGGCCCTACGGCCCGGTCAACGGCGCGCAGGGACTCCCGTCAGGGCCGTCACCACGGGATCGAGCGCCGTGTTGATCTCCTCGCCGATCGAGCGGAAGAACGTGATCGGGGCGCCGTACGGGTCGTTGACCTCGTCCGCCTCCGCGTTCGGGGCCAGGAGCCACCCGCGTAGAGCCGCCGCGGCGCGCACCAGCGCACGCGCGCGTTCGACCATGCCGTCGCCCAGCGGGTCCGGCAGCGTCGCGGGGTCTATGGCGCGGACGAGACGGGTGAACTCCTTCAGGGTGAAGGTGCGCAGGCCCGCCGAGTGGCCCATCGAGATGACCTGCGCCCGGTGGTCGCGGGTCGCCGTCAGGACCAGGTCCGCGCGGATGACGTGCTCGTCGAGGAGCTCGCGCCCCACGAAACCGCTGTAGTCCGCGCCGAAGTCGGCGAGGACCAGCTCCGCGTTGGCCTCCATCGGGGCCCCCTCGTGGCCCCACGTGCCCGCGCTCTCCACGATCAGGCCGCCGCCCCGGGGGTCGCCCAGGCGGTCGCTCAGGGCATGGCGGGTCAGCCGCTCGGTGATCGGCGAGCGGCAGACGTTGCCGGTGCTGACGTGGAGGATGCGGAAGGAACTGCTCTCGTGCCCCGCTATGCCACGCCCCTCAGGGGCGGTCAATTGGCCACCTCGAGGTCGGGTACGACCTTCCGGAGCTCCTCCGCGGAGAGCGCACCCTGACGCAGCAGGACCGGCACGCTGCCCGTGACGTCCACGATCGAGGACGGGACGATCCCCGGGGTCGGGCCCCCGTCGAGGTACACGGAGACCGAGTCGCCGAGCATGCCCTGCGCCGCGTCGCAGTCCTCCGGCGCCGGGTGCCCCGTGAGGTTCGCCGAGGACACCGCCATCGGGCCGACCTCCGTCAGCAGCTCGATCGCGACCGGGTGCAGCGGCATCCGGATCGCGACCGTCCCCCGGGTGTCCCCCAGGTCCCACTGCAGCGACGGCTGGTGCTTCGCGACGAGCGTCAGCGCACCCGGCCAGAACGCGTCGACGAGCTCCCACGCCTGCTCGGAGAAGTCCGTGACGAGCCCGTGCAGCGTGTTCGGCGAGCCGATGAGGACGGGCGTGGGCATGTTACGGCCCCGGCCCTTGGCGTCCAGCAGGTCCGCGACGGCCTCGGAACTGAAGGCGTCCGCACCGATCCCGTACACGGTGTCGGTGGGCAGCACGACCAGCTCGCCGCGGCGCACCGCGGACGCGGCCTCGCGCAGCCCGGTGACGCGGTCGGTCGCCTCGTTGCAGTCGTATCGCCGAGCCATTACTCGCAGGCCTCCTCGTACACAGGGTCGGTCAGGGCAGCGCCGGTCACGGCATCGCCTTGCGGGCGGTCGCGAAGCGCGGGCGGTTGTTCAGGTCGGGGTGGTCGGCGGCGTCCGCCCAGCCGGCCTCCTCGTTGAAGATCCACGGCACCTGGCCGCCCTGGGTGTCGGCGTGCTCGATCACGACGAGCCCCCCCGGGCGCAGCAGGCGGTGCGCGGTGCGCTCGATCCCGCGGATCGTGTCGAGGCCGTCCTCGCCGGAGAACAGCGCCATCTCCGGGTCGTGGTCCCGCGCCTCGGGCGCGACGTACTCCCATTCGGTGAGCGGGATGTACGGCGGGTTGGAGATGACCAGGTCGACCTGGCCGTCGAGCTCCGGCAGCGCGGTCAGCGCGTTGCCCTGGTGGACCGTGACCCGTGAGCCCTCCGCGTTCTTACGGGTCCACACCAGCGCGTCGTCGGACAGCTCGACGGCGTGCACGCGCGAACGCGGCACCTCCTGCGCCATGGCGAGCGCGATCGCGCCCGAGCCCGTGCACAGGTCGACGATCAGCGGCTCGACGACGTCCATGGCCCGTACGGCGTCTATGGCCCAGCCCACCACCGACTCGGTCTCCGGCCGGGGCACGAAGACGCCAGGACCCACCTGGAGTTCCAGGTAACGGAAGAACGCCCGGCCGGTGATGTGCTGGAGCGGCTCGCGCGCCTCGCGGCGGGCCACCGCCTCCCAGTAGCGGGCGTCGAAGTCCGCGTCCTTGACGTTGTGCAGCTCCCCCCGCTTGACGCCGTGCACGAACGCGGCGAGCTCCTCCGCGTCGAAACGCGGCGAGGGAACGCCGGCGTCGGCCAGCCGCTGGGTGGCCTGGGCCACCTCGGCAAGCAGCAGGTTCACGCTGGTCCTCCGTGGTGCGGGCGGTACGGGGCGGGGCTTACGGAACTTACGCGGCGGCCAGTTTCGCAGCAGAGTCGGCGTCGACGCAGGCCTGGATCATCGCGTCCAGATCGCCGTCGAGCACCTGGTCCAAGTTGTACGCCTTGAAGCCGACGCGGTGGTCCGAGATCCGGTTTTCCGGGAAGTTGTACGTCCGGATCTTCTCGGACCGGTCGACCGTACGGACCTGGCTGCGACGGGCGTCGGCGGCCTTGGACTCGGCCTCCTCCTGCGCGGCGGCGAGCAGCCGGGACCGCAGGATACGCATGGCCTGCTCCTTGTTCTGGAGCTGGCTCTTCTCGTTCTGGCAGGAGGCGACGATGCCGGTCGGCAGGTGCGTGATGCGGACCGCGGAGTCGGTCGTGTTGACGGACTGGCCGCCGGGACCCGACGAGCGGTACACGTCGATGCGCAGGTCGTTGGCGTGGATCTCGACGTCGATCTCCTCGGCCTCGGGGGTCACGAGGACACCGGCCGCTGAGGTGTGGATCCGGCCGGCCGACTCGGTGGCGGGCACGCGCTGGACGCGGTGCACCCCGCCCTCGTACTTCAGCCGCGCCCAGACGCCCTGGCCGGGCTCGGTAGCGCCGTTGCCGCCCTTGGTCTTCACGGCGACCTGGACGTCCTTGTAGCCGCCGAGCTCGGACTCGGTGGAGTCGATGATCTCGGTCTTCCAGCCGACGCGCTCGGCGTAGCGCAGGTACATCCGCAGCAGGTCGCCGGCGAACAGGGCGGACTCGTCGCCGCCCGCGCCGGCCTTGATCTCCAGGATGACGTCCTTGTCGTCGCTGGGGTCGCGCGGGACGAGCAGCAGCCGCAGCCGGTCGACGAGCTCCTCGCGCTGCTTCTCCAGCTCCTTGACCTCGGCCGCGAAGTCGGGGTCCTCGTGCATGAGCTCGCGGGCGGTCTCGATGTCGTCCGCGTTCTGCTTCCAGGCACGGTAGGCGGCGACGATCGGGGTCAGCTCGGCGTAACGCTTGTTCAGCTTGCGCGCGTTGGCCTGGTCGGCGTGGACCGACGGGTCAGCGAGCTTCTTCTCGAGATCGGCGTGCTCGCCGATCAGTTCCTCGACCGCCTCGAACATCGGGGGCTCCTGGTTTTCGTACGAACGGACTGCGGGGACGGCAAAGCGCCGGTCCGGGTGCCCCCTGCGGGAGCGACCAAGGACCGGCGCAGTGACGTGCTACTTCTTGGCCGCAGCCTTGCCGAAGCGGGCCTCGAAGCGGGCGACACGGCCGCCGGTGTCGAGGATCTTCTGCTTGCCCGTGTAGAACGGGTGGCACTCGGAGCAGACCTCGGCACGGATGGTGCCGTCGGTCAGGGTGCTACGAGTGGTGAACGACGCGCCGCAGGTGCAGCTGACCTGGGTCTCGACGTACTCGGGGTGGATCTCGCGCTTCAAGGTGTCTCCTAGTTTCGGGAGGGCACCGGGTCGCCGCGCGGGATGCGCGTGCGTGAACCGGGGCCGACGTACCAGTCTGCCAGGACCGGCCGTATCTCCCAAAACCGGGTCCGTGGTGAAACTATTCCGGGCTATTTCACCAGGCCCTCGGTCTTGCCCGTGGCGGTGTCCTTCGTCGCGGAGGCGGGGATGGGCCGGTCGCCCTTGAGCGCCTGCCAGACCTGCCGGGACTGGGCTTCCAGCGGTACGACACGGTTCGGGTCGGCGGGGTCGTACTCGACCGGCATCGTGATCATGTGGACGTCCTCGGCGCCGAGCCCGGCGAGTCCCTGGGCGAAGCCCATCAGCTCGGCCGCCGAGTCGAGCTCCGAATCGGGCGTGATGGCCTTGGTGGCGGTGTCGGCGATGTCCAGGAGCTTCTTCGGGTCGCTGAAGACGCCGACGTCCTTGACCTGGTCGATGAAGGCCTTCATGAACGCCTGCTGGAGCTGGATACGGCCGAGGTCGCTGCCGTCGCCGACGCTCTTGCGGGTGCGGACCAGACCGAGGGACTGCTCGCCGTCGAGGGTGTGGGTGCCCGGTGCGAGGTCGAGGTGGCTCTTGGAGTCCTTGATGGCCTGGGTCGTGGTGATCTCGACGCCGCCGAGCTTGTCGATCAGCTTCTTGAAGCCGGTGAAGTCGACCTCGACGTAGTGGTCCATGCGGATGCCGGACATCGACTCGACCGTCTTCACGGCGCAGGCCGGGCCGCCGGCCTCGTACGCGGTGTTGAACATCGCGCGCCTGTCGGCGGGGACGGCCGTGCCGCGCTCGTCGTTGCACGCGGGGCGGTCGACGAGGGTGTCGCGCGGGATGGAGACGACGCTGGCCTTCTTGTGGCCCTCGTAGACGTGGACGACCATCACGGTGTCGGAGCGGGCGCCGCCCTCGTCCTTGCCGTAGGCGTCGTTGGCGCCGGAGCGGGAGTCGGAGCCGAGGACCAGGATGTCCATCGAGCCGTTGTCGAGGTTCTTGGGGCGGTCGGTGCCCAGCTGGGCGTTGATGTCGACGCCCTGGATGTTGCCGTTGAGCTTGAGGTACACGTAGCCGAGGCCGGAGCCGCCGAGCACGACGAGCGCGGCCGCGCTCCACGCGGCGACGGTCACCGCCCGGCGGCCCGTGGCGGGCTGCTTGCGGCGGCGGCCGTTGCCCCGTATTCGGCCGCTCTTGCTCTGCTCGGTCATCTGCCCATCTCAGTACCTCAGGTCCTCGGTTCACCTTGTGTGACGGCGAAGCACCCGAAAGGGTTGCATAGGAACCTGTGAGGTTTCGCAGAGCGACGGATCGTAAGCGCATGAGAACAGCGCATGAAAACGCCCCGCGAGCGCCATGAAAAACGCCCCGCGCCCACCGTGCGGGGCACGGTGGGCGCTGGGCGTGTGACGGAGGTCTCGCCTCAGTCGTTGTTGCCGCCCGGCGTCGTCTTCTGGATCTGAAGAAGGAACTCGCCGTTCGACTTCGTCTGCTTCATCTTGTCGAGAAGCAGCTCGATCGCCTGCTGCTGGTCGAGCGCGTGCAGCACGCGACGCAGCTTCCAGGTGACGGCGAGCTCGTCGCTGCCGAGCAGAATCTCTTCCTTACGCGTACCCGAGGCGTCGACGTCGACGGCCGGGAAGATGCGCTTGTCGGCGAGCTTCCGGTCGAGCTTGAGCTCCATGTTGCCGGTGCCCTTGAACTCCTCGAAGATCACCTCGTCCATGCGGGAGCCGGTGTCCACCAGAGCGGTCGCGAGGATGGTCAGCGAGCCGCCGTCCTCGATGTTCCGCGCGGCACCGAAGAAGCGCTTCGGCGGGTAGAGCGCGGTCGAGTCGACACCACCGGACAGGATGCGGCCGGAGGCCGGGGCGGCGAGGTTGTACGCGCGGCCCAGGCGGGTGATCGAGTCGAGCAGGACGACCACGTCGTGACCCAGCTCCACGAGACGCTTGGCGCGCTCGATGGCCAGCTCGGCGACCGTGGTGTGGTCCTCGGCCGGGCGGTCGAAGGTCGAGGAGATGACCTCGCCCTTGACCGACCGCTGCATGTCGGTGACCTCTTCCGGACGCTCGTCGACCAGGACGACCATCAGGTGGCACTCGGGGTTGTTGTGCGTGATCGCGTTGGCGATCGCCTGCATGATCATGGTCTTGCCGGTCTTCGGCGGGGCCACGATCAGGCCTCGCTGGCCCTTGCCGATCGGCGACACGAGGTCGATGATCCGCGTGGTCAGCACGCCCGGGTCGCTCTCCAGACGGAGCCGGTCCTGCGGGTACAGCGGGGTCAGCTTGTTGAACTCCGGGCGGCCACGGCCGGAGTCGGCGGCCATGCCGTTCGAGGAGTCCAGGCGGACCAGCGCGTTGAACTTCTCGCGGCGCTCGCCGTCCTTCGGCTGACGCACGGCGCCGGTGACGTGGTCACCCTTGCGCAGGCCGTTCTTGCGGACCTGGGCGAGGGAGACGTACACGTCGTTCGGGCCGGGCAGGTAGCCGGAGGTCCGGATGAACGCGTAGTTGTCGAGGATGTCCAGGATGCCCGCGACGGGGATCAGGACGTCGTCCTCGGAGACCTGCGGCTCACCGGTCGCGAAGTCCTCGCGGCCACGACGGCCACGGCGGTCGCGGTAGCGGCCCCGACGGCCACGACGGCCGCCCTCGTCATCGAAGTCGTCCTGCGGGCCGGCCTGCGGCTGGCCGCCCTGACGCTGCTGGCGCTGGCCACCCTGGCCACCACCCTGCTGGTCGTCGCCCTTGCCGCGGTCGCGACGGTCGCGCTGACGGTCGCCACGGTCACGGCGGTCCCCACGCTCGCCCCGCTCGCCGCGGTCGCGGCGGCCGCGGCCCTCGGCGGTGTCGGCGGCGGTCTCGGCCTTGGCCTCGGCGGAGACTTCCGTACGGGACTCGGTTCGGGAGTCCGTCCGGGTCTCGGCCCTGGTCTCGGTCTTGACGGCCTGGGCGGACTCGGCCTTGGCCTCGCCCTCCGGGCTGCCGGCGGGCGCGGTGGCCCGGCGGCGGCGGCGCTCGCCAGCCGGCTGGTCCTCGGAGGCAGGCTGGCCGGGGATCTCGATCTGCTGCTGGGCGACGGCCTTCTCGGCCTTCTCCGCCTGCGGCGCAGCGGTCTCGGCGGCGCCCTCGGCCGTACGGGCCTTGGAGGTGGCGCGGCGCTTCGGCTTGGTGTCAGCCGTGTCGGCGGCGGCCTTGGCGGGGGCGGAGCCTCCACCGGCCTGTGCCTCCTTGATGACCTCGATCAGCTGGCTCTTGCGCATCCGCGCAGTGCCCCTGATGCCGAGGCCGGACGCGACCTGCTGCAGCTCGGCCAGGACCATGCCCTCGAGGCCGGTGCCGGAGCGGCGGCGCCGTGCGGTGGTGCCAGTGGCAGCACCTGCGGCGGGCGCGGAAGTGTCGACGCTGTTGTCGGCAGTCACGCCCATCAGATCGGTGGTGTCGCTCACGAAGGGTCCTTCCCTGGAGCGGACGTCGGCCATCTGGCTCGGCGACCGGTTGTGCTGTCCGACGACGGTCCTGGTGTGCGGATCGTGTCGGGGCGGTGGTCCCGCCGGGTACGGCGGAAGAGAAAAAACGTGCTGTGGGTCCGGCCCGAGGCCCCCTGCTCGGCCCTCACGAGGAAAGAGCGAGGGGTGTCGTGCCGGTTCCGGAGCGTGCTCGAAACTGCTCAGGCAGGCTGCTCAGGCAGTGTGGGAGGCTCCCGGAAGAATCGGTGGTCCCTGATGGGGACACTCAGCACCGCGCCACAAAGGCGCCGGGTGCTGACTTGAGGTTAACACTACCGGCTCCAACAAACATTCCCCCTCTCCCTCACCGGCAATCACGTGTCCCTATGACGCGAGCGGCAGAACACTCGCCCCGGACACATCGAGGTCGAGCCGGTTCGCGGCCCATCCCTCGCCCGCCAGCCGGGCGACCTTGTCGGCCGTCCCGTGTTCGGCCAGCGCGAGCACCGTGGGGCCCGCGCCGGAGATGACCGCGGGGACTCCGTCCGCCCGCAGCCGGTTCACAAGGGCGATGCTCTCGGGCATCGCGGGAGCCCGGTACTCCTGGTGCAGCCGGTCCTCGGTGGCCGCGAGCAGCAGCTCGGGGCGGCGGGTGAGCGCCTCCACGAGGAGCGCGGCGCGTCCGGCGTTGGCCGCGGCGTCGACGTGCGGGACGGTGCGCGGCAGCAGACCACGGGCGGTCTCGGTCAGTACGGGCTTTCCGGGGACGAAAACCACCGGAACGATGGAATCGGAAGGATCCATCCTGATGGCTCGCGCGGCACCGGACTCGGTCCAGGCGAGCGTGAAGCCGCCGAGCAGACAGGCGGCGACGTTGTCGGGGTGCCCCTCGATCTCGGTGGCCAGTTCGAGCAGGGCGGCCTCGTCGAGGCGGGCGTCGCCGCCTATGGTCACGGCGCGGGCGGCGACGATGCCGGCGCAGATGGCGGCGGAGGAGGAGCCGAGGCCGCGGCCGTGCGGGATGCGGTTGGCGCAGACGACCTCAAGGCCGCGGGGCTGCCCGCCGAGCAGGTCGAAGGCGGTACGCAGGGAGCGTACGAGCAGGTGGCTCTCGTCGCGCGGGAGCGTGTCGGCGCCCTCGCCGGCGATGTCGATGTGCAGCCCGGAGTCGGCGACCCGGACGACGACGTCGTCGTAGAGACCCAGCGACAGGCCGAAGGCGTCGAAGCCCGGGCCGAGGTTGGCGCTGGTGGCGGGAACGCGCACCCGTACGGCGGCGGCGCGGAACGCGGGACCGGCCATCGCTCGATGACTCTCCTTGACTTGCGACTACGGGATTCGACTGCGGGATTTCAAGTGAAGTACACGGAAACCCGGGGGCCGCGTCTGCCTCGGGGGGCGACAACGGCGACGACACCGCGCATATGCAACGGGGCGGGTTCGGTACAGCCTATCGAAGGAAGGTTCTGTGGCGACATAGGGCGCACAGGAGGCGCACGATGCGTGTCGCAAGCCTTCCTGTGCGCCTATGTACGTTCCTGATCGGGTTTGCCTCTCCGGGGGTTTCCCGGAGAGGCGCTTCCCGTCGGGGACTTGCCTGACTTGTGGTGCTTTACGCGAGGCCGAGGCGCTCGGCCGCCGCGGCGGCGTCGACGGGGACGGTGACCGGCTGGGGCGCGCCGGCGACGGCCCAGTCGGGGTCCTTCAGGCCGTTGCCGGTGACGGTGCAGACGATCCGCTGGCCCGGGTCGACCTTGCCCTGCTCGGCGGCCTTCAGCAGACCGGCCACGGACGCGGCGGAGGCGGGCTCGACGAAGACACCCTCCTGAGCCGCCAACAGCCGGTAGGCGCGCAGGATCTCACGGTCCGTCACCTCGTCGATGAAGCCGCCGGACTCGTCCCGCGCGGCGATCGCGAAGTCCCAGGAAGCCGGGTTGCCGATGCGGATCGCGGTGGCGATGGTCGACGGGTCCTTGACGACCTCACCGCGTACGAGCGGCGCGGAGCCGGAGGCCTGGAAGCCCCACATGCGCGGCTTGTGCGTCGCCAGGCCGTCCGCGGCGTACTCCCGGTACCCCCTCCAGTACGCCGTGATGTTGCCGGCGTTGCCCACGGGCAGGACGTGGATGTCCGGGGCGTCGCCCAGCATGTCCACGATCTCGAACGCGGCGGTCTTCTGGCCCTCGATGCGTACCGGGTTGACCGAATTGACCAGCGCGACCGGGTAGTTGTCCGAGAGCGCGCGGGCCAGGTCGAGGCAGTCGTCGAAGTTGCCGTCCACCTGGAGGATCTTCGCGCCGTGCACGAGGGCCTGACCCATCTTGCCGAGCGCGATCTTGCCCTGCGGCACGAGGACGGCGGAGACCATCCCGGCGCGCACCGCGTAAGCGGCGGCGGACGCCGAGGTGTTGCCGGTGGAGGCGCAGATGACGGCCTGCGCGCCCTCCTCCTTGGCCTTGGAGATGGCCATGGTCATGCCGCGGTCCTTGAAGGAACCGGTGGGGTTGGCGCCCTCGACCTTGAGGTGCACCTCGCAGCCCGTGCGCTCGGAGAGGACCTGAGCGGGGACGAGCGGCGTGCCACCCTCACGGAGCGTGACGACCGGCGTCTTGTCCGTGACCGGAAGGCGGTCCCGGTACTCCTCGATGATGCCGCGCCACTGGTGGGTGCCCTTGCTGGTCATGGGTCCTTACTCCCCTTCAACACGCATGATGCTGGCGACACCGCGCACGGTGTCGAGCTTGCGCAGCGCCTCGACGGTCCCGGAAAGGGCGGCGTCGGGCGCGCGGTGGGTGACGACGACGAGGGAGGCCTCGCCGTCCTTGCCCGTCTGGCGGACGGTATCGATCGATACGCCGTGCTCGGCGAAGACCGTCGCGACCTGGGCGAGTACGCCAGGCTTGTCGGCCACGTCGAGGCTGATGTGGTACCGCGTCACCACGTCGCCCATGGGGCTCACGGGCAGCTGGGTGTACACGGACTCGCCGGGGCCGGTGGCCTCGTTGAGCTTGTTGCGGCACACGGCGACCAGGTCGCCGAGGACGGCCGAGGCGGTCGGAGCGCCGCCGGCGCCGGGGCCGTAGAACATGAGCCGGCCGGCGGCCTCGGCCTCGACGAAGACCGCGTTGTAGGCCTCGCGGACGGAGGCGAGCGGGTGGCTCAGCGGGATCATCGCGGGGTGCACGCGCGCGGTGACGGACTCGCCGTCGACCGCCCGCTCACAGATGGCGAGCAGCTTGATGGTGCAGCCCATCTGCTTGGCGGAGGCGAAGTCGGCGGCGGTGACCTCGGTCATGCCCTCGCGGTAGACGTCGTCGAGGCGTACGCGGGTGTGGAAGGCGATACCGGCGAGGATCGCGGCCTTGGCGGCGGCGTCGAACCCCTCGACGTCGGCGGTCGGATCGGCCTCGGCGTACCCGAGGGCGGTGGCCTCGTCGAGGGCCTCGCTGTACCCGGCGCCGGAGGTGTCCATCTTGTCGAGGATGAAGTTCGTCGTCCCGTTGACGATGCCCATCACGCGGTTGATCTTGTCACCGGCGAGGGACTCGCGCAGCGGCCGGATGAGCGGGATGGCGCCGGCGACGGCGGCCTCGTAGTACAGATCCTGCCCGTGCTCGTCGGCGGAGGCGTAGAGCGTCGTGCCGTCCTGGGCGAGGAGCGCCTTGTTGGCGGAGACGACGGAGGCGCCGTGCTCGAAGGCGGTGGTGATGAGGGTACGGGCGGGCTCGACACCGCCGATGACCTCGACGACGACGTCGATGTCGCCCCGTTTGACGAGGGCGGTGGCGTCGGTGGTGATCAGCTCGGCGGGGATGCCCTCCCGGACCTTGTCCGGGCGGCGGACCGCGACGCCGGCGAGCTCGACCGGGGCGCCGATGCGCGCGGCGAGGTCGTCGGCGTGCGTCGTCATGATGCGCGCCACCTCTGAGCCGACCACACCACAGCCCAGCAGCGCCACCTTCAGCGGACGCGTACGCATCATCCGACCTCTTTCTCGTACTTCTTCGTCGTATCTCTACGGTTGGACCAGTCTCACTCACCGGACGAGGGTTTCTATGCCTCGTCCGGATCCTGAGACACTTATTTCATCAGCCGACATCGAGACGCAGGAGATCTTCCTCCGTCTCGCGCCGGACGATCACCCGCGCCTGGCCGTCGCGAACGGCGACGACGGGCGGGCGGAGGGCGTGGTTGTAGTTGCTGGCCATGGAGCGGCAGTAGGCGCCGGTGGCCGGCACGGCGATGAGATCGCCGGGGGCCAGGTCGGACGGCAGGAACGCGTCCTTGACCACGATGTCGCCACTCTCGCAGTGCTTGCCGACGACGCGGGCGAGCATGGGCTCGGCGTCGCTCGTCCGCGACGCGAGGGCGACGCTGTACTCGGCGTCGTACAGCGCGGTGCGGATGTTGTCGGACATGCCGCCGTCGACGGAGACGTACGTACGGAGGCCTTCGAGGGGCTTGACGGTGCCGACCTCGTACAGGGTGAAGGCGGTCGGTCCGACGATGGCGCGCCCGGGCTCGACGGAGATCCGGGGGGTACGCAGCCCGGCGGCCTCGCACTCGCGGGTGACGATCTCGTTGAGGGCCTTGGCGATGTGGTGCGGCTCGCGGGGGTCGTCCTCGGAGGTGTACGCGATGCCGAGGCCGCCGCCGAGGTCGATCTCGGGGAGCTCGACGCCGTGCTCGTCACGAACGTCGGCGAGGAGCTGGACGACGCGTCGCGCGGACACTTCAAAACCCGCCATGTCGAAGATCTGCGACCCGATGTGCGAGTGGATCCCGATGAGCTCGAGCCCGTCGAGCTTGAGGGCCCTTCGCACCGCCTCGGCGGCCTGTCCCCCGGCGAGGGCGATGCCGAACTTCTGGTCCTCGTGCGCGGTGGCGATGAACTCATGGGTGTGCGCTTCCACACCCACCGTCACACGGATCTGGACGCGCTGCCGCTTGCCGAGGGACTGGGCGATGTGGGCGACGCGGACGATCTCCTGGAACGAGTCGAGGACGATGCGCCCGACGCCGACCTCGACGGCGCGCTGGATCTCTTCGTGGGACTTGTTGTTCCCATGGAAGGCGATGCGCTCGGGGGGCATGCCGGCGGAGAGGGCGGTGGTGAGCTCGCCGCCGGAGCACACGTCCAGATTCAGCCCTTCCTCCTTGAGCCACCGCACGATGGCCCGGGAGAGGAAGGCCTTCCCGGCGTAGAAGACGTCGGCGTCCTGGCCGAAGGCGTCGGCCCAGGAGCGGCAGCGGGTGCGAAAGTCGTCCTCGTCGAGGAAGTAGGCGGGGGTGCCGAACTGCTCGCGGAGCTCGTCGACTCCGATGCCGCCCACGGTGACGACGCCGCGGTCGTTCCGCTCGACGGTCCTGGCCCACACCTTGGGGTCGAGGTGGTTGAGGTCGCTGGGCGGGGCGGTGTAGTGCCCTTCGGGGAGGACGTCGGCGTGGCGGGGCCCGGCGGGGTGGGCGGAACGGCTCATGTCTGCATCTTTCACATCTGGTCGGGGGCGCTGATGCCGAGCAGGGAGAGGCCACCGGCGAGCACCACCCCGGCGGCTTCGGCGAGCGCGAGCCGGGAACGGTGGGCGGCCGAGGGTTTCTCGTCGCCGAGGGGCAGGACGGTGTGTTGGAAGTCGAGCAGCGCGTCGGCGGTGACTTCCAGGTGCCGGGCGACCCGGTCGGGGGCGCGGTGGCGGGCGGCGGAGGCGAGGACGGCGGGGTGATCGCCGAGGGCGCGGGTGAGCGCGGGCGCGTGCACGGCCTCGTCGGTCTGGGGGTGGAACCCGAGCTGTTCGGCGTTCCGGATGAGGGCGCGGGTACGGGAGTGGGCGTACCGGACGCGGAAGAGGGGATTGTCCTCGTGCTGCCGGAGAAGCTCATCGCCGAGCGGCGCGCGGTCGTGGCCGGCGGAGGCGAGGAGCCCCCAGCGGGCGGCGTCGGGCCCGAGGCGGGGAAAGGGGTCGGTGTCCGGGACGGGCAGGGGCGCGATGTCGTGCCCGGGGACGGCCTCGGCCTCGACGCCCTGGGTACGCAGGATGCGCCGGAGGGCTTCGACGGTCACCCGGGCCCGCAGGTCGGGCCGGTGCGCGAGGCGCACAGTCTCCCCGCGGGCCTCGCACCACCCGTACGTGTCGCGTCGGCCGAGGATCTCGCGTACGAGGTCCTGCTGAGCATCGTGGCGCAGGGTGAAGTTGAGGAACCCGGGCCCGGTGATGTCGACGGCGGCAAGCCCGGGGCTCTGGTGGAGCCGGTCGCGGAGGACGGCGGCGACGTCGAGGGGAGGGCGGCGGGCGGCACGGGCGAGGGTGAGGGCGACGTTGCTGGCGTAGTCCCCGAGACCGCCGGGCCGGGGCCGCTCGAGCGTGACGCGCTGGGGCATGTCCTGGCTATCGACCCGCAGCGCACCGTCGTCGACCGCGCGGCGCACGGCGTGCAGCACGGTGAGGGAGAGGTCCGCGGGGGTCACGGGACAAGCGTAGGGGAGAAGGGGGGTCGGAACGCGAACCGGTTTCGCGATGCGGTCACTGGGGGCGCGTGGGGCGGGTGGGGCGGCACCGAGGAACGGCGACGCGGGACGGTCACTGGGGGCACGTACCGGCGCGCCCGGCCCCGTGTCTCCCGTCGCGCGCGCCGTCGTGTCTGCCATCGACCCCCGACGGCCCCTCCTGTCCACCACGCCGCTCCCCCGGCTCCCGCCCGTCGCGGTGCATGAGCTTGCGGACGACACGTACGAGCTCGGCGGGCTCGAAGGGCTTGGCGAGGAAGGCGTCGACACCGAGGGCGACGCCGCTGTCCATCTCGTACTGCGTACAGGCACTGACGATGGCGACGGGCAGATGACTGGTCCGCGGATCGGACCGCAGCCTCTCGGCGGTGCGCAACCCGTCCAGCCGGGGCATGACGACGTCGAGGGTGACGACATCGGGCTGCACCTGATGCACGACATCCAGACACTCGGCACCATCGGCCGCGGTCACGACCTCGAAGCCCTCAAGCTCGAGATTGACCCTGATCAACTGCCGGATCACCCGGTTGTCATCGACAACAAGCACCCGACCGGACATGCCTGACACACGACGAGAGTAGGTCGCGGGAAGTGGCTGCGTCCGGGTTTTGCCCACTTCCGACCCGTGAGGGGGAACGAGGGGTCGGTGACGCGACGGAAATACCTGTTCACAGCCACGCCTCGGATGCTGGTAGGGTTCTACCCGTCGCCGCCGAACGCGGCGGACGCCCCCGTAGCTCAGGGGATAGAGCAACGGCCTCCGGAGCCGTGTGCGCAGGTTCGAATCCTGCCGGGGGCACAGAAGCCGGACCAGCGTGATCAAGCCGCTGACCTGTGGAAGTGCCAGACATCGAGAGCCGGACCCAGTCCCACTGGGTCCGGCTCTTTGTCGTTGTCTATCACTGGTCGCGTGTGAGTGGCGTGTGAGCGCTCGCGCCCCTCACTGGGCGTCCGAAGCCCACCCCATGGCCTTTTCGATCTTCTTGTTGTTCAGCTCCTCGTGGCCGTCGATGCAGCCCTCGTATCGGCGGTGGATGACCTCGGGCGAGTTGCCCGCGCGGCGGGCCACTTCCGCGACGGGGACCCCCGCGTTCAGCCAGTTCGTGATGCAGGTGTGCCGCAGGTCGTACGGCCGGTGGGCGAGTGGGGAATCCACCTTCTCCGGCGGGAGGGCGATCGGCCGTGCCTCCTGCCAGACCCTCCAGTAGCTGGACGTCCCGAGCACGGCGCCGCGCTCGTTGGCGAAGAGTCGGCCGTCCTTCGCCGTGCCGAACTCCGCGATGTGCGCGCGGAGCATGGCGACCAGCGGCGGAGGAATCGGGACCGGCCGGTCCGCCTTGGGCTCCCTGGACTTGAGCCCGCGCTTGTCGTGGCGCTGCCCCGAGTCCGTCCATCTCTTGCCCGACACCGGCCGGGTCTCTTTGAGCGTGAGCGTCCCCCATCCCTTCTCGGGGAGGTAGCAGTCCTTCCTCCGGAGCCCCACCGCTTCGGCCGGCCGCATCGCCGCGTACAGCTGGCAGGCGAAGAAGGCGACCAGTCGGCGCCCGCGGTTCCGGTGTACGGACCCCACGTACGAGATGGCCGTGAGCAGCTGCTCGCCCTGGACGGCATTGACCAAGACCCTGGGGTCCACCACATCGCCCTTGGTGGACCCCTTGCGCTTCACTCCCAGGAGCGGGTTCTCCTCCAGGTACCCACACTCGATGGCGTACTCCATGGCCGTGTTGAAGCCGCGGCGACGGCGCTTGTACGTCTCCCCCGCTGCCGGGGTGTCGTCCAGCTTGAACGAAAGCCGGTACTGGACATCCCGCACCACCTTGGGGTCAGTGAGGGCCGACAAGGGCAGCGAACGGTTCTGGAGCCACGTGCAGGCAGCCGCCAGCTCCTCCGGAGGGTCCTCGCCCTTATGCGCGGGTACGACCGCCCAGCGCATCGCCAGACGTGTCTCCTCCGGCGTCGGCGCCTTCCTTCCCGCCTCCACCATGGCGAGCGCCACCGTGGCCAGGCTGTCGGCCAGACCCTCGCGGGTCTTGGCCGCTGCCGCGCGCCACCGGAGCGCCATGTACTCCTGACTGAACTCCCACCACGACGGATCAGGCCGGGTGTTCGCCTTCGCCGCGGCCGCCCGGAGTTCGGACTCCGGCAGCCCGGACTCCACGTCGAATGCCTCGCCTCTCTGCATGGCCTGCCACAGCTGGGAACGGCGACTATCCGCCAGGGTCACTGTGGCGAAGGAGGCGTGGCAAACCTTGCCGGCCACCACCCAACGGAGTTGGTAGGGAGCCTTCTTGCTGGAAATCTTGCTGATCTTCCACATGCGCACGTCGGTGGAGAGGATCGGCTCGTCGGACGCGGGCGGGCGCCCGCTGTTGCGGGCGCCCGGGGACTCGCTGGTCTTGCGGTAGGTCACGCGGCCTCCTCCAGGGCCTCGATCCAGTTCTCCAGCTCGGAGCGGCGGATGCGGACCGCGCCGTTCGGGAGCTTGATGGCCTTGGGGCCCTTCTTCAGCTGCCGCCAGCGGTAGAAGGTCGCCAGAGAGACTCCGATCTCCTCCACAACCTGGGCAATGGTGAGCATCTCGTCACTGGACGGCCGTCGGCGGGTGGTCGAGCTCATCAGCTCGCCTCCTTCTGTGCGCGAGGGAAGTTGGGTCCGGCCGTACGCATCGCGGCCGGGTTAGGGGTTCTTGGAAGTCCGCTCCTGTCCGAAGGGCGGATTTCTGCGTCACTGCGTCATCTGCGTCTCTCGCGCGCTTGACCTGCGGCTTTGCGTGACGCAGGGGGCGTCGGCGTGTGTCACCGGTGCGTCACCGTGTCTGTCACCGGTGACGCGGGTGACGCGGGATGACGCAGCCGTCGACCTCTTGCGTCACCGATGTAGCCGCAGCTCACAGGCCGTTTGCTGTCCTGTGGTGACGCAGGTGACGCAGCGTTCCCTTTCTTAGGAAAAGGGGGTGGGGTGTCTGTTGTGGTGCCGCGCGTCTCAGAACGCGAAGAAGGAGCCGCTGCGCGGCACGTCCCTTACAGCGGCGGCGCTGCCGCCGGAAGAGCAAGAGGAGCACCGCCGCGCCGCCCGGCGGGGTGCTCCTCTTGCCTGTGCGAGGGCGGTCGTCGTGGCGCGGGCTAGAGCAGCGGCTCCTGCTGGTCCGCCGGCGGGCCGGACGGTCGGGCCATCTCGATGTACCGGGCAGCGCTGGTACGGCCCCAGTCGACGAGGACGCCGCGGGCGGCGAGGGTCGGCTGGAGCCGCTTGAGGCGGTCGGAGAGGACCTTGCCCGTGGTGGGCCACCCCTTTGGCAGTGGGCGGAAGTCCTCTCCGGTGTAGAGCTGGGTGAGGCAGTGCAGCCACTCGGCCGAGGTCATCCGAACCTCCGTCCCCGGCTCGATGCCGGCGGCGTGCTTGAGGACGGTCTGCGCCAGCAGGTCGCCCTCGATGACGTCGTCGTTGAGGTCGTCCAGGCTGGCCCGGTACGCGTCCAGCGCTCCGAGGCCGGTCGCCGCGTCGAGCTGCGCGCACAGGTGGGCGAAGTCGGCCATGCGCAGGTCGGTCGGGATGTCTGCCTGAGCGGCCCGGACCTTCACGGTGAGGTCGAGCAGAGACCCGAGAATCACGGGCAGGGCCTCTTCGAACTCCGCCCACAGCTCCGCCTCGGTCCGCCGCACGCCGGGCCGCTCCAGACGCAGCGGGAGGAGTCGCTCGGCGAGGTCGGGCCGGATGACGCCGACGTCGATGCCGGTCAGCAGCAGGGGGCGGCGGTAGCGGGCGCGGACCACGTCGCCGTCGGTGTACAGGGCCCGCTTGATGGTCTCGGCCCCGGTGACGATGCAGCACATCAGGTCGGACAGGTCCGGGGCCAGATGGGAGAGGTTGTCCAGGGCCGTGACCCAGCCCGCAGCCACGGCCGCGATCAGGTTCTCCTCATCCTTCGGCGCGCGGCGCAGGTCGCCGCTCATGCCCTCGATGATCCGGATGAGCATCCGCCCGCCGGTGGACTTGCCCGCGCCCTGGGGACCGGTGAGGAACGGGGCGGGGACGGGCACGGACGGTCCAAGGCAGCCGATCAACCAGGCGATGGCCAGGCACTCGGTCTCCGCGTTGGCGAAGTTGCACAGCCGCAGCAGGAGGTCGATTCCCTTGCCGTCGGTGTCCTTGGCCGGCAGCGGCAGTTCCCCGGTGAGCTGGGTCCGCCGCCAGCACACCTCCTGCGGCTGCGGGGTGACGATGTCCCATCCGGTGGGGTGGATGCGGACGGACTTGCCGTCGTTGCGGCCCAGGTCGAGCCACGTCGCCCCGTCGAATCCCGGCGCAACCCGGATGTGGACAGGCTGTACCTCCTGGCTCATCGCCAGTGCCTCGATCAAGTCCAACGCCTCCTTCAATGCGGTTCCGTTGAATACGCCGCAGCCGTCGGCGTAGAGGCCCACCATCAGTTCCTGCCGGTGGCTGCCCGCGGTGCCCTGCGAGCGGATCGGGCGCGCCACGGGGTGGCCGTTCTTCTGCGCGAACACGGTGCCGTCGGCGGTGCGGAAGTACCGGAAGTGCGCTTGCGCGTAGTCGGTGATGACCTCGCGGGCCGGAGTCTTCTCGTCGTCGGCCATGGCTACAGTCCCAACCTCGTACGGGCGTTGTCCCAGGCGTCCGTGCAGTGCCGGGGGGACTCCCCCTTGGCCTGAGCGGCGGTGAACAGTCGCGCGATGTGCGCATCGGTGAGACAGCCGCACCGGCCATGGGCGGACAGGACGGCGAGGAAGGTCCGGTACACGGTGGTGTGGACCGCACTGCGGGCGTCGGCGATGCGCTGCTCCGCCATGGCGATGCCACGCTCCAGGTAGGCAGGCGAGCGGTGCGGGCACTCCCCGCCCCCGGGCAGTGCGGGCACGCTGACGGCGCACGGCGCCGGGCGGACCGCGCTGGGCTCCTTCACGGCCAGCTCGCGCACGATGGCCGGCAGGTCCGCCATGGCCCCGGCGCCGGGCCCACGCCACCGCGCGTAGGACATCGTGGACTTGAGGTCGACACCCTCACGAGCGCCGTTCACCGAGCGCATGGCACCCCGGTAGATCCAGTGCTCCCCGCGCGTGGTGGCCACGGTCCGGGTGGCGGGAAGGGTCTGGCGGGCCCAGGCAACCGCGTCGGCGTTGTCCAGGTCGACGACGGTCACTACCGCGCCGCCGGGGTGGTACGCGACTCCTCCGGCGTGCCGCCAGGCCGCCTTCCACTCGGGGGAGGAGATGACGTCCGGGTCGGTTGTGGCTGCGGCCCAGCCGTGGCACGCCAGCGGGCACGTGCAGGGTCCGGGGGTCTTCATGTTCGGCCGCCCGCCGCACGCCAGGTCCGTGCAGGCGGAGCAGTTGCCGAACGGGACCTTCCCGGCGCGTAGCGGCAGCACCGGCACGCCGGCGGCGGCCAAGCGCAGCGCGGTCCCAAGGTGATCCGGCCGGCCGTCTCCCAGGATCGGGATCGGATGGGTCATGCTGGGGTTTCTCCTGCTTCTGTCGAAGGGACGGAGAGCCGGGGCGGCCGCGGTCTTGTGGTGAGAGGCGGCCGCCTCGGGCGTAGCTACTGGTTCTTGGCCCACAGGGCGTACTGCTGACGGACGTACGCCCGCGGCCCGCGGGCAGGGGTGACGTAGTCCAGGACGGTCAGCTCCTCGGCGGCCTCGGTCGCCAGCTCGGTCGCGTCCGAGGCGGAGAGGCCCTTGGCGTCTCCGAGGGCGAGGCGGTCGAGCAGGGCGGCCTTGCGGAGCCAGAACTCCCGCACGTCCGGCTGGTGCAGGGGCCACAGGGCCTCGCGAGCCCTCTGCGCGGTCCATCCGATCTCGCTGATGACGCTCGGTGCCTTGGCGTACGCCTGCTCCGGCGTCGGCCATGCGTCGGTGTCGTCGCGGTGCTCGGCCGTGACGTAGAGCCGTGCCTTGTCCGTGGTGCGGGAGGGCGCGCGCCGGACGGCTCCTGTCGCGAACGTCTCCGCCAGCGTGGTGGTGATGCGGTCGGTGTCGTCGGGGTCGCAGATGATGCGGATCTCGAACATGGGTCAGTGCTCCTTGGTGATCTCGATGGCGGGGAGTTCGGGAAGTCCGGCGTTCGTGAGGGCGAGCGGGTCGAAGCCGGGCAGGGCGGCGCGCTGGGTGAGGGCCTGGGCGAGGGCGGTGGCGTAGACGGCGCTCTCGCGGGCGACCTCGATCTGTGCCCCGGCCCGCAGGGCTTCCACGCGCTCGACGTGCGCGTGGTCCTCGCGCCGCTCGATGCTGCGCCGCTCGTACGCGACGGTGTCGCGACGGTCGGTACGCCAGTAGCGGGCGGCGAGCCCGTAGGCCACGGCCGTGGCGAGCGCCCAGAGCAGCAGCGGCAGGGAGAGGCCGTCGGCGTATCCGGCGACCCCGGCGAGCGCGAGCCCGCCCGAGGTGGCGAACGCGGTTCCGGCGAGGACACCGTCCCCGCTGCGTCCGGCGGAGGCGAACGCGCCAGCCGTTGCCGCTCCAGCGGCCAGCACGACCATCAGCGCGGCGTTCCCGAAGGAGTGTTCAGCGCCGTTGGCGTTCCAGATCCGGCCGAGGATCAGCACCGTGGACGTGGCGATCGCCGGGGCCGCCTTGGGGGCGGCGTGGGCGAGCCAGTGGCGGGCAACGATCGGTTCGTTCATCGCGGGCTCCCTACAGGTTCGGTATGGCGTCGATGACGGCGGTGGCGAGTTCGTTGATGGGTCCGGAGGCGCCAGTGGAGGCGAGGAAGAACCCGAACATCACGGCGATGAACGCGGATCCGTAGCCGAGGCTCTTGGAGCGCAGGAGGAAGAACAGGACGAGTCCGAAGAGCAGAACCAGAGAGACGGTGACGGCCACGAGGGGCCTCCTGTCGGGTCGTTGGGAGCGAGTCAGCGGCTGCCGACGCGGTAGGTGTGCGAGGCGCGGTTGTAGAGCCAGCGGCCGAGGCGTATGCGCTTGCCGTGGCCCTTGCAGCGGCGGCAGGTCTTGCCGCGCTTGGGCTTGCCCTTGCGGTCGGTGGTCGTGGCGAAGCCGAAGCCGTTGCACTTGCGGCAGGTTCCGAACGGCGATGCCGCACACAGAGATGCGTAACTGAGGGTGATGAACAGCAGGAGTGCGATAGCGAGCAGGGCAGGGGTCATGAGGGGCCCTCCCAGGGCTGTTTCCGGGGTTTCTGCAGGTGGGCCGCTATCGGCTAGCGGCCTGATCAAGTGCCGTAGGGGCCGCTAGCGGGACCTCTAGCGCTAGAGGGTTTGCCCCCTAGCGCTAGAGGTCCCTGGCGGTCAGCTTGCGTCCCGCTTCCGGTCACGCTCCGCAATCGCGGTGGGGATGCGGGAGCGCTCGAACCCGGTCCGGTTGACGGTCTTGCCGTTGATGCGGCGGGCCACCTGGCCGGTGGTGACGCCGTACGGCTTGAGCGCGGTGGTGAGCTGCCGGGCCTTCTCGGCAGGCTCCAACTCCGCCCACGGCCCGTACAGCTCCGGGCGGAGTTCGGCGAGCCGGTCGACGGTGACGTCGTTCCACGGCTTGGCCTCATCCGGCGGGGTGACGGCGAGGACGTCCTCCAGCAGCGTGTCCGCCGCCGCCCGCCGCTCCGGCGCGATGCCGGCCGCGAGTCCCGTGAGGGTGCCCGCGTCGATACGGGCCTTGCGGGCCCGGTCGCAGATGGCGTCCGCTGCAGGGTTGTCCATGTAGTAGCCGCGGACGATCTGCGGGTCATCGGAGGCACCGACCAGGTAGCCGATGCCCTTGTCCGACTTGGTGAACGACGTCGCCCGGATGCCGTTCTTGTACGTGGAGGTGCCCAGGATCATGTCGTTCTCGATCTGGCCCATGACCCGCAGGCAGAACCGCGTCCCCACGTTCGCGCTGATCGCGGGCGGCAGGGAGTCCTTGTCCGGGCGCTGGGTGGCGAGCAGCAGGATCACCCCGAGGGCACGGCCGCGCTTGATGATGGCCGTGCACAGGGCCCCGGCTTCCTTGCCGTACTTCTCGTGGGAGAACAGCTCCTGGCACTCATCGACCGCGAGAACCAGCGGGTGCAGCCCCAGCGACCGGTTGCCCGCGAGCGACGGGATCACCTTGTTCTCCGGGCACTTGTCCTTCGGCAGCGAGGCGATCACCTTCGCCCGCCGCTCCAGGTCCTTGTGGACGTAGCGGATCGAGTCCAGCGCGGCGGCACAGGTCTCGTCGTCCGGGCCGGAGCCGTAGTCGGCGGCGACCTTCTTCAGCGGGTCCAGGTCGCCGGTGCCCTTCAGCTCCCAGATCAGCAGCTCCGCCAGCGGATCCAGCGCGGCCGCGAGCAGGGGCGTACGCAGGGAGAACGTCTTGCCCATGCCCGGCATGGCACCGATCAGGACGTTGTCATACATCACCGTGATGTCGACGTTCCGCCCGCGCTGGTCGGTGCCGAACGGCAACGGCTTGAACAGCGACACCTCCCCACCCTTGGCCAGCGGCCAAGGCGCCTTCGGCGTCTTGTTCAGAGCCTTGTCACCCACCCACAGCATCATCCGGCCAGCGTGCTCATCCGCGACCGGCTCCGGCCACACACACCCCAGCGGGCGCCGCAGGCCCGAGGCGAGCTTCTCGCGCCGGTCCAGGATGTCCGGCACCGTCACGCCGTACGGGAGGTCGACGTCCGCACGCCAACCCGGTCCGTCGCGGGTGATCGGGGCGGGGAACTTGATGCCCTCCCCACCCTTCGCCAGGGCCTTGTTGATCTCCGCGATACCCAGCGCGCCGAGGGCACGCTCCACGATCCCGGACGTCAACCGCTCCACCTCGGTCGCCACGACCGCGCGAGAGATGACGGGCTTGTCGGCCGGCGCCCCGAGGAACCCCAGCCCCGCCGTCAGCACCGCAACCGCGATGACCGTCAGCCAGGTCGGGGCGAGCACGAACAGCAGCAGCGCCAGGACCGGCCCGAGGATCAGGGAGAGGACGGCGAGGATGCCCCGGAGCTTGACCCGGTTGTCCCGCTGCCGGGACAACTTCAGGTACTGCTCGACGTCCTCGCGCCGGGCGGCGACCTGACGCAGCGGCTCACCCTCGGCGTCCGCGACCCAGCGCATCGCGCCGCCGACGAACTTCGCCGCACCCGCCGGTGCCTGGAACGCGAGCCGCAGCCCGTACCAGGGCAGCCGGACCGTGTGGAACGCGGTGGTGTGCCACGCGTAACCGCCCAGCCACCCAAGCGCGTCCAGGAACTCCGGCTTCGAGCGGGCCCACCCGGGGATCACGTCACGGCGCCTGCCGCCCCGGACCCTGTCCATCAGACCCGGTCCAGTCGGCGCCGGGCCGTCGACCAACACGGCAGCCGACTCGTCATCGTCCGAGTCGGCCGCCCCCTCGGCAGTGGCGTTGCCCGACTCGTCGGTGCGGGAGTCGCCCGACGCGTCGGCGGCCGGTCGGGTCGCGGGGTCGGCCGACTCGGTACGGGCGGACCGGGCCTTGTCGAGGTCGACCACATCGGCGCCCGAGTCGGCAGTCCAGTCGGTGGCCATGTCAGCTTCGAGTCGGTTGAAGAACTCGTTCTCTTCGTCGGGGTGCTTCACTGAGGCTTCCTTCTCTCAAGAGGGATGGCGGGGTCCGGCCGCTGCTTTGGTCGGTCGTGACCGGACCCCGTTTCTCACAGGTCGAACAGGCCGCACTGATCCGTGGTCGGGCTCTGGGTGGTCTGCCGTTGAGCGGCCCGGCGGGCGGCGGTGAAGCAGTTCGGGCACCAGGCCCGAAGCTCGCTCGCGGGAAGTGCCGCGGCCTCGCGGTCGGGGGTGAGCGGGTCGGCAGCGGCGGCCATGAGGCGGACCGGCCCGCTGTGCTTGCTCGCGTAGGTGTCGTGCACCCGAGCGCAGCGACCCTCGCCCCTGGTGTGCGGCTGGCCGCACTCTCCCTCGCACTGGCAGCGGTGGCCGGCGGCCACCATCACCGCGCGGAACAGACGAGCAGCGGCGATCGGCTCGGACCCCATCACGCCGCCCTCCCGCCCTGTCCCGCGTTCTCCAGACGGGCCAGCAGCGCGCGGAGCGCTACCGTGGCCTGTTGCGGAACGACACCGTTGCCGAGCGCCTTGAGCTGCGCCGTACGGGACAGCCCCGGAACGTGGGTGACATGGCCCTCGGGCAGGCCCATGAGCCACTCGACTAGGGGCGGGTTCAGCCGTCCCAGAGCGTCAACTGGCCCGGGGGCGGGGCGTCCGATGACTTCCGTCCACCGTGTGATCGCGGGCTCGTAAGAGCCCCACGCAATGTCGGGTTGCCCCGCCCGTAGGTCGCGCTCTGACGCTCGCCGTCCGCTGCTGCCGGGGTGGGCAGCAGCTCGCAGACCTCGGCCGCCAGGCAGCGGCCGTGCGTCCCCGCCTCCTGCGACGGGGTCCGCTTGGTCTGCCGGTTCTCGTTCGCCGACGCCCTCGGGGTCGGCAGCAGGGAGACGACGTGCCGCAGGTTCATCCCGCCCTGCGCCGCGTGCCCCGCACCCGTGCTCTCCGACGTCGAAGGCGTCGGCAGCAGCGAGGTGACGGCCGTGGGAAGCTGCCCCGCTTGCCCGCCGCCCCGCCACTCCCTCGCGGCTGGCGTCGGCAGGCCGGGCGAGGAGGAAGAGCCTGTTCCGCTGATGTGCGGCGCCGACGTCCGACGCGCGAAGAGTGCACCACTCCGCATCGAACCCGAGGGCGGCAAGGTCGGCGAGGACGGCGTCGAATCCGAGAGAAAGGTGCCCTGCGACGTTCTCAAAGACCGCGTAGCGGGGTCGAAGAACGCCAAGGGCACGGGCGATATGGGGCCAGATATGCCGGGCATCCTCGGTTCCCTTCCGCTTGCCCGCAGAGCTGAACGGCTGGCACGGATAGCCGCCGCACACGATGTCCACGCCCTCCAGGGCGTGCCAGTCGACCGTGGTCAGGTCCCCGATGTTCGGCACGTCGGGGTGGTGGTGGGCCAGGGTCCGGGAGGCTCCGGGGTCGTTGTCCGCGACCCACGCGAGCGTCCCGCCGAAGACGGCCCGGACAGCCATGTCCAGACCGCCGTAACCGGTGCAGAGCGAACCGATCCGCAGCCCGCTCATGCAGCCACCCCGATCGCCGGAGCGTCGGTGCGGGCGCCTCGGCGTCCGGAGCGGCGGCCGGCCACCGTCGCGAACAGCCGCCCCAGCCCCGCCCGCCGGACCCCGGCGCGTACCTGCTTGGCCGCGTACATCGCCTCATCCGCCCGGCCGAGCAGCGCGGAGAGGTCTTCGCCCGGGTGGTCGGCGGCGCGGACCCAGCCGAGCGACACCGTGGTCGCCACGTGCGGGTTGGCGCTGTCCGCCGGTCGGGCCAGCACACCGTGCAGGACGGCGAGGAGGTCGGCGATCGTGCCGTGGGTGTCGATGACGACGGCAGCGAACTCATCGCCCCCCAGCCGCCCGGCGACACCGTGGGAGCCGACGTAGTGGGCGAGCCGCTCGGCGGTGGCCTTCAGCAGCACGTCTCCCGCCGCGTGGCCGTAGCGGTCGTTGATCTGCTTGAAGTGGTCGACGTCCGCGAGGATCACGACGGCCCGCTCGTCGCGCAGGAGCGCGGTGGCGCGGCGGGTGAAGCCCTCGCGGGTCCGCAGCCCGGTGAGCGGGTCGCGGCGGGCGGTGTGGAGCCGACGGCGCAGCCACAGCACGTGGCCGGACCAACCGGCAGCCAGCGGCCCGGCCGCAGCCAGAGCGGTTAAGAGGGTGCTCATGCCGCGACCTCCTCGGCCGTCTCCGCGGTCTCGTCCGTGTCGGTGGTGTCGACGGAGTGGAGCGGCCGGCCGTCGGCCCGCTCGGCGAGCAACGCATCCCGCAGGGCCCGGGAGTTCGCCGCCGAGCAGTGCAGCGCGGTCCGGATCGCCTCGGCGTTGATCGCGTCATCCGCCCACTCGGCCGTGGCCTCGCGGGCCTCCGCCAGCAGCTCCGCTCCCGTACGCGGAGCCTTCGCCTTCGCCTTCGAGCGAGCCGGACGCTTGCGCGGCGCCCGCTCCTTCGGCTCCTGCGGCGGTACAGGCTCCTCCGGGGCCTTCGGCTCCGGCTCGGGCTCAGGCTCGGCTCCCTCGGGGGCCAGGTCTCCGAGGCGGAGCAGAACGCGCTCGCGTCGTGGTGTCTTCGACCGCCACCGTCGCCCGTACTGCTCTCGCAGGTCGGCGCGGGCGAGCTGCCGCTCCTTCTCCCGGGCGAGAGCGTCGGCGTAGGAGGTGATCTCCCACAGCGTCATCCGGCGCCACAGAGAGAACGTGGAAGGGAAGGCCAGCAGCCAGCGCGAGGCGCGGATCTTGTCCATCCGACGGCCGGTCGCGGCCCCGATCCGTACGGCATAGATGTGCGCGCCGATCTCGGAAAACACCACCCACAGCAGCGGCATCGTGCCGTGCGCGACCTTCGCCCACACCCCATGGCCGGCGGCCACGTTCAGCCCGCAGGTCACCAGGGTGAGAATCCAGGGCACGAACCTGACCCACGCGAGGGCCATGTCCATCCGGATCAGCAGCAGGTTGGCCACGGTGAACACCGGGATCGCCACGTCGATACCGACCGGCAGCATCCACGGCTCACCGAACCCCCACCGCAGCGCGGCAGCGGACACGGCGTCGAAGGAGGAGATCAGCCCCAGCGCTCCGACACCGGCCGCGGCGAGCGCGCCGATCCCGGCGAGACCCATCTCCGGGCGCGTCAGCGGCGGAACCGCCGACCGCTCCGGCATGGTCGTGGCCGTCATCGCGCGCCACCGTCCAGCCGCACGATCTGGGTGGCTCCAGCCGTCAGCTTCACCCGCACCGGGTGCGGGTGGTACTCCGGGCTGAGGTCCTCCGTCCACTCCCACTCGGTGCCGTCAGCGAGCGCGAACCCCAGCGAGGCCAGCGCCGCGGACCGCTCCTCCACCGTCGGAACCTCCAGCGAGGTCGGCCAGGTGAAGACGGGCCACTCACTCACCGAGCCCGTGATGACGACGAAGAGCTGCCAGCACGGACCCGCGGTCGGCTCAGGGGCGGTTGTCCCGCAGCAGCGCACACTCATCTGCGCACGCAGAATCTTCCCGCTCATGCCGCCGCTCCCTTCCGGGACCGCGTCCGGCGGACCCTCGGACGGACCAGCGGGATGACGTTGAACAGCTCCGGCGCGTACGCCTCGATCGCCTCGGCGGCGACCCGGCTCACGTCATCCGGCAGGTTCGGGTTGTCCGCGAGGATGTCGCGCGCCGCGTCCAGCCGGGCCACGCGCTCCATCTCGCTCTCGCCCTCCACCCCGAGCCACAACTCCACCGGGGTACCGAGGGCCAGTTCCACGAAGTCGTTGCTGCTGACGGCCTGATGACCGCCGATGTATGTACGCATGACTGATCACTCCTGGTGGTGTCGAAGGGACACCGGAGCGGCCTCGGTCCGTGGTGAGAGGCAGCCGCTCCGGCGGGTGGGGCCTTGTAGTTCCGGCTCCCCTCAACCCCGCCCGTACGAGCCCCGTGCGGGGGCCGGACGGGCGGAGGAGGCAACCGGTCGCAGCAAACCGCTGCGCAGGTGACCTGACTCCGCGAATCACCGGCTATCCCGGTGCGCCGTGGCGGCGGATCAGGGAGACGCGGTGAGCATGGCCGGCGTGCAGGTCCAGCACGTACGGCGCCCGGGGTCTTCGTCGATGCATCAGGGGCTTCCTCCCTGTCGATCCAGTTAGATGTGCACTGCAAGGGGGACCTGTGTCCCCACCCTCCGGCCGTTGCTCGCGGTCACCGGGCCACCTCGCCAGTCGGGCCGAAGCCCTGTCCTCTGGCCTTTAGCGGGATTGCAGCGTCCCCGCCCTGAACTCAGACCACCCGATGGAGACCCATCGGGCGTTTACGCAGGTCAAACAGAGGTCGCGAGGCTGGTGTCCCTCCAAGCGAGGGACCGCCTTGCGGCTCTGCCTCAGAGTGCACTGTGAGGCAGAGTGCGTCAAGCCTGTGCGGAACAAGTCGTCGCGGGAGCTGGTTCTCCCTCTGCCGCTTGGGCACTATGAGGCAGAGGCCAGGAAACGGCGGAAGACAGGAAGACACCGAGGTGAAGATGGTCGAGTGGACCGGTAAGCCCGCCTATCAGCAGGTGGCGGCAGACCTCCGCCGGAGGATCGCGGCCGACGAGTTCGCCGATTCGGGGAAGTTGCCCTCGCTCGCAGAACTCCAGGCTGCCTACGGGATCACCGTCACGGTGGCCCGCGACGCGATCAGGCAGCTCAAGACCGATGGGCTCGCTGTGAGCCACCAGGGCAAGGGAGCCTTCCTGACCGCAGACGCCGGCACCGCCGCAAAGTCGGCGGACCCGATCGGGGCGATCGCCGAGCTGCGAGACGAGGTGGCCAAACTCCGGACCGAGGTCGGAGACCTGCGGGAGCGCGTTGCTGCCCTCGAAGGCAACTGAGCCCAGACCAGGCCCAACCCCGCCCGCTGTGGCCGCGTAGTGACACATGAACACCTCCCGTTCGGATGTGCTCCAGTTCACTACTGCGGCCGATAAACCTGTATCACGTTCCGTTACCTGACTAAGTCTCAGCCGTTTTACACATCCGCTTATACATGCGCTATCACTGATTTCCATGGGACTACTCGGACCGCTACACTCGCGGCTCCGACTACCCATCTAGGAGGGGCAGATGGCTCGGAAGCACCCGGATTGGAATCCCGATCTGTTGCGCAAGCACAGGGAAGAGATCGGGCTGACACTGGAAGACACAGGGGAAAAGCTCCGCGAAATCGCGGAGCGCCACGGCTTCAACATTGCAGCCAACTTCCAAACCATCTGGGGCCACGAGAAAGGTTCGGTGTACCCCGGCCCTCACTACCGCCGCGCGTACTGCCGCCTCTATCGTCGAAATGAAGCCCAATTGGGCTTCCGCCGAGCACTGCCCGGAGAGGAAACTCCTGTGGAGTCCGCCCCGGTACCCGCGCAGGTCGAGCGAAAGCTCCCGGACCAGCCCCAGGCAGTACGCCAGGCACTCAGCAGCATCCGCGAAGGCACGCAAGACGTGGACAGCGAGGCTCTGCTCAACCGCGTAATGGACGCGTGGGGCCGTCGCACGACAGGCGGAAGCCTCGACGGACCGTCCGTCGTGCTCGTGGGCGGATTCGCCGGATCCGGCAAATCCGAGTTCGCCAAGTTCCTGGGTGGGCTCACTGGCTGGCCCATCCTGGACAAAGACTCGCTCACGCGCCCGCTGGTGGATCAGCTCTTGGTCGCCCTCGGCGGCGAAGCTCACGACCGAAGCTCAGCGCTGTACCGCGAGAAAGTCCGGCCGCTGGAATATCGCTGCCTCATGGAGGCTGCATGGGACAACGTCGATTGCGGCATCTCCACCATTCTCGACGCCCCATTCATCTCCGAATTCTCACAGGCTGAATGGATGCAGCGTTTCCAGAATCGTTGCCGCTCAAAGCGAGTCTCAGTAGCGACGATATGGGTCGAGTGCGACCCGGAGTCGATGCGCGAGTACATCGAGTTCCGGGGAGCGGCCCGTGACGCCTGGAAGATGGAGTCATGGGACGAGTACGTCTCGGGGCTTGATCTGAAGATGCGCCCGCAGGGTCCGCATTTCGTGGTGGACAACCGACTTGGTGCCGCTGTCGCCCTCGTAGACGAAGCCAAGGATGTACTGAGCGGAGGAGGGCTGTGACACCGTCCGGAGTCATCCTGTACGGCCCGCCGGGCTCCGGTAAGGACACGGTGACAGCCGAGCTGTCTCGCCTGCGGCCCGCCTTCGCCCTCTTCCAGCGGCTCAAGGCCGGACCGGGTCGGAGCACTGGCTACCGCCTCACGACTGCCGAGCACATCGAGGAACTGGCACACGCCGGAGGACTGCTGTACCGGAACTCCCGGTACGGAGCTGAGTACGCGATCGACCGCAGCGAGGTGTCCGCACTCGTCGACGCGGGGCGCATCCCGGTCCTGCACATGGGTCAGGTTGTCGGCGCGAGTGCCGTTGGAGCCTTTCCTATCCATTGGGTCAAGGTGCTGCTGTGGTGTCCCGAGGATGTGACCCGCGACCGCTGCACTAACCGCGGCGACAAGGACGTGGACGCTCGGCTCAAGGTCTGGCACGAGACACGGCAGGACCTCTTGGACCACGCAGCAGAGCCGTGGTCCATCGTCATCGAGACGCAGCTCCACTCCCCCGCCGAAACCGCGGCCATCATCAACGACGCCGTGACGGCCGCAGTTTCGGCGGAGACTCGCGATATCCGAGGACTGGTCGGATGACGACGCTCGGAATTCTGCACCCCGGCAGCATGGGCGCCGCTGTCGGCGCACAGGCGCGGCACTCGGGTGCGGAAGTCCTCTGGTGCTCAGAGGGACGCAGTGACGCGAGCAGGGAAAGGGCCATTCGATATGGGCTGACCGCAGCGCCGGACCTCGCGGATCTGTGCGGTCGGTGCGACTTCATCATCAGCCTCTGTCCGCCGGCCAACGCGCTGGAAGTCGCGGCATCCGTCGCCGCTGAGTCATTCTCTGGCATCTACGTTGACGCCAACGCCATTTCGCCTGCCCACGTGGCGCAGATCAGCACGATCATGGCGCCGCACGCAGCTGCAGTGATTGATGGCTCAGTGATCGGGTCACCCCCGTCCGAATCGAAACGGCCGCGGCTGTATCTGTCGGGCCCGGCAGCAGAGTCAGCCGCCGTGGCTCGGCTCTTCGATAGCTCGGCTGTTCGCCCGTTGCTTCTCGCTGGCGGCCTCGGGAAGGCGTCAGCTCTGAAGCTGGCCTACAGCAGCTACCAGAAAGCAAGCCGGGTTCTCGCTGCCGTCGCGTACGCGCTCGCCAGCGACCACGGGGTGGAGGAGGAGCTCCTCGACATCGCCGAGGGACGAACGACCAGCTATCTGACGGAGACGGCCTACTTCCCGAAGACGGCCGCTCGCGCGTGGCGATGGGCCCCGGAAATGCGTGAGGCAGCGAGCGCCCTTGACGATGCGCACCTTCCGGCCGCGCTCATGGAAGCCTCGGCTGACGTACTGGAGCGGTGGGCGGCCCTCAAGGACCAGCCTCTGGGGCTCATGGAAGCGCTGGACGCGTTTCACTCTGCCCGCGAAGGCTGAAGCGAGGGGGAGCGTCCCCACTCCATGAGGTGCTGGATGGCTCCCACGGCGTCTACGGCCATCGCGTCGGGGCTGCGGGCACCCTCGGGCCACTGCCGTCCGGCGGAGATCCACGCCGTCCGCAGCCCCGCCGCGCGACCGCCTTCGATGTCCGTCTCTGGGTTGTCGCCCACCATCCACCCGCCCTTGGCGAGGGTGGTGCCACAGCGCTCGGCGGCGGCGTGGAAGACGGCCAGTGCGGGCTTCCGCACGCCGGCCTCTCCCGAGGCGCACACTCCGTCGAAGAGGTCCGCCAGCCCCGCGCTCTCCAGCTTGGCTAGCTGGATGTCCACGGCGCCGTTGGTGACAACTCCGAGCGTCCACCCGGCCGCCCGCATCCCTCCGAGGCCACTGCGCGTCCCGGGTAGACGGCGCGCGCGGCCGGACATGCCCGCGACGTATTCGTTCCATAGCGATTCGACCGAGTCAGTCAGGCCTAGGGAGCCCCGGAGCCGCTCGAACTCTGCTGGATAGGCCCTCGCCCGGAGCGTGTCCCCAAGTAGGAACTCAGCGTCATGAGCCAGCCCCCGAGACTCGCAGAAGTCCCCGATCCACGCCTTCAGCGCGGCGTGCCGGTCGATCAGGGTGTTGTCGAGGTCGAAGAGAGCAAGCAGCTGCACACGAAGCACAATACGTGTGGCCCGCCAGACGGCTCCGCAGTCTCGATACTGATGCCAGAAGCGACGCCAGTCATCAGACACCAGCCGCATGGCGATCCTGATCACACTGGTTGGGCAGTCGGCGGCGCAGGTGGCGCGGGTGCTTGGTGCTCGTCCCGCCACGCGCGGCAGTCTGCGATGCGGGTCAGCACCCACGGATCATCTTCGAGTGCCGAGGGCAACCTCGTTGTCTCGTCGATCACGGCGCCGGACAGCTGCTCGGCGCTCAGGCCGACGGTATCCCGGAGATCTGAACCTATGAGATCGGTACCTAGCAGTGCCGCGCCGACAAGTCTGGCGCCACGCAGGTTGGCATGGGCGAGCTGGGTCCCGTCGAGCCGCGTGCTGTCGAGGTTTGCCCGGCTAAGTTCCGCACCGTTGAGAATCGTGCCACGCAGGTCAGCACCGTGCAGAGCTGCCCGGCGTAGATCCGCCCAGGTCAAGAACATGCGAGTGAGACGGGGCGGAGCATCGAATTCAAAGCTGCGTATCCACAGTCCGACAAGGTTGGTAGACCTAAGGTCGACGCGGCGTGGTTCATTGCGTTCAGGCCGACGGGCCAGCGCGTCCACCGCGGCCCTGATATCTGCCGGTGGCTCGGTGCCCCACTGCGGCAGGGAGTCTTCCCATTCGTCCCCCGTGAAGTTGAGAGGGCCAGCACCTGGCGGGGTGTCCCGTCGGGCGTTCTCGCGCACGAACGCGGCCAGCACGCCAACCACCGCAGTATGTTCCTGCGGAGACTCCAGCATGACGTGCTCTAGCGCGTATATGCCTCCCAACCGCTCTTCGAGCTTGGCAGAGGCTAGCTGCCCGATAGCAGTGCTGAACCGCTGAGTGGCTTGCCCTCGACGCGACAACTGATATGTGCGCGCGGTGTACCCCAGCCCGAGCAGTACGGCTGTGCCTGCCGTCGCGGTCAGCACGGTCTGACGCACTGAGTTCAGCGCGTCTACCTGTTCCTTGCCATGCAGACCACGGACGGCGTCGCCGGCAACCAGCCAGGACACTGGGCCCAGCACTGCAAGGATGATTAGAAGGACACTTGGCGCACCTATGGCCAGCCCTACCGCGACGCGGTGGCGTTGGATCCAGCGAGTCGAGATCCGCATGCGAGTCCTGGCAAGTTTACGAAGCCTCATGACGAGCTATCCCACCGCATCTGGGCAACGGAGGTTGGGCGAACCGGTACTTGTCCCAAGTTGGACCAGCCCTCTGAACCCCCGGACCATGCGCAGTGGACGTGCCTCGGCAACAAGAGTCAGGCATGGCAGGTGATCATCTGACCCCGCCGCGCCTGGTCGACTGCCAGACACATTCGTGTGAGGAGTGTGTGAGCCACCCACTCACCTGATCTCGAAATGGCGTTTACGCAGGTCAAAGGCGGCTTCTCTCTACACCTGATCATGCCCTCCGGAGCCGTGTGCGCAGGTTCGAATCCTGCCGGGGGCACAGAAGCCGGACCAGCGTGATCAACCCGCTGACCTGCGGAAGTGCCAGACATCGAGAGCCGGACCCAGTCCCACTGGGTCCGGCTTTTTGTCGTTGCGTGTCAGAGATCGCGAGTCAGTGGCGCGTGAGATTTCAGCGAGGGACTCCAGTCAGGTCGCACTAGCGGCGGGCATAGACGAGCCCCGGTGCCCGGTCAAGGCTGAGGACGAAGGCGTCCGGTCGTTCGGCATCGCCCATGAGGGTGAGGCGGTACCCGTCTCCGCTGTACGACCGCGGCCCCGATTTGGTGAGCTGGTCAGCAGTGCCTCGGCGCCAGAGGTACAAGGCGTCACCGATGTGGGTGATCCGCAGGTGCCCCGGGACTTGGTCGCACGTGAAAGTGCCGAGCTCGGTGTGCTGCTCGGTCGCAGCCGGTGCCGGGCTCGCGGGAGTGACCCTCTGGGATCGCGGTTGTGTGGCAGCTGCACGAGACAAGAGGTCAGCCAGATCCTGGGCGGGGCGTGTGCGCAGCTCGCGCAGCAGTGCGGCGACTACGTAATCGGCAGCAATGCCGGCGTTGTTGGATAGGCAGACCACCCTGAGACCCGTCGAGCTCAGATGAGTCGCGGCGGAAAATCCCTGCTCATGGCCGTAATGGAATACCGAGGCTCTTCCGGGCCGGGCGTCGGCGTACAGGCCGGGCCCGTAGAGGTAGGGCTGGTAGTCGCTGGGGTGATAGTGGACGTCCTTCTGCCCTGGGAGCTGCTCAGGCTGCCAGCGGTCGTGGAGGTACTCGAGCCAACGGCTGAGGTCGCTGGCCGTGGTCCAGAGGCTTCCCGGGCCGGGCAGGGTGACGGGTGCCGCGGAGTGCTCCCAGCCGGTGGCAGCAGCGCGGTACGCGGCTGCGCCTCCCGGGATGACTTCGTGCGGATCGGTCTTGAAGCTGGTGGCGTTCATGCCGAGTGGGCCGAAGAGGGCGCGCTGGGCGGCACCGGCCAGCGTGATGCCGTGGACTATTTCGAGGATCTCGGCGAGGAGGAGGTAGTTGGTGTTGCTATAGATGAAGCGGTCGTTGGGAACGGCGCGCCTGTCCTGGCGGTAGGCGAGGTTCCGCAGGTCGTTGGCGGTGTAGTGGTCGAGGTCACGGAAGCCGGCGAGCGAGAGCAGGGACTCGGCGTCTCGAAGGCCCGATCGGTGAGTGATCAGGTCCCCGACGGTAATGTCGCTGATCCTCAGCCTGGGCAGCAGATCTGCCGCCTTCTGCGTGAGATGCAGGAGGCCGTCCTTGGCGGCCAGCAGGACAAGGTGAGCGGTGATCTGCTTGGCGACGGATCCGGTGTTGAAGGCGGTCTCCGGCCCGATGGCGACTCCGTGTTCGAGACTGGACAGCCCGGTGTGCAGAGTGGCGGGCTCCTCTCCCGGCCCGTGGAGGAGCAAGGACAGGCCCGGGGTGCGGCGGCGGTCGGCGGTCACAGGGCGAGTGCCTTCCCGTGGACCGTGGCCAGGCGACAACGGAGGTCTTCGTCCCTGATCAGCTCCAGCGCGCGGGCGTGGTCGTTCGCTGTGCTGGCGAGGAGGGTTCGCTGCTGGTCGAGGTAGGCGGCCAGAAAGCGGTACAGGGCTCCGGTGGCATTCGTCAGCGCCCGCACGGTGTAGAGCATCGTCAGCGGGAACGCCCAGCAAGCGTGGAGGAAGCCGAAGGCCGGTCGCATCGTCTGCTTCCACGGGGAGTAGAAGCGCGCCTGATCGTCGATCTTGCAGCCAGTGGCTGCGAGAGCGTCGTTGAGCCAGTTGTGCCCGCCTTCGTGGATGAGGTCACGGGCCAGAACGACCGGGTCCTGGACGTGATCGACGAACACAGTGCCGGGCAGCCGCGTGATGGTCCAGCTGTCGAGGGTGTCGCCGAGCTCCTTGGCCCTCAGCAGGCAAACAACGACGGCGTGCGCGTCGAGCAGGTTGCCGAAACCGGTGTCGGTCGCCACGGCGAATGCGTGGGCGGCGAGGTCACGCAGGTCTGCCGGGGCGGGCTCATTGTCAGGACCGAGCACGTAATACGGCGTCTCGGAGATCGGCGATCGCGGCAGCGCCGTGAGGTCGGGCGCGACGACGACGGGGACATCGGTGGCACCCGCGTCAGGGTGGGCCGTGTACCAGTCGAATGTGGCCGTGTCACCGACGCGGGCAGCGGCTTCGGCGCCTTCGAGGGTGTGGTGGGCGAGGGAGTACTCGGCGGCCGTGCTGATGCCCGATTCATAACGGTTGGCGCCTGGGTGGATGATCGCCTGGATGCGCCGGGCGCGGTCCTGGTGCAGACAGCTGATGGGCGGGAAGTCGAAGAGGTCGGCAAGGGCGTCCACGAGCGGCTCCTGATCGGATGGGTGGGGCCTGGGGCCGGACCCGGTCTTGCTGGTGGTCCGGCCCCAGGTGTGTTCACCGGCGGCGCTCAGAGCGCCGTGCGGTTGAGGGTCACGCGGTGGTGGTGTCCGCCTCGGCGGCCGGCCAGCCCTCGGCCGAGACGCTGGAGGTGTGGGCGGTGGTGCGGACGGTCTCGTCCTGGCCGCGCAGGTCCTCGACGTTGGCGAGGAAGTCGGCGATGCGGTCGTCGTTCATGGGTGGTTCCGCCTTTCGGTGAGTCGGTTTCGGCTTGTGCCCTGGCAGTGGCGCTTTCAGGGCTGCCGGGCGGTGCTCTCGCCCTCGCCATGTGTGTGCTCCCGAAGGTCAGGTCCGGAGGTTGTGGGCTTCGGCGCGGAGCGCGTCTCGTAGCTCTTCCATGCGGGGACGCTCTTCGGCTACGTCGGAGAGCGCGGCCGCGACGAGGGCGCGCAGCGGCCTCGGGATCAGGCCCAGGTTCTTGCGGCCGCCGAGGCGGGGGATGTCGACGGCGAGGTAGCGGTAGATCAGAACAGCGAGGCTGAAGACGTCGGCAGCAGGGGTGGCTTGGTGGTGCCCGGTGAGGTATTCGGGTGGCCAGTGGACCTCCGGTCCCCGTTGCTCGGGTCCGCGGGGGATGTCCAGGCGGCGGGCGGCGCCGAGGTCGGTGATCAGACCACGGCCGCGGTCGATCAGGATGTTCTCCTGATAGACATCGCGGTGGACGATGCCTCGCTGATGGAGGCAGTGCAGGCCGCCCGCGACGTCCGCCAGGATGCGGAGGCCGTGGGCGGTGTCCTTCGACGAGGCCATGAAGGACCTGAAGTTGCCTCCGTCGCAGAGCGGCATGGTGTACCAGTCGAACCGTTCGGAGCTGCCGCGTGCCAGCAGAGGGACAACGTGGTCCGACGCTCCGGCCGCGGCGGTGACCTCCATCTCGTGCCGGAAGTCCTCGCGGGTGAGGGCTCGCTCGGCATCGGTCATCTGGGCGTACCAGTAGAAGCCGTACGCTGCGGGGCGCTCGGCGGACTCCAGCTCGTTGAGGACGTGGTTGCTGCCGAAGCCGGCCTTCAGGACGACGTCCTCGTGGCCCGGGCGGCTGGCTTTGACCAAGGTGCTGGCGCGGGTGAAGGCGAGGAGGCCCTTCACGTGCCAGCCGTCCGTGCGGAGCTGGTCGAGGACCCAGGCTGCGGGGTGCATCGGGTGCAGTCTCATCGGCTCAATTCCGTGGTCGGGGGTGTGTGGCCGCTGCCGCCCCAGAGGTCGCGCGTGCAGGCAGCGGCCAGGACGGTCAGGTCTTCGCGGGTGGCACAGGGGTGGTGGACGACCGGCAGTCCGGTTGTCTTGGTCCAGGCGGTCGCGGCCTCGAGATAGAGGTCGGCCAGTCGGGCGGCGACCATGGGGTGGTCGGTGAAGCGTCGGCCGGTCGCGCGTTGCGTGACGCGGGTGTGGCAGAGGTCGGGCTCGGTGGTCAGGAGGACCGTCAGCTGCGGTCGGGCCCGCTCCTCGGCGGCCAGGCGCCCGACGTACGCGCTGACAGGTCGGCGGTGGAGGAGAGCGAGCAGGCAGGCGGTGGACAACGCGAATCGGTCGGCGATGACCGGGCCCTGGGCGAGGGCGGGGGTGAGGTTGAAGCAGGAGTGCAAGGCCAGGTCCAGGCAGGCCGCCTGCACGGCGTTTTCCGGGTGCGTGGGGTGCCCGGCACGCAGCCGGACCAGGGTGCGCGCGGCGGACAGAGAGAGCCAGGAGAACTGGCCGATGTGGCTGAGGGGGTGTTCCGCGCTGGCGTCGGCGAGGAGCCGGTCTCGCAGGGTGCTCTTTCCGGCGCCGGCTATGCCTTCCAGTGCCAGGAGCACGGGTTCACCTCACCTCGGGCGGTTCGGCGATCAGCCAGCTGATGAACTTGGCGACCCGGCCCGCCGTGACGGGGAGGGTGCCGTGGGTGAGCTGGGAGCCGTACAGCAGAGCGGTGCCAGGCGCGGGCGCGACGCTCCAACGGGTGCGGGGCATCTCCTGGAACCAGTCGGATGAGTTGTCGGCTCCGTCGTGGGCCAGCCACATCCCGTCCGCGTAGCCGTTAGCGGCGGCGTCGGGCGCTTGCTCGCACCACAGGAGGTCGCTGGAGGTCGTCTCGACGTAGAAGTCGCCGCCTGCCTCGGCCTCGCTGATCACCACGCTGATGCCGGCGATCTGGCGGGGCCATCCGAACGGGTCGGGCGCGATGCCGTCGAGGTGGCTGGTGATGTGCTGCCCCACGCCGTACTCGACGTACGTCCAGGGACGGCACACCGTGATGGAGGGCATGATCCGGGACAGGGCGGGGCGGGCACGTTCGAAGGCGGCGCCGAGGAGCTTGTCGGCGGCCTCGGGGATTGTGGGGATCTCGATGCGTCCGGCGGGCTCGTAGACCGCCATGGCGTCCTCGGGGCTGTGGCCGGGGATCTCGTGGATGGAGGTGCGGCGTTCGGAACCGAAGCGGGCGGAGTCGTCCGCGTGGACGACGTCGTACATCAGCTCGGCGAGGTGGTTCCGTTCGGCGGTGCTGAGGAAGTTCTCGATGCTGCCGACGCCGACGGTCTCGGCGATGTGGATCACTTGGTGGTCCCCCTTTGCAGGAGCACGCGGTGGATGTCGTGCAGGTCGGTGCAGTGGTTGAGCCAGCTGACGACCGGGCTGCGGGTGGCGGTCAGTGGGTTCGCCCACAGGGCGAGAAGTTCTCCGGTCAGCGGCAGCTCGTCGCTGCCGGGCAGCGGGCCCGGCTCCGCAGGCTTGTTGAGGGCCGAGCAGCGAGTTCTGTACTGCTGGGCGAACACGCTGGCGAGACGGACCGCGGCTGCGGCGCGACACGCCTGCCGAAGCGGGTCGCTGGGCGGTGGCAGCCCGTAGGCGCGGCGCTCGGTGGATGCCCACGCCTCCGCAATGGCAGCGGCGGATGCGGCGACTCTGCACGTCGCGCAACAGTGACCATCGGTCTTCGGGCAGAGCCGCAGATGCTCGCCGACGCCGGAGGCCGTCTCGTCGAGGACCGACCATGCGGTGGCGGCCAGCAGTGTGCCGACATCGGGATGGCCGGGCTGGTCGGTCTCCCGGTGGTTGCAGCACAGTTCGCCGGTGTCAGCCCGGCCGTTCGACGTCAGGGCGGGCTCCACGAACAGCGTGTGGAAGTAGGCGATGCGACCCAGCAACTGGTGGACGGTGACCTCGTCCGCGGGCTTCATGCCGACATCGCCTGCGCGTCCGTGGCCCGTACCGGAAGCGGGCACGCACACGTGGTGCCCTTGTCCGGGCGCTCGGCCAGCAGTTTTGCGGTCAGCACGGCGGCGGCATGGTCCAGGCTGGCGAAGTACGCCTCCCAGCTCCGGCCCACGCTGGGGACCAGGCTCAGATCGAGGACCGGAGTGGTGACACCCGAGGTCTCGCAGGTCAGTTCGGAGCGGCCGACGTTGACCTCGATGCCCGCGGGAAGAGCCGCTGCGGCGACTGTCGCCGCCCGGCACAGAGCTGCAGCTGCGCGAGCGTACTCCTCGCGGTCGCGGGCGAGGACCCCGACGCGTAAGCCCGTCGGAGGAAGGTCCAGGCCCACGTACTGGTGCCCCTGGCAGCTGTCGTAGGTGATGAGGCCCCAGTGGCGCGTGATCGTGTCGACCAGCGGCCAGACACCCGGCTCGATGGCTGCCCGCCACATCGCGTGAGCCGGGTCGAGATCGTCGGCCTCGTGTACGCCGGCCATCCCGACGGTGTTGATGTTGCCGTGCTCGCTGGTGCGCAGCGTCACTTCGCCTCGGTGGACCTCGGAGTTGTCCCAGCGGACGAGGAAGGCATTCACGTCGCGCATGGTGTTCGGGCTTCGCGGGCGCCATCGCAGGGTCTGGCACCAGGCGCCTTCGCGACGCGCGGGCTGTGCGAGGAGGGCGGCGATACCGTCGACCATCCGCATCCGGTAGTCGCAGTACGCCTCATGTCCGCCTACCGCGTCCATGCGCCACCGGGTGGCGATGCAGCCGCCGCCACAGGTGTCGCGGTAGCCGCAGGTCGCGCACTTGGCCATCAGGGCCTTGCCCTGATCCAGCAGGAGGGAGTCCCGCTGGGCGAGAACCACCTCTCGTTGTTCGGTCACCGAGTCGAGCTGGACCAGCCGGGCCTGCGGCCATGGCAGCTCATCGCAGGATCCGAGGCGGCCATCGGGGTACAGGGTGAAGACGTGGTCACACTTCAGGTCGGAGAAGTGGCAGAACCCGGTCGTCAGGCCCCGTAAGCGTCGGATCGTGGACACGGCCGGCTCGAGCTTGATGCGCGAGAAGTGCCCGGCGCTGATCCAGTAGGCCGTGGCAGCGAGCACGAACTCCGCGTATTCATCGGGGTGAACCGCCCACGCCGGTCCCTTGGCGCCGTTCACCGCTGCCTGCTGGAGCTGCCGGCTGGCGGGAGTGCGTCGGCCAGGCAGGGCGGTGGACCGCCGGATCGTGGAGTCGAAGCAGGGAACAAAGCTGACCGCGTTGACGCAGCCGAATCCGGCGAGGTGTTCCAGTACCTCCTCGGCACGCCCGAGTACCGCCGAGGTGACGGCAGCGATCACGCCGACGTGGCGGTCTCGCTGGGACAAGAGTTCCAGGGCGGCGGCGACCCGCGGGTAGACGGGCTTGCCGTCGTATCCGACTCGCCAGGCATTGCCTCGGGCGTCACCGTCGAGGGACACACCGATCCTCAGGTCCGGACAGAGCTCGTCGAACATGTCGAGCCAGTCCTCGTCCAGCAGCACCCCATTGGTCTGCACGGTGACACGCACGACCTGGGACAGGCGAGCCAGCTCGGTCAGTATCTCGGCAATGTGGTCACGGCCTGCCGTCAGCGGCTCGCCGCCGTGGAGCTCTACTGCGAGCGGGCGGCCCCGGAAGAGATCGGCCAGGCGTCGGATCTGGTTGGCGCTGACGCGGGCCCCTCCGGGAGCCTCCTTGCGTTTCTCGTAGCAGTAGAGGCAGTCGATGTCGCACGTCTCACCGCGCGTCTTGACGATGACGGACACCGCGGTGCGGGTGTCGTCCACGTCAAGACTCTGGTAAAGCCCCTCTACTGGATGGCGCTCGTCGATGCTGTGGTTCATCGGCTGCCTCCTCATGTGCTGCTGAGACGGACGAATCGCTAGTCGTACAGGCGTCCGAGCAGGGCGCCCTGGCCGGACTGCAGGATGTGCGCGGCCTCCAGCGGGATCCAGAAGCACTCGAAGTGAGTGGGCTCCTGCTGGCCGTCGTGGTCCTCCTGGCTCATCCACCGCTCCGGTGTCAGCTCGGTGAGCTCCAGGTGGAACACGTGCCGGTGCTGGATCTCGAACCGGTACGGGCTGATGTCGTACTCGGCCTCGCCGAGCTTGCGCACGATCTTGAAGTCGGTCAGGCCCGTCTCCTCACGGGCTTCGCGGAGGGCGGCGGCTTCAGGCGTCTCACCGGGACGGATGCTGCCCGCCGGCACCTGGATACCGACCTCCTCGTACGAGTAGTCGGGGTGGCGGAACACCAGCAGTCTCCCGTCGCGAACGACGTAGACGAGCACTTTCTCCTTCGTGACCTTCTCGGGCATCGGTTACCTCCACGTGGTGTGCATTGAGCTGAGGCCCAGGCCCCTGCTGGAGCCGGAGCTGCATGCCCCCCCGAGGCCGATTCGCGCGTGGGCGTGTCCTCGGGGAAGCGCACGAGTCTAGGGCCCTAACTTCCCCTGAAAGTCGAGCGATTCAGCCGATTCGGTGGCTCGTCAGCGCTCCGACTGTTGCCCTTCGGTCACCCCGTACGCGCGAGACGGACCGTCCCGAAGGCGAACGCGGTTCCGGCGCAGACCGGCCGCTCCCATCGGTTGTTGCTCTGGTCCTCTCCCCTGCTGCTGGCCCCGGCGGGCAGGCGGAACTGGGCCCAGCAGCGCTTACCGGTCTCCGTCAGATCGGCGCCGTGACGGTCGGCGAGTGCGGAGACAAGCTGAAGTCCTCGTCCCGACTCAGCGTCCGGATCCAACGGGTTCGTGCGAGGCATCGCCTTCGCGGCGTCCTCGACCTCGACGACGAGAGCGTCACTGTCCTGTCGGAGGCCCACGGAGATCGGACCGAGTGCTGCATGCTGCACGGCGTTGGCGATGAGCTCGCCGGTCACCAGCTCGATCGCGTCCAGGACGTCCTCAGGGAGCCGTATGTCCCAGGCGCGGACGGTGGCCACGACACGATGCCGCGCCGACCGCACGGCGGACTCCGTGCAAGGGACAGGGAACACGAGCGGATGGTGCACTGCCATGAGCGGGCCTCCTGAGCTGCCTGGCTTTGCGGGACCGCGGCTGGATGGTGACTACGAGCGGTCTCCGCACTGCCGGGCCGACGCCGAAGTGTTCTCCGTCTGCGCTGCCTGAACGAGGCCCTGAGCGATGTCTAACGCGGCCCTTTCGTGCCGAACCGGTGTCTATTCGCCGTACGGCCCGGATTTCTGGGCTATGCCCCTGCACCGAACTGTGGTTGCTGCCTAGCGTGGTCGCCGGAGGAAGGCGCCGGCGCGAGGGAGCCGCTGTGGAGCAAGCAGGACCGACCCTGTTTCAGACCCTGATCAACCAGCGGGGCTGGCAGGACTACGAGGTCTTTAGGAAGCGGTACGAGCAGGCGGCCAAGCAGTTAGCCGAGCTCGAAGGCCCGCGCTCGCTCCCGACAGCGACGCTCGAGAAGCGTCAGTTCTTCCGGTACGCGCACGGTGAGGTCCGGAACCCCCAGACGGTCGCGCGCCGAATCCTGGAGTTCATGTTCCCGGGCATCCCGGCCGCCCACCTTCTTGGGCCCGTGCCCTCCCGGTCAGGCACCTCGCCGCATCAGCATGCGGGCGAGGACCGCATCGCAGTGGAACCATCCGAGTACGGCCTTGAGGACGTGGTCCTGGCGGCGGCCAATGAGTCGGCGCAGTTCGCGGCCAAGGCAGAGAGCAGCAACGTGGGACCGCACACACTGGAGCAGCTGGAAGCTGACATCCGTCGCATTCTTCACTCGTACCCCAGCCGACCTATCGGGCCCTTGTTCCGCGAAGTGCGCTCCCTCCGCGACCGCGCCTTCGAACTCCTCGAAGGCCGCCAGCCACCGCGGTACACCCGAGACCTTTACGTCGGCGCCGGCGTCCTGTGCGGAATGCTGGCGAATGCCAGTTTCGACCTCGGTCGCTACGACGCCGCCGAGACGCAGGCCCGCACCGCCTTCCTCCTCGGCGAGCTCGCCGGCCACAACGGCCTCCGCTCCTGGGTGCGCGGGCTCCAAGCCCTCATTGCGTACTGGGACGGCCGCCCGGCAGACGCCGTGCGACTCGCCGATTCGGGAACCGTCTTCACCCCCGAATCCGGCACGGCGCAGATCCGGTTGGAGAGCATCAAGGCACGGGCGTTCGGGCAGCTCAACAGAGGCAACGAAGCTCTGGCCGCTCTTCAGGCAGCGGACCGTCTGCGTGAGGGTCTCGCGGCCGACGATGACGTACCCGGCGGGATGATGGCCTTCCCCGTCGAGAAACAACTCTTCTACGCCAGCAGCACCCACCTCTGGCTGGCAAGCGCACAGCACCTCAGCGACGCTGAAGCACGCGCCGACCAAGCGGTGGAGATGTTCCAGGCAGCGCCGCCGGAACAGCAACGGCTGGGCGAGATGTCGCTGGCCCGCATGGATCTGGCCATGGCGAGGCTGGGCCGGGGTGACATCGACGGCGCCGCGACCCAGGTCCACGCCGTCCTCGCTGTCAGCGCCCGACGTCGCACCGAAAGCGTCGACCGCCGAGTCGGCCACTTCAGCCGACAGCTCGCGCTGCATCCTGGCGCAGGCTCGGCTACCGGGATCGGGCTCCGTGAGGTGATCATTGCTCATCAGCAGCGCACACCCCACGAGCTTCCGCCCGGAGGTAGCCAATGACCACCGTGACCCTCTTGCACCCCGGAGCCATGGGATCGGCCGTCGCCGCCCAGGCGGTCGCGGCAGGCCACGAGGTGCTGTGGGTGCCGGAACGCCGAAGCGAGGCGACTCGCCGCCGTGCCGAGGAAGCCGGGGCCACGGCGGTCGGCTCCCTCGGCGAGGCACTACGGAGGTCCGACGTCGTTCTGTCGGTCTGCCCGCCCCAGGCAGCGGAGGATGTAGCGGCCACCGTTGCCGACCACGCGTACACCGGGGTGTACGTCGACGCCAATGCGATCAACCCGCAGCGGATGCGGCGGATCGCGGAGGAGGTCCGTCCCGGAGGTGTGGTCCTCGACGGGGCGATCTTCGGCCCGCCGCCCCGCGGCGGTCGGACCGCCCGTCTCTACCTCGCCGGAGACGGTGCGGCGGCCGATTCCTTGGCGACACTGTTCAAGGGCACTGCCGTCACCGTCCGGCGGGCGAGCGGCGACGTCGGCTCCGCCTCCGCACTGAAGATGGCGTTCGCCAGCTACCAGAAGGCCGCTCGCACGCTCGCAGGCGTTGCACACGCACTGGCGGACGCCCACGGCGTCGGAGATCAGCTCACCGCGGAGGCCGAAGTGATGGCCTCCAACATCCTTTCCGACCCCGGATACCTGCCCAGCGTGGCAGCCAGGGCCTGGCGCTGGGCCCCCGAGATGCAGGACATCGCCGAAACGCTCCGCGAAGCCGGGCTACCGACGGACATGGCCGATGCGGCGGCGACCGTCATGGCTCGCTGGGAGAGGGACAAGGACAAGTACGACCTGGCGGTCCCGGACGTCCTCGCTCATCTCCGGCGCGAGAACCGCTGAGCGGCAATCCGCGCGGTCGAAGCCCCCTGGTTTCAAGGAAGGACTCGGCCCGCGGTGTCCCGGCTCGGCGAGAGCCACAAGGTGTTGTCACGGACGCGACAGGTTCGGCGAGCGTGGGGATCACCGCCAGGGGAAGGTTTCGGCCAGCGGGCAGAAGCAGCTGCCCCGCTCCGTTCTGAAGCATCAGATGGCCACCGGCGCCGCCCCTGCTCGACAAGGACGGCTGATCGGCGTCTGGCAGTGGGCTCACCAGCTCCCTGGGCGTGCCCAAGGCCTCGCTCCACTGAGCGAATTGGCACCAGTCACAGACCTTCTTCCCGCCGCGCTCCCGTCTGCTCACTTCGGCCTGATCAATATTGACCAGTCGGGCCAGCGCTGCCTGCGAGAGCCCCGTGTGCTGCCGGAAGAGCCACACGACCACGCCGAGATCCCAGGCCCGGACCGCCGTCTCGACGGCTGGAGCCGCCCAGAACTCCGGGGCGACCTTGGGGACCGTGCCATGCTGGCAAGGCCCGCACTGTGAGGCGGAGTTGAAGCGGCTGAGCGCCGCGCGACAGGACGAGCACCGCCACTCCGCCCCGCCAGCCACCTCCACCTCACCCGTACGCGATCAAGAGAGCCCTGAGCACTTCAGGCTCCCATAACGGCGCCGACCTGTGGACGAATAGCCGACTCCTCACAGACCGAGGTCCCCTTGGCGTGCGGGACGTGCCCACCTCTCTCTCAATGCGCATCACCGCAACCAGAGGGTGCGTGAGAGTGTCGTGTATTCACATACGCTAGAGAGCCCCCTTGGCCAAGGCTTGTGCTACGGTACTCCTGCGAGTCAGTGTTCGGGCCGTGACGCACGGTTCGGGAGAGCCGCTTTCCCGGGGCATAGCTATGCCCCGGGGCGCTTGCTAGCAGAGGCGCACACCGGGGCTTACTGGGCCACGGTAACGCCTTGTCCCTTAGCTGTGCAACACGAACCCGGGGGGGGATCGCAATGCTGTGCACCACTGCCGCCGAGACGGAGCTCATCAAGGTGACCGATGCCGGGCGGTACGCTGACCCCGCGACGATCTGCTCGGCGACCTGCCGGCAGGTCCTCGCCTGGTCCGACTGGGAGATGGCCGCGGCGAAGGCGACGTACGAGCTGCTCCGGAACCTGGAGAACGTTCTGCGGTGCGCTGTCTCGGACCGGCTGTCGACTCACTACGGGCGCGAGGACTGGTGGCATGCGCCCCGTCTGCGGCTGACGTACAGCACCATGAAGAAGATCGAGACCGCTGAGAACAAGCTGCGACTGGCCGGGGTACCGGTCACCCCTACGGCCATCCTGCGCGAGGTGCCGCTCGGGTTCTGGGTCACGCTGCTGGGCCGCGGGCGCGACTACGAAACGCAGGTATGGCGTCCGGTCAGCTCCGGATTCCCCGGCTACCGGGGCCTGCGCGGACCGCTCCATGCCCGCCTGAATCATCTGCGTCTGCTGCGCAACAAGGTGGCGCACCAGGACCGGATCGGGGGCCGCGATCTGGCGGCCGACCGAAGATCCGCCCTGACCGCGATCGGCTACGTGTCCGAGGCGGTGGCCTGCCGTGTCGACGCGGCGGACACCGCGTTGCCGCAGCTGCTCGTAAGTCGGCCCGGGGTCTGCACCCAGCGCGGGGGAGGCGGCTCATGAGGCCCCAGTCCGTGCCGCTCGGCGACCTCTGCGAGATCACAGCCAGCCCGTCCAGCGACCTGTTCGCCACGCTCACCGTCAGCGCGGTGGGCACGCCGGTGGTGACTCCTGCTGACATCACCAGCACCCAGCGGATCAGCACCGAGACACTCCGCCGTCTGCCGGATGCGCCTGCCGGCGTGGAACGGTACCGGTTGCGCCCCGGAGACCTGGTACTGGTGCGTCTCGGCAACGTCGGCAAGGTCGCCCTGCTCGACGCGGACGCCGGCGACTGGGTGTACCACTCGTCCTGTATCCGCATCCGCCCGGACGCCGAGCGGGTCAACCCCGTGTACCTCGCCGCCTACTTGGCGCATCCCCCCGTGGTCGACCAACTTCTGTCCCACGTGCAGGTGGGCACGGTCCCGGTCCTCAACGCTGGATCGCTCAGGAGCCTGCCGGTGGTACTGCCCGCGCCGGACGTCCAACGGGTCATGGCGAAGGCTCTCGCCGAGGTAGGCGTGCAGATGGACATCCAGCAGCAGATCCTCACCCGGCTGAACTCTGTCAAGCAGGGACTGCTCACAAACCTGCTGGGCGATGAACTGCCTGGGGGCGCGGCCTCCCGGCCGCAAACGTTGTCCCTCGAACGCAGAGCCCCGAGAACCCGCCGTACGAACCGAATGTCATAGGCCACCCCTAGGGTGGGCCGATATGTCACAGGACGCGCGTCCTGTGGGACGTGAAGTAAGAGGAGACCCGAGTGGCACAGCTCACGCTGCCGCAGTTGGAAAGGCATCTGTACGCGGCCGCGGACATCCTGCGCGGCAAGATGGACGCCGCGCAGTACCAGGACTACATCTTCGGGCTACTGTTCCTGAAGCGTGCTTCCGACCAGTTCGACGTGGCGCAAGACGCCATGGTCAAGAAGCTCATTGCGGAGGGAAAGCCCAAGGAGCAGGCCCAGCGAATCTCCGAGGCCCGTGGGGCATACAAGGCGCACGAGTTCTACGTTCCGCAGGAATCCCGCTGGTCCACGATCGTCAGCCAGTCGCGCACTGACCCGGCCGGGGCACTGAACGTCGCGCTGGCTGCGCTGGAGAACAGCAATCATCAGGCACTTGACGGCGTCCTTTCTTACATCAGCTTCACTGAGGCCCGTGGTGGCAACACCAAGCTGACCAAGCCGGTGATCCAGCAGCTCATCGATCACTTCAGTGAGTACCGGCTCAGCAACGACGACTTCGAGTTCCCGGACCTGCTCGGGCACGCCTACGAGTACCTGATCGGCGAGTTCGCCGACGAGGGCGGCAAGAAGGGCGGCCAGTTCTACACCCCGCGCTCCGTCATCCGCATGATGAACCAGCTGGTCAAACCACAGCCGGGCATGTCCGTCTACGACCCCTGCTGCGGCTCGGCCGGCATGCTGATCCTCGCCAAGGAGTATGTGCAGGACCACGGCGGCGACGAGTCCCACCTGGCGGTGTACGGGCAGGAGGACAACGGCAGCGCCTGGGCCATGGCCCGGATGAACCTGCTGATGCACGGCGTCGCCGATGGCGTCATCCACCACGGCGACACTCTCGCCGACCCCAAGCACGTCAAGGACGGCCAGCTCCAGCGCTTCGACCGCATCCTCACCAACCCGCCGTTCGCACAGAACTACCGCCGAGAAGGCATGAAGTTCCCCGAACGCATGGTGAACTGGACTCCCGAGTCCGGTAAGAAGGCCGACCTAATGTTCATCCAGCACGTCCTCGCCGTGCTGGAGGCCGACGGCATCGCGGCATCCGTCATGCCGCACGGCGTGCTCTTCCGAGGCGGCGAAGAGCAGAAGATCCGCGAACGGATCATTGAGGAAGGCCGCCTGGAAGCCGTCATCGGCATCGGCCCCAACGTCTTCTACGGCACCGGCATTCCCGCCTGCATCCTTGTTCTGCGGGGGCGCAACGGCGCGCCCGATGGGCGTCGCGGCGGAGTGCTCTTCATCAACGCCGACCGGGAGATCACTGCCGGACGCACACAGAACCTGCTGGAGGCCCAGCACGCCGAGAAGATCGTCTCGGCTTACGAGGAGTGGGCGGAGATCCCCGGGTTCGCCCGGGTCGTGCCCTTCGACGAGCTGGCGAAGAACGACTACAACCTCAACATCCGCCGCTACGTGGACAACACACCTCCGCCCGAGCCACAGGATGTACGTGCCCACCTGTACGGGGGCGTGCCGCGGAGCGAGATCGCCTCACGCAAGGCCCAGTTCGAGGCGTTCGGCATCGAACCCGAAGGCGCACTCTTCAAGCTCAGGGACAGCGACCCCAACTACGTCGACTTCCTCGCAGAGGGCTACGAGGCGACAGCGGCCCAGATCCCCGGACTGGCCCAGGAACGGGAAGTCATCCTCGGGCGCGCCTTCCACACATGGTGGGACGAACACCAGGGACGGCTCGCACAACTCCCGGTGCATCAGCAGAAGGCACAGGCCCGCGAGGAGTTGCTCACCACCTTCGTCGCGGCGCTTGAGCCAGTCGGCGTGCTGGACAAGCACCAGCTAGCTGGTGCCGTGGCCGCGTGGTGGTTCGACGCGAAGAACGACCTCGACGTACTGATGGCCAAGAACTTCAAGGGTCTGATCGACGGATGGGTCCGCAGCATCGCCTCGGCCTTCGAGGAGCCGTCGGAAAAGGCCGATGCTAAGACCAAGGCCCGCTACCGGACCGCAATGCGCAAGGCCCGCGAACACCGGCTGGTCCCGGAACTGATCCCAGCGTATGTGGAACGACTGGAGACCGCAGAAGCCCTGGTCGCCAAGCTGGACGCGGAAGTGAAGGCCGGCTCCCCACCGAAAAAGACCTCCAAGGCGAGCGAGGAAGACGACGGCGACGAGGAAGAGCTCGACCTGTCCCAGGTCCTGCCGCCCAAGCAGCTGAACGCGCTGAAGAAGAAGCTCCGGGAAGCGAAGCTCAACCTTGCCGGAATCAAGGCCTCATTTGTGACGGAACTTGAGGGCGCAGCCGAGAAGCTGACCCCCGAGCAGGCCCGCGAGGTCGTCCTCGGATTCCTGAACGCGGACCTGTACGCCCGCATGACCCGCTTCGTCGCCGCCGATCGCCGTGCGCTGGTGGACGTCTTCCGCAACTGGGGCGAGAAATACGCGGTGCCACTAACCGACCTGGAGCAGGCGCGCGAGGCCTCGGCCAAGCGACTGCGAGGGTACCTGGAGGAGCTGGGCTATGCGTGAAGGCTGGAAGCGAGTTCCTCTAGGCGCTATCACCCAGGAGCAAAGTGTTCGGGTTGGTGACCTTGCGAATGAGGCGGTTGTCCTCTCGTCCACAAAACACCACGGTCTAGTCAGGTCAGACGAGTACTTCAAGAATCGCCAGATCTACAGCGACGACGTCTCGGGCTACAAGCTGGTGCGGAGGGGCTGGTTTGCATATGCGACAAATCACCTGACTGAGGGCTCCATCGGGCTCCAGGATTTCGTTGATCTCGCGTGCGTGAGCCCGATCTACACGGTCTTCTCGTGTTCTCCTGAGGTCGACGAGAACTTCATGTACCGCGTACTCAAGAGCGACAACCTCCTGCGCGAATACGGGCTCCACGACCAGGCGTCCGTGGATCGCCGCGGCGCAGTTCGGTACAGGGACTTCAAGCAGATCGAAGTCGCGCTTCCGCCACTGGCAGAGCAGCGACGAATCACCGAGATCCTCGACGAGGTCGACGCCCAAATTCAGCTGGCACTCGACGAGGCACACAAGGCCGGTGCAGCCAGGAATTCTGCCTTTCGACGCCTACTAGTCGAGCCACTGAAGGACCTTGCTGAGACCGAGGTGTCGCGTGTTGGCGAGCTCGTCGGCACGAAATCAGGGTTGTTCGAGTTCGCCACCCTAGGCGAACTCATCACAGCCATCGAGGCAGGCAGCAGTCCAGACCTTGAGGGAAAGCCTGCCGGAGAAGGACAGTGGGGGTTCCTCAAGGTAAGTGCAGTAGGACGCGACGGTTTCCGTCAAGAAGAGAACAAGCGGGTCGATGATACGAGTCTGATCGATCCATCGATCGAAGTGCGCCCCGGTGACTTGCTGGTGACACGGGCGAACACACCGGACCTCGTAGGAATGTCATGTGTCGTAGAGGCGACCCGCCCCGGCCTTATGCTCTGCGACAAGACGTTGCGGCTCACCCTGCACAGCACCGCAGGGTCCGCCCAGTTCCTCAGCGATCTGCTGCGCCTTCCAGAAGTGCGCCGCCAGATCGAGGTGGCCGCCACCGGAACTAGCAACAGCATGAAGAACATCAGCCAGGAGTCCCTGCGAGGTCTGGTCATCCCATGGGGGACGGCACAGATTCAGACAGAAGCCATGAAACTGGCGTCGGAGTTCAAGACAAGGAGAACTCAAGCCCTCAAAGACGTTGAAAAGTTTCGCCAAGTGAAGAGGGCCCTCATAGACGACCTCCTGACTGGCAATGTCTGCGTACTCCCCGCTCCCGCATAGCCCCAATCATTGCTCTATGAGCCCCGCGTACCGTCAATTGAAGGAGACCGTACCCTCTATGTCCGGCCCCGAGTACAAGTACGTAGAAGCTCCACTGATCGCGCAGCTCACCCATGCGTCTATGGGCTGGCGGCACGTGGTCGGGATTCAGGGTGCGGAGCTGCAGGCGCCAGGCGAGGCACCCTACGTCCGGCAGGGGACCAACGACCCGTTGCTCACTGGGATCCTGCGGCGCCAGCTGGAGCGCCTCAACCGGATGCCCGACGGATCGGCGTGGGTGGATGATGCCCGCGCGGCTGCTGCGATCGCTGCCCTAAGTAAGGGCGGCGTTCCCGGCGGGGGGCTCATCGCCGCCAACGAGGCGGCGACCGAGGCTCTCATCGAAGGTGTTGCCGTCCCCGGCATTGAGGGCTGGGACGGTGGGCGGGCGCAGAGGGTTCGGTTCATCGACTGGGAGACGCCGGTGAACAATGACTTCCTGGTCGTCTCCCAGTTCCCGATGACGATCCCGGGTGCGCGGGATGACCATGGCAAGCCCAAGAAGCTGATTGCCGACCTGGTCTTGTTCGTGAACGGGATTCCGCTGGTCGTCATCGAGTGCAAGAAGCTCAAGGCCGGACAGGGGGATGCCCACAAGGCGATCCAGCAGCTGCGCCGGTACGCCAACCAGAAGCGGGAGTCGGCCACTCCCGAGGGCAGCGAACAGCTTTTCCGCACGGTGCAGTTGACCGTGGCCACGACCGGTGACACCGCTCTGCTGGGCACGTTCACCTCCCGTCCCAAGGACTACGTGGTCTGGCGAGACGCCTACCCCCTGGACACCCAGCAGGTGGCAGAGACGACGTATCACCCGGACGATGCCTTTGCCCGCGCTCAGAAAGTGCTGGTGGCCGGCGTGCTGCATCCGCATCGGCTGCTCGACATCGTGCGGAACTTCGTCGTCTTCAAGGACGTCGAGGTCGCCGAGGGCCGTACGGCCCGCGTGAAGATCGGCCCGCGCTATCAGCAGTACCGGGCCGTCTACAAGGCGATCGCACGGCTGCAGAAGGGTGAGACCAGGCAGGTCCACGGCAAGGAGGACAAGCGCGGCGGCATCATCTGGCACACCCAGGGCTCGGGCAAGTCGCTGACCATGGTGTTCCTGGTGCGCAAGATGCGATCCACGCCAGGCCTGGGCCACTTCAAGGTCGTCGTGGTCACCGACCGCAAGCAGTTGCAGGACCAGCTCTCGGAGACGGCCGTCCTCGCGGGCGAGAAGCCGGACGTCATCACCCGCGCCTCCCAGGTACCGAAGGTCCTCGGCCTGGAGAACGCCGGCCTGGTCTTCGTGATGATCCAAAAGCAGCAGGACGCGGAGAAAGCCCGGCAGCAGGCCGCGGACGCACTCGCCGATGAGGGCACCCCGGGCTGGGGGCTGGTCAACGACCGTGACGGCATCCTCATCCTGGTCGACGAGGCGCACCGTTCGCACAGCTCCGCGCTCCACCAGAACCTCATAGAGTCGTTGCCCAACGCGGCGCGGATCGGCTTCACCGGAACACCGATCATCATGAACCGCCGCAAGCTGACCACCACGACCTTCGGCGAGTTCATCGACACGTACCGCCTCAAGGACGCCGAGGACGACGGCGCCATCGTTCCCATCTACTACGAGGGGCATGTCGCCAAGGGCGCGGTCGTTGAGGGCGAGTCCCTGGACGAGACCTTGCAGGAAGAGTTCGAAGAGCTCACGGACGAGCAGTACGACGCGCTCCAGAAGCGTTATGCCAATGCCTCGGCGGTCCTCACGGCCAACGACATGATCCGGCGCAAGGCCCGCCACATAGTGCGCCACTACGTCGAAGGCGCCATGAAGGAGGGCTTCAAGGCCCAGGTCGTCGCCCACTCACGCGGCATCGCCGTCCGCTACCGGGAAGCTCTCCTCGATGCGCGGGATGAGCTGGTCGCCGAGGTGGAGAAGGCCGACAAGGCACCGGCCCGCACTCTCGCCAAGGCTCACGACACCCCGGCAGAGGACCGCACCCCCCGACAGCGCCTGCTCGTCGCCGCTCACAAGCAGCTGGCACTACTCAAGGCCATCGACTTCGTGCCGGTGATCTCACCCGACTCCGAGGACGACTCCTCCTGGGCCGCCTGGTCCGATGGGAGCGCACAGGAGAAGGTCATCAAGGCGTTCCGCAGCCCCTTCCCCAACGCCTCTGATCTCACCGCGGACTCCAAGCCGGTGGCCATGGTTATCGTACGGACCATGCTGCTCACGGGATTTGACGCACCGATCGAGCAGGTGATGTACCTGGACCGTCGGATGCGCGAAGCCGAACTCCTGCAGGCCGTCGCCCGCGTGAACCGCACCTATGGGGACAAGAAGCAGGCCGGATACGTCGTCGACTACGCCGGCGTGGCCAAAGCACTGCTCGAAGCGCTGGCTGCCTACGCCGCCGACGAGGCCGAGGGAGCGCCCCTCGACTTCGCCATCGAGGAGAACAGGCTCGAAGACCAGTACAACGCACTGCGCCACCACCTTGGCTTGACTCGGGACCTCGTCGACGTCGAGAACACCACCGCCGTACACCGGCTGGTGGACACCCTGGAGGATGAAGAGCGGCGGATCACGTACCGCAAACTACTCCGGGCCTTCCTGCAGACACTCGACCTGCTCATGCCGCGCGAGGCCACCCGCCCCTACCAGAAGCCAGCCAAGGTATTCAGCTTCATCGCCCAGGCAGCGAGGGTACGGTTCTGCGAGGAAGAGGACGGCTTCGACCCGGCCGCCTACGGCGAGCGGGTCGCCGAGCTGATCGACGAACACGTCAAGTCCCTTGGCGTGGAGCGCGCGATAGAGCCCACCCGGCTCACCTCCGATGACTTCCGCGCCAAGGTGGAGCAGATGCCAGGAGCCCGCGCCAAGGCATCAATGATGGCGCACGCCCTGCGCAACCACATCGAACTCCACTTCCAGGAGAACCCCGTCGCCTACGAGAAGCTCCGTGAACGTCTGGAAGAAATCCTCAAGAAGTACGCAGAAAACTGGGCTCAGCAGGCCGAAGCCTTCGAGACCCTGTCCCAGGAAGCCCAGGACGTGACGCGCGGGCGGGCCTCAGGCCTCCCAGAAGACGTACGCAACCTCAGCAAGCTGGAGCAGGCCGTCTACCAGCAGCTGACCACCGTCCTCACCGACGGAGTCATCACCGACGATGTGCGCGTGGAACTGATCGAGCTGGCGCGCGAAACACGAGCAGTCGCGATACGGCACAGTGCGCGCAAGGACCTGTTCCACAACGCCGCCGCACTGCACGACCTGCAAAGCGACATCTGGATGCTCCTCGCGGTCAACGATCGCACCCTCCCCTCGGTCGACAGCCTCGCGCCCGCCGTACGGGAGATCATTCAGCACAACAAGAAGGATCTGTAGCCCGTCCATGCCCGGCACCCCGGCGGAACCGCTGCACGTAGGCGGTCTCGTCATCGACGTTCACCACGTGCCCGGACGCAAGAGCGTCCGGGTCACGGTGGAACGCGACGCACGCATCGTCGCGGCTGTCCCGCGCGACACGGACCGTGACGCCCTCGAAGGTCTCATCCGCACCCGCCTGCCCTGGCTTTACTCCAAAGTCCGAGACCGCGAGGCGGAAGCAGCACAGCGCCCAAGCCGCAGGTTCGTCGACGGCGAGGGCTTCTACTATCTCGGGCGCAGCTACCGGCTCAAAGTCATCGATAGCGCGTCGCACCCCGTCACGCTGACCGCCGGTCGGCTCCAACTGCGACGAGACTGCGTAGAGACAGCCGAGGACTCACTCTCAGCTTGGTACGTGGACCGGGGAAGGCAATGGCTCCCCCGGCGCATCGGCCCATGGGCGAAGAGCCTTGGGACCCCACCCGTCGACCTGGTAGTCCGTCCCCTCGGCTACCGCTGGGGCTCCTGCTCCAGCCGAGGCGCACTCAACATTCACTGGGCCGTCATGCAGCTCCCAGTCCCGCTCGTGGACTACGTCCTGGTGCACGAGCTGGCGCACCTGCATGAGCCCAACCATTCACCCGACTTCTGGCGGACCGTCTCCCGAGGCCTTCCCGACTACGAAATCCGGAGGGACAGACTAGAGGCGTGGGGTGCCGGCGTATGGTTGCCCGAGAGCCCCTGACACCTGGGCCCCAAGACAGCTACGCATCGCCCAGGCACCGTAGCCGTACAGCGTCAACCGGCACCGAGCGATTCACAGAATCGTGATCACCGCGTCAGCCGACCCGCGTCTTCGGTAGACACGCCGACATGGTGACGACGAGCGAATCTCCGCAGACCACAGGCGATGCGTCCCGACCACCCTTGCTTGCGGCTCCCGCCCAGGACTCGAACCTTCGGCCACGGCTACCGCGGCAGCCGAAATACGTCTCGGATGATCAGCTCTCCCCTGCCCGCGGGCGGATCTCCCCGTTCCCATGTTCTGGGTCCCCTGCCGGGGGCACTTCCGGAAAGAGGTCCTGGCCAGCGGAAACGCCGGTCGGGACCTTTCTCGTGCATGCCAAAACGTTAACGGTCTTGCGACCGTTGCAGTTTCTCTGGCGACCGGGGTCCCAAGTGGCGGATTCCGCCTCCCTCGTAGCGCGTCTACGGAGGTCAGAGGCTTTCGCTGCGAGCGCGTCAGCCCCGCTCACCGCGGAATCCAGACCGCGCGGCGGGCCAGGGGTCCCCCGGCCGCCAGACCACGACTGACGGCGATCGCCGCGGGCCGCGGCATCGGCGTCTCGGCGGCCTCCACCGCCGAGATGCACCCGCACCCCGGCGTCGTCCACCGGACCCTGGCGGACGCCCCGCCCGTCCCCGTCGTGCTCGCTTGGCGCGGCGCGGCCCCGCACCCGGCGATCGGCCTGCTCGTGGACCTGGCGCGGGACGTCACCGCGGAGGGCTGAGTCCGTCCGCGGTCAGCCCTCGGAGCCGGCCGTGGAGCTGGCCGCGCCCTCACTCGCGGAACCGCCCGCGCCCCGCACCTGGACCGTGCGCGCGAGTGGGTCGCCCGGCTCCACCCGGAACTGCGCCGCCAGCTCCCGGCCGGAGCCGGCCAGCACCCCACTGCCGGTTCACCACCCGGCCGTCGACGGCGAACTCGTTCCTCAGGACGGGCAGTTCGGTCATCCGCGCGAACCACTCCGCCGCCCGCTCGGCGAGGAATTCCGGCGACCCGTCATCCTCGATCAGCGTTTCCAGGGTCCGCTCAGGGGTGTACAGCTGATCGTGGAATTCAGCGCCGACGAGACGCGAACCGGTGAAGAACGCGCCCACGGTCAGCACATGCTGCTCGGGCTCGGTCGTGGGATCGGACAGACCCAGGGTGACCAGCAGTTCCGTACGATTCTCGAAGACCGCGAATGTCGCACAGGTGTCGTCGGGCTCGCAGCCCCATCCGCCGGACTCCGCCCGCTCCCGCAGCGCGGCGAGAAACCTCAAGGCGTCCTCGGTGGGCTCCAGCTCCGGATCGGCGTCGAACCAGCCGCCGGACGTGTCGTACTCGCTCATCACGTTTTTCAGCCTCACAGGGCCCAGGAAAAGGCCCGAATCACTGTGACCGGACAAAGGCCTGGCCCCCGCGGTCACAGTGCACCGGATGGTCGCGGCCTCCGTGCTTGACGCCGAGGGCCTGTGGGCGGAGTCAACGGACGACGTGCAACTCCACTTCATGGTCCATGACCTGGTGCTCGCTGCCGAGCGAGGGTGATGGTTGCACGGATGCCCGGGGCGCTGGTGCTGGCCGCCGGACGTCAAACGGCAAGCTAACCTCGCCGTTTCGCTTTGGGTGGTTGAGCTGGTCCGATCGCGGCGTACTGGTGATTTCGTTTGCTGGTCGCCGGGTGGGTATGGGTAGGGCCCGGCGCTCGGGTCGGGTGCTCCAGGGCCTCGGGTCGTGGGCGGGCAGGGGCGGTGCCGCGGGTCAGGTCGATGGCCGGGGCAGGGCGGTGAGGCGGGCGAATGCGCTGGTCAGCTCGTGTCGCCAGGGCCAGGTTGCGGAGATTCGCAGGTGGAGGCGGCGTCCGCCGCGGGTGATGCGGGCAGCGACGTGCAGGATGCGGTAGCGGAGCTTCTTGGGTTCGGCGGTGGCCAACTCGCCGTCCAGCAGCAGGAGGCGTGCCCAGGCCAGCAGGTCGATTGCGGCCAGGGACAGCTCGAGCCAGGCGGCGTTGATGGCGAAGCGCCGGGAGGGGAAGCGGCCAAATCCGGTGCTCTGGCCTGTCCGGATGTGGTCTTCGACGGTGGCGTGTCCGCGGTGACGGACCTCCAGGAACTGGGCGGAACCGCCTCCCGCGTGGGGAGTGTCGGTGAGGAACACCTGGTGGCGAAGGCCCTCGTCCTGGTCGAACAGGGACAGTTGGGCACCGGGGTGTGGTCGTTCGCGTCGCACGATGATGCGGGTGCCGGCCGGGTAGCCGGCAAGGTCGGCCATGCCGGTCAGCTCGGCGACCTCGGCACGCCCTCCCGCAGGGTCCCGTTCTGGTCCAGGGCGGGGTGCCAGAGTCTGTCGGGGAGGGCCCGGATGGCGCGGCGGACTGGTTCGGTGACCGGGTATCCGACCGAGAAGCGCAGGTCCAGGCCGTTCTCACGCCGGGCCTGGATGTGGGCCAGGAAGGCTTTCGCGCCTCCGGCGCTGTCGGCACGGATGAGGATCGAGGTGCCGTGCCGGTGGGCGTCGGGAATCTGCGCGAGGGCCTGGTCGAGGACCGTGATGTGATCGGCGGCGGTGTTGGCGCCGGCGTTGCCGGGCCTCAGGAGTCCGGACATGGCCTCGCCGGTGTTCGCCAGGAAACACAGCAGCGGGTGGTAGCCAAAGCCGCCTTTGTAGGTGGGCGCGGCCGCCTCCTTCTCGGAGTGGCACGCGATCAGTGTGGCGTCGATGTCCAGGACCAGCCCCGGCAGTTCGTGCCCTGCGGCCGTCACCGCGGGTATGCCCTCGCCGGTTTCGGCGGCCTGCAGCCAGGCCACTTCCCGGGCCTGGGCCCTTGCCGAGCGCAGCGGAGCGAGTCCGGCCCCGTCCATGTCGGCGAGCAGCCGCCAGGCCGTGGGCGTGGAGGCCACGGGGCCGAACACCTCGCTCTGGTCGCGCAGAACGGCCAGGTCCGTGATGGTCTCGCCGCCGTCAGCGATCATCACTGCGAGATCAGTAGCGATCCGGCCCGGGTCGTGGCCGGTCCCGCTCGGCCTCAACCGCCGCAGAGCGTTCGAACAGGCGCTGGTCAGCCCGGTCGCATCGGCGAGATCAGCCAGCAACCGTGCCCCGGCATGCCCGACCACCCCCGAGTCCCGTCAGCGGACACCACGAGCCTGGGACGGGAACCGATAACCTGCACGTAGAAAGTGCCTTCCGCTGGCGACGATCAAACCCCTAGACAAGGTTCATCGTCCCAGCTCAGGAAGGCACTTTCGCGTATCGGCCAGCATCCGGACCAACCCAACCGAAACGGCGAGGTTAGCGAACACATCTGGCTGATCCACACCCCGCTGTCGGTGTCATCAGGTAGAACCAAGAGACGCGTGCAGGACGACCGCGTCGAAGCCAGCAGCTTGGGGGTGTGAGGATGGGCGAAGGTACGCAGCAAGGACTGCACGGCAAGGACTACGCAGTCAGGGAGCTGTTCACCAAGCAGTACGTGCTCGAGTCCTACCAACGGGAGTACACGTGGGAGCGACACCACGTCGTTGAGCTCGTAAACGACTTGGCGAACGCGTTTCTGCGCGACTGGCGGGTCGATCATGACGGACAGCGCTACGCCCGGTATCGGCCGTACTTCCTCGGCCCCTTCGTCTGTCACACCCTCGGGGTGAAGAAGAACCTGATTGACGGACAGCAGCGCTTCACCACACTTCATCTGCTCCTCATGCACATCGAGCGGCTACTGAAGGAGCAGGGCGATGAAGGCGCCGCCGGGATGGTGGGCAGCATGGTCCGTAGGTACGCGGCCGGGCAGTACCACTACGCGATTGACGTGGAGGAACGCCGCGCGTGTTTGGAGGCACTTCGTACCGGGGCGGAGTTCGACACCACCGGCGCCTCCGTCTCCGTACAGAACCTGTGGCAGCGAGCCCAGGATGTCGCCGACACCCTGCCTGCAGATGTGCGAGACGAGTGCCTGCCCATATTCGCCGACTGGCTGGCCGATCGCGTCTTCCTCGTCGAGATCTCCGTTGATGACCGGGATCTCGGCTGGGAAATCTTCGAGACCATGAACGACCGCGGCGCCGGCCTCACCTCCCTGGACCTCCTGAAGAGCTTCGTGCTCTCCCAGGTGGACCACGATCAGGACCGGATCAACGCAGCGTGGCGAAAGATGGTCACAGATCTCAGCGCCTTCGGGAGGCACTACCCCAGCAAGTTCTTCGAGACTCTCTTCCTGGCCCGTTACGCGCCTCCGGACGGAAGCGAGGACGAGAAGATCGAGCGAGCATTCCACGAATGGGTGCGCACCAAGCCGGAGCGAGTCGGCATCCAACGCCAGGGCGAGGACTACCGCGACTTCGTCCTCAATACCATCGCGCGGTCCGCCGAGCAGTACAACCTCCTTCTTGAGGCAGCCCGCGCCCGGACCCCTGGCCTTCACGCCGTCTACTACAACGCGGGCAACGGCATTGACTCCCAGTTCCTCCTCATCCTGGCCGCGCTGCAGCTGGAAGACTCACTCCCGGTAGTTCGCGAGAAGGCGCGACTCGTCGCCAACTATCTCGACCTGTTCTTCGTGCTTCGCATCGCCAACAATGACAGCGCCGTACAGGTACAGGACTTCAGAGAGGAGGTTCAGCGCCTCCTGCCCGCCGTCCGGCAGGCATCAACGGTCGACGAGCTGCGCAAGCTCCTGGGCGGTGAGGCAGCAAGCCTTCCTGACGGGTTCTCCGGAGTTGAGAAACTCAGCCTGCACAACAATCGGAAACATATTCGCTATTTGCTTGCGCGGCTCACGGCCTTCACCGAGACAGAATGCGGCCGCCCGGACGAAACAGACCGATACCTGGGGTTGCCCAGCACTGTGACAGATGGCTCTCCTCCCTGGGAGATCGAACATATCTGGGCCAACAAGTACAGCCTCCATGTACAAACCGGCGTGGCGAATGAGGAGGACTTCAAGCGGGAAAGGAACCGCCTGGGTGGCCTGCTTCTCCTCGAAAAGTCGATCAACGCCAGCTTCGGTGCAGACATCTACACCGAAAAATTGCCTCACTACTTCCGTCAGAACATCCTGGCCGCGTCACTGCACCCCAACGCCTACAAGCGAAATCCCACGTTCGAGAAGTTTCGGAAGAAGTGGGGCCTCGAAGGCTCCTTCACTCCCCATCCGGATAGCTTCGACAAGAAGGCGATCGACCAGCGAGGAGTGCTGTACCGACAGCTCTGCGAGCGGGTGTGGCGGATCGATCAGCTCGGTTTCATCGAGACAGCAGCGCCGATCGCGCAGCGCGTGACCTCGCCGCAGCGAAAGAAACTCCGCTACGGGGTACAGATCACCGATCTGATCCGCGTGGGCCTGCTCAGCACAGGTACCGAGCTGCGCGGTGAACTCAAGCGTTCGCAGCGGGTGTTCGACGCCACGATCACCAGTAGCGGCGGGATCCGGCTTGAGCCGAGTGGCGAGGAGTTCAAATCCCTGTCGGCCGCCGGCGCCGCCGCGACCGGCAGCGTGTCCAGTCCCGGATGGGACTTCTGGCACATCGCTCGCCCCGACGGCAACCACATCCCGCTAGCTGTGGTTCGGAAACAGGCGATCGAACGAGGCTTGCTCGACCAGAGCTCCTGACGCACGGTGGGGGACGCGTGCGGAAAATCCACGCGCCCGCCCTTCCCGGCTCGGTCGAGTCCCGCAATGGCACCACGCCGTCCTCAACGATCCGGCCGCGTCCCGTAGACCGGGAGGCCGGTCGTGGCCAGATCGCCGCCGAGCTCCTCGGGGAGGGGGACGTCCTCGCCGTACTTCCCGTGGACGACCCCTTTGTACTCGCCCTCTCCCGGGCGAGTGAACAACGACCACGTGCCGGTGCGCGGATCGATCTGCAAGAGCCGGGCGACGCCCGCCGCCGCGTACCAGGCGGTCTTCTCGTTGATCCCTTTCAGCCGCTCGTTCGGGGAGATCACCTCCACCGCCAACTCGACCGCGTCGGCATCCAGCAGCCAGCCGTCCTCGTCCTTGAACGAGCGTGGCCCGATGGTCAGGTCCGGGATCGAGTAGTCGTCCGGATCCCCCGGCATGGGGACAGATACGTTCTCGTACGCCTCGTGCGCGGCAGCGAGACCGGGACGGATGGTGTCGCGCAGGTCGATGACGATCCCGGCGTGCTTGCCACTCGGGCTCGGAGACATCACGAGAGTGCCTCCGATGATCTCCACACGCATGCCGGTGGCCTGCTCGATCTTCTCGGCGGCTTCGCGCAGATGTCCGCGGCGGACTGGAATGGGCCGGGGGGCCGGGCTGGCCAAGGTGTCTCCTCCTTGCCTGCGGGGAGCGAGTGCGGGGCCAGGACCTGATCGTTGTGGATCCGCATTTCACTCTACGGCAGCGTCCGTACGGCCAACGGCTCCGCCGCCGGCACTCGCAAGAGTGGCCCCTCGTCCAGCCCCAGCACCACCGCAAGTCCGCCCGTCGCGTACCGCTCCGTGCCCACGCTGCGGACCGTGCGCCATTCGCCCCACACCCGTACAGACTGGCCCGCCCGAACGGTGACGGCCGCAACCTCCGTCGTCCTTGGCGGAAGGGTCAGCTCCGGAGCCTTCAGCTCCGCCCACACCGTCTTCCCGATCCCGCCAGCGCGCGGGCTCACGCCCCACCTGTACGTGAGCGCGTCCACGATGACGAGCCCGCGCCCCTGGGTGTCATCCTCACCGGGCTCCTGGATCTCGGGGCACCCCTCCCCCGCGTCGCTCACCTCCAGGCGGAGGAGTCCGTCCCTGGTGGAGTGCGCAATCCGGATGCCCACCTGGCGGTCGCTCGGCACGCGCACGCGCAGCGCGTTGGTGACTAGCTCGGACAGCACGAGTTCCGCGGCTTCCACGATGTCTTGGCCGGCGCCCCAGTCGCCGAGCACGGCGTGCAGTACCGCCCTGGCTCTGGGCGCACTGCGCGAGCGGCGGGACAGCCGGAAGGCGGCTTCGTTGAGCGTGGACACAGCAGCCCCCTGAGGGTCGACAGCTGTCGGTCAAGTCCGTTGATGCGCCGAAGGGTTCGGCCCGGACAGGAAGAGAGTGCCGCGCGAAGCTGATCCATGCAATATTGAATGCCGCATCCCAGCGGGATTCACTCTTCCGAGTAACTCGCCTCGGCCAAGCCGCGGCTTCTGGTAGGGATTACCTATGCCGAACGTGAAGCCATCCACCGTCCTCGGTCGCCAACTCGGCGATGAGCTCAGGCGATTCCGCGATGCTGCTGGTCTCACCACCGCCGCAGCCGCAAAGGCGCTCGACTGCACTGGCGGCAAGATCAGCCGCATCGAGAACGGCCACGTTCCGGTCCGGACGCCAGACCTCGTCGCACTCCTGAACGCGTACGGGGTAAATGATGCGGAGACACTGGAGCGCCTGAGCGCCCTGGCCCGTAGGGCCAATCGACGACGGCGTGAGGGCTGGTGGCACCAGTACGGCTCCGTCCTCGGCGACACCTACCGCGACTACATCGAGATGGAGGACATCTGCGGCAGCATCCGAACCTTCCAGGCACAGCTGGTACCCGGGCTGCTTCAGACGCCGGAGTACGGTCGCGCCGTCACCGTTGCCTCGCGTGCGTGGCAGACAGCTGAGGAGATCGAACAGTTCGTCCAGGTGCGACTTGCGAGGCAGGAGCGGCTGACTGGCGAGGGGCAGCTGGAACTCTGGGCCGTGCTCGCCGAAGGCGTGCTCCGGCAGCAGGTCGGCGGACCGGCCGTGATGCGCGACCAGCTGGAGCACCTGGCGACCATGGCCGAGCAGCCCAACATCACCGTCCAGGTATTGCCGTTCTCGCGTGGCGCGCACTCAGGTATGTTCGGCCCGTACCTGCTGATGAGCTTTCCGCAGGTGTCGGCGCAGGACCTCGTGCTGACGGAGACCCCGACCGGCAATATCTGGACGGAAGGGGAGTCCGAGGTCGCAAGCTATCGAGGACTCTTCGACGATGCACGCACCTCTGCGCTGCCTCCGACGGAATCGCTCGCGCTGATTCGCCGCATCGCCAAGGAGCACAGACCATGAACCAGGCCCGCCTCGCCCTGCCCGACCTCGCCGGAGCGGCTTGGCGCACCAGCAGCTACAGCGGCGGTCAGGGTGAGTGCGTCGAGGTCGCCCCCAACCTTCCCCACCTCGTCCCCGTCCGCGACAGCAAGTGCCCCGCCAGCCCTGCCCTCGCCTTCACCCCCCACGCCTGGCAGACGTTCCTCTCCTACCTGGGCTGACCCACACCCCAGCCGCAGAAGGCCCGCCCCATACCCCCGGCCTGTCACCCGCACCGTTACGATCGAGGCGTGACAGCAACGCAGTCGGCAGGCGCTCCCCGAGACTGCACCTGCCTTCGATTGAGTCCTGCTGGGGGCACAGAGGCCGGAGCAGCGTGAGCAAGCAGCTCGCCTGTGGACGTGGCAGACATCGAGAGCCGGACCCAGTTTCGCTGGGTCCGGCTCTCCGTCGTTGTGTCAGAGCTCGCGCGTGAGTGGCGTGGACGGGGCCTCGGCGGGGGTGGGGTTGGGGGGCGCGTTCAGGTGGGAGGTTTTGCGGCTGTAGAGCAGGTAGACCGCCAGGGACAGGGTCAGCCAGGCTCCGAACAGCAGGTAGGTGTCCAGCGGGAGTTCGTAGATGAGGTAGGCGCAGGCGAGGAGGGACAGGAGCGGGACCACGGGGTAGCCGGGGACGCGGAAGCGGCGCTCCAGGTGGGGGGCCGTGCGGCGCAGGATCAGGACGCCGAGTGAGACCACCATGAAGGCGGCGAGCGTGCCCATGCTCGTGAGGTCGGTGAGCAGGTCCAGCGGGAAGACCGCCGCGAGGGCGGCGACGAAGCCGCCGGTCGCCATCGTGGCGAACACCGGCGTGCCGGTGCGGGGGCTCACCCGGTGGAAGGCCCGGGGCAGCATGCCGTCGCGGCCCATGGTGTAGAGGATGCGGCTCTGCCCGTACAGCACCACCAGGGTGACGCTGATGATGGACAGCACCGCGCCGGCAGAGAGCAGGACGGCGGGCCAGCCGGCTCCGGTGACGTCCGCGAGGATGGCGGAGAGCCCGGCCTCCTGTCCCTCGAAGGCCGTCCAGGGCTGGGCGCCCACGCCCACCACGGCCACCGCGATGTACATGAGGGTGACCACGCACAGGGCGCCGATGATGGCCAGGGGGAGGGTGCGCCGGGGATCGCGTACCTCCTCGCCCGCCGTGGAGACGGCGTCGAGGCCGATGAACGCGAAGAAGACCGTGGCCGCGGCGGTGCTGATACCGGCCATCCCCAGGGGCGCGAACGGCTGCAGGTTGCCGGAGTCGAAGCCGGTGGCGCCGACCACCACGAAGAGCGCGAGCACCCCGAGCTTCACGAGCACCATCACCGTGTTGGCCACGGCCGATTCCCTGGCGCCCCGGACCAGCAGCAGGCAGCACAGACCCACCAGCACGACCCCGGGCAGGTTGACTATTCCCCCGGCGCCGGGCGGCGCCGAGATCGCGTCGGGCATCTGGAATCCGAAGAGACGCTCGGTGAGATCGTTGAGGTACTGCCCCCAGCTCACCGCGATCGCCGCCCCGGAGACCGCGTACTCAAGCAGCAGGCACGCACCCACCACCCAGGCCGCGAACTCGCCCAGCGTGGCGTACGCGTAGGAGTACGAGGAGCCGGATACCGGCACCGCCGAAGCGAGTTCCGCGTAGCACAGTGCGGTCAGGGCCGCGGCGGCCGCCGCGACGGCGAAGGACACGATCACCGCCGGGCCCGCTTCCGGCACCGCCGCGCTGAGGAGGAAGAAGATGCCGGTGCCGATGGTGGCACCGACGCCGATCATCGTGAGCTGGAAGGGGCCTACGGTCCGGCGCAGCCCGCCGCCGGCCGTTTCGGCCGCGAAGGCGTGCAGGGGCTTGCGTCTGCGGAGCTGCTGGCGCAGCGTCGGCTGAACAACTGGCATCGGATTTCTCCTGGGTGAAGGGGGAAAGCGTGGGGTGGAGCGGCCTCTCGTCAGGGCAGGTCGCGGCGTTGCAGGTCGGCGTACGTCTCCCGGCGCACCACTTCGCGTGCCTCGCCGTCCCGGCAGAAGACGACGGGCGGGCGCAGCGCGCCGTTGTAGTTGTTGCCGAGGGAGTAGCAGTACGCGCCGGTGACCGGTACGGCGATCAGGTCCCCGGGCCGCGGGTCGCGCAGCGGCACCCCGGCGCTGAGGGTGTCGCCGGACTCGCAGTGCCGGCCCACCAGGTGGCAGGGGTCGCCACCACCCACCCGAGTGGCGACAGTGGCCTCGAACCGCTGCCCGTAGAGGGCGACTTCGAGGTTGTCCCCCATGCCGCCGTCCACCGCGACGAAGGTGGCGGTGCCGTGCTTGACGGTGACGGCCCGGTAGAGCGTCACTCCCGTCTCGGCCACCATCGACCGGCCGGGCTCGATGATGATCTGCGCCTCGGGCGGCAGTACCTTCCGGGCGGCTGCCACGAGGGTGTCCAGGTACTCCTCGACACTCGGCGGACGATCGTCGTACGTGTAGCGGGACCCGAGGCCGCCGCCGAGGTCGTAGACGGCGAAGGCGCCGAGGCCGGCCACCGCCTCCACGGCCTGGGCGAACGGCGCGGTGTCCAGGATCTGGGATCCGATGTGGACGTGGACGCCGTCCAGCCGCAGCGTGTCACTCGTGCGCAGCCGGGCGATGGCTTCCCGGGCCTGGGGCAGTGACAGGCCGAACTTCGATCCCTCCTGCCCGGTGGCCACGGCGGCGTGGGTGTCCGGGCGGATTCCGGGCGTCACACGCACCAGGACGCCCTGCTCGGTACCTGGCGGAACGATCCGTTCCAGGCGGTCGATGTCGTCGAAGTTGTCGATGACGATCAGCCCCGCCCCCGCCTCGACGGCCAGTTCCAGTTCGCTGTCCGTCTTGGCGTTGCCGTGCACCACCAGGGACGCCGGGTCGACGCCGCCCGCCAGGGCGAGGGTCAGTTCGCCGCCGCCCGCGACGTCGATGCTCAGCCCTTCTTCGGCCAGCAGCCGGTACACGGCTGTGCAGGGAAAGGCCTTGGAGGCGAAGGCGACCCGCGAGTTCGGCCAGCGGGCGGCGAGCCCGTCGGCGTAGCGGCGGGCACGGGCGCGCAGGGCTGCCTCGTCGACGACGAGCGCCGGGGTGCCGAAGCGCTCCGCGAGGTCGGTCGCCCGGCAGCCGCCGATCATCAGGACGCCGTCGGCATCGAGGGCGGTGCCTGGCGGGAACAGGTCGAGCAGTTCCTCCTGTGAAGGTGGGACGGAAGGGACGGTCGGGACTGTCGCGGTGGGCGGGGCGGTGGCCGGTAGGGCCATGGGTTCCTCCGGTGGCGTGGTGCGCCGGCCCCCACGCGGGGCCGGTGGAACCATGCTCGGGGCCGCCCGTGTCCGTGGCTTTGGTGAAATCGCCTACGCTTGCACCATGACCTTGCCGGAATCGCCAAGCTGGGAGCCCGGTGACGGGACGGGTGAGGAGCTCTTCGCGCTCGCCGACGCCATCGCGGCGGTGATCGGCGGGTCCGTGGCCATCGAGGACCTGGACACGCGGGTCCTCGCGTACTCGACGCTGCCGGGGCAGCGGATCGACGAGCTGCGACGCCAGGGCATTCTCGGCCGGCGCGTCCCGGATCAGCCCGAGGAGCAGGCCGAGCGGCAGCTGCGCCAGTACCGGCAGGTGCTGGCCGCGCCCGCCGTCGTGTCGCTGCCGCCGCTGGCCGAGGGCGAGTTGCCGCGCGCCGCGGTCGCCGTCCGGGCGAAGGACCTCCCCCTCGGCACGATCTGGGCGATCATGGAGAGCGTTCCTCCGGGCGAGGCCGCCGAACGGGCCCTGCTGGACGGCGCCCGGACCGCGGCCCTGCACATGTTGCGCCGGCGCGGTGCCGCCGCCCTGGAACTCCATGCGCGCGAGCAGGCGCTGCGTGCCGCCCTGGACGGTACGGGCCCGGCGGAGGAGGCGGCCTACCGCCTCGGGCTGCCGTCCGGCACGCCGCTGATTCTCCTCGGCTTCGCCCCGGCCGGCGGATCCCGGCTCGGCGGATCCCCGGCCGGCGGATCCCCCGAGGCGGCACCGCACCTCGCCCGCATGGGTGCCGACCTCGGCCGGCACTGGACGGCGCTGCGCCCTTCCGCGTCGGTCGCCACCGGTCCGCGCGCCGTCTACACCCTGCTGCCCGAGGACGATGTGGAAGCCGCCCGGCGGCTCGCGGCACAGGCCGTCGCCGCCACCACCCGGCCCCGGACAGAGCCGCCGCGCGCCGCCCTCAGCCGGCCCGCCACGCACGTGACCGAACTGCCGGAGCTGCGCGCGGAGGTCGACGACGTACTGCGGGTCACCACGGCGGACCCCGAAGCACCCCCGATCGCCGCCCTGTCGGACGTACGCGCCGAGGTGCTCCTCGCGCACGTGGCGGACGAACTCGCCCGCCGCCCACGCCTCCGCCACCCCGCCATCGCGGCCATGCTGGAGCACGACCGCACCCATCACACCTCGTACGCCGCCTCCGTGGCGGCCTGGCTCGACGCCGTGGGCAACATCGGCGAAGCGTCACGGCAGCTGATGGTGCACCAGAACACGCTCAAGTACCGGCTCCGTCGCGCACGGGACCTCTTCGGGCTCGATCTCGACGCCCCGGACGACCGACTGGCCTGCTGGCTGCAACTGCGCGTCGCCCGTCACGCCTGATCCCAACCAAGGCGGAAGTTGGGTCGTTTCGGCCCCGGGCAACTCCACGCGTCGACACAATGCGTATATGGGTGATGACTGGAAGCGACGGCTCGAGCAGGCGCATCAGGACTTGATCGGGCGGGACGACCCCGTGGCGTGGGTCAAGGAGGCCGATGGCGTCGAGGCTTCCCTGCGGTATCCCCATCTTGCCCTGCGCGGGCCCCTGTTCGGGGTGGCCGTCGAGCGGGCGGGCAGGTGGGAGGTCGTCAGGGAGATCGGGGCCGGGATGCCGCAGGAGGCTCGGGACGGGCTGAATTCGTTGTTGTGGTTCCGGGCCAAGGACGACACCGACGATCCGGAGGTGCGACGGGATCTCCTGGCGGCCGTCGCGATTCTGGAGAAGGAGCCCGTCGACGAGGTCGAGGCCGTCGGGGAGCGGTACCGGATCGTGCGCGCCGACGAGTTCGCGCGGAGCGGGGAGGGCGGGCTCGAGCCGCCGCGGGCGACCGATCCGGAACCGGGCGAGCCCTCGTGGGAGGGGCGGGGCGGGCCGCCCTCGCCCGATCTCGGGTTCGTGCTCGCGCCGGAGCGGGAGGACGGGCTCACCCAGGAGGCCCTGAAGCTGGGGTTGCGTACGTTCGCGTACACCGGGGAGCGGTTTCCCGCCGCCGTACGGGACGACTCGCTGCGGGCCGTGGAGACGCACCCCGACATCGCCCTGCTGCCCGTCACGTTCGGCGTCGCCGAGCGTCGTGGGGCGGGATGGACGCCGAGAGGGTCGCTGCATGCGACTCCCCATGACGCGCGGCGCACGCTCTACACGGGGATGACCGAGCTCTGGGCCCGGATCTACGAGTACGGCGAGCGGAAGGCCGAGCGCTACCGGCTGGCCGGCGAGGAGTTCCGGGCCGCCGGGCGGGCCGACGAGGCGCGGGTGGACGACCGGCTCTTCCGGATCTGCCGGGTCGAGCGGCTGGTCAGGTTCGGTGAGGACGGGCCGGAGACGCCGCGCCCGTCCGATGTGGACGAGTACGGGCCGATCAAGATGCATCCCACCATGGATCTGGACGGGACTCTGCATTACGGGAGTTGAGACGACGGGAGTTGAGCCGGGGGGAGGGCGGGCCGGCCCTCCCCCCGGGGCCACTTAGTTGACGTTGACCGCCTTCCAGGCCGTCGCCACCGCCGCCTGCTCCGGGCTGCCCGCCCCGTAGAGGTCGGAGGCCGCCTGGAGGGTCGCCGTACGGGCGCCGGCGTAGTCCGTGGAGGAGGTCATGTAGGTGGAGAGGGCCTTGTACCAGATCTGGTACGCCTTGGTCCTGCCGATGCCCGTCACCGTCGAGCCGTCGTACGTCGGGGAGTCGTACGTGACGCCGTTGAGGGTCTTCGCGCCGCTGCCCTCCGAGAGGAGGTAGAAGAAGTGGTTCGCCGGGCCCGAGGAGTAGTGGACGTCCAGGCGGCCGAGGTTGCGGTCCCAGTAGTCACGGGAGTTGCCGTCGCGGCTGGGCTTGTCCATGTAGCGCAGCGGGGTGCCGTTGCCCCGGATGTCGATCTTCTCGCCGATGAGGTAGTCGCCCGCGTCGGCGGCGTTGTTCGCGAAGAACTCGACCGAGGTGCCGAGGATGTCGGAGGTCGCCTCGTTGAGGCCGCCCGACTCGCGGCTGTAGCGCAGGCCGGCGGTGGCGGAGGTCAGGCCGTGGGTCATCTCGTGGCCGGCCACGTCGATCGAGGTCAGCGGCTTGGCGTTGCCCGCGCCGTCGCCGTACGTCATGCAGAAGCACTGGTCGGACCAGAAGGCGTTGACGTACGCGTTGCCGTAGTGGACCCGGGAGTACGCGGCGACGCCGTCGCCCCTGATGCCGTTGCGGCCGAGCTCGTTCTTGTAGAAGTCCCAGGTGAGGGCCGCGCCGTAGTGGGCGTCGACGGCCGCGGTCTCCCGGTTCGTCGGCAGGCCGTTGCCCCAGATGTCGGTGCTGTTGGTGAAGAGGGTGCCGGTGCCGCTGGTCCCGCCCTTCAGGTCGTACGTCTTGTGGCCGCCGCGCAGGGTGTCGGTCAGGGTGTACGAGGGAGCCGTGCCGAGGGTGACGTCGCCGGCGTACTGGCTGTGGCCCACGCCGGTCTCGATGGCCTCGTAGGCGTACAGCTCCTTGCCCGTGGTCGCGTCCGTGATGACGTGGCGCTCGCTCGGCGTGCCGTCGGCCTGTGTGCCGGTGACGACCGTCTCCCAGGCGAGGGCCGGCTTGCCCTTGGCCGCCCAGATCACCTTGCGGGAGGTGGAGTCGGCCAGGGCGGTGGGGGCGGCCGCGGTCGTGGTCGGGACCGATATGCGGGCCTGCGTCGCCTTCGTCGTCGAGCGCGCGCCGCTCTTCTTCTCGTGGACGACGAGGTCGCCGCCGAGGACCGGAAGGCCCTCGTACGTACGCTCGTAGCGGGTGTGGACCGTGCCGTCGGCGTCCTTGACGACGTCACGGACGACGAGGCGTTCCTTGCCGGAGAGGCCGATCTCCTGGGCCGTGGTGGCGGCCTCGGCCTGGGCACCCTTGATCGCCGTCGCGCGCTCACCGGCGGAGAGGACGAGCGCGGTGGCGCCGCTCTTCGTCGTGGTGGCGTTCTCACGGTCGACGGCGGCGCCGGCCGTTCCGGTCTGGACGCCCACGACCACCATGGCGGCGGAGGCGATCAGTGCGGCGGCACGTGCGGTGGTACGTGCGGGGGTGCGGTGCTGCGAGGACTGCAGGCGGGTCACGCGGGCTCCTTCGCTGATGCTGCTGTGGGGGTTGCGCGGCAGTGAGCGTGCCAGCGAAAGAGGCTTTTTGACAGGTCTGCAACAAGGATTTGACCATCAGTTGTCCGGAGGGTGGCCAACTGTGTCCGTTATGCGGCGCATTCGGCCTGGTTAGATACCCGGATGGGAAAGCTTCTGTACGTCACCGACCTCGGCTATCAGGCGCGGGGACGGCGCTACTGCGACGAGGACATCTGGCTGTCAGGCCGGCTGCGCGAGGAGTTCGAGGTCGCGCTATGCCATCCGCTCGACGCGGCCGCGCTGATGGACCGCTTCGACGCCGTCGTGGTGCGCAACAGCGGACCCGTCATCCACTACCAGGAGACGTACGACGCCTTCACGCGCGCCGCCCGCGAGAACCAGGTGAAGGTCTTCAACTCTCTCGACGGCAAGGGGGACATGGCTGGAAAGGACTATCTCCTCCACCTGTCGAGGGAGGGATTTCCGGTCATTCCCACGGCCGGCCGGCGCGAGGAGTTCGCGCGGCTTCCGGAGGCCGAGGAGTACGTCGTCAAGCCGCTGCTCGGGGCGGATTCGGTCGGCCTGCGGTTCGTGGAGCGGGCGCGGCTCGGGGACGTGGACCCGGCCGGGATGCTCGTACAGCCGCGCATACCGTTCGCGTACGAGGTCTCGTTCTATTTCGTCGGAAGCGCCTTCCAGTACGCGCTGCACGCGCCCGATCCGGCGGCCCGCTGGGTCCTTGAGCCGTACGAACCGACCGCCGCGGACCTGGAGTTCGCGCGGCGGTTCGTGGACTGGAACGACCTGGCGTACGGCATCCAGCGCGTGGACGCCTGCCGGGCGCCGGGCGGGGAGCTGCTGCTCGTGGAGCTGGAGGACCTCAATCCGTACCTCTCGCTCGACCTCGTCGGGGAGGCGGAGCGGGAGGGCTTCGTCAGCGCGATGAAGGCGTCGCTGCGGGAGCTGGTGGAGGGGTAGCGCGGGGGGCCGGGGTCAGGTCACCGGCCCGTTCGCTCCGGCCACCTGCCCCGGCCCGTTCGCCCCGGCCCGTTCGCCCCGGCCACCCGCCCCGCCCCCGCGGCCTTCTACGCCGAGCGCTTGCGCGGTGTCGCCTTCTTCGCGGACGCCGTCGTCTTCTTCGCCGTCGTCTTCTTCGCGGACGCGGTCGTCTTCTTCGCCGTGGTCTTCGCCGTGGTCTTCTTCGCGGACGCCGTCGCCTTGTCGCCCGCCGTCGTCTTGGCGGCCGTCGCCTTCGAGGTCGACTTGCGGGCCGGGGCCGCCGTCTTCTTCGCCGCCGTCTTCGCCGTGGACTTCCGTGCGCCCGTCTCCTTCGGCGTGCGCGAGGCCGCCTTACGGCGAGGCAGTTCGGTCACCTCGGCGCCCTCGCCCTCCGCGGCCTCCCCGCGCGCCTCCTTCGCCTGGCGGACGCTGCTCTCCAGGGCCGCCATCAGGTCGATGACCTTGCCGCCCTCCGCCTCGGGCTCCGGGGGTGCCACCGCGGCGCCGCCCTCCGCCTTGGCGGCGATCATCTGCTCGACCGCCTCCCGGTAGTGGTCGTGCAGGGTGCTGATGTCCACCTCGCCGAGCGTCGCCATCAGGGCGTCCGCCAGGTCGAGTTCGGCGTCCCGCACCGTGACCTGCGTCTCCGGGGCCACCCCCTCCGGCGCCCTGATCTCGTCCGGCCAGAGCAGTCCGTGCATCGCGATCACGTCGTCCACGACCCGGAGCATCCCGAGCCGCTCCCGGCCCCGCAGCGCGAACTTCGCGACCGCCACCTTCTCGCTCCGCTTGAGCGCCTCCCGCAGCAGGATGTACGGCTTGGCGGCTGGTACCCCGCTCGCCGAGAGGTAGTACGCGGTGTCCATCTGGAGCGGGTCGATCTCCCCGGACGGCACGAAGGCCACGATCTCGATCGTCTTCGCCGTCGGCAGCGGCAGCGCCGCAAGGTCCTCGTCGGTGATCGGGATCATGGTCCCGTCGCCCTCCTCGTAGGCCTTGCCGATCTCCGCCTGGGAGACCTCCTCCCCGTCCAGCTCGCACACCTTGCGGTAGCGGATGCGGCCGCCGTCGGCGGTGTGGATCTGGCGGAAGGACACGGACCGGCTCTCGGTCGCGTTCACCAGCTTGATCGGGATGCTGACCAGGCCGAAGGAGATGGCGCCGTTCCATATGGATCGCACGTTTCATCCCTTTCACATACAAGTGCCGGATTCGTGGGATTCTCATCGTATGACGCCGATCACGGAGGTGGAGGGGCGGCGCCTCCCGCTGAGCAATCTGGACAAGGTCCTCCACCCCGCCACCGGCACCACCAAGGGCGAGCTGCTGCACTACTACGCCACCATCGGCGCCGCGATCCTCCCCCATCTGCGCGACCGCCCGGTGTCCTTCCTGCGCTATCCGGACGGCCCCGAGGGGCAGCTCTTCTTCACCAAGAACCCGCCGCCCGGCACGCCCGCCTGGGTGAAGACCGCGCCCGTCCCCCGCTCCGACGACCCGCGCGCGCGGCAGGTCATGATCCAGGACCTCGCCTCCCTGATGTGGGCGGCGAACCTGGTCGTGGAGTTCCACACCCCGCAGTGGCGGGCCGGCTCCCAGGCCGTCGCCGACCGGCTCGTCCTCGACCTCGACCCCGGGCCGCCCGCGACCGTCGTGGAGTGCTGCCGGGTGGCCCTCTGGCTGCGCGAGCGGCTCGCGGCGGACGGTCTGGAGGCCTTCGCCAAGACGTCCGGCGCGAAGGGCCTGCATCTGCTCGTACCGCTGGAGCCGACCCCGTCCGAGGAGGTCTCGGCGTACGCGAAGGAGCTCGCCGTGCAGGCCGAGGCGGACCACCCGGCGCTGGTCGTCCACCGGATGGCGCGGGCGCTGCGGCCGGGCAAGGTCTTCGTCGATTTCAGCCAGAACGCGGCTTCCAAGACCACCGCGACCCCCTACACCTTGCGCGCCCGGCCCCGGCCCACCGTCTCCGCGCCCGTGACGTGGGAGGAGGTCGAGGCGTGCGAGACACCCGAGGGGCTCGTCCTTCTGATGGACGACATCGCGCCACGTCTGGAGCGGTACGGAGAGCTGCTCGGGCCGCTCCTCGACCCGGACCGGGCCGGGGCCCTGCCATGACCCCGGTCCCCACGACGACCCCCGTCCTGCGGCCCCCCGTCGACGTCATGCGCCCCCGTCCTGCCGACGAGATCCCGGCGCAGGGGAGCACGCCGGGCGGTCTCCAGTACTCCCTCAAGCTCGACGGGTTCCGCGCGCTCGCCTTCGTACTCGAGGACCGCAGGGTGTTCCTGCAGTCGCGCTCGCACCGGGACCTGTCGCGGGAGTTTCCCGAGATCGCGGCGCATCTGGGCGCGCATCTGCCGGTCGGCGTCGTGCTCGACGGGGAGCTGTGCGCGTACCGCGACGGGCGGCTGAGCTTCACCGATCTGCTCCGTTCCCGCGGCGACCGCAGGCAGGCGGGTGTCGCGGTCTCGTACATCGCCTTCGACGTCCTCGCCCTCCCCGGCCGGGACGTCCGGCCGCTGCCGCTCGTCGAGCGCTGGAAGCTGCTCGGCACGGCGCTGCGGGAGGTCGGGCCGCCCGTACAGGCCGTGCTCGCGACGCTGGACGAGGAGACGGCGCGCGGCTGGTTCCGCGATCTGCGGCCGGTGGGCGTCGAGGGGATCGTGGCGAAGGCGCTGCGCTCGCCGTACCGGGCGGGCGAGACGTGGGCGTGGCGGAAGGTACGGCACATGGACACGCTCGACGGCACGCTTCTCGGCCTGGTCGGCCCGGTGGACCGGCCGCGCGCGCTCGTCGTCCGCCTGACCGACGGCCGTACGGTGACGACCTCGCCGCGGCTGACTCCGGCGCAGGCCCGCGAGGTCGGCGAACTGGCGGCGGGCCGGCTGGGGGAGCCCGTGGTCGATCCCGAGCACGGGCCGGTGACGCCGCTGGCCGACCCGCTGCCCGTCGAGCTGCGCCAGTTGGGCGGGCGGCACGACGTGACCATCCGCTTCGTGCGCGTGCGGTACGAGGGGTAGGCGGCGCGCGGGCCGACGGTCGGGCGCGCGCTGGTTCGTCGGGTCAGGCGCGCGCTGGTCCGTCGGTCAGGCGCGCGCTGGTCCGCCGGTCAGGCGCGCGCCGGTCCGCCGGTCAGGCGCGCACTGGTTCGTCGGTCAGGCGCGCCCGGACCGACCGTCAGGCGACGCGCACGGACCGACCGTCAGGCGCGCACCGTCCGACCGTCAGGCACGCGCGGGCCGACAGTCAGGCGCGCGTGGGCCGACAGTCAGGCACGCGCGGGCCGACAGTCAGCCGCCGCCCGGCGCTCGCGCGGGCCGCGTCGAAGTCCGCGCGACGGCGGCGCCGAGGGCGGCCTCGGAGGCCCCGCGCAGGCCCTGTTGACAGACGGCCGCGAGCAACTCCGCGTACCGCTCCCGCAGATGGCGCAAAGCGAGCGGCCCGAGGGCCCTTCGCGGACCGCGTCCGGTCAGCGGGTCCTGGTTGACGGTGTGGTGGTGCACACTTGCTGCCTGGTACAGCGCTCACGGGGAAGGCGGCGGCCGCATGCTGACGGGGATCGAGGAGGTCGACTGGGCCTCGTTGGGGCATGCCTACGGCCCCGCCGACGATGTACCGGGGATGCTGCGCGGACTCGCCTCGTCCGACCCCGCGGAGCGGGAGCTGGCCCTCGACGGGATGTACGGCGCGGTGCACCACCAGGGCGACGTGTACGACTCGACGCTCGCCTGCATCCCCTTCCTGCTCGAACTGGTCGCCGATCCGGAGGTCCAGGACCGGGGCGGCATCGTCGAGTTGCTGACCAGCATCGGCGGGATCGAGCTGAGCGGCGAGGAGGAGCTCGACGAACTCGACCCGGAGGACGAGGACTTCATTCCCGCGGCGAACTACGCGATGGCCGCCGCGGCGGTCGCCGCGGGCGCCGACGTCTTCCTCGGTCTCGTCGACGACCCGGACCCCGAGGTGCGGCTCGCCGCGCCGTGCGCGCTCGCCTCGCTGCACCCCGACCCGGCCCGCGTCCTGACCCTGCTGCGGGAGCGGCTGACGGTCGAGTGCGACACGGAGGTGCGGCTCGCGCTGGTGGAGGCCGTGGGGCGGATCGCGCGGCGGCACGAGTCGCTGCGGGCCGAGACCGTCGACTGGCTCGGCTGGCTCACCCGGGCGGCGAACGCGCCCGGCCTGCGGCTCGCGGCGCTCGCGCAGCTGGCCCGGTGCGAGCCGGGCGAGGTCCCGGACGACGTCGTGGAGCGGGTGACGCGGCTGCTCGACGAGGTGCGGACCGCGCCGCCGGAGCCGGCCGCGCCGGAGACCGCCCGGCCGTCCACGCCCACCTTCGCCGGGCAGGTCCGCGAACTGTTCGAGGAGCACTCGGCCGGCCGGCCGTGCCCGTGGACCGACGAGCTGATGCGCACCCTGCACACCGCGCTCGACGACCGCGTCGAGGACCGTATCGCGCTGATCCTCGCGCAGCTGCGCAGCCCCGACCGGTGCCAGCGCGCCGACGCGATCTGGCTGAGCGGCGGTCTGATACGGGTCTGGCGCGGACGGTACGAGGAGGTGGTGCGACTGATCGGGGCGCAGCTCGCCGACCCCGAGCCACGGCTGCGCGAGGCCGCCACCTCGTTCCTGGAGGGGCTCTTCGAGCTCACCGGACCCGCGACCGACGCCCTCGCGGCGCGGCTCGCCGCGCGCCCCGGCAGGCCCGAGCGGCCGGAGTGGGCGGAACGGCCGGAGGGGCCGCCCGGGGCGCCGGACGGGCGCGCCAGGGCGCTGCTCGCCCTCGCCCGCTCCGGGGACGCGCGGGCCGTGCCGCTGCTCGCCCGCGCCCTGGTGGAGCCGGACGTACGGCGCGATCTGCTGTACGCCGTCCCCACCCTGGGGCCGGCCGCCGCGCCGCTCGCGCCGCTGCTGCGCCGCCGGCTGGCCCGCGTCGAGCTCGACGACCGGCTGTACGAGCACGCGGCGCCGCTGCTCTTCGCCCTGGCCTCGGTGCGGGGTGTGCAGGCCCTGCCCGAGGTGCTGCGAGTGCTGCGCGGGGCGCCGCCGAACCGGCGGGACTGGGTGCAGGAGGCGGCGCTGCGGGCGCTTGCGGCCTTCGGTCCTGCCGCGCGGGAGGCGATCCCGGACGCGCGGGCGCTCCTGGAGAGCGAGTCGGCGGCGGTCTCCGCGCAGGCGGCGCTCACGCTGTGGTCGGTGGAGGGCGACCGCGGGGCGGTACTGCCGGCGCTCGCCGGCTGGCTGGGACCGGACGCCACCGCTCCGGACCGGTGCGCGGCGGCCCGGGCCCTGGGCGCGATCGGCCCTGCCGCCGCGAGCAGCGCGCCCGCCCTGTTCCCCGGGCTCGCGGCCCGCGACCTGTGGGTACGGGTGCGCAGCGCGGCGGCCCTGTGGCGGGTCTCCGGGGACGCTGCATCGGCGCTGCCCGTGCTCCTCGCGGCCTGGGAGGAGAACCGGCACGCGCGCGTGGACATCGCGGAGTGCCTGGCGGAGATGGGGCCCGCGGCGACGGAGGCGCGGTGGGTGATCCGTACGGAACTGTCCCGGCGCCGCCGTCACAACGTGCGGGAGAGCGGCTACAGCTGTCATGACGTCCACGAGGACGAGAAGCTGCTGACCTTCTGCCGCGCCGCGCTCGACCGGATGGAGCTCTGACGCCGACCGGACGGAGCTCTGATGGCCGACCCGATGGAGCTCTGACGGGGCTGTGACGGCTTCGCCGCCGCACTCCGCCGCCACCTTCGCGATCCTCCCGTTCCAGCAGTCCGCGCGTTCCAGCAGGTCGACAAAAAGGACTTCCCTACGAATAAGGTCTATGGGAAGACCGACCGACCCGAGGAGCAGAGTGAGACCGCGCGGACTGCCGCTCGTCGCCGCCGTGGCCCTGGCCGCGGCGGCGCCGCTCGTGCTCTCCGGCTGCGATGAGGAGGGCGGCCTGCAGAGCGCCGGTCCCACGCCGGCCGCCGTCGGCCCCGTCCGCCTCTGGCCCGACCTGGCGCCCGCGACCGCGCCGCCCTTCGACTACGGCGAGACCGACACCCAGACCGTCCCCGGCATCAAGGTCCCCGGCGACGACGTCCACCGGGTCGACGCCGTCGCCGTGGTCCAGGCCGAGGTCAAGGCCCACCCCGCCACGTACTCCGGCGTCGACGGCATGTACGAGGAGACGGCCCGGCAGATCGGCCGGTGCACCCAGGAGCCCGCGAAGTGCCCGGTCATGCGGCCGTACTACCGGGATCTGACCGGCAACGGCCGTGACGAGCTGATCGTCGGCGTCCGCATGCCCGACCAGCAGGTGGGCCTGCGGGTGTATCTCGCCGAGAACGGCGGGCTCACCCGGATCATGTCCACCGTCGACCAGGTGATCAGCGTCGAACTGGCGGGCCGGGACGTGATCGTGCGGGCCTCCTCGGCCGGCATCCCCGGGTACGAGTACCGCACCGCCTGGTCCTGGGACGAGCAGCAGCGGGCGATACTGCCGACCCGGGACGAGATCGTCCGAATCAAGGCGCCCGGCCCGTCCGTCTCCCGGGCGCCCGAGACCCGTCCCGTCGAGCCCGCACCTCTCCCCACGCCGGTGCCCTCCGACACCGACGACGCCTTCGGGGAGCCCCGGTGACGGCGCGCCGACGGCGGCCCCGGCTGCCCGCCTGGACCGCGACCCTGACCTGGAAGTCCGCGGTCTTCATCACCGTCATGTGCTGCGCCCTGGCGGCCCTGCTCGGCATCCTCGTCCATGTGTCCGTGTCCGGGCAGACCGTCGACGACTTCCGGGAGCGGGCGCTCACCCGGCTCACCAGCGCCACCCGCGCGTACGAGGCGGGCGAACCGCTCCCCCGGTCCGCCGGCATCGACCCCGTGGGCCTCCCCGACGAGCTGCGCGCACTCGCCCTCAGGGGTGAGCGCGGCACGGTGGTCGAGGACTACCAGGGACGGCCGACGATGTGGGCGGCGGGACCGGCCGACGGCCGCGCCCTCGCCGTCCGGGTGGACTACTCCGCGGGCGCGGAGATCATCGACGGCCTCGACCGGTCGATCCTGGGCTCCTCGGTGCTCGCGATCGGGGCGACGCTGCTCGTGGGCGCGTTCGCGGTCACCCGGGTCACCCGGCGGCTGCACCTGACCGCCCAGGTGGCCCGGCGGATCAGCGCGGGCGATCTCGACGCGCGCGTCGACGACCCCCGTACGAAGGACCCCGCGCGCCCGCAGGACGAGGTCGCCACGGTCTCTGGGGCGCTCGACACGATGGCCTCCTCGCTCCAGCGCAAGCTCCAGACCGAGCAGCGCTTCACGGCGGACGTGGCGCACGAGCTGCGCACCCCGCTGACCGGCCTGTCGGCCGCCGCCGAACTCCTGCCGGAGGGGCGGCCGTCGGAGCTCGTACGGGACCGGGTGCAGGCGATGCGCGCGCTGACCGAGGACCTCCTGGAGATCTCGCGGCTCGACGCCCGCAACGAGACCGTGGACCTGGCGGTGCACGACCTCGCCCCGCTCGCGCGACGGGTCGTGCGGGCGTCCGGGACCGAGACGGAGGTGCGGGTCCTGCGGGACGCGACGGTCGAGACGGACAAACGGCGCGTGGAACGGGTGCTCGGCAATCTGGTCGCCAACGCCCACCGGCACGGCGCCCCGCCGGTCGTCCTGACCGTGGACGGCGCGGTCGTCACGGTACGGGACCACGGCCCGGGCTACCCGGAGTACCTGCTGGCGACCGGGCCGCAGCGGTTCCGTACCGAGAGCGGCGGCAAGGGGCACGGGCTCGGGCTCACGATCGCCGTCGGCCAGGCCGAAGTGATCGGCGCGGAGCTGGTCTTCGCCAACGCGCCGGACGAGGACGAGGGCGGCGGAGCCGAGGCACGGCTGACGCTGCCGGAGTACGTACGGTTCGGCGACCCGGAGGAGGACCCGGAGCCCTGACGCACACCGTCAGGGAAGAGGACCCGGAGCCCTGACGGCACACCGTCAGGGATGCGGACCGGACCCCTGACGGCACACCGTCACACATAAGGGATATAAGCCATATCGCTTGCTACGTTGCGCACCATGACCGCAAAGCGCCGCGGCGTGGAACTGTCCCTCCTCGTCTGCGCCGTCCTCATCTCCGTCCTGGGCTACGCCGACGTCGGCCTCGCCCGGAACGGCGCCGTGCCGCCGGACGCCCTCCGCTACGGAGCCGGCCTCGGCGGGCTCGCGCTCCTGGCGCATCTCGCCGTGCGGTTCCGGGCTCCGTACGCCGATCCGCTGCTGCTGCCGATCGGCGTCCTGCTCAACGGCCTCGGCCTGGTGCTGATCTACCGGCTCGACCTGGAGACGCCGACGGACCAGGCGGCCTTCACCCAGCTGGTCTGGTCGGCGCTCGGGGTGGCGCTCTTCGGCGCCGTCGTCGTGCTGCTGCGCGACCACCGGGTGCTCCAGCGGTACGCGTACGTGTCGATGGCCAGCGCCCTGTTCCTGATGCTCGTGCCCATCTTCTTCCCGGCGGTGAACGGGGCCAGGATCTGGATCCGGATCGGCGAACTCTCCTTCCAGCCGGGCGAGTTCGCCAAGATCCTGCTCGCGGTCTTCTTCGCCGCGTACCTGGCGGCGAATCGCAACGCGCTGGCGTTCACCGGCCGCAGGATCTGGCGGCTCCAGCTGCCGACCGGCCGGGTGCTCGGGCCGATCGTGGCGATCTGGGTGCTGAGCGTGGGCGTGCTGGTCCTGGAGCGGGACCTCGGCACCTCACTGCTCTTCTTCGGACTCTTCGTGATCATGCTGTACGTGGCGACGGGCCGCACCGGCTGGATCGCGGTCGGCCTGCTCCTGGCGGGCGTCGGGGCGTTCGCGGTCGGCTCGCTCGAACCGCACGTGCACAGCCGCGTCGAGGACTGGCTGAACCCTTACGCCTCCATCGAGGCGGGCGACGGACCGAGCCAGCTCGCGCAGTCGCTGTTCTCCTTCGCCGCGGGCGGGATGCTCGGCACCGGTCTCGGCCTCGGCCACTCCATCCTGATCGGCTTCGCCACGAAGTCCGACTTCATCCTCGCGACGGCGGGCGAGGAGCTCGGCCTGGTCGGACTCACCGCCCTCTTCCTGCTGTACGCACTACTCGTCGCGCGCGGGTACCGGGCAGGGCTCGCCCTGCGCGACCCGTTCGGGCGGCTGCTCGCGATCGGCCTCGCCTCGATCCTGGCGCTCCAGGTCTTCGTCATCGCCGGCGGGGTGATGGGCCTGATCCCGCTGACCGGCATGGCGATGCCGTTCCTCGCGCAGGGCGGCTCGTCCGTCGTCACCAACTGGATCATCGTGGCGCTGCTGATCCGGGTCAGCGACTCGGCGCGCGCACCGCGCCCGGAGACCGTGGAGACCGGGGTCGTCGCGCCGGTCGTGGAGGACGCCCGGTGATCCCGTACATCCGGCGCGCGGCCGGGCTCTGTCTCGTCCTGCTGGCGGCCCTGCTGGTCAACGCGGCGCGGGTGATGCTGTTCCAGGCCGAATCGCTGGACGAGAACCCGGCCAACCGGCGCCTGGCGATCAGCCGTTGGGGCGATCCGCGGGGCGAGATCGTGGTCGACGGTCGTCCGGTGACCGGCTCGCGGGACAGCGGCCAGCAGCTGCGCTACGAACGGACGTACAAGAAGGGGCCGTTGTACGCGCCGGTGACCGGCTACGCCTCGCAGACCTACGGCTCCACGCTCGTGGAGCATGCCGAGGACGGCGTGCTGGCCGGTACGGATCCGATCCTTGCGCCGCTGCCGTTCTTGAACGATCTCAGCGGGGGGCGGCTGGCCGGCGGGGACGTGGTGACGACGATCCGGGCGTCGATGCAGGAGGCCGCGTACCGGGGGCTCGGCGGGAAGAGGGGCGCGGTGGCGGCGATCGAGCCGTCGAGCGGGCGGATCCTGGCGCTGGTCTCCTCACCCTCGTACGACCCGGGGGCGCTGTCCGGGACGGGTCCGGCGGTCGAGGACGCGTGGGCGCGGCTGAACTCCTCGCCGAACCAGCCGATGCTGAACCGGGCGATCCGGCAGACGTATCCGCCGGGCTCGACCTTCAAGATCGTGACGGCGGCGGCGGCGCTGGACGCGGACGTGGTGACGGACGTCGAGGCGGCGACGGACACCCCGGACCCGTTCGTGCTGCCGGGCACCCGGCGGGTGCTCCCGAACGCGGCGAAGGGATGCGAGGACGCGTCACTGGCGTACGCGATCCAGTGGTCGTGCAACACGGTGATGGCGGGGCTCGGGGTGGAGGTGGGCCTGGCGGGCATGGTGGACGCGGCGAAGAGGTTCGGCTTCGACGACACGGACCTGACGATCCCGTCCTGGGTCGCCCGGTCCAACTTCGACACGGACATGAGCGACGACCAGCTGGCCCTGTCGTCGATCGGCCAGTTCAACACGACGGCGACGCCGCTGCAGATGGCGATGGTGGCGGCGGCGGTCGCCAACAACGGGGAGATCGCCCACCCGTACCTGGTCGAGCGGACGACGACGGCGGGCGGCACGACGGTCGACACGACCGGCCGCCGCAGCTACCGCCAGGCGATGCGCCCCTCGACCGCGACCCAGCTCCAGCGGCTGATGGTCAAGGCGGTGGAGGAGGGCACAGGCACGAACGCGGCGATCCCGGGCGCGAAGGTCGGCGGCAAGACGGGCACGGCCCAGCACGGCCTGGGCAACACGGGCACCCCGTACGCCTGGTTCATCGCCTGGGCCCAGGCCGCCGACTCGGCCCAGCCGGCGGTGGCGGTCGCGGTCGTCATCGAGGACGCGGAGGCCCTGCGCACGGACATCAGCGGGGGCGGGAGCGCGGCGCCGATCGCGCGGGCGGTGATGGCGGAGGGGCTGAGGCTGGAGGCGGAGGGGCGGGGGCGTCCGTAGGGAGCTGTGGGATCCGGCTCGGTAATCTACCGAATCATGACGCACGCCGATGACGCCACAGACCTGATCACGATTTTGGACGCCGACTCGCACTTTCGCGTGCGCGTTCTCGGAAGACGAATGCCGGGCGTACTTCCCCTGCACGATTCCCTGAATGCCGAAATTCTGGTGGGCACCAGTTTCCTCAGCGGCCGCCTGGCCATCTCCTTGTCTCCGTCGGACATCGAAGACTGGTCGCGGTGCCTCGCCGAGCTCGACGCAGGCAAAGACGTCGAATGGCTGGATAAGGGGGACGGGCCGATGGTGAGGATCAGCAGGCCGGAAGACGATCCCGCCGAGATCGCGGTGTTCGTCGAGGATCCGACGGGCTCCGGCGCGTCGGCCACCATTCCTCTCGCCGTCGAACGGAAGTGGCTGGAAGAGCAGCGCGCCCACCTTGACGCGGTGCGGCGGACCTGGCCCCGTGAGGTCATCGAGACGGCGCCCGGTGCATACGAGTGGCGACGGCGCTGACAGACACCACCGCAGGAGACCTGCTCCCTGAAACAGCACCGAGGGCGGAGCTTCGTGTCGAAGCTCCGCCCTCGGTGTTCTCAGGCGTCCCCGAACCCGTCACCGGTCGAGGGACTCAACGAGCCCCCGAACCGGCGAACGGGTCCTGACTGCCGCTACGGTTGGAAGAACGTCCGTCCCATGAACCAGCCGGTGTCATCGAAGGCTTCGATGGTGACGGCGAAGGGGACGTTTTCTCCAGGACGGTACTGCGGCGTCGACGCATACATGATCGTGTTTCTGCTGCTGCTCACATAGGCAGCGATCTGCTGCTCGAACTCGTTCATGTCTTCGTTGTCGACCCTGGCATTGGTTCTGACGAGGTTCGAATCGATCCTGCCGGAGCCGCCCAGTGCAGCGGGGAGCAGGTGGCCGCGGGCATCGCCGTTGTCGCCACTCACGAAGCCCGGCGGCTTGATCCGCCGCTGCGCCTTGCCGTGCGGGTTGTCGGCGTCGACCATTTCCGGCGTGACGATGGCGACGATTCCGGAGCGGCGCCCGTCGGGCGAGACGCTTCCGTAGTCGATCTCGCCGTTGCAGTTGTGGACGAGAACCGGAGTCGACTCCGCGACCACGTAGTACGTGTGGGTGTCGGAGACGGTCAGGTTGTGGACGGCGGCCTGCTGAGCGCTCCAGCGCTCGACCGACGCGACCTGGACGTAGGTGCCGGCGCTGGTCTGGAGCCACTGGCCCGACTTCAGGTCGGTGGCCTTGATCCAGTCACGCAGCTCGGGGATCCAGACAGGGTGACCGTCGGTCGCGGTGACCTGAGCGGTCTTCGAGCCGGCCTTGCCATCGGTGTCGATGGTGATCTTGACCAGGTGCTTGAGGCCCTGGCCCTTGATCTCGGCGGTCACCGTCTCGACCCGGGTCCTGCCGGTCTCGGGGTCGGTCGCGACGACCTTGTCGCCGGCCTTCACCTTCTCGATCGGCTTGGTGGAGCCGTCGGCCATCAGCACCTTCGTGCCAGGCACGAAGCTGTTGCAGGTGCCGCCTTCCTCGGCCTTGCCCGAGCCGCCGCTGCCGCTGGACCCGCCACTGTTGCGGGCGGAACCGCCGGAACCGCCGCCAGGCTTGGAGCCGCTGCTCTTGCTGCCTCCACCGGATCCCTTGCCGCCTCCGGAGCCCTTGGGCTGGGAAGAGGCCTTGGGGGCCGCCTTGGCCTGGGACTGCTTCTGGACGGGGTTACCGGTCTTCTTCTTTGCGGCCGCCGCCGCGTCGGCCCTTTTCTTGGCTTGTTCGGCGGCTTTCTTCTTGGCCCGTTGTGCGGCCTCCTTCTTGGCCTTCTCGATGGCGGCCTTCTTGGCTCTCAAGGCTGCCGCCTCGGCGGCCTTCGCGGCCTTGAGGACGGCCTCGGCGGCCTTCTTGGCGGCCTTGAACGCCTGGATGGCGTCGATGGTGCGGTTGATCGCCTTGATGACCGACGGGATCTTGCCCAGCTTCGTCCACGGAATCGCGTCCAGGATGATGCTGCCGCAGGACCACATGTCGCCGCCGAAGCAGGCCATGGCGTCGTTGATGCCGATGAAGTCCTTCAGCGTCTCCCACGCGATCGCGAGGATCACCGAGGACAGCGACTTGCCCATGGTGGCCTGCGCCTGCGCGACCTGCGCCGCGGACAGACCCGCGCCTGCGAGGGCCGCGGCCTTCTCGGAAGCAGTCAGGCTGATCGCCAGACCGGTCGGGTCCGAGTACGTGACCGGGTTGTTGTGGGCGTACGCATAGCCGTTGGACTGAAGCGGGTCGTTCAGGTCGACGATCGGGTCGGCGGACAGGAAGCGTCCGACGACCGGGTCGTACAGCCGGGCGCCCAGCGGCTGGAAGCCGGAGGCGTCGTCCCTGGTCTTGCCGAGGAACCCGGTGTGGGCCTGCAGGTTGGCGCTGGTGGCGCCGGCGGCGCGCTGGTTGCCGAACGGGTCCTGCTTGCGGATCCGCACCGCCATCGTGCCGCTCATGGCGACCTCGGCATAGGTGGAACCCTGGTGGTCACCGGTCAGGGCGACGAGCGACTCCGAACCGGTCCCGTAGGCGAAGCGCATGACCGCGCCACCCGGTGCCGTGTAGGTGCGCTGGGTGTTGACCAGGACGCCGCCCTGCTGGACGGTGACCTCGGCCTCGCCCAGGTGCAGGGTGGCCTGCTTGCCCTTGATGGTCAGCAGCCTGCTGCCGCCAGGGGCGTAGATGTGACGGGTGTCGTTCTGCGGCGCCCACAGCTGCGCGGCGGAGGTGCCGTCACAGGTGGCTAGGACGATCGGGGTGCCGCTCGCCGAGTTGGCGCCCTGCACCGCCAGGCACAGGCTGCCACCCGACGCGATGTGCGTCAGCTGACCAGCGGTGTTCCGCTTCAGCTCCTGCGCGGCCGAACCGTTGCACTTCTGCAGCTGGACCGCCGAGCCGGCCGTGTTGGCCGCCGGCTGGAGGCACCAGTCGTCGTAGACGGAGAGCGTGCCCTTGTTCGGGTCGGGCTGCGACCCGCCGACCGGAGCCGGGGTGGGGGTGAACTCCCAGTTCTGGGCGACGGAGCTGTTGCAGGTGTAGAGCTGGATCGGCTGGCTCGCCGCGGCGAGGGCGGACTTGAGGTCGAGGCACTTGTCGGCGAGGCCCACATAAGGGGTCTTGCCGCCGGCGCCCTGACCGGTGATCCGGTCGACCTTGTCGTCCCAGGTCCAGGACAGCGTCTGCTTGTCGCCGTTCTGGAGCGAGGTGATCGACTTGGTATCACCGGTGAGCTCGTACAGACGCTCCGCCTCGGCCTTGACCTGCGCACCCGCAGGGGTCGTATAGGTCTTCGACACCTTCGTCAGGGTGTTCGGCTGGGAGCCGTCCGCCTTGCCGTAGGCGTAGTCGGTCGTGGCGTCCTTGGCCGTGTTGCCCGTCAGGTCCTTCTCGACCAGCTTCTTCCGGTTGCCCAGCAGGTCGTACTCGTACTGCTGCCAGTAACCGGAGCCGTCAGCGCCGGCGGCGACGTTCAGCGTGCCATCGGTGTTGGTCGGCGAGGCGCAGGCGGTCTGGTCCTTGGAGGTCCAGGCCTCCTTCAGCTGACCCAGCGGGTCATACGCGAAGCACTGCCGCTCCTCGATCCCGGTGGCATGCTCACGGATGCCCGTGACATTGCCGGCCGGGTCGTAGGTGTACTCGCGGTTCGTCACCAGGTTGTTGTTGGGCAGCGGGGTCTGCTCGCGGAAGACCTGCTGCTTCTGCAGCTCACCGGTGGACTCGTCGTACGAGTTCTGCGCCCACACTCGGTACGGCATCGCGCCCAGGGTCGAGCGCATGACCTGGCCGTACGGCGAGTAGACGGTCTCCGTGCCGTACCAGTCCTTGCCCGAGACCGAGACCGGCTTGCCGTCCTTGTTGTAGCGGACGACCAGCTTCTCCGCATCGAACTTGCCGACCTTCGGAAGAGTCGCCTCGTCCAGCATGCCGTTGTCGGAGTACGTGTAGCCGTAGGTGTACTCGGCCGGCAGACCCCACGTGGTGGCCAGCGTCGACGGCAGCGACAGCGTCGTGGACGTCGGCTGGTAGTCCTTCGTGTAGCCGTTGACCTTCTGGACGTACGCCAGGCCGTCCGTGTAGCGCGTGGCGGTGGCGGGCATGCCCTTGCCGCCTGGGGCGGAGTCATACGTGAACTGGGCCAGCAGCGTACCCGTCGAGCTTCCGAGGCGCTGCTCCTTCGGCCGCGACAGCTCGTCGTAGCCGTTCCAGACCGTCACACCGCGGTCGTTGCTGCTGGTCAGTGTGCGACCGCGCTGGTCGTACGTGGTCCTGACGGTGCCCGAGTTGGGGTCGGTGGAGGTCTCCATCCGGCCCCGGTGATCGTAGGTCCATCTCCACGGATGCGTCGGGTCGACGGAGCTCGTCGCCTGCGACATCAGACCGCGGTTGTCGTACTCGTAGCGCGTCGACGTGTAGCGCTCCTTGGTGCCCATCGGGTTGGTGTACTCGGGCGCAGCCGGGTTGAAGGTGTCCGTGCGGACGGTGCGGCCCAGGGCGTCGGTGAAGACCCGGTAGGAGGCGTCTCCCTGCGGGTGGATCACCTTCGACCAGTCGGGACCGTATTCGTACCGGGTTGCCTTCTCGGGGACCGGCTGGGAGATGGCCTCGGTCGTGCCCGGGAGCTTGACCTTGAGGACCGGCATCTCCTCCAGCACGCGGCCGAGACCGTCGTACTTGTACCGGGTGATGTTCGGGACGGTCGTGTCCGCCTGCGGGGTGAACAGCTGGCCGCTCGGGTCGGCCGCGTTCAGGTAGGCGTTGTTGGTCTGGTAGACCTCACCGGCGCTGTTGTACAGCGTGTCGGTGATCAGACGGCCACCGCCGTCCGCCTCCTCCTGCGACTGCCGCTCGCGACCCAGACCGTCGTAGATCGTGACGGACGTCTCGACCCGGTCCTCGTAGCCACGGCTGTAGGTCGTGACGTACGGAGGCTTGCGGATCTTGCGGCCGGCAGGGTCGGTCGGGTCGGTCTCCTCGGCCGGGATCACGTACTCGGCGCGGAAGTCCGCCACGCCCGAACCCGGCGTGCGGCCCGGGGCCCAGGCCTCGGCGAGACGGCCCAGAGGGTCGTACTTCGCCTCGCTCACGTGACCGTTGGCGTCGGTGGTCTTCAGCGTGACCGCGCGGCCCGGCTCCAGCTCCTGGACCTGGGTGTGGCCGAGCATGTTGGTGCTGGTGATCTTGAAGGCCTGCCCGGTGGGCGGGTCGTACGTGAGCGTGTTCGACTTCTGGTCGGTGTCGGTCTCCCGGATCACGCGACCGAGGGCGTCGAAGCCGACCGTGCCGTCGCTCTGGAAGTCGGTACCGTCGCCCTTCAGCGACCACGACTCGGTCGCCAGACCACGGGTGGTGGCGCCGAGTGGAGTGCCGTAGGCAGTGCCGTCGAAGGCAGTGCGCTGCCCCCCGCTGAGGGTCGTCAGGTCGGCCCAATTGGCGTTCGCGCAGCTGGTCGAGGAGACCAGGACCTGCTTCGACAGACCGATCAGGTTCTTGGCCGTGTTGTGCAGGTACTCCAGCTTGGTGCAGGACTCGTCACCGGTCTTGCCCGTGTCGCCGACGGACTCGACCAAGGTAGGCAGACCGTAGGTCGACTCGTAGGTCGTGTTGGTCCTGACCGTCCGCAGCGTCCGAGTGTCGTCACCCGTACCGGAGGACTTCGTGTACGCGATCTCCTCGGGCTCGGTCACCCGCCAGGCCTGCAGCGGGGTCAGTCCGTCGCCGAGGTCGCGGCGGGCCAGCTCGGTCGCCTCCGGGATCGTGATGCTGCGGGTCAGCCAGTTGGTGTCCGCGTCCGTCGCGTTGGTGTAGGACAGCTCCTCGGCGATGCGGCCGGCGAAGGCCTCACGGTCGTACACGGGCTGGCCGTTGTACGTGATCGTGTTGCCGTGGACGTCCTTCATGGGGACGGTGTCGCCCATGCCGCGGTAGAAGCGGGTGACGGCCTTGGTCTTCGGGCCCTCGGCGCCGGGGAGCTCCTCGGCGGGCGTGGTGCCCTCGCCGCTGTCGGCCGCGGCCTTGCGCTCACCGGTGATGACCGAGGTCTGCTCGAAGCCGGCGAACTGCGAGTACGTCCGGGTCGACTTCTTCGTGAACTCGGCCTCGGCCAGCTTCCAGCCGGCGTTCTTGTACTCGTACGCGGTCAGCGTCGAGAAGGACTGGTCGACGTTCGGCAGCTCCTCGATCGAGGCGACCACGTATTTGTTGAACCAGTCGATGTCCTCGATCTCGGCGTCCGGGTGCCAGAACGAGGGGTAGCACAGGCGCGTGTTGGACTTCAGCGCCGCAGTGTCGGTCTTGCCCGGCAGGCCCGTGCCGGAGAGGCACTCGCCCTCACGGGGCTTGTACGTGACGACCGTCTCGCCGCCGTACTCGTTGACGACACGCGAGATACGCAGACGCGAGAAACCGGGCCGCGGGTCGGTCGCGCCGCTGCCGCCGCGGTAGACCCGGTTGGGCATGTCGTCGGCGTTCGACTCGAACCGCACCGGGTTCAGCTTCACCGACGCGTCGGTGGAGCCCTCGCGGGCGTAGCCGGTGCGCTGGATCGACTCCAGCCACAGCGCCGTGTTCGCGCCGGTCTTCAGGACCGGGAAGCTCTGCTTGAGCTGGTACTCGTCGACGACCTGGCGCGCGGAGGTGGTGGTAAGACGCTGCGCGGAGGTGGTGATCTTGTCCAGGCGCTTGCGGGTCCAGAACGTCGGACCGGCGTTCCAGCACTTGCGGGTGTAGGTCGAGGTGACCTGCTTGCAGTTCAGGTCGGCCGGGGTGTCGTACCAGATGCGGTACTTGCCCGGGTCCTTGTCCGTGAAGTTGTCGACCTGATCCTGAGCGTCCGTGCAGGTCAGGCCCGCCTCGGGGTAGCAGCGCTCGGCGACAGTGAAGCCGATGCGCGCCGGGGCGGTCGCGGAGAAGATCGAGTCCTTGCGCTGGCCGTAGTAGATGTGCGTCAGGTAGCCGCCGCGGTGGTACTTGACCGGGCCCTTGAAGTAGAAGTTCTTCGCGTAGTAGTTCTCCTCCCGCTGCCACCACAGGGACATGGCGTTGCCGTGGATGTCTTCGACGTAGTCGAGGTTCCAGCGCCAGCCCTGGTTGCAGGAGGAGCTCTTCCAGTCCGTGGTCGTCGGGCCCGCGTAGCAGGGCTCGCCCGGGTGGTTGCCGTAGACCGGCACACCGAGGACGGAGTTGGTGTACGGGTCGTCGGCGGCGGTGCCGTTGTCCGACCAGCCCGGCAGCTTGTTCAGGCCGAAGTGGTAGCGGGTGCCGTCCTTGGTCGTGACGACCCAGTACTCGCCGTCCGCGTCCTTCATCCCCGAGCGCGGGTCCTTGGAGGTGTCCTTGATCCGCTCGATCTTCGAGCCGTCACCGTTGGCGGTGAACCACTGGCCCTTGGATTCGTCCCATACCAGCTCGGTGGTCATGCCGCCGAGCGAGAGGGTGGCGTTCTCCGAACCCCAGCACAGGTCGGCGGTCTTGTGGTCCTTGTTGTTGGCCCCGGCCTTCTTGGAGTCCTGGCGGCAGTTGTTGTACGTCCGGGTGATCGAGCCGGGGTTGTAGTCCCAGCCGTCACCGATCCACGAAGCCTGGTTGTTCGTCGACGACGTGCGGCCGTCGACCGACTGCGAGTTGTACGACAGGTTCACCTTCGGCATCAGACCGCCGGCGGTCTCCGGCACCTGCACCTGGTAGTTGTAGGTGAACGCGCCGTTCGACGAGCCGGCCGCCCAGGAACCGGAGGACAGCAGCGGCGAGGCGGTGAAGTCACCGGACGCCGAGGAGCCGGTGTCCATCGCGCCCACGACCTGACGGCCCGAGGCGTCCACGACCTGACGGCCGTCCGCCGACGGGAGGGAGGCCTGGCGCACCGAGGCGCCCGAGACCTTCGACGAAGCACCCTCGTCCGGCAGCAGGTTCGCGACCGGAACCGTGCCCGACAGGATCTGGCGGGTCGCGGAACCCTTGGTCTTCGCCGACGTCGCCTTCAGCTTGGACTTCGCCGCCGGCACCACCTTGACGGTGCTGCGCAGCCGCTCGGCCTCGACATCCGGCTCGGCCTCGCCCGCCATGGTCTCGACGCCCGTGTCCGGCGCACAGTCACCGGTCTCCGGGGAGTCCAGGACGCAGCTCGGCAGCAGCACCAGACCGAAGCGCTCGGCGGCCAGCTGGCCGTAGCGGTCCTTGAAGGCGGTCGTGTCGACGTCCAGCAGCACCTGCGCGGTCGGATCCGCGTCCGCCGGAGGCACGACCTCCAGGACCATGCCCGGCACGCCCGATTCCTCGGACGTGGTCGTCGACTTGATGGCGACCTGCCAGTCACCGTTGATCGTCGCCGGATCCTGACCCGCCGGCACACCCACGCCGACCGGCAGCAGCGCCGAAGTCGTCGAGTTCACGACCTGGACCGTCGTACCCGGCGTCGCCGTCGACGGGTCCGCCTTGCCGGCGTCCGCCGCCCAGGGGTCCACCGCCACCGGCGTGTACGCCGTGATCGGCTGCTCCGGCGCCGTGCTCAGCGTCTTCGGAGCTGTGGTGTCATCGGCGAGCGTGGTGCTCTTCGGGATGTCGGGGAGGTCGACCTGAGAGGTCGTCTCCTCGCGGGTCATCCCGTCGCCGGGGACGGCCAGGGCTTGCGAGCCCAAGCTTGTCACCGTCAATGTCGATGACAACAGAAGGACGGTCGCCGTGCGGCTTCGCCGACGGCGCCGTCGTTGTGACTCTGTCATGGCTAGGCGGTTCCGCCCCAGCCATGACAGTGGACCTGAAGCACGCATACGCGTCGACTCCCACCCAGACGAACAAGACAACGGAGGTGCGGAAACACCGAGGTGCGGAAACACCAAAGAGCACGCGCCTGGATCAGTCGCGTGCGTGCGAACTCTCTGTCATGTCCGCCCCAGATTCAAGATCGCCGAGAGCGAACAGAGGGGCCCGGAGGTGAGATTCACCACGGCGCATTAGCAAACAGACTGCCGCGGTGGCGGCCTATCCGATAGATCGGGCATCCGGGTCAAGCGGAACTTAACGCTCCGTCAAATCGCCAAAATATAGGCGTCTTCATATGGACGTCAGATTCTCGCACGGAACCACATAACGTCTTCATAAATCCTTCAGATATGGACGGCGCCTGACGATCGTGTGATCGTGTGCGCGCCTGCGCCCCGTGGTCTTTGCCACGGGGCTGTCTGTGCTGTCCGAATTCCTCTGGTTCCCACGGGAGTAGACCGCCGTGCCAGCGCCGCCTCGTCTTCTCAGCCCATTCGTGCGCACGCGCACACGGCTGTCACTCACCCTCGGCCTCGTACTGGCCGCACTCACCGCAGCGCTCCTGCCCTGGTGGCAGCCGAGCGCGCCCCCGACCGCCAAGTCCCCCGTCACGGACGCCAAGCAGGCGTCGACCGGCCCGCGTGACGAGGCCACCGCCGCGGCCGAGGCCAAGCGGACCGGCAAGAAGGTGCTCGTCGACACGGCGACCACCGCCAACGAGCTGCTCTGGGCGCTGCCCAACGGCAAGCTGCGCACCCAGATCGACGCCCTGCCGCAGCGCGCGAAGAACGCCCAGGGCAAGTGGGCGCCGATCGACACCACGTTGCGCCGGACGGAGGGTGCCGGTCCGCTGGGCATCCGTCCGGTGAACGCGGCCACGCCGCTGCGTTTCGCCGGCGGTACCCGGTCCGCGGAGCGCGCCGACCGCTCGTACGTCCGCGCGCCGCTGACCGGCGAGACCGTGCTCGCCGAGGTCGAGCTGGGCGGCCACACCGTCGCCTACACCTGGCCGGGCACCCTGCCCGAGCCGGTGCTCGACGGCCCGCGTGCCCTCTACCCCGAGGTGTTCCCGGGCGTCGACCTGCTGCTGATCGTGCGTGAGGAGGGCGGCTTCGGCCAGCTCCTGATCGTCAAGGACAAGCAGGCCGCGCAGAACAAGGACCTCGCCACCGTCGCGTACGGCCTGCGCTCGAAGACGGCCGTCTTCCGCCAGGACGCGAAGGCCAACCGGATCCAGGTCCTCGACAAGAAGGGCCAGGAGGTCGGCAACATCCCGACCCCGTTCGCCTGGGACTCGGCCGGCCGCGACTCCGAGCTGCCGCCGGGCACGCCGCAGCGCACCTCCGTGGCCACCCCGGCCGACGTGCTGAAGCTGTCGGGCCTGACGGGCATCGAGCCCGGCGCGAAGTCCGCGCAGCTTCCCGTGGTCCTCGACGGTGACGGCACCGGTTCCGCGACGCTGAACCTGGACGTCGCGGCCACCGGCCTGTTCACCGACAAGGACACGAACTTCCCGGTCTTCATCGACCCGCCGCTCAACAGCGACTGGCTCGCGTGGACCGTGGCGTACAAGAAGTACCCGAACTCCAGCTTCTGGAACGGCACCAACTTCTCCTCCGGCACGTCCGACGCCCGTGTCGGCTACGAGAGCGACACCGGCGGCCTGGCCCGCTCGTTCTGGCGGATGCGGTTCTCCACCACCTACGAGGGCGCGAAGTTCGACTGGGCCACGTTCAAGATCCTCAACAACCACTCCTGGTCCTGCACCGACCGCCAGATGGAGTTCTGGCTGACCGGCTCCATCTCCTCCGGTACGACCTGGAACGCCCAGCCGAGCTGGTCGCGCGTCCTGCACAAGAAGTCCTTCGCGCACGGCTGGTCCACCTCCTGCCCCGACGCCTGGGAGTACTTCACCGTGACCTCCGCCGCCCAGGAGGCTGCGGACAAGGGCTGGTCGAACATCACCTTCGGCATGCGGGCCACCAGCGAGACCGACACCCAGACCTGGCGCAAGTTCGGCGCCACCGGCGCCCGGATCGAGGGCGAGTTCAACCGCCCGCCCAACCAGCCGACCTCCGGCACCTCGTCCCCGGGCGGCGCCTGTGTGCCCGGCCCGACGAACAGCATGCTGATCGGCCGTACAACGATCACGCTGAAGGCCAAGGGTTCCGACCCGGACGGCGCCGTGCCGAAGCTTCGCTTCCGCTTCTGGAAGGACGGCAGCACCACCAAGAAGGAGTACGTCGCCACCGCGAACTCCACGGGATACGGCCAGATGGTCATCGAGGCCACCGACCCACTGCTGACGGGCCTCACGGCGAACACGCTCTTCAAGTGGGACGTGCGCTCCGAGGACTCCACGTACCCCGCCGCAGGCTCCACCTCGTACTTCTTCCCGGACGGCAGCGAGCCGTGCCAGCTCACCGTCGACCCGACCGCCCCGCCGCAGCCGGACATCACCAGCACCGTGTTCACGGAGGCCACCTCCGACGGCAAGACCTGGGCGTCGGTGAAGTTCGGCGCGCCCGGTGACTTCACCTTCACCGCCGCCGGCGCGACCAAGTTCCGCTGGGCCTTCGAGGGCGTCGGCTACGTCGACGCGCCGACTCCGGTCAACGGCACGGTGACCATCACCGGTGTGACGCCCAAGCACGCCGGCCCGAACACCATCACCGTCTACGCCTACGACGCCAACGGCAACCAGAGCATCCGCGGCAGCTACGGCTTCTACCTGCCGCCGCGCGACGTGGCCGACGGCCCGTGGGACACCGGTGGCGACAACATCCCCGACCTGCTCGTCCTCAACCCGGACGGCACGCTGGACAACTGTGTGGGTGCCCCCGAGGGCGAGCTCTACAGCTGCCTGGCCGCGTCCTACGTGACCGCGGGCAAGAAGGTCGACCCGCCGAACCACTGGATCAACACCGCCGGCAAGGCCTCGCTGATCACGCACTTCAACGACGTCTACCCGGGAGACGGTTCGACCGACCTGTTCGCGGTCACCCCCGACAGTCAGCTCTGGCTCTACCCCGGTGACGGCTACGGCACCTTCAACGTCGACGACCGGATCAAGATCCGCCTGCCCGCCAACGCCCCGGCTCCGTCCACCTGGACGCAGATGAAGGCGATCGGCGACATCACCGGCGACAAGAAGCCCGACCTGGCCCTGCGGGCCGGCACGGCCTTCTGGGTGCTGTCCGGCTACACCGGCGCCACCTTCCAGACGGCCACGCTGATGGAGGGCACCGCCTGGGCCCCGCGTGACATCGTCAACATCGCCGACATCAACCTCGACGGCACGCCCGACCTGCTGTGGCGCAACACGGACAACGGCAACATGTACGTCCGTCACGGCAAGCCCGGCGCGGTCACCGGCAGCGTCGACCTCGAGTCGATCAAGCTGGCCGCCAACTCCCTGAACGGCGACGTCTCCTACGGCACCGGCTGGACCGGGGCGGCCGTCTCCACCGTGATCGGCATCCCGGACGTCAACAACGACAAGATCCCGGACATCTGGGCCCGCTTCACCGACACCGGAAACATGAAGGTCTACCACCCGACCACGACCGACACCGGCGCGGCGGTCAAGACCGTCCTGTCGGTCGACTGGAACGGCATCAAGGCCTTCGGCTGATGCCCCGTACCGCACAGCGGTGAGCCCCCGGCGCGACGCGCCGGGGGCTCACCCCGTTTCCCGTGCTTCCCGTGCTTCCCGTGCTTCCCGGCCGCTGTGTCAGCCGCTGATCGGCTTGCGGATCTCCGCGCGGATCTCTCGGAGACGTCCGAAACCAGCCGCCACCACCTCCGCGACCCGCTCCCGCTCCTCCGTCGCGAACCGCTCACGGTCCAGCGCCTCCGCGATCTTCTCGTGCAGGAAACGGCCATAGACCTCCGCGTGCCGCGCCTCGTCCATCGTCTGCGTCGCCGAGTAGAACGTGGCATCCAGGTCCGGGACGGACTCCATGATCCGCGCGGCGCGGACCATCGCGCCCTACTCGCCGTGGAGGAACTGACTGAACCGCCAGGAGGTGGCGACGCCTCTCCAGATGGCCCTGGCCCGGGCGTGACGGTCGGCGGCAAGACGGGAACGGCCCAGCACGGCCTGGGCAACACGGGCACCCCTACGCCTGGCGGTGATGGCGGAGGCGCTGCGGCTGGAGAGGGCGGGGCGGGGTGCTATGGGTGGCGGCGGTTGATGCCCGTCAGGTCGATGTCCATCGGGAACGGGACACTCGTCTTGAGGCGGTCGTGGTGGATGCCGGTCAGCGCGTACGCCTTGGTGGCCGGGTCGAGCTCGTAGACGTACACCACCGGAAGACCGTCGTTCTCCTCCACACGCCAGAAGTGCGTGACGCCGGCCTGCGCGTACTTGCGGGGCTTGACCTCGCGGTCCCGCTCCACGGAGTCGTCGGCGACGACCTCGACCGCGAGGAGTACGTCCTCGGGCTTGAACCAGGTCTGGCGGGGGCCGGTGTCCGCGGCGCCTGGGCCATCAACGCGTTCTCAGCAGGCGCATGGCACGCGTGTGAAACCGGGTCTGCGGACTCGTCAGGACGAGGCTCCCGTCAATCAGCTCCGTGTGCGGAGGCAGGTTCGGAAGCCCGTCCAGGTCGTCCGCCGTCCAGCCGCCCTCCGGCGGGCGAGGCCACTCGTACTGGTCGTCCAGCCCGTACTCGCGTGCGGCGCTCATGATTGCTCCCACGGGGCGGAGTCTGCCTGGTACAGCCAGGCTACCCAGGGTGAACGCCGGACCGCCCCTCTGACGAGCGACGAACCGCCACGATATTGACCCTGGAATATGCAGGCTCTCGCCCCCTGCGCAACGAGCCTCTCCCGTCTTGCGCCGACCGCGCCGTCGCACATGCCAACGGCCCCTCCGGCAACATATCCGGAGGGGCCGCTGCGGCATGTCTGCACGCTGGACCCGGGAGCGGGCCACCTTCGCGGGGTGGGCATTCCACATCCGATGGAATGCCCACCCGAGCGATTACTCGTCATCCGACGAGTCGGAACCATCCTGGCTCCGGCTCATCGAGGACTCCCTTGCGCACCATGTCACGGCACTCCCGAACAAGGTCGTCCTTAGGGGGAACGGGACTCATGCCGACGCTTCGCGCCAGAACCTCCAAGCGCCAAGCGTCAAACGCCTCTGCCCCGTCCAGGAGCAGGTCCATGTCGATCTCGGCCCCGTCGGGGGCGACCATCCGACACCCGCGCCCATGGACCGCGTACGAGAAGCCGGCTTCTGTGCGCGCTCGTTTGTCCAGCTCACCTGCGCGGACAGCCTGCAGAACACGCTCCAGAGCGTCGAACTGGGGGTATTCGGCTGCCAGCGCCGTCATGATGAGCGTGCGATTCCGCAGGAAGGAACGCACACAGACAGCGGCTTCACTCGACTGGCTCACCGGCGCCTCCTCCCTCTCCTTTCCTCGGGAAAGTCCGGGCCCACCTCGACGGCCGCCCAGACCACGTCGTCGGCGGACTTGTACTTGTAAGCCAAGACCTCCTCAAGCGTAAGAGATCGATAGTGAACGTCGATCCCCGCCTTCTTGGCCGCCGCAACTCGGTGGTGGCCGTTGATCACGTAGATCCGACCATGCTGTTCGAAGACCTCGATGGGCTCTCCGACCCAACCGTCTGCGCTCATGCTTTCGGCGATCTGGTCGACCCGTTCCCGGTCGTACGCACCGCCGAGCTGCTCGGTCCGCTCCACGGAGTGGGGGCTGGTAGTGCAATTGTGGACGAGGACGGACGTAGCTCCCGCCAGCACGTAGTACGTGTGGAGGTCGCTGACGGTGAGGTTGCGAACGGAGGCCTGCTGTGTGGTCCAGCGCTGGATGGACGCGATCTGGACGAAGGTGCCGGCACTGGTCCGGAGCCACTGACCGGACTTCAGGTCGGTGGCCTTGATCCACTCACGCAGCTCGGGGACCCAGAAGGGGTGGCCATCGGTCGCGGTGACCTGGGCCGTCTTCGAGCCGGCCTTGCCGTCGACATCGATCGTGACCTTGACCAGGTGCTTAATGCCCTGGCCCTTGATCTCGGCGGTGACCGTCTCGATCCGGGTCTCCCCGGTCTTCGGGTCGGTCGCGACGACCTTGTCGCCCGTCTTGACCTTCTCGATCGGCTTGGTGGAGCCGTCGGCCATCAGCACCTTCGTGCCGGGCACGAAGCTGTTGCAGGTGGCGCCTTCCTCGGCCTTGCCAGAGCTACCGCTGCCGCTCGAACCACCGTTGCTGCGCGAAGAGCCGCCGGAACTGCCGCCCGGCTTGGAGGTGCCGGCCTTGGAAGTGCCGGCCTTGCCGCCCCCGCCCGGGCCCCCGCCGCCCTTGCCCTTGCCTCCACCGGAGTGGGACGAGGACTTCGGAGCGGCCTTGGCCTGCGCCCTCTTCTGGACGGGGTTACCGGTCTTCTTCTTCGCGGCGGCCGCTGCATCGGCCTTCCGCTTGGCGGCTTCTGCCGCCTTCTTCTTGGCCCTTTGCGCGGCCTCCTTCTTGGCCTTCTCGATGGCGGCCTTCTTGGCTCTCAAGGCCGCGGCCTCGGCGGCCTTGGCGGCCTTGAGGACGGCCTCGGCGGCCTTCTTCGCCGCCTTGAACGCCTGAATGGCGTCGATCGTGCGGTTGACCGCCTTCAGAACGGACGGGATCTTGCCCAGCTTGGTCCACGGGATGGCCCCGATGATCAAGCTGCCGCAGGACCACATGTCACCGCCGAAGCAGGCCATGGCGTCGCTGAGTCCGATGAAGTCGCTCAGGATGCTCCAGGCAGCCGCGAGAATCACCGAGGTCAGGGACTTGCCCATGGTGGCCTGCGCCTGCGCGACCTGGGCCGCGGACAGGCCCGCGCCCGCGAGGGCCGCCGCCTTCTCCGAGGCGGTCAGGGTGATCGCCAGACCGGTCGGGTCGGAGTGCGTGACCGGGTTGTTGTGGGCGTAGACGTACCCGTTGGCCTGCAGCGGGTCGTTCAGGTCCATCAACGGGTCGGCCGACAGGAACCGTCCGACCACCGGGTCGTACAGACGTGCGCCCAGCGGCTGGAAGCCGGAGGCGTCGTCCCTCGTCTTGCCCAGGAAGCCCTTGTGGCTCTGCAGGTTGGCGCCGACGGTGTCGGCGCCGCGCTGGTTGCCGAACGGGTCCTGCTTCCGGATCCGCACCGCCATGGTGCCGCTCATGGCGACCTCGGCGTAGGTGGAGCCTTGGTGGTCACCTGTCTGAGCGACCAGCTGTTCGGTACCCGTGCCGTAGGCGTAGCGCATGACCTGACCACCGGGGGTGGCGTAGGTGCGCTGCGAGTTGATCAGGACACCGCCCTGCTGGACGGTCACCTCGGCCTCGCCCAGGTGCAGCGTGGCCTGCTTGCCCTTGATGGTCAGCAGGCGCTCACCGTCGGGGCCGTAGATGTGACGGGTGTCATTCTGCGGAGCCCACAGCTGCGCGGCGGACGTGCCGTCGCAGGTGGCCAGCACGATCGGCGTGCCGCTGGCCGAGTTGGCGCCCTGCACCGCCAGGCACAGGCCCGACACGATGTGCGTGAGCTGACCGGCGGTGTTCCGCTGCAGCTCCTGCGCGGCCGTGGCATTGCACTTCTGGATCTGGACCGCAGCCCCGGCCGTGTTCGCGGCCGGCTGGACACACCAATTGTCGTAGACGGTGAGCGTGCCCCGGTTGGGGTCGGTCTGCGTCCCGGCCACGGGGGCCGGAGTCGGGGTGAACTTCCAGTTCTGGGCGACCGAGGTGTTGCAGCTGTAGAGCTGGATCGGCTGGGAGGCAGCCGCGAGGCCTGACTTGAGGTCGAGGCACTTGTCGGCGAGGCCCACGTACGGGGTCTTGCCACCGTTGCCCTGACCTGTGATCCGGTCGACCTGGCCGTCCGCCGTCCAGGTCAGCGTCTGCTTGTCGCCGTTCTGGATCGAGGTGATCGACTTGGTCTCACCGGTGAGCTCGTACAGACGCTCGGCCTCTGCCTTGACCCGCGCACCCGCGGGGGTGGTGTAGGTCTTCGACACCTTGGTGAGCGTGTGCGGCTGGGAGCCGTCCGCCTTGCCATAGGCGTAGTCGGTCGTGGCGTCCTTGGCCGTGGCGCCGGTCAGGTCCTTCTCAACCAGCTTCTTCCTGTTGCCCAGCAGGTCGTACTCGTACTGCTGCCAGTAACCGGAGCTGTCCGTGCCGGCGGCGACGTTCAGGGTGCCGTCGGTGTTGGTCGGCGAGGTGCAGGCGGTCTGGTCCTTAGAGGTCCAGGCCTCCTTCAGCTGACCCAGCGGGTCGTAGGTGAAGCACTGCCGCTCCTCGATCCCGGTGGCGTGCTCACGGATGCCCGTGACATTGCCGGCCGGGTCGTAGGTGTACTCGCGGTTCGTCACCAGGTTGTTGTTGGGCAGCGGGGTCTGCTCGCGGTAGACCTGCTGGTTCTTCAGCTCACCAGTGGACTCGTCGAACGAGTTCTGCGCCCACACCCGGTACGGCAGCGCGCCCAGGGTCGAACGCATCACCTGACCGTACGGCGAGTAGACGGTCTCCGTGCCGTACCAGTCCTTGCCCGAGAGGGAGACCGGCTTGCCGTCCTTGTTGTAGCGGACGACCAGCTTCTCCGCATCGAACTTGCCGGCCTTGGGGAGGCTCGCCTCCTCCAGCATGCCGGTGTCGGAGTACGTGTAGCCGTAGGTGTACTCGGCCGGCAGACCCCACGTGGTGGCCAGCGTCGACGGCAGCGACAGCGTCGTGGACGTCGGCTGGTAGTCCTTCGTGTAGCCGTTGACCTTCTGCGTGTACGCCTGACCGTCCGTGTAGCGGGTGGCGGAGGCGGGCATGCCCTTGCCGCCGACGACGGAGTCGTACGAGTAGGCGGCGAGCGGGGTACCGGTGGGGCCGTCGAGCTTCTGCGCCACCGGCCGGGACAGCTCGTCGTAGCCGTTCCAGACCGTCACACCACGTGCGTTGGTGGTGGTCAGCAGACGACCGCGGTGGTCGTAGGTGTTCCGCGTCGTGCCCGTGTCCGGGTCGGTCGCGGTCTCCAACTGGCCGCGGCGGTCGTAGGTCCACGACCACGGGTGCGCGGTGTCGGCGGAGCTGGTCGCCTTCGCCACCTGGCCGCGGTTGTTGTACTCGTAGCTCGTCGACGTGAAGCCGCCGGGCGCCGCCGGGTCGATCGTGTCCGTGCGGACGGTGCGGCCGAGCGCGTCGGTCCAGACCCGGTAGGAGGAGGCCCCCTGCGGGTGGATCACCTTCGACCAGTCGGCACCGTACTCGTAGCGGGTCGCCTTCTCGGGGACCGGCTGGGAGATGGCCTCGGTGGTCCCGGGGGCCTTCACCTTGAGGACCGGCATCTCCTCGACCACGCGGCCGAGGCCGTCGTACTTGTAGCGGGTGATGTTCGGAACCGTGGTGTCCGCGCGCGGCGTGAACAGCTCACCGCTCGGGTCGGCCTCGTTCAGGTAGGCGTTGTTGGTCTGATAGACCTCACCGGCGCTGTTGTACAGCGTGTCGGTGATCAGACGGCCGCCGCCGTCCGCCTCCTCCTGCGACTGCCGCTCACGGCCCAGACCGTCGTAGATCGTGACGGACTTCTCGACCCGGTCCTCGTAGCCACGGCTGTAGGTCGTGACGTACGGAGGCTTGCGGATCTTTCGGCCGGCGGGGTCGGTCGGGTCGGTCTCCTCGGCCGGGATCGTGTACTCGGCACGGAAGTCCGCCACGCCCGAACCCGGGGTGCGGCCCGGAGCCCATGCCTCGGCCATCCGGCCCAGCGGGTCGTACTTGGCCTCGCTCACGTGACCGTTGGCATCGGTCGTCTTCAGCGCGACCGCGCGGCCCGGCTCCAGCTCCTGGACCTGGGTGTGACCGAGCGGGTTGGTCTCGGTGACCTTGAAGGCCTGCCCGGTGGGGGGGTCGAAGGCGATCGTGGAGGGCTTCGGAACCGGCTGGGCCATCTGGTCCGGGTCTGTCAGCCGGATCACCCGGCCGATGGCGTCGAAGCCGACCGTGCCGCCAGTCTGGAAACCGGTGCCCTTGTCGTTCAGCGACCAGGACTCGGTCGCCAGACCGCGGGTCGTGGAACCGAGAGCGGTGTCGTACGCGGTGCCGTCGTACGCCGTCCGCTGGGCGCTGCTCAGCGTGCTGAGGTCGAGCCAGTTGGCGTTCGCGCAGAGCGTCGGGGAGACGAGGACCTGCTTGGACAGACCGATCAGGTTCTTGCCGGTGTGGTGCAGGTACTCCAGCTTGGTGCAGGAGTCGTCATTGGTCTTGGTGGGGTCGGCGTCGCCGAGCGACTCCACCAGGATCGGCAGACCGTAGGTCGACTCGAACGTCGTCTTGGTCCGCACAGTCCGCAGGGTGCGGGTGTCGTCACCCGTGCCGGAGGACTTCGTGTACGCGATCTCCTCGGGCTCCGTGACGCGCCATGCCTTCAGCGGGTCCAGGCCGTCGCCGCGGTCGCGGCTCGCGAGCTCGGTGGCCTGCGGGACGGTGAGGCTGCGGGTGAGCCAGTTGGTGTCGGCGTCGGTCGCGTTGGAGTAGCTGAACTCCTCGGCGATCCGGCCGGCGAACGCCTCACGGTCGTAGACGGTCTGGCCGTCGTGGGTGAGCGTGGCGCCCGTGATGTCCTTCATAGGGACGGTGTCGCCCATGCCGCGGAAGAAGCGGGTGACGGCCTTGGTCTTCGGGCCCTCGGCGCCGGGGACCTCCTCGGCCGGGGTGGAGCCCTCGCCACTGTCGGCGGCGGCCTTCTTCTCGCCCGTGATCACCGCGGTCTGCTCGAAGCCCGCGAAGTTCGAGTAGGTCCGGGTGGACTTCTTCGTGAACTCGGCGTCGGCCAGCTTCCAGCCGGCGTTCTTGTACTCGTACGACGTCAGAGTGGAGTACGAGCCGTCGACGTTCGGCAGCTCCTCGATCGAGGCGACCACGTACTTGTTGAACCAGTCGATGTCCTCGATCTCGGCGTCCGGGTGCCAGAACTGCGGGTAACACAGACGCGTGTTGGACTTCAGCAACGCGGTGTCGGTCTTGCCCGGCAGGCCCGTGCCGGAGAGGCACTCGCCCTCACGCTTCTTGTACGTGACGACCGTCTCGCCGCCGTACTCGTTGATCACGCGCTCGATGCGCAGCCGCGAGAAGCCGGGCCGCGGGTCGGTCGCGCCGCTGCCGCCGCGGTAGACGCGGTTGGGCATGTCGTCGGAGTTCGACTCGAACCGCACCGCGTTCAGCGTCACCGAGGCGTCCGTCGCGCCGTTGCGGGCGTAGCCGGTGCGCTGGATCGACTCCAGCCACAGCGCCGTGTTCGCGCCCGTCTTCAGGACCGGGAAGCTCTGCTTCAGCTGGTAGGAGTCCACCAGATGACGGATGGTCGAGCCGCTCAGTCGCTGGGTGAAGGTCTCGATCTTGTCCAGGCGCTTGCGGGTCCAGAACGTCGGACCGGCGTTCCAGCACTTCTGCGTGTACGTCGTGGTGACGGCCTGGCAGCGCAGGTCGGCCGGGGTGTCGTACCAGATACGGTACTTGCCCGGGTCCTTCGACTTGAAGTTGTCGTCGCTGCACGTGTGCGTCGTCGACGCGTCGTAGCAGCGCTCGGCGACGGTGAAGCCGACCTTGGCCGGGGCCGACGCGGAGAAGATCGAGTCCTTGCGCTGGCCGTAGTAGATGTGCGACAGGTAGCCGCCGCGGTGGTACTTGACCGGGCCCTTGAAGTAGAAGTTCTTCGCGTAGTAGTTCTCCTCGCGCTCCCACCACAGGGACATGGCGTTGCCGTGGATGTCCTCGACGTAGTCGAGGTTCCAGCGCCAGGCCTGGTTGCAGGAGGAGTTCTTCCAGTCCGTGGTGGTCGGGCCCGCGTAGCAGGGCTCTCCCGAGTGGTTGCCGTACACCGGCACCGCGAGGACGGAGTCGGTGTACGGGTCGTCGGCGGCGGTGCCGTTGTCCGACCAGCCCGGAAGCTTGTTCAGACCGAAGTGGTAGCGGGTGCCGTCCTTGGTCGTGACGACCCAGTACTCGCCGTCCGCGTCCTTCATCCCCGAACGCGGGTCCTTGGACGTGTCCTTGATCCGCTCGATCTTCGAGCCGTCACCGTTGGCGGTGAACCACTGGCCCTTGGACGCGTCCCACACCAGCTCGGTGGTCATGCCGCCCAGCGACAGGGTGGCGTTCTCCGAGCCCCAGCACAGGTCGGCCGTCTTGTGGTCCGAGTTGTTGGACCCGGCCTTCTTGGAGTCCTGGCGGCAGTTGTTGTAGGTCCGGGTGATCGAGCCCGCGCTGTAGTCCCAGCCGTCACCGATCCAGGAGGCCTGGTTGTTCGTCGCCGAGGTGCGGCCGTCGACCGACTGCGAGTTGTACGACAGGTTCACCTTCGGCATCAGGCCGCCGGCGGTCTCCGGCACCTGCACCTGGTAGTTGTAGGTGAACGCGCCGTTCGACGAGCCGGCCGCCCAGGAACCGGAGGACAGCAGCGGCGAGGCGGTGAAGTCACCGGACGCCGAGGAGCCGGTGTCCATCGCGCCCACGACCTGACGGCCCGAGGCACCCACGTTCGACGAGAAGGCGGCCTTGTGCACCGAGGCGCCCGAGACCTTCGACGAATCGCCCTTGTCCGGCAGCAGGTTCGCGACCGGAACCGTGCCGGACAGGATCTGGCGGGTCGCAGAACCCTTGGTCTTCGCCGACGTCGCCTTCAGCTTGGTCTTCGCCGCAGGCACCACCTTGACGGTGCTGCGCAGCCGCTCGACCTCGACGTCCGGCTCGTTCTCGCCGGCCATGGTCTCGACGCCCGTGTCCGGCGCACAGTCACCGGTCTCCGGGGAGTCGATCACACAGCTCGGCAGCAGGACAAGACCGAAACGCTCAGCGGCCAGCTGGCCGTAGCGGTCCTTGAAAGCGGTCGTGTCGACGTCAAGCAGCACCTGCGCCGTCGGGTTCGCCGTCGCCGGCGGCACGACCTCCATGATCATGCCGGGCACGCCCGTGTCCTCGGACGTGGTCGTCGCCTTGACCGCGACCTGCCAGTCACCGGCGATGGTCGCCGGGTCCTGACCCACCGGCACACCCACGCCGACCGGCAGGAGCGCCTGGGTCGTCGAGTTCTTGACCTGGACCGTCGTACCCGGCGTCGCCGTCGACGGGTCCGCCTTACCGGTATCCGCCGCCCAGGGGTCCACCGCCACCGGCGTGTATGGCGTGATCGGCTGCTCGGGCGCCGTGCTCAGCGCCTTCGGAGCCGTGGTGTCATCGGGGAGCGTGGTGCTCTTCGGGATATCGGGGAGGTCGACCTGAGAGGTCTGCTCCTCACGGCTCATCCCGTCGCCGGGAACGGCCAGGGCCTGCCCGCCCAGGCTCGTCACCGTCAATATCGATGACAACAAAAGGACGGTCGCCGTGCGGCTTCGCCGACGGCGCCGTCGTTGTGACTCTGTCATGGCTAGGCGATCCCGCCCCACCCATGACAGTGGTTCTGAAGCACGCATACGCGTCGACTCCCACCCAGACGAACAAGACAACGGAGGAGGTGCGGAAACACCGAGGTGCGGAAACACCAAAGAGCACGCGCCTGGATCAGGCGCGTGCGTGCGCACTTTCTGTCATGTCCGCTGGATTTTCAACATCGCGGATGGTGGCCGAGATGCCACAGATGTGAGATTGGCCACAGTGCAAGCGCAAACAGATTCCCGCACTGTCGACCTTCGCGATAGATCGGGCATCGGCGGTGATCGCCACCTAATGGCTTATCAGGAGGCCATAAACCTGGATGAACTGATGGCTCGTTATGCCCTACCCCACGGTAGGTCACATGTCCATAAAACCTTGAGGATATGGACGTCACCTGCCGTTCGTGTGATCGTGTGCGCGCCTTACGCCCCGCGTCCCGTCCGACGGGGCTGTCTGTGCTGTCCGAAATCCCTCTGGTTCACACGGGAGTAGACCGCCGTGCCAGCGCCGCCTCGTCTTCTCAGCCCATTCGTGCGCACGCGCACACGGCTGTCACTCACCCTCGGCCTCGTACTGGCCGCACTCACCGCAGCGCTCCTGCCCTGGTGGCAGCCGAGCGCGCCCCCGACCGCCAAGTCCCCCGTCACGGACGCCAAGCAGGCGTCGACCGGCCCGCGTGACGAGGCCGCCGCCGCGGCCGAGGCCAAGCGGACCGGCAAGAAGGTGCTCGTCGACACGGCGACCACCCAGACCCAGCTGATCTGGGCGATGCCCAACGGCAAGATGCACACCCAGATCCACGCCCTGCCGCAGCGTGCGAAGAACGCCCAGGGCAACTGGGCGCCGATCGACAACACACTGCGCCGGACGAAGAACGCCGGCCCGCTGGGCATCCGCCCGGTGAACGCCGCCACGCCTGTCCGCTTCGCCGGCGGCACCGAGGCAGCTCGCGCCGACCGCTCGTACAGCCGTCTGCCCCTCGCCGAGGGCGTCGCGAACGAGACCCTGCTCGCCGAGGTCGACCTCGGTGGCCACACCATCGCTTACACCTGGCCGGGCACCCTGCCCGAGCCGGTCCTTGACGGCCCGCGTGCCCTCTACCCCGAGGTCTTCCCGGGCGTCGACCTGCTGCTGATCGTGCGTGAGGAGGGCGGCTTCGGCCAGCTCCTCATCGTCAAGGACAAGCAGGCCGCGCAGAACAAGGACCTCGCCACCGTCGCGTACGGCCTGCGCTCGAAGACCGCGGTCTTCCGTACCGACGCGAAGGCGAACCGGATCCAGGTCCTGGACAAGGCGGGCCAGGAGGTCGGCTCCATCCCGACCCCGTTCGCCTGGGACTCCTCCGGCCGCGATTCCGAACTCCCGGCGGGCACCCCGCCGCGCACCTCGGTGGCCACCTCCGCCGACGTGCTCAAGCTGTCGGGTCTGACCGGCATCGAGCCCGGCGCCCGCTCCGCGCAGCTGCCCGTCACCCTCGACGGCAACGACACCGGTGAAGCCCGGCTCCACCTGAACGTCGCCGAGACCGGCCTGCTCACGCACAAGGACACGAAGTTCCCGGTCTTCATCGACCCGCCGCTCAACAGCGACTGGCTCGCGTGGACCGTGGCGTACAAGAAGTACCCGAACTCCAGCTTCTGGAACGGCACCAACTTCTCCTCCGGCACCTCCGACGCCCGTGTCGGCTACGAGAGCGAGACCGGCGGCCTGGCCCGCTCGTTCTGGCGGATGCGGTTCTCCTCCACCTACGAGGGCGCGAAGTTCGACTGGGCCTCGTTCAAGATCCTCAACAACCATTCGTGGTCCTGCAGCGACCGTCAGATGGAGTTCTGGCTGACCGGCTCCATCTCCTCCGGTACGACCTGGAACGCGCAGCCGAGCTGGTCGCGCGTCCTGCAGAAGAAGTCCTTCGCGCACGGCTGGTCGAGCTCCTGCCCGGACGCGTACGAGGCATTCACGGTGACGTCCGCGGCTCAGGAAGGCGCGGACAAGGGCTGGTCGAACATCACCTTCGGCATGCGGGCGACCAGCGAGACCGACACCCAGACCTGGCGCAAGTTCAAGGCCACGGGTGCCGTGATGGAGGGCCAGTTCAACCGTCCCCCGGCCCAGCCGACCTCCGGCACTTCCTCGCCCGGTGGCGACTGCGTGCCCGGCCCGACCGACAGCGTGTTGATCGGCCGGACCACCATCACCCTGAAGGCCAAGGGCTACGACCCCGACGGCACCCTGCCCAATCTGCACTTCCGCTTCTGGAAGACCGGCGAGACCACCAAGAAGGAGCTCACCGTCGCCCCGGACGGCACCGGCTACGGCAAGATGATCATCCAGGCCGACGACCCGCTGCTGGCGGGCATCACGACCAACACCCTCTACTCGTGGGACGTACGCGCCGAGGACGAGACGTACCCGGCCGCAGGCTCCACCTCGTACTTCTTCCCGACCGGCAGCGAGCCCTGCCGGATCACCGTCGACCCGACCGCCCCGCCGCAGCCGGACATCACCAGCACCGTGTTCACGGAGGCCACGAGCGACGGCAAGACGTGGGCGTCGGTGAAGTTCGGCTCGTCCGGTGACTTCACCTTCACCGCCGCCGGCGCCAGCAAGTTCCGCTGGGCCTTCGAGGGCGTCGGCTACGTCGACGCGCCGACTCCGGTCAACGGCAAGGTCACCATCACCGGCGTGCAGCCCAAGCACGCCGGCCCGAACGTGCTGACCGTCTACGCCTACGACGTCAACGGCAACCAGAGCATCCGCGGGGACTACCGGTTCTACCTGCCACCGCGCGACAGGGCCGACGGCCCCGGCGACACGGGTGGCGACGACATCGCCGACCTCATCGTCATCAACGCCGACGGCAACCTGCGCAACTGTGTCGGCTCCCCCGACGGCGAGCTGTACACCTGCCTGGCCGCCTCCTACGAGACCGTCAACACCAAGCTCGACCCGGCCGGCCACTGGTGGAACGGCACCAAGGCCGCGCTGATCGCGCACTACGACGACGTCTACCCCGGCGACGGTTCGACCGACCTGTTCGCGGTCTCCCCGGACGGCCAGTTCTGGCTCTACCCGGGCGACGGCTACGGCAGCTTCAACGTCGACGACCGCATCAAGCTCCGTCTGCCGTCCAACGCCCCGGCTCCGTCCACCTGGACGCAGATGAAGGCGATCGGCGACATCACCGGCGACAAGAAGCCCGACCTGGCCCTGCGGGCCGGCACGGCCTTCTGGGTGCTGTCCGGCTACACCGGCGCCACCTTCGAGACCGCCACGCTGATGGAGGGCACCGCCTGGGCCCCGCGTGACATCGTCAACATCGCCGACATCAACAAGGACGCGACGCCGGACCTGCTCTGGCGCAACGTCGACAACGGCAACATGTACGTCCGTCACGGCAAGCCCGGCGCGGTCGCCGGCAGCGTCGACCTGGAGTCGATCAAGCTGGCCGCCAACTCGCTCAACGGCGACGTCTCCTACGGCACCGGCTGGACCGCGGCCGCCGTGGGGGTCGCGATCGGCATCCCGGACATCAACGCCACCAGGGACGGCGTCCCGGACATCTGGGCCCGCTTCGAGGACACCGGAAACATCAAGGTGTACCACCCGACCACCACCGGCACCGGCGCAGTGGTCAAGACCGTGCTGTCGGTGGACTGGAGGACCATCAAGGCCTTCGGCTGACATCCCGTTCCGCACAGCGGTGAGCCCCCGGCGCGACGCGCCGGGGGCTCACCCCTTTTACTTCCCCAACGTTGTGTCAGCCGCTGATCGGCTTGCGGATCTCCGCGCGGATCTTGGCCGTGGTCTCGGCGAGCTCGGCCAGGTCGATGTCCTTCGGGTCGGCGGTCGCCGACTCGGGCGTGACGAGGGCCACGGCGGCCGCGGTGTTGCCGTCGCCCCAGGCGCACATGGGGAGCGTGGTCGTGGCGAGGCCGTCCTTCGACGTGGTGACCTGGCAGCTGACGGTCACGCCGTATCCGGCGGGGGTGAACTCCTTGGGCCGGACGACGAGCGTGGAGCCCTTCTCCGTGGCAGCGCCCCTGAGAATGGAGGAACGGGTGAGCTCGGCGTTCTTGATGCGCCCGTGCATTCCGGAGATGACGAGGGCGGACCCGTCCTTGCCGCTGTACTGTCCGACCGCCGCCTTGGCGTCCTTCACGGTGAGATCGGGAGTGTCCTCGATCTCCTTGCCCTCGGTCTCGGAGAGGTCGGAGACCAGCGTGTACTCGCCTGCGAGGAGCGTCTTGGGCACGACGAGCTTGTGCGTCGCCTCGGGGAAGGACCCGGCGACCCCGGAGATCCCGACCTTGGCCGCGTAACCGAGACCGCCGACCAGGACCAGGGACCCGAGGACGATCGCGACGATCGCCCCGGCCGACAGCTTCTTCTTCGGCGGCGGGCCCATGGGCGGCTGCCCCCAGGCGCCGGCTCCGGGCCCCGGGTACTGCTGGGGAACGCCGGGCTGGGGGAAGCCCTGAGCCGGGTATCCCTGCGGCTGCGGGGGCGGCACAGGACCGCCGTACGGGTTGTGAGGCGGCTGACTGGCGGGCGGCGGCGGCATGCTCATGCCGGGCACGCTACGTCACCCGCGCGGACACCCGTGGGCCCGGGGCCGCCCTACCCCTCCCCCGCGCCCTCCGCGATCGCCTCCGCCACCTCCGCGACCCGCGCCCGCTCCTCCGTCGCGAACCGCTCACGGTCCAGCGCCTCCGCGATCTCCTCGTCCTGGGTCATCAGCAGGTCCAGGTTCGAGTCGCCGAGGTCGAAGACGCCCATGTCCAGGTAGGCCTTCTGGAGGCGCTCGCCCCAGAGGCCGATGTCCTTCACGCACGGGACGATCCGGCTGAACAGCAGCTTGCGGAAGAGGTGCAGGAACTCGCTCTGCTCGCTGAGTTCCTCCGCCTCCTTCCTCCCGATCCCGAAGTTCTCCAGGACCTCGACCCCGCGCAGCCGGTCCCGCATCAGATAGCAGCCCTCGATCACGAACTCCTCGCGCTCGCGCAGTTCCGCGTCCGACAGCTGCCTGTAGTAGTCGCGCAGCGCCATCCGCCCGAAGGCCACGTGCCGGGCCTCGTCCTGCATCACGTACGCGAGGATCTGCTTCGGGAGCGGCTTGTCGGTGGTGTCGCGGATCATGCCGAACGCGGCGAGCGCCAGGCCCTCGATCAGGACCTGCATGCCGAGGTACGGCATGTCCCAGCGGGAGTCGCGCAGGGTGTCGCCGAGGAGGCCCTGGAGGTTGTCGTTGATCGGGTAGAGCATCCCGATCTTCTCGTGCAGGAAGCGGCCGTAGACCTCCGCATGCCGGGCCTCGTCCATCGTCTGCGTCGCCGAGTAGAACTTGGCGTCCAGGTCGGGGACGGACTCGACGATCCGCGCGGCGCAGATCATCGCGCCCTGCTCGCCGTGGAGGAACTGGCTGAACTGCCAGGAGGTGTAGTGCCGGCGCAGCTCGCCCTTGTCCTTCTCCGTCATCTTGGCCCAGTGCCGGGTGCCGTAGAGCGTGAGGACGTCGTCCGGGGTGCCGAGCGGGTCGTACGGGTCGACCTCCAGCTCCCAGTCGATGCGCTTGGCGCCGTCCCACTGCTTGTCCTTGCCCTTCTGGTAGAGGGCGAGGAGCCGTTCGCGGCCGTCTTCGTATTCCCAGCCGAAGCGCGCCGAACCGGTGGCCGGGACCTGCCAGATGGGGTCGGCCGGGGCTTTCGTGTAGAGGTCGTGCGTCGACACTGACGACTCCTTGCTCTCACTGGACTGCTCGCCGGACGTGGTCCTCCGGGCAGGCTGACACCTTGGTAGACACCCAGTCAACAAGTCGCGCACAAGGGATTGACGGGGTTACTGACGAGCAGTCTCATAAGAGGCGACCGCCGGTAACCCGACCGCGAGCACAGCGAGGTGTCGCACCGTCATGACCACGCGTACCGCCCCCACCGAGCAGGACTTCACCCTCCTCCGGGACGCCCTCGGCCCGCTCCGTGACCGGGAGCAGGTCGCCGCGCGGCTGCTCGAGTCCTCCCTCAAGCATTCCTTCGACCCCGAGACCGAGCTCGACTGGGACGCGCCCTTCGAGGACGGCAAGTGGTTCTGGCCTCCGGAGCTGGTCTCCCTCTACGACACCCCGATGTGGCGGCGGATGTCGGAGGAGCAGCGGATGGACCTCGCCCGGCACGAGACCGCCTCACTCGCCTCGCTCGGCATCTGGTTCGAGATCATCCTGATGCAGCTGCTCGTCCGGCACATCTACGACAAGTCCCTCACCAGCGACCACGTGCGCTACGCGCTCACCGAGATCGCCGACGAGTGCCGCCACTCGATGATGTTCGCGAAGATGATCCAGAAGGGCGGGGCGCCCGCCTACCCGGTGCCGCGGGTCTACCACAACCTCGCCCGCGTCCTGAAGACCGTCTCCACGACCCCCGGCTCCTTCGCCGCGACCCTTCTCGGCGAGGAGATCCTGGACTGGATGCAGCGGCTGACCTTCCCGGACGAGCGCGTCCAGACGCTGGTACGGGGCGTCACCCGCATCCACGTCGTCGAGGAGGCACGGCACGTGCGCTACGCCCGCGAGGAGCTGCGGCGCCAGATGGTGACCGCCCCGCGCTGGGAGCAGGAGTTCACCCGCCTCAGCTGCGGCGAGGCGGCCCGCGTCTTCTCCGTCTGCTTCATCAACCCCCAGGTGTACGAGAACGTGGGCCTGGACCGCCGCGAGGCCGTCGCCCAGGTCAGGGCGAGCGGCCACCGCCGGGAGGTCATGCAGTCCGGCGCGAGGAGGCTGACCGACTTCCTGGACGACATCGGCGTGCTCCGGGGCGCGGGGCGGCGGCTCTGGAAGTCGTCGGGCCTGCTGGCGTGAGGACCTGGGGCCCCGGGCGGCGGCTCTGGCCACGCGGCGGAGCCGCACATCGCATACAGCGTCCGGGCTGTTGGCCTGAGTGTCGCCCTCCGGAGTTACCCTGCGAGGCATGACCAGTGCCGCCTCGCCCGCGTACCGCCGCCTCAGCGTCGAGGAACGACGGGTGCAGCTGCTCGCCGCCGCCCTGACGCTCTTCGCGCACCGGGCGCCCGACGAGGTCTCCCTCGACGACGTCGCCGAGGCGGCGGGCGTCTCGCGCCCGCTCGTCTACCGGTACTTCCCCGGCGGCAAGCAGCAGCTGTACGAGGCGGCCCTGCGCTCCTCCGCCGACGCGCTGGAGCGCTGCTTCGCCGAGCCCCCCATCGGCCCGCCGACCGAGCGGCTCGGCCGGGTCCTGGACCGCTATCTGGCCTTCGTGGACGAGCACGACGCCGGTTTCAGCGCCCTCCTCCGTGGCGGCAGCGTCGCCGAGACGTCCCGGACCACGGCCATCGTGGACGAGGTGCGGCGCGCCGCGGCGGAGCAGATCCTCGTCCACCTCGGGGTGGAGGCGCCCGGGCCCCGGCTGCGGATGATGGTCCGCACCTGGATCGCGGCGGTGGAGGCCGCCTCGCTGATCTGGCTCGACGAGGACAAGCAACCGGCCACCCCCGAGCTGCGGGACTGGCTGGTCGACCATCTGATCGCGCTGCTCGCCGCCACGGCCGCGACGGACGAGGAGACGGCGAGGGTCGTCAAGCAGCTCCTCGCGCAGGAGACCGCCGAGGGGCCGGTCGGCACGCTGGCACGGCGCGTGACCCCCGTGGTGAGCGAGGCGGCACACCTCATATGAGACTGGTCCCGTGAAGAGCGAGAACACCCCTTTCCGCGGCGGCCCTCTGGACGGCCGGGTCCTGCCCGTCCTCCTCGGACCGACCGGGCATCCACCGAAGTGGTACGAGGTGCCGGTCCCGGACGCGGACGGCGGACCGCCGACGGTCCACGCCTACCGCCGCGAACCGGCCGGACACACCAAGCGGCTCGGGCTGCCGCGCGGCTGGGTGTACGAGTACGCCCCCGAGGGCCGTGAGCGGCGCGAGCTGAAGTGGCCGTGGTCCAAGCCGAACGGGTGAGCACCTTAGCCCGAATCGCCCCTTCGTAGGCTCATCGCACCCCCTGACCCCCGCATCATCTCGATGGAGGTGATGACGTGTCAGGAAAGCTGCTGCGCACGGTCTACACGGGGGTGCTGGCCGCGGCGACGGCACTGGCGGGGGTCCCGGCAGCGACGGCGGACGATCCGGTGGACCCGCCGGTGGAGGCGCCTGCGGAGGCGCCGGCCGCGGTCGGGGAGGACGATCCGCCGACGGACGGCTCGGGGGAGATCCCCGACACCAAGGACCCGGCGGACGTCACCGACCCCACCGACGGCACCGACGCCACCCCCCTCGACGACGCCGCCGAACTCCCTCCCCCCGGCGGCGACTCGGTTGCCGGGCTCCTCGCGCGCCTCCAGACCCTCTACCGCCAGGCCGAGCAGGCCAGCGAGGCCTTCAACGCCACCGACGAGGCCCTGCGCCTCCAGACCACCGACACCAAGAAGGTCACCGACGCCCTCACCCGCGCCCGCGAGCGCCTCGCCCAGGGGCGGAACGCGGCCGGGCGGCTGGCCAGGGAGCAGTACCAGGGGCGGTCGGAACTCTCCTCGTACCTGCGGCTGCTGCTCTCCGACGACCCCGAGCACGCCCTGGACCAGAGCCATCTGATGGCCCGTGCGGCCCGCGAACGGGCCACGACCGTCTCGCGACTCACGGCGGCCGAGAAGAAGGCCGACGAGCTGGCGAGCGCCTCCCGCAAGGCCCTGGACCGGCAGCAGGGGCTCGTCGCGCGGCAGAAGAAGCAACGCGACGACGTCCAGAAACGGCTGAAGGAGGTCCAGAAGCTGCTCGCCTCGCTCCCCACCCACCAGCTCGCCCGGCTCACCGAACTCGAACGGACCCAGACCGCCGGTGCCCAAAGCGACCTCCTCGACACGGGCGTCCTGGACGGCAAGCGGACCCCCTCACGGGCGGGCGGGGAGGCGCTGCGGTACGCGGTGCGGCAGATCGGCAAACCGTACGTGTGGGGCGCCGAGGGACCGGAGTCGTACGACTGCTCGGGGCTGACCTCGCAGGCCTGGGCGAGCGCCGGCCGGGAGATCCCGCGCACCAGCCAGGAGCAGTGGCGGACCCTCCCCAGGGTGCCGCTGCGCGAGCTGCGCCCCGGTGACCTGGTGGTCTACTTCCCCGAGGCCACCCATGTGGCGATCTACCTCGGCCACGGCCTCGTCGTCCAGGCCCCGCGCCCGGGCGCCCGCGTGAAGGTGTCCCCCATCGCCGCCAACCCGCTCCTGGGCGCCGTCCGCCCCGATCCGACCGCCCCCGCGCTCCCCACGTACACGCCGCCCGAGCTCCCGGCGGGAGCGACGGACGGCGGGGACGAGGGGTTCGACCAGGGTCAGCCCTGAGCGACCTCGGCCAGGTACGCGGAGGTCTTCTCCGGGTCGTAGAAGAAGTTCTCGAAGTCGGCCGGGTCGTTGAAGCCGTTCGCGAAGCGGTCGGCGACCGGCTGGAGCTGTCCGGCCGCGCCGATCAGGTTCAGGACGTGCTCCGGCGGGACGCCGAGCATCGCGTTCGTCCACTTGGTGACGTGCTGCGCCGTGTTCCAGTACCGGTCGAACGTGGACCGCATCCACGCCTCGTCGAACGGCTTGTCGCCGTTCTCCACGATCGACGCGAGGTAGGCGGCGGCGCACTTGGAGGCCGAGTTCGAGCCCTGGCCGGTGATCGGGTCGTTGGCGACGACGACGTCCGCGACGCCCAGGACCAGACCGCCGCCGGGGAGGCGGCCGATCGGGTTGCGGACGGTCGGGGCGTAGCGGCCCGCCAGGGTGCCGCCCGCGTCGGTCAGTTCGACCTTGGTGGCCCGCGCGTACTCCCAGGGCGTGAACTTCTCCATCAGTTCGAGCGTCAGGGAGAGGTGCTCCGCCGGGTCCTTGACGCCCTGGAAGACATCGAGCGGGCCGCCGGGTATGCCCTCCCAGAAGAGGATGTCGGCGCGGCCGGAGGTGGTCAGGGTCGGCATGACGAAGAGCTCGCCGACGCCCGGGACCAGGTTGCAGCGGACCGCGTCGAAGTCCGGGTGTTCGGGGCGCGGGCCGAGGCCGTGGACGTACGCGACGGCCAGCGCGCGCTGCGGCTCGCCGTACGGGGAACGGGCGGCGTCCCGGCCGAACATGGAGACCAGCTCACCCTTGCCGGCGGAGACCAGGACCAGGTCGTACGTACGGGAGAAGAAGTCCAGGTCGGAGACCGCCGCGCCGTGGATGACGAGCTGGCCGCCGCGCTGGGCGAAGGTCTCCATCCAGCCGGCCATCTTCACGCGCTGGTCGACGGACTGGGCGTAGCCGTCGAGCTTCCCGACCCAGTCGATGGCGCGGGAGGAGTCGGGGGCCGCCACCGACACGCCGAGGCCCTCGATCCGCGGGGCCTGGGACTCCCAGAAGTCGATGCCGAGGTCGCGCTCGTGCTGGAGCGCGGTGTCGAACATGCACTGCGTGGACATGACCCGGCCGGACCGGATCTCGTCCGCGGTGCGGTTGGACATGAGGGTGACCTCGTACCCCTGCGACTGGAGTCCGAGGGCGAGCTGGAGGCCGGACTGGCCGGCTCCGACGATGAGTATCTTCCGCATGGCGGGTGTTCCTAACGAGTCACTCGGGCTGTTCGGGGCTGGCTTCGAGCGCGTGCGCGACCATCGCGAGCAGCGTTTCGACGACGCTGTACCGCTTGCGCGCGTCCATGATCACGACGGGTACGTGCGGAGGCACGGTGAGAGCCTCGCGGACATCCTCGGGCTCGAACGGCTCGGTGCCCTCGAAGTGGTTGACGGCGACGATGTACGGCAGTCCGCAGCTCTCGAAGTAGTCGAGGGCGGGGAAGCAGTCGGTGAGCCGGCGGGTGTCGGCGAGGACGACCGCGCCGATCGCGCCGCGCACCAGGTCGTCCCACATGAACCAGAAGCGCTGCTGGCCGGGCGTACCGAAGACGTACAGCACGAGGTCGTCGTCGAGGGTGATCCGGCCGAAGTCCATCGCCACGGTGGTGGTGAGCTTGTCGGGCGTCGCGGTGAGATCGTCGCTCTCCTCGCTGGCCTGGGTCATCAGGGCCTCGGTCTGGAGCGGAGTGATCTCCGAGACGGCCCGGACGAAGGTCGTCTTGCCGACGCCGAAGCCGCCCGCGACGACGACCTTGGTCGCGATGGGCGCGCGGGTGTGGTCGAGCTGCCAGTCCCGGGCGCCGTCTTCGGCGTTCACCTCGGGGACGGTGGCGAGAGCCGGGGCAGCGGCTTCAGAGACGGCGGAGTCCACTCAGCACCCTTTCGAGCAGCGCGCGGTCGGGCTGGCCGGTGCCGTGACCGGTCCCGTACACACGGATCTTTCCCTGGTCGGCCAGGTCGCTGAGCAGCACCCGGACGACACCCAAGGGCATCTTCAGGAGCGCCGAGATCTCCGCGACGGTACGCATCCGGCGGCAGATCTCGACGATGGCCCGCATCTCCGGCATGAGCCGGCGGGCCGGCCCGCCGTCCGTGAGCACCCTGCGCTCGGGCGACGCCTCCAGGGCGGCGACGAAGGTCTCGACGAGCAGGACGTGGCCAAAGCGGGTGCGGCCGCCGGTGAGCGAGTACGGGCGTACGCGCGCGGGGCGCCGGCCTTCGCCTCGCATCGGCAGCTTGTGGGCGTGGGAGGCGGACGTCACTGGGTGCTCTCCATCGATTTGCGCAGCTCGCTGCGGAGTTCGGGGGTGAGTACGTGTCCGGCGCGGCCCACGAAGAGGGCCATGTGGTACGCCACGACGCTCATGTCGCAGTCGGGCTCGGCGTGCACGCCGAGCAGCGAGCCGTCGCTGATGGACATGACGAAGACGCTGCCCTCGTCCATCGCGACCATCGTCTGCTTGACTCCGCCGCCGTCCATCAGCCGGGCGGCACCGACGGTGAGGCTGCCGATGCCGGAGACGATCGTGGCGAGGTCGGCGCTGGAGCCCCGCGGGCCCGTCGGGCGTTCCTCGGCGGGCGTGGCGTTCTGGGCCGCGGGGTCGGACGACAGCAGGAGCAGTCCGTCGGAGGAGACGACGGCGACCGAGCGGACCCCGGGCACCTCCTCGACGAGGTTGCCCAGCAGCCAGTGCAGATTGCGGGCTTCCTTGCTCAGTCCGAATGTTCCGGTCGCAGTCAACTGCGTGCCTCCTCGACTGTGTCCCCCGTCTTCTCCTCGGTGCGTGCTTCGATCTCGGCCTCGACTTCCCTGCGGCCCTCCTCGGCACCCTGGTGGAATCCGCCGAGCCTGCGGCGCAGCACCTCGGGGTCCATGCCGCCGGCGCGCGGGGCGGGCGTGGTGTCGGACTGCTGGACGATTTTCGGGGTGCGCTTGGGCAGTCCCTTGTCAGTGACGCGCTGGACGTCCGGCTCCCCGGTCTCCGCGGTCTCCGCGGTCTCCGCGGTCTCCGTCGTCTCCTCGGGGGCGCGCTCGTGGGCGTCGGGTTCCGGGGGCGGGTCGGGGAGGCGGACCTGGAGGGTGGTCTCGGCGGGCGTCGGCTCGAAAGGCTCGGCAGGCTCCGGAGGCTCCGCGGGGGAGTCCACCGGGGCCTCGGTCTCCGTCTCGGTCGCCGCCTCGAAGGCGCGTTCCGCGGCCTCGACGAGGGGGTCGCGGGTGCGGGTCGGGAGGGCGTTGGAGTTCGCCTCGGCGACCGAGCCCGGGAGGTTCAGCGTGGGCGCCGCACCCGCCACCGGGACGGCCGGCGGGCCCGCGGTCGGCGGGGCCGTCGGGAGCAGCAGCTGCGGCAGCACGACGACCGCCGCGATGCCGCCCTGCTTCTGCTCGCGCAGCTCCACCCGTACGCCGTGGCGGGCGGCGAGCAGGGCGGTGACGCGGATGCCGAGCCCCTCGCCCTCGACGTCGGCCGGGTCGGCCTCGGCGAGCCGTGCGTTGAGCTCGGCGAGCCGGGACTCGGTCATGCCGATGCCCTCGTCCTGGACGGAGAGCATGACCTCGCCGCTCTCCAGGAGCCAGCCGGAGAGCTGGACCTGGGCGTCGGGCGGCGAGAAGGAGGTGGCGTTCTCCAGGAGCTCGGCGATCAGGTGGCTGAGGTCGTCCGCGGCGAAGCCGGCGATCTGGGCGTGCGGCGGCAGGGACTGGATGGTGACCCGCTCGTACCGCTCGATCTCGCTGACGGCGGCGCGCAGCACGTCGACGAGCGGGACAGGACCGGGGTGACCGTGGACGTGCTCGTGGCCGGCGAGGACGAGGAGGTTCTCGCTGTGGCGGCGCATGACGGTCGCCATGTGGTCGAGCTTGAAGAGCGTGGCGAGCCGGTCGGGGTCCTGCTCGCGCTCCTCCAGCTTCTCGATGACGCCGAGCTGCCGCTCCACCAGGCCGAGGCTGCGCAGCGAGAGGTTGACGAAGGTGTGCCGGACGCTGTGCCGGAGCCGTTCGAGCTCGGCGGTGAGGAGGGCGGTGTGGCCCTGGAGTTCGGCGCGCTGGGCGGCGAGTTCGGCGGCGAGGGCCTCGCGGGCGCCCGCCAGTTCGGCGCACTCGCTGTCGAGCTGCGCGGCGCGCCGGCCGAGGTCGGCCAGCTTGCCGTGGAGGGTGTTGAGGGACCGTACGACCTGGGCGAACTCGTCGTTGCGGCCCGTGAAGCGGACCGGCTCCTCGGTCTCCGGCTCCGGGGCGGCGGCCAGGCGCGCGGCGCCGATGCGGAGGACGGCGAGGGGGCGGGTGAGGGTGCGGGCGACGTAGGTGGAGATGCCGATCGCGACCAGCAGGCAGCCGCCGAGGAAGGCGATGCGTACTTCGAGGGCGGTGACGTCGTCGTCGCGGAGCTGGGAGAGGCGCTCCACCCGGGTGGCGGCGAGGGCCGATTCGACGCCGCGCATCTGCTCGACGCGGGCGGAGAGCGCGGCCTCCAGCTTCTCCGGGTCGGTCCTGAGCTCGGACTTGGTGAGCTGCGGCTGGTCGGTGAGCCGGGCGAGGAGCCGCTCGGCGTTCTTCACGTCGGGGCCGGTGACCGTGGCGGCGAGGGAGTCGCGGCCGGTGGCGGTGGCGGCCTGGTCGAAGTCGGCGAGGGTGGCCAGTTCGCGGACCCGGGCCTGCTGGGCGGCGGCCGTGAGGGCGTTGCGGGTGCGGTCGGCCTCGTCGGCGCCCTCCGCCTCGGCGGGGACGTAGGTGCCGGTGACGGGGTCGTAGGTGACGCCGGTCGACTCGGGCTGGGGGACGGCCAGGGCGGCGAGGAGCAGTCCGCGGGTGGCGGAGGCCTGCTCGACGGCGCGGCCGAGGGCGGCGGGGGCCCGGGTGTCCTGGGCGGCGCGGGCGGGGGTCTGCGCGGCGAGCTCGTCGGCGAGGGCCTGGAGCTTGGCGATGACGTCCGTGTACGCCTTGTGGGCTTCGAGGGCGGTGCCTTCGCCGGTGAGGGCGGTACGGCGGATGGAGTTGAGGCCCGCGAGGTCGCGGCGCAGCTCGGCCGGGGCGGCGGGCCGGATCTCGTCGATCTGGCGGTCGACGCGGGTGGAGCGGGTGCTGGTGACCTGCCGCTTCTTCTTGCTGTCGCCCGTCTGCTCGTCCCGTCCGGCGGCGATGTACGCGACGACCTCGTCGCGCTCGTCGGCGAGGGAGTGGGCGAGGGTGACCGCCTGGCGGTCGAGCTCGGCGAGGGTGACCAGGCGCTGGGAGTCCGTCAGTTGCCCGGAGGCGGTGAGGACGGCGGGGGCGCCGGCGGCGAGGACGGTGACGCCGACGAGGGCGACTCCGGCGACGAGGCGGTTGCGGACGCGCTTGGGGCGGCTCGTGCTGGCCGGTGTGGGTACGGCCTGTGTAGGCACGGCTGGGGTGGGCACGGCCGGTGTGGGTATGACGCCGGGGCCCGTGGCGTCGCCCGTGGTCAGCGGGTCACCGGGGGCCTGGCTCCGCGTGCCGTTGTTGCTCCGAGGCCGCTTCTTCTGCACCGGTGCTCGCATTCTCGACTCGTCCGCCCATGAAGCAGAGGTGACGACCGGTCACGTGAAAGAGCGCCCCCACCCCTGGTACGGCTTCCGACCATTCCAGCGCTTCCGGGAAGGGGACGCGCATCGGCCGCGCCGCCACCCGAACGAGTGAACATCACTCCTGAGTTGGCGAACAACTTCCTGTGGCACTTTCCGCGTGGCAGTGCGGGGCGCCGGTTGGATCTTCCGCCCGGGCTTTGGCAGGATGCCCGCCCGCAGCTCGCCGGAGGCTCCGCTTCCGCCTCTCGTACGACCCTCGAAGGGTTGGTACAGGCCAAATTCGGCCCTTTGGAGGCGCCGTGAAGGAGTGATGCAGACCCCCTCGGCCGGAGGCAGACTGGGGATCATGCGCACCGAAGTCGCCACGCTTCCCGGCCGTCCCGAACGCCCCAACGAGGACTGGGCGGCTGCGGCTCTACCCGCGTCCGGCGGGGGCGGGACGGTCGTGGTGCTGGACGGGGTGACTCCGCCGGCCGGCGATGACGGTTGTGTGCACGACGTGCCCTGGTTCACCGCCCGCCTCGGCGGCGCTCTGACCGAACTGTCCGCTTCGCGGCGCGACATGACGCTGTCCGGGATCCTGGCGGAGGCAATCCGGCGCACCGCGGACGCCCACCGGGACACCTGTGACCTTTCTCACGTCCGCACGCCTCAGGCGACCGTAGTGCTTGCACGCTGGGACGCGGCGACCGTCGAGTACCTGGTCCTGTCGGATTCCGTGCTGCTCCTGGAGGCGCCGGACGGGTCCGTGCGGGCGGTGCTCGACGACCGGCTCGACCGGGTCCCGGACGAGATCCGGCGCTCGCTGGAGGCGACCGACCAGCTGCGGAACCAGGAGGGCGGCTTCTTCACGGCGGCGGCGGACCCGGACGTGGCACGGCGCGCGGTGACCGGGACGACGCCCCGGGCTGCGGTACGGGCGCTGGCGGCGCTCACGGACGGCGCGGCGCGCTGGGTGGAGCTGTTCGGGGTGGGCGACTGGGCGGACTGCGTCGCCCTGCTCGGCAAGGAGGGCGCGCACGGCCTGCTGACCCGGGTCCGGTCCCTGGAGGAGTCCGGCACGGCCGCCCACCGCTGGAAGCAGCACGACGACGCCACGGCTGTGTACGCGCTCCTTTAGTGGCCCCCTAGCCCTCCGCGCGCGCGTTCAGCTGGTGGAGCAGGCGGGCCAGTTCGGCGACCTCGCCGCGGTCCCAGTCGGCGAGCTTGCGGACGTACCGCCCGCGCCGTGCGTCCCGTACCCGGCGGAAGCGGCGCCGGCCCTCCTCCGTCAGGCGGACGAGCGAGGCGCGCCCGTCGGCCGGGTCGGGGTCGCGGGCGACGAGTCCGAGGTCCTCCAGGGCGCGGAGCTGGCGGCTCATGGTCGCCTTGCCGACGCCGAAGTAGCCGGCGAGTTCGGTGGCGCGCTGGGGTCCGGTGTCGTCCAGCCGGACGAAGAGTCCGTACGCGGAGGATTCGAGCTCGGGGTGGACCTCGCGGGCCATCTCGCCGGACTGGGCGCGGGCGCGGCGCAGAAAGACCGCCAGTTCCCGTTCCAGGGCGAGGAATTCCTGGTCCACACCACTCCCGTCGCGCGGCCCGCCGGTGGGCTCGCCTTCACTCCCCGTACCGCTTCCGTGCACGTCAGCACCTCTCGCGCGCTTTCCAGTGGCTGAAAGTTTCTTCCGGCCGCGGCCATCGCCGCAGCTCTCCCAGTATTTCGCAGGCGTAGACCAACGGCAGGACACAGGCCCCCTTCCGCCGAACCGGTCTACGTGCGTAGCGTCTTCGCTGACATGTCCACACCAGGACTGTCTCCCGCGCTCCCACCGAGCCTTTCGGAGGCACGCAATGCCCGTGCACAGATCCGGAAAGTCCCTCGCCGGCGCCGCGCTCGCGGCCCTGGCCCTCCTCCTGCCCCTCACCCTCTCCGGCCCGGCGAACGCGGCCGACGCCGACGCCGACTCCGTACCCGCGCGCGGCTCCGCGTACATGGGTATGGGCGTCATCAAGCACGACGGCCAGGGCGGCAAGCCCGGCGGCATATCGATCCAGGCCGTCCAGACGGAGGGCGTGGACGTCTCCAGCCACCAGGGGAACGTGGCCTGGTCGACCCTGTGGAACAGCGGGGTGAAGTGGGCCTACGTCAAGGCGACCGAGGGCACCTACTACAAGAACCCCTACTTCGCGCAGCAGTACAACGGCTCGTACAACGTGGGCATGATCCGCGGCGCGTACCACTTCGCGACCCCGGACACGACGACGGGCGCGGCGCAAGCGGACTACTTCGTGAACAACGGCGGCGGCTGGTCCAGGGACGGCAAGACGCTCCCGGGCGCGCTGGACATCGAGTGGAACCCGTACGGGGCGACCTGTTACGGCAAGACGCAGTCCGGGATGGTCGCCTGGATCCGTGACTTCGTGAACCGGTACAAGTACCGGACCGGGCGCGACCCGGTGATCTACACGGCGACGAGCTGGTGGAAGCAGTGCACCGGCAACTACTCGGGCTTCGGCTCGACCAACCCGCTGTGGATCGCCCGGTACGCGACGACGGTCGGCGAACTCCCGGCGGGCTGGCCGTACTACACGATGTGGCAGTACACGTCGTCCGGCCCGACGGTCGGCGACCACAACCACTTCAACGGCGACCTCTCGCGGGTGCAGGCGCTGGCGTACGGCTGAGCGCGATCGCGGTCAGCCGACGGCCCCCCGGGTGCGCGGCGGCGCGCCCGCGGGGGCCTTCGGCTGTCGGGGAACCGCCCCCGCCCTGCCGTGCCCGGTGGTCCGGAGTGCTGGAGCCGGCTCCTGTTCAGCTTTGCTGTGGGGGTTCGTCCGCGACAATGGTGCAGTTGACCACGCGTCCGGGGACGTTGTCGTCGATGCCCCTGAGAACGCACGTGTCGGGGTCCACGGGAGGGTCGGGAGGGTTGGGGACTCCCCCGTCGATGAGGGCGCCGGAGGCGTTGGCGATCGGCTCGTCACCCGCACCGGACTCCCCGCCTGCGGCAGTGATGTCGTCGCTGCCGGCACGGGCGCTGATCGTGCCCGTGTTCCCGGGGCCGCCTGCTCCGCCGGCGGCGCCGTTGACCGCCGCACCTCCGCTTCCGCCGGAGGCCCGAAGAGTGTCAGGCATGGCAGTGCCTCTGACCATGCCGGCGTTCCCGGCCCCACCGGCTCCGGCAGTAGCGCCCTCGCCGGAGGCGGTCCCGCCCAGGCCACCCTGGGCCGTGACCGAGAGGGGGAAGGGACCCGGCAGTTGCGGGGGGATTTCGGGGCCGATCCGGCCGGTGCCGCCGATCCCGGCCCCACCGTCCCCGGCGACGCTGCCCGGCTGGAGCGCAGCCGCGCCACCCTGGCCGCCTGTGGCTGTCACACTCATCATGCGCGTTCCGGTTCCCGTGACAGTGCCGGTGATTCCCTCACCGCCCTGCTGCGCCGTGCGACCTGCGCCTCCGTTGCCGGTAATGCTGGTCGGGCCGTTGGCCAGACCGGCGATCCCGTCGCCGCCAGGGGCGCCGACGCCGCCAGTGGCGACGACGGAGTTACCGGGGATGTTGGTGACGACTGCGCCATCGGCGCCGATCCCCGCCCCGCCCGGACCTGAACGCCCGGCGCCGCCGGTGATGGTGACGATGAATGTGCCTTCCTCCCCGGCTTCGGTCGTCGGGTCGTTGGGGTTGATGGTGCCGTTCACGCCGTTTCCGCCGGTGGAGCCGACGCCACCCGTCACGTTGATGCTGACGGGGGGAGTCAGGTTGACGGGGTTGGGACGGGTCGTGATCAGTCCTGTGCCGCCGACCCCGGCGCGGCCGGGAGTCGAGCCGGTCCCGTCGCGGCCGAAGATGTTGACCGTGCCGCCCGTGGACTTGACGGTGCCCTCGACCGTGTCCACGGGATTGGAGGAATTGGGCCTCGTCACGATGTTGAAGATGTAGATGTCGTCGACTCCGCGGGACCCCTCGAGGACCTCGCCCGCCCTGATGCCGCTCAGGCACACAATGGTCTGGCCGGGGCCGACAGGGCGGTTGATGCGCTGACAGCCGGGCGGGGTGCTCTGCGCGGCCGCCGGGGTGACGCCGGCCACGGTGAGTGCGGCTGTAGTGGTGGCCACGGCCATAATCGCCAGGGCCTGTCGACCGGCAAGGGCAGGTGGTCGGGTGGAATGCACGGATACTCCTTCGTTGGCCGGCCTCCCCGGCAGGGGGCGTCCCCCACTGCTCAGGAAGCTACGATCCGCGGTGCTCCCTCACATCCGCTGCTGAGCCGTTCGGCCGAGCGCACGCTCGCACCCCACGAACCTGCCGGGATCCCGCTCCCCCACCTCCCATTGGTCCGTGACCGTCGCTGCCGAGTCTTCACCCGGTACCGGAGGCCGCGTGAAGGCTCGGGGCGGCCGGGCCCGAGTCGGAGATGGACAGCCCTGCCCCCGCCACACTCGGAGAGAGGGCGGCCACCATCAGAAGCTCACGGGGAGGTTCAGCCCGTGAGCCCCGCGACGAACGAGGCCCAGGCAGGTCCGGCGACCACGAGGACCGGACCGGCGGGGACCTTGCTGTCACGGACGGGGACGACACCGGGGACGTCGTCGAGGACCTCGACGGAGCTGCCTCCGTTGCCGTCGCTGTAGGAGCTCTTGCGCCAGGCGTCGTCGACGAAGTCGTACGCCACCTCGACACAGTTGCCGCCGTCACCGTCGCTGTAGCTGCTCTTGAACCAGCGAGCGTTGCTCAGGTCGTACTCGCGCATCGTCTGTAGTCCTCAGCCGCCGATTCGAGCAGGGCCAGGGACGCCGCCGGCGACAGGGCGGCGGCCCTGAGCAGATCGTAGGCGGCCTGCGCCCGCTTCACCACCGCCGGATCATCGAGCAGGTTGCCCGAATACACCGCCTCTGTATGGGCCGTTGGCGGCGCATCCTCGAACTCCATGAGCTTGAGGGGTTTACCCATCTTCGGAGAACGGTCTCGTGCAGAATCACCCAGTACACCGGCCGCGTGGCGTCCTTGAGGATCGCGGCGCGATCCATCCGTGCCCGTACCGTCTCCTCGACGTACTCCTCGGTGGCGAGCGGATTGCTGGCCCGCACGACCGCACGCGCGTAAGCCGGCGTCTGGAGCAGTCCAGGTATCGATGTGGACTCGAACTCGCAGATCTTCGTTGCCAGCGCCTCCAACTCCGCAGCCGCCTGGAAATACGACGCGTACGGTGAGTTGTCGATCAGCTTGCGACACGTCCGTTCGAAAATGTCCCCGGTCTTCAACACCTCGTCGATTCGCTGAGCCACATCCAATTGAGGCTTTCGAATCGCCTGCTCGAACTGACCGATGTAGCCCCCGACACGAACACCATGGTCCCCAGCTGCACCTGGGAAAGCCCCGCCGCCTCCCGCCGCTCCTTCAGGAGTTCCCCGAAGAACTCCCACGCGTCCTGCCGCCTGCCTCTGGCCATGGGTTAACTCCCCCGCATTTCCGTGCAGTTGTCCCGTCGCACATACCACTGTACGGATCTGCCCCCGACCCCGTGGATGTCAGGCCGAGGTTTTCCCCGAAAGGGAAGGGCCCCCGAAAAGCCGGGCGAGCCGGGGTATTTCGTCGACCTCCAGCCACCGGCCACGAGGTGGGGCGAGGACATCGGGTGCGTCGTCGCCCTGCTCGGCCGACACCGCCTCGTAGAAGGCGTCACCGGAGTCGTCGGGCTGTCCGGTCAACTCGTCGAACGCGCCCTGCCCGACGTACCCCAGCAGCTCCCACTCGGGCCACTCGTCGTCGGCCCAGTCGTCCAACGTGCGCGCCGCGAGTCCCCGCACCTCAGGCAGGTCCGCCAGGGAGTCTGGATCGACCAGAGCGGCTTCGTACGCTTCCCGCCCCTGGCTCACGAGCCAGACCCGGAAGTAGTGGAAGCCGTCGTCCGAACACAAGCCGGACAAGAGGTACTGCGCCGCCGACCACAGCTCCCGGGTGTAGGCCCGGTTGCGCGCCAGCTCAAGGCGGGCCTGGAATCCGACGATGTCGGCGGCCGACCGACGCACCAATTCCGTCCGCAGCCACTCGAGCCGCTCGTCCCGCCCGCCCGGCTGCCGGCGCAGGTACTCGATCAGTGCCCAGAAGGCGTCCTCGTCCATGCCGTCCACGATGGCAGCCGCCACTGACAACGAGCGTGGGGCGCCCCACCCATGGGCGCCCCGCTCCTCGTACCGGATTACGCCGCCGCGCTCACCGTCACCTCCGCCGGGGCGAGGGCGATCTCGAGGACCTGGCGCACGTCCGTCACCGGGTGGACCTCCAGCTTCTCGAGGATCTCCGCCGGGACGTCGTCCAGGTCGGCCTCGTTCCGCTTCGGGATCACGACCGTCGTGGTGCCCGCGCGGTGGGCCGCCAGGAGCTTCTGCTTCAGGCCGCCGATCGGGAGGACCCGCCCGGTCAGCGACACCTCACCAGTCATCGCCACGTCCGTGCGGACCAGCCGGCCGGACAGCAGCGAGGCGAGCGCCGTCGTCATCGTGATGCCCGCGCTCGGGCCGTCCTTCGGCACCGCGCCCGCCGGGAAGTGGATGTGCACGCCCCGGTCCTTCAGACCGGTCACGGGCAGCTCCAGCTCCGCGCCGTGCGACCGCAGGAAGGAGAGCGCGATCTGCGCCGACTCCTTCATCACGTCGCCCAGCTGACCGGTCAGGGTCAGCCCCGCCGCACCAGTCTCCGGGTCGGCGAGCGAGGCCTCCACGAAGAGGACGTCACCGCCCGCGCCCGTGACGGCCAGGCCGGTCGCCACGCCTGGGACCGCGGTCCGGCGCTCGGCCGGGTCCTGGGCGGACTCCGGGATGTGGTGCGGGCGTCCGATCAGCCCGCGCAGATCGTCCACGCCGACCGTGAACGGCAGCTCGCGGTCGCCCAGTTCGTGCTGTGCCGCGACCTTCCGCAGCAGCCGCGCGATGGACCGCTCCAGGTTCCGTACGCCCGCCTCGCGGGTGTACTCGCCCGCCAGCTTCCGCAGGGCCGCGTCCTCCAGGACCACCTCGCCCGGCTCCAGGCCCGCGCGCTCCAGCTGCCTCGGCAGCAGGTGGTCACGGGCGATGACGACCTTCTCGTCCTCCGTGTACCCGTCGAGCCGGACCAGCTCCATCCGGTCGAGCAGCGCCTCCGGGATGGCCTCCAGGACGTTCGCCGTCGCGAGGAAGACGACGTCGGAGAGGTCGAGTTCGACCTCCAGGTAGTGGTCCCGGAAGGTGTGGTTCTGCGCCGGGTCCAGGACCTCCAGGAGCGCCGCCGCCGGGTCGCCCCGGTAGTCGGAGCCGACCTTGTCGATCTCGTCGAGCAGGACCACCGGGTTCATCGACCCGGCCTCCTTGATCGCCCGTACGATCCGGCCCGGCAGGGCGCCGACGTACGTACGCCGGTGGCCGCGGATCTCCGCCTCGTCCCGTACGCCGCCGAGCGCGACCCGGACGAACTTCCGCCCCATCGCGTGCGCGACGGACTCGCCGAGCGAGGTCTTGCCGACGCCGGGAGGCCCGACAAGGGCCAGTACGGCCCCGCCCCGCCGCCCGCCGACGACACCAAGCCCCCGCTCGGCGCGCCGCTTGCGGACCGCCAGGAACTCGGTGATCCGCTCCTTCACGTCCTCCAGGCCCGCGTGCTCGGCATCGAGGATGGCCTTGGCGCCCTGGATGTCGTACTGGTCCTCGGTCCGTTCGTTCCACGGCAGTTCGAGGACGGTGTCGAGCCAGGTGCGGATCCAGGAGCCCTCCGGGGACTGGTCGCTGGACCGCTCCAGCTTCTCGACCTCCTTGAGGGCCGCCTCGCGCACCTTCTCCGGCAGGTCGGCGGCCTCGACGCGGGCCCGGTAGTCGTCGGACTCGTCGCCCTCGGTCTCCCCGTTGAGGTCGCGCAGCTCCTTGCGTACGGCTTCCAGCTGGCGCCTCAGCAGGAACTCGCGCTGCTGCTTGTCGACGCCCTCCTGGACGTCCTTCGCGATGGACTCGGCCACGTCCTGCTCGGCCAGGTGCTCGCGCAGCTGGGCCGTGGCGAGCTTGAGGCGGGCGACCGGGTCGGCGGTCTCCAGGAGCTCGACCTTCTGCTCGACGGTGAGGAAGGGTGAGTAGCCGGAGTTGTCGGCGAGGGCGGAGACGTCGTCGATCTGCTGGACGCGGTCCACGACCTGCCAGGCGCCGCGCTTCTTCAGCCAGCTGGTGGCCAGCGCCTTGTACTCCTTGACCAGCTCGGTCACGGAGCCGGGCAGCGGGTCGGGCACGGTCTCCTCGACGGCGCTGCCCTCGACCCAGAGCGCGGCGCCCGGGCCGGTCGTACCCGCGCCGATCTTGACGCGGCCGCGGCCGCGGATGAGCGCGCCGGGGTCGCCGTCGGACAGCCGGCCGACCTGCTCCACGGTGCCGAGCACACCGGTCCCGGCATACGTGCCGTCGACGCGCGGCACGAGGAGCACCCTGGGTTTACCGCTGCCGGAGCGAGCGGCGGCCTGGGCGGCCTCGACCGCGGCGCGCACGTCGTTGTCGGACAGGTCCAGCGGCACCACCATTCCAGGCAGCACGACCTCGTCGTCGAGCGGCAGCACAGGCAGAGTGAGCGGTGAGGACGTCGAAGCCATGATCTCCCCTTCGGCAGTCAAGTTGAGCTATGTGGACTCAATGCACAGGGCTCGATGGATGTTCCCGGCCGGCTGTTCGCCCTGAGCGATCACTCTGCCGAGGCTCGGAGCGGGGCCCCGTGGGCCCGGGCGCGCGGGGCCGGGCGCTGGCCCCGGGCGCGCAGGGCAGGGCCGTGGGCCCGGGCGCGCGGGGCCAGGCGCGCGGCCCGGCACGGGGCCTCGGCCCCGTCGGCCCGGCGCGGGGAGCCGGGTGCCCGAGCCCGGGCCGGGCCCCAGGCGCACGGGCCCGGCCGTGGCCCCGGGCGCGCAGGACCGACGCCTGGATCTCGGCGCGCGGGCCCGACGCGTAGGCCTGGCGCGGGGACTCGGCCCCGTCGGCCCGGCGCGGGACCCGGCCCCGTGGGGGCGGCGCGGGACCCGGCCCCGTCGGCCCGGCGCGGAACCCGAACCCGTCGGCCCGGCACGGGGACCCGGCCCCGTGGGGGCGGCGCGGAACCCGAACCCGTCGGCCCGGCGCGGAACCCGAACCCGTCGGCCCGGCACGGGGACCCGGCCCCGTCAGCCCGGCGGCGGACCCGGCCCCGTCGGCCGGCGCCTGGCCCGGCCTTGCGGGAGCGGACGGGAGCGCCCGGGGAAAACGCCCCGCCTCGACGCCCTGCACGCGGCTCTGGTCAACCGGCTCGGGTGAGGGGCATGCTCGGGGGCATGGTGAGCGGAGGGCGGTACGCGAGGCTCTGGTCGGCGTCGGCGGTGCTGGCGATCGCGCTGACGGTGGGCGGCTGCGGCAACCAGAACACCCCGCCCGAAGCACCCCCGACCAGCACGGCCCCCACCAGCACGGCCCCTGCGCCTCCCGTCCCCACCTCACCGGACGGGACCGTGAAGAACGACCACGAACCCGGCCCCCGCGAGGTCCTCCTCGAGGTGAACGTCAACGGCGGCCTCGCCGGCGTCCGCAACCAGCTGATCGTCCATTACGACGGCACCTACACCACCCGCTCCGGCACCGACGCCCCGCGCACCGGCCGTATGACCGCCGCCGAAGTGGCCGAGCTGCGCGCGGCGCTGGAGGACCCTGCGTACGCGAAGGTGCCGGCCCGGCCGACGGGGCAGCCGGTGCCGGACGGCTTCCAGTACGTCTTCACCCACCGGTACCGCGTCGTGGTCGCCGGGGACGGCGAGCGCCCGCCCGCGCTCCAGCGCGTCTTCGAGGCGCTGCCCGACGGCGGCCCGCCGACCGGCCCCTGACCCGCCGAACGGCCCCTGACCCCGCGCGTCAGCAGTCGGGAATCGGTTTGTCCCGGCCTATCCCCTCCCGCAAGGATGGCGGAGACGACCCCCGAGCCGATCGGAGCGAGAGAACATGTCCACCCCCGTCACCCTCGACCGTCGCGAGGGACCGTACGGAGAAGTCGTGCTGCGCCGGCGCGACGAGCACTTCGAGATCATCGCCAACGGCACCTTCCTGATGGACACCTCCGACGGGCGCTCGGAGCGGCTCCTCATCGACGCGGCGATGGACGCCCTCGGCGGCCGGCCCGGCGCCTCCGTCCTGATCGGCGGCCTCGGCGTCGGCTTCTCCCTCGCCCACGCCGCCGCCGACCCCCGCTGGAGCCGTATCGCGGTCGTCGAGCGCGAGCAGGCGATCATCGACTGGCACCTCGAAGGGCCGCTGACCTCGATTTCCGGCCAGGCGTTGGCCGATCCGCGCAACGTGATCCTGCACACGGACCTGGTCGAGTACGTCCGTACCGCCCCCGACACGTATGACGCCCTCTGCCTGGACATCGACAACGGACCCGACTGGACCGTCACCGAGGACAACCAAAGCCTGTACTCCGCCGAGGGGTTGGCCGCCTGCGCCAGGCGCCTGAACCCGGGCGGAATCCTCGCCGTATGGTCCGCCCAGCCGTCCGCCGATTTCGAAGAGTCCTTGCGGAATGCCGGATTCAACGGGGTACGGACGGAAGAGATCCCCGTTGCCCGGGGCGTCCCTGACGTGGTGCACCTCGGCGTCCGGCCTGCGTAGCCGGGACACTCTCCGTGCCTCTAGGCTGCTGGCCGACACCAGCGATGCGAGGCGGGGCAATGGAGCAGACACACACCACTCACCACGGTGCGGCGGCCACTCCGGGTGCGCAGCGACGAGTGCTGGTCGTCGAGGACGACACGACGATCGTGGATGCGATCTCCGCGCGGCTGCGGGCGGAAGGATTCCTCGTCCAGACGGCGACCGACGGCCCGGCGGCCGTGGACGCGGCCGAGGCCTGGCAGCCGGACCTGATGGTGCTCGACGTGATGCTGCCCGGCTTCGACGGCCTGGAGGTCTGCCGCCGGGTCCAGGCCCAGCGCCCGGTCCCGGTCCTCATGCTCACCGCGCGGGACGACGAGACGGACATGCTGGTGGGGCTCGGCGTCGGCGCCGACGACTACATGACCAAGCCGTTCTCGATGCGCGAGCTGGCCGCCCGGGTGCACGTCCTGCTGCGCCGGGTGGAGCGGGCCGCGCTCGCGGCCGTGACCCCGCGGAGCGGGATCCTGCGCCTCGGCGAGCTGGAGATCGACCACGCGCAGCGCCGGGTCCGGGTCCGGAACGATGACGTGCACCTGACGCCGACCGAGTTCGACCTGCTGGTCTGCCTGGCGAACACGCCGCGCGCGGTCCTCTCCCGCGAGCAGCTCCTCGCCGAGGTCTGGGACTGGGCGGACGCCTCCGGTACGCGCACGGTCGACAGCCACATCAAGGCGCTGCGCCGGAAGATCGGGGCGGAGCGCATCCGTACGGTCCACGGCGTGGGGTACGCACTGGAGACGCCGGCGTCATGAGCCGCCGGGGGCAGCGCCCCGAGCGCCGGAGAAGGCGCCGGATCGTGATCTCGATCAAGACCAAGCTGGGCACGCTGGTCGTCGGGGCGGTCCTGCTGACCTCGGGGCTCGCGCTGGTGGCGATACGGACCTCCACGGAGTTCCGCTACATCACGATCTTCGCGATGATCGCGACGCTGCTGATCACCCAGTTCGTGGCGCAGTCGCTGACGGCGCCGCTGGACGAGATGAACACGGTGGCCGGGTCGATCTCGCGCGGCGACTTCAGCCGCCGGGTGCGCGGCGCGGACCGCCGTGACGAGCTGGGCGACCTCGCCTCGACGATCAACCGCATGGCGGACGATCTCGAGTCCGTCGACCGGCACCGCAAGGAGCTGGTCGCCAATGTCTCGCACGAGCTGCGGACCCCCATCGCCGCGCTCCGGGCCGTGCTCGAGAACGTCGTCGACGGCGTCTCGGAGGCCGATCCGGAGACCATGCGGACGGCCCTGAAGCAGACCGAGCGGCTCGGCAGGCTGGTGGAGACCCTGCTCGACCTGTCACGTCTCGACAACGGTGTCGTCACGCTCAAGGCACGGCGCTTCGAGGTCTGGCCGTACCTCTCGGGCGTGCTCAGGGAGGCCAATCTGGCCGCGTCCCAGCGCGGCCTGTCCTCCACGTCCGGCCTGCACAACCGTACGGACGTCCATCTGCACCTGGACGTCTCGCCGCCCGAGCTGACCGCGCACGCGGACGCGGAGCGGCTGCACCAGGTGATGGCGAACCTGATCGACAACGCGGTGAAGCACTCGCCGCCGCACGGCCGCGTGACGGTACGGGCGCGGCGCGGGGTGTGGCCGGACTCGCTGGCCCTGGAGGTCGAGGACGAGGGTCCGGGCATCCCGGAGGCGCTGCGGCACACGGTCTTCGAGCGGTTCAACCGGGGACAGGTGGCGGCCCAGGCCGGTCCGGGGAGCGACGGCGGTACGGGGCTCGGGCTCGCGATCGCCCGCTGGGCGGTGGATCTGCACGGCGGCGAGATCGGTGTGGCCGAATCGTCACGCGGCTGCCGTATCCAGCTCACTCTTCCGGGCAGCCTTCCGGCGCGGGATTGACGTAGGGTCGAACCGGAAGCACATGTTCTGCGTGTTGATGGACAGGACACGATCAGGACGTGGTCAGGGATGCGTACCTCAGGGGCCGCACCCCGGGTCTCTCGTACCCGCGAGAGGGCAGAACCACGCTTGTTTCCCGCCAATCCCTGCTCCGAAACACCGCGTCAAGTGTGACTTGCGCGACGTTGGAGTGCCCGGCCTGCACCTCTCGGCCAGGGAGGCGTAGCCTTTATTTCCGCTGTCCATCACCTTGTGAAGCGGAAGAGGGCGGTTACCGCCGTGTCGTCTCAGTCCCCCAGTACCCCGAGTACCTCCACCGGCCAGGACGGGCAGGGTCAGAACCCTGCGACCGCCTTCGGCGCCAATGAGTGGCTCGTCGACGAGATCTACCAGCAGTACCTCCAGGACCCGAATTCGGTCGATCGTGCCTGGTGGGACTTCTTCGCCGACTACAAGCCCGGTGCCACGGAGACGCCGGCCGCCGCGCCGCAGGTGAGCCCCGCACAGGCCGCACCTGCCGCGCCCGCCGCCCCGGCTCCCGCTCCGGCGCCCGCCCAGGCCGCCCCGGCCCCCGCCGCCCCGGCTCCGGCCGCTCCGGCCCCGACCCCGGCTCCGGCCCCGGCGAAGCCCGCCGCCGCTCCGGCGCCCGCCAAGGCCGCCACTGCCGCGCCCGCCGCGAAGGCCCCCGCCGCCCCGGCCACCGAGGCCCCCGCCGGCCCCGAGCTGATCACCCTGCGCGGCCCCGCCGCCGCCGTCGCGAAGAACATGAACGCCTCGCTGGAGGTGCCGACGGCCACGTCCGTCCGCGCCGTCCCGGTGAAGCTGCTCTTCGACAACCGGATCGTGATCAACAACCACCTGAAGCGCGCCCGGGGCGGGAAGATCTCCTTCACGCACCTCATCGGGTACGCCATGGTGCAGGCGATCAAGGCCATGCCGTCGATGAACTACTCCTTCGCGGAGAAGGACGGCAAGCCGACCCTGGTCAAGCCGGACCACGTGAACTTCGGCCTCGCGATCGACCTGGTGAAGCCGAACGGCGAGCGCCAGCTCGTCGTCGCGGGCATCAAGAAGGCCGAGACGCTGAACTTCTTCGAGTTCTGGCAGGCCTACGAGGACATCGTCAAGCGCGCCCGCGTGGGCAAGCTGACGATGGACGACTTCACCGGCGTCACGGTCTCGCTGACCAACCCCGGCGGCCTCGGCACCGTCCACTCCGTGCCGCGTCTGATGCCCGGACAGTCCGTGATCATGGGCGTCGGCTCGATGGACTACCCGGCCGAGTTCCAGGGCACCTCCCAGGACACCCTGAACAAGCTGGGCATCTCCAAGGTCATGACGCTGACCTCGACGTACGACCACCGGGTCATCCAGGGCGCCGCCTCCGGCGAGTTCCTGCGGATCGTCGCGAACTACCTCCTCGGCGAGGACGGCTTCTACGACGACATCTTCGAGGCCCTGCGCATCCCCTACGAGCCGGTCCGCTGGCTCAAGGACATCGACACCTCGCACGACGACGACGTCACCAAGGCCGCGCGTGTCTTCGAGCTGATCCACTCCTACCGGGTCCGCGGCCACGTCATGGCCGACACCGACCCGCTGGAGTACCGCCAGCGCAAGCACCCCGACCTGGACATCACCGAGCACGGACTGACGCTCTGGGACCTGGAGCGCGAGTTCGCGGTCGGCGGCTTCGCCGGCAAGTCGATGATGAAGCTCCGCGACATCCTCGGCGTGCTGCGCGACTCGTACTGCCGCACCACCGGCGTCGAGTTCATGCACATCCAGGACCCGAAGCAGCGCAAGTGGATCCAGGACCGCGTCGAGCGCTCGCACTCCAAGCCGGAGCGCGAGGAGCAGCTGCGGATCCTGCGCCGCCTGAACGCGGCGGAGGCCTTCGAGACCTTCCTGCAGACCAAGTACGTCGGTCAGAAGCGGTTCTCCCTGGAGGGCGGCGAGTCCGTCATCCCGCTGCTCGACGCGGTCATCGACTCCGCCGCCGAGTCCCGCCTGGACGAGGTCGTCATCGGCATGGCCCACCGCGGCCGGCTGAACGTCCTCGCGAACATCGTGGGCAAGTCGTACGCGCAGATCTTCCGCGAGTTCGAGGGCAACCTCGACCCGAAGTCGATGCACGGCTCCGGCGACGTGAAGTACCACCTGGGCGCCGAGGGCACCTTCACCGGCCTCGACGGCGAGCAGATCAAGGTCTCGCTCACCGCCAACCCCTCGCACCTGGAGGCGGTCGACCCGGTCCTGGAGGGTGTCGTCCGCGCCAAGCAGGACGTCATCAACAAGGGCGGTACGGACTTCACCGTCCTGCCGGTCGCCCTGCACGGTGACGCGGCCTTCGCGGGCCAGGGTGTCGTGGCCGAGACGCTGAACATGTCGCAGCTGCGCGGCTACCGCACCGGCGGCACGGTCCACATCGTGATCAACAACCAGGTCGGCTTCACCGCCGCCCCGGAGTCCTCGCGTTCCTCGATGTACGCGACGGACGTGGCCCGCATGATCGAGGCGCCGATCTTCCACGTGAACGGCGACGACCCGGAGGCCGTGGTCCGCGTCGCGCGGCTCGCCTTCGAGTTCCGCCAGACGTTCAACAAGGACGTCGTGATCGACCTCATCTGCTACCGCCGCCGCGGTCACAACGAGGGCGACAACCCGCAGTTCACCAACCCGCAGATGTACAACCTGATCGACAAGAAGCGTTCGGTGCGCAAGCTGTACACCGAGTCGCTGATCGGTCGCGGCGACATCACCCTCGAAGAGGCGGAGCAGGCGCTCCAGGACTTCCAGGGCCAGCTGGAGAAGGTCTTCGCGGAGGTCCGCGAGGCCACCTCGGCGCCGGCCCCGGCGCACGTCCCGGACGCCAAGCCGGAGTTCCCGGTCACGGTCACCACCGCGGTCTCCCAGGAGGTCGTGAAGCGGATCGCCGAGTCGCAGGTGAACATCCCGGAGCGGATCACGGTCCACCCGCGTCTGATGCCGCAGATGCAGCGCCGCGCGGCCTCCATCGACGACGGCACGATCGACTGGGGCTTCGGCGAGACCCTCGCCATCGGCTCGCTGCTCATGGAGGGCACCCCGGTCCGGCTGTCCGGCCAGGACTCCCGTCGCGGCACCTTCGGCCAGCGGCACGCGGTCCTGGTGGACCAGGAGACCGGCGAGGACTACACCCCGCTGCTCTACCTGGCCGAGGACCAGGCCCACTACAACGTCTACGACTCGCTGCTCAGCGAGTACGCGGCGATGGGCTTCGAGTACGGCTACTCGCTGGCCCGCCCGGACTCCCTGGTCATCTGGGAGGCCCAGTTCGGTGACTTCGTCAACGGCGCGCAGACCGTCGTCGACGAGTTCATCTCCTCGGCCGAGCAGAAGTGGGGCCAGACCTCCGGCGTCACGCTGCTCCTGCCGCACGGCTACGAGGGCCAGGGCCCGGACCACTCGTCCGCGCGCCCGGAGCGCTTCCTCCAGATGTGCGCCCAGGACAACATGACGGTCGCGATGCCGACCCTGCCGTCGAACTACTTCCACCTGCTGCGCTGGCAGGTCCACAACCCGCACCACAAGCCGCTGATCGTCTTCACCCCGAAGTCGATGCTGCGTCTGAAGGCCGCGGCGTCGAAGGCGGAGGAGTTCACCACCGGCGGCTTCCGCCCGGTGATCGGCGACGACAGCGTGAACGCGGCCGACGTCCGCAAGGTCGTCTTCTGCGCCGGCAAGGTCTACTACGACCTGGAGGCCGAGCGTCAGAAGCGCGGCAACACGGACACGGCGATCATCCGTCTGGAGCGCCTGTACCCGCTGCCGGGTGCCGAGATCCAGGCCGAGATCGCCAAGTACCCGAACGCCGAGAAGTACCTGTGGGCGCAGGAGGAGCCGGCGAACCAGGGTGCGTGGCCGTTCATCGCGCTGAACCTGATCGACCACCTGGACCTGGCGGTCGGCGCCGACATCCCGCACGGCGAGCGCCTGCGCCGGATCTCGCGTCCGCACTCCTCGTCCCCGGCGGTCGGCTCGGCCAAGCGCCACCAGGCCGAGCAGCAGCAGCTGGTCAACGAGGTCTTCGACGCCTGACCCGCTGCCGTCCTGGTACGCGTACGACGAGAGGCCCGGCACCCCACGAGGGGTGCCGGGCCTCCGGCGTCGGCCCGGGCTATCCGAGGTTGGCCTCGAAGTCCCAGTAGGGGCGGTTGCGGTGCCGTGCGGAGAGGGTGTGCGGGTGCTGGGCGCCGAGGGTGCGGGTGAGGGAGAGCAGCGCGGCCTCCTCCAGCTTTCCCGCCTCCTCGACCTCACGCAGGCCGCGCAGGTCGGTGGCGAGCGCGATCTGGCTGGAGAGGGTGAGCGGGTGCTCGTTGCCCAGGGCGTGCCGGGCTCGGCGAAGAGTGTCCCTGCTGAGTTCGGCGGCGTCGGCCACCCGCCCGTTGAAGTTGCGGGCGGCGGCGGTGTTGAGCGCGCAGCCGAGGACCCAGGGATGGTCGGGTCCCACCGAGGAGGTGAGTCCGGCGAGTGCGGCTTCCAGGATGGCGAGGGCGTCCGCGCGTTCGCCGGAGGCCTGCATGACGAGCGCGGTGTTGGCGAGCACACCCGTGGCGACGGCGTGGGCCGGGCCCAGGAGCGCCCGGTAGCCGGCTTCGGCCTCGGTGACGAGCAGCCTCGCCTGGTCGAGGTCACCGTGCTCGCGCAGGTAGTTGGCGTAGTTGTTGATGGCGGCGAGGGTGATGTAGTGCCCGCGCCCGTGCACCTGCTCCAGCTGCTCGAGCAGGGTGGCCATGGTGGCTCCGAGGTCCTGCTGGAATCCGCCCTCCCGGCGTCGGCACAGGGCCAGTTGGGTGCGGGCGTACAGGGTCTGCAGGTGCTGCGGGCCGAGCACCTGGACGTGCACCCGGACGTTGGCCTCCTGGCGCGCGAGTGCCTCGCGGTACTGGCCGAGGAGCCGGAGGTCGTGGGCGAGGGCGTTGCTGGTGCTGAGCGTGTGGGCATGGCGGGTGCCCAGCACGCGCTCGCAGCGGACCAGCGACTCCGCGTCGAGGTCGTGCGCCTCCCGGTAGCGGCCGAGCGCCCGCAGCACGACGCCGAGGTTGTGGCGGGCGACCAGGGTGGAGAACTCGGTCTCGCCGAGGAGGCGTTGCGCCTCGGCGAGCACCTGACGCTGGAGCCGCTCCGCCTCCTGGTACTGGCCGAGGAAGCGCAGGTCGCTGGCGATGGCGCTGCCGGAGAGCAGTGAGCCGTGCTCGTTCCGGGGCGAGGAGGCGTTCAGCCGCTCGCGCTGGGCGAGATCGAGTTCGTACGCCTCGCGGAAGCGGCCGAAGGAGCGCAGGACGTTGCCCTGCTGGGTGGTCAGGTCCAGCATGGGCTGGTCCAGGGGGTCCATGAAGGTGGACCAGGCGTCCCGGATCCGCTCGGCGAGCTGGGCGCCGGCCCGGAACTCGCCGCTGCGGTAGCAGTAGCGCAGGCAGTTGAGGACGGCGGTCTGCACGCGGGGGTTGCGGCTGGTGAGGGCGCCTGACGGGCCGATGTGCGGCAGGAGTTCGGCGTACCGGGGCCACTGCCGGCTGTCCATCGGGTTGCCGGGGTCGGCCTCGGCGAGCAGGTTGCGGACGGCCTTGCGGTGGGCCTCGCGGTGTTCGCCGTCGGTGAGGCGGGCGACGATGTCGTGGACGAGCCGGTGCATGTGCACGGACTCCTGCTGCGGTCCCATCTCGGCGTTGGTGGCGGCGGGGCCACGGGTCTCGCGGGTGAGCACCGAGTAGTTGACGAGGGTGTCCAGGGCGCGGGTCCAGGCGGGCAGGTCGGTCGCCATCCAGCGCAGGTCCTCGGGCAGTTCGGCCTGGGGGTAGGCGCGTACGAGGCCGAGCGGGATGCGACCGGGGGCGAAGGAGGCGCACAGGCTGAGGACGTCGATGGCCTGCGGCTGGGTGCGTCGGAGCCGGTTGATCAGTATCGACCAGGAGGTGAGCGAGGCGTTGGGGTAGCCGTCTCCGGCCGAGGGCTCCTCCACCGTGGAGAGCCGTCCGTCGCGGACCATGCGCAGGTACTCGGGGACCTCCATGCCGGACTCGCCGAGCCAGGCGGCGGCCTGGACGAGCGGCAGGGGTACGTCGCCGAACTCGGCCGCGACCTCGTCGGCCTGGGGTGCGGTGATGTGGGAGGCGCGGCGCATCAGATAGGCGGTGGACTCGGCGCGGTCGAAGCTGGGGATCTCGAGGACGTCCGTGTAGTCGCCCCAGCCGCGGTTACGAGAGGTGATCAGGACATGGCCGGGTCCGTGGGGCAGGAGGACCTGGGCGCCGTCGGTGTCGTCCCAGCCGTCGAAGATGACGAGCCAGCGGGAGTGCGGGTCGCCGCGGCGCAGCGCCTCCCGCACGGCGCGAATGCGTTCGCCCGGTTCGTTGCCGCTGGGCAGGCGGAGTTCGGCGGCGAGTTCGCCGAAGCGGTCGCGCTGGACGTTGCGGTCGTCGGAGTTGACCCACCAGACGACGTCGTAGTCGGGGCTGAAGCGGTGGGCGTACTCGGCGGCGATCTGGGTCTTGCCGATGCCGGACATGCCGAGCAGGGTGCAGGCCGCGTTGCCGCGGTCGGCGTCCATGAGCCGTTCCTGGAGCTCGGTGAGGAGGTCGTCGCGTCCGGTGAACCTCGGGTTGCGGCGCGGGATCTCGCCCCAGATCTCGGGTGGGGTGTCGGGGTAGCGCACGGAGGCGCCGAGCGGGACACGGCGGCCGCCGGAGCGTCGGGGTTCCATGCCGAGCCGGCTCAGAAGTCGTGCTTCGGCCTCCTCCTCGCCCACGCCCCAGAGACTGACGGGCTCGAGGACGGCGGTGGCGGGGAGCAGCGGACGGTTGGTGAGGTTGACGGCGGCGAACCGGTCGGCCCGGGAGGCGACGAAGCCGCGCAGGACGTCGTTCCACTCGCCGGCCGGCCGGGGGCCGAGCTGGAAGAACCAGTCGTTGAGCACGAGCAGGACATGACCGCGGGCGAGCAGCAGGTCGCTGAGGGAGTCCTCCAGGGGAACCTCGCGCGGCGGGTCCCAGCGCTGCAGGGTCACGCGCACCCCGTGGGCTTCGAGGCGCTGGTTGATCCAGGTCGCCCATGGCCGGTGGTAGCCGGGGAAGACCACAAGGACGTGCTCGGGGGCGACCCCGCCACTGTCGCCTGCCGCGCTGCCGCCCGACCGCTGTTCCGCCATCTGTACGTCTCCCGTCCCGCTCACGCGCAACGCAGTGTCATGTGCCGTGGGCACAGTGTTACCCAGTAGCCCGGGGGGCCGCGCCGAGGCTCGCGTGGTGCCGCCTCATTTGCTGGGCGAACTCCCGCCCCTCATTGGTCAGTTCATCGGATTCAAGCAGGATCGTCAGCGCCTCGCCCACCTGATCGTGCATATGGTCGAACTGTTGCCCGGCGCTGGACCGCCAGAGCCGGGGCACGGCCCGGGCCGTGGCGGCACGCCGCCACAGATCGGTCAGGGCCAGGTGCGCGTAGGCGCCTTGAAGGACGCCGCCGATGGGCCTGGCGTCGGGGCGCCAGCCGACCCGGTGCACGGCGGCCCGGCCCTGCCGGTACAGCGGTACGAGCTCGTGCAGGGTGGCCAGCTTGCTGTGGTGGAGTTCGTGGACGAGGGTCTCGGCCATGTCCTGCGCCCCGGCCGGCGGGGAGGCGAGGACGGCGCCCGGGGCCGCTCGCAGGGTGGCCCCGAGGGACCGGGGGCCGTGCGGCACGAGCGGGACGAGCGCGCGCAGGGCGCGCCGGACCTCGGCGGCCCGTCCCGGATCCGTGACGGCGAGCAGGGCCTGCGCGGCGCTCCAGTGCGCGGACCAGACGGCGGGGTCGGTGTCGGCGTGGTCGGCCGCGGTACGGGACGGGGTGCCGACCCCGCCGGCCGGTACCCGGTACGGGTCGAGGTCGTCGAGGCGAGCGGTGGAATCGGGCAGGATGTGCAGGCCGCTCCAGCCCGGGCCCCGGCCGACGAGGGTGCCGGTGCGCCGGTCGGTGAGCAGCAGGATGGTGGGGGCCGCGCCCGCGGGTCCCTCGGGGTGGATCCGCGCGACACGGGACCCGGCCCTGATCCGGACGCGCCCGGCGCCCACGGTCTGTCGGCCGAGGCCGGGCAGCGACAGCCGGCCGTCGGAGGCCTCGACGGCGATGTCGAGAGGGCAGTCGGCGCGGAGGGCGGCGGTGACGGCCAGGCTCTCCAGCCGGGCGAGATGGCGGTCGAGGCCGGGTCCCACGGGCTCGGCGAGTGCGGCGCCCAGCCAAGCGCCGGTCATGGGGTAGTCGAGGACGTCACGGACGACGGCGGGGTTGCGACTCTCGGCCCGCTCGAGCAGATGCCAGGATTCCTCGAAGCGCCGGAACGCCGTGGCGTCGACCGCCTCCCGGTGCCGGTGGACCCGGACCAGGAGAGCCTTCAGCAGGAGCAGGCGCCGCGCGTGCAGGGCGGACCGCAGCAGGGCGAGATCGGCCGGCGCGGCGCGGGTGCGGGCCAGCTCCGTGAAGACGGCCGCGGGCAGGGGCGCGAAGCTCATTCCCGCCTCCCTCGACAGGCCGTCGGCCGTCGCGGGGATCCGGCCGGAAACAGTCGGTCGACGCGGCACGGGTCACGCGGCTTTGTCCCCGGCGCCCTCGCACCACGCGACGACCAGCTCCGGGGAGCGCAGCAGCACCCGCTCGACCGCGGCCGACAGCTCGGGATCGTCCATGACACGCAGGGTCCGCAGGTCCACAGTGGCGAGATCGGGCAGGTGCGCGAGTCGTCCGTTGTCACGGTCGACACCGGTCGCCCACTCGTTGTGCTCCGACACCCTCGGCTCCTCCCCACCGACGCCTGTCCCCCACGGTCGTAGCGGCGGAGCGGTTCTTCCCGACGCCAGGAAGTCAGAAACCCGTTCGACTCAACTGCGCCCATTCACGCCCCCGTTATCCAGCCGTTGTCCGTAACACCCCTCCGACAGCCGCCTAGTCGGCCGTATCGCTCCATGCCCACCACGGCGGAGCGATCCGGCGGCGGTCCCCGCCGGAGGGCGGCGCCCGGAGGGCGCCCCGATCCGCGCCCGCTTCCGCCAACAGTGCCCTGGTCCGTTCGACGTCGCTCCAGTCCACCTCCACGAGCGCGGCCACGAGGCGCTGCCACTGCTCGGCCGCGGCGCGCAACACCGTGCGGGCCCGTTCGTTCCTGCCCATCAGGAGCAGCACCGCTCCCCGCGCGTGCAGCGCGCGGGCACCGGTGATCGTGCCCGGGGTGTCGCCGTGCGCCGACCGGGCGTCCTCCCAGGCCCGTTCGTACGCGGTGAGCGCGTCGCCGAGAACCCCGTCCCTGACGGACTCGCTCAACTCCAGTCTCACCCGACCCAGTTGCAGCCACACCTTGGAACGCAGTCCGATGTCCCGGGTGGTGCGGGCCGCCTGCTCCAGGAGGTGGCGACCCTCGTACAGGTCGGGCAGGAACCCGGCCCGGTGGAAGCGCAGGGCCAGCACGCTGCCGATCAGGATCCGGGCCCGGGCGCGCTCCGGCGCACCGGCCGGGAGGTCGGTGAGCGCTTCCCGCAGGACGCTCTCGGCCCGGTCGACAGGGTCCTGGCCGGGGGTGGCCGCGGCGCGGCGCATCAGGGACTCGCCCCAGGACATCAGGATCCGTCCGCGCTGCCCGCTGTCGGCGGGGGCGAGCAGCGTGGCCGCCTCGTAGGCGGCGTCCGCGGCCGGTCCGTCGCCGGCCGAGTCGTACAGCCGGGCGCGCGACGTCGTCCAGCGCAGCCGCAGGGCCATGGCCTCGCCGAGCAGGGGTTCGGCCCGGTCGAGTACGGGGGTGATCTCGGCCGGGTCGGCACCCGCGAGGTGCAGGGCGTCGGCCAGGTCGAGGAGCGCGGGGCCGCTCTCCCGGAGGGAGAGTGCGGTGGTGAGCTCGGTCGCCGCAGCGGCGCCGTCACCGCGCGCGAGGAGCAGCCGCCCGCGGCGCAGATGCAGGGTGTGGTGGTGGGCCTCCGGCCAGTCCGGTACGTCCCCGACGAGCGCGGCGAGGGCGTCGTCGAGGTGCCGGGGGTCGGCCGTGTGGCGCCACAACCCGTGGTGCGCGACGGCCTGTTCGAGCCGGGCCTCGGCCCACTCCGCACCGCCCCGCTCGGCGAGGCTCCCGGCCCGCTCCAGCGCGGCCAGCGCGCGGGTCAGCAGCTCCTGGCGGCGCTCGGTGCCCTGGACGGCGGCGGTGCCGGACTCCGCGTACAGCACCCGCCCGAGCAGGATCCCGGCCTCGACGGGGTGCTCCGGCAGCGCGGCCTCGGCCTGCTGGCGGGCGCGGATCAGCAGCGAGGAGTCGGACTGGCCCCGCCACTGCTCGAAGAGCCGTCGCGCCGCGGTCAGCGGATCGGGGGTGATCAGGTCGGGTTGGTAGAAGCGGAGCACGCGCGCGGGGATACGGGCGAAGAGCTCGGGTTCCGTACCGACCGGGCCGGTGGGTTCGTCGGTCTCCTCGATCGTGCCGGGCGCGGTCGCCGGGTCGTCGTCGGTGGAGTGACCCGCCAGCCGGGCGGCCGCGAGAGCCGGGAAGTTGCGCATGCCCTGGCCGAAATTGCGTTCCACGTACTCGGAGCAGTGCTTGAGGACGAGCGCGGCGGCGCTGCGGTCGAGGGAGCCGAGGAGGTGCTGCTGGACGCCGGGCGGGTAGCTGAAGCAGGGGTACGGGGACGGGCCGGGCAGTTGGCGCAGCAGCCCGCTGAGCAGGACCTCGGCGAGCTCCATGGGACCGGTGTCGGGCAGCATGGCGCGCTGCACGAGCTGCATGACGGGAAGGGCGAGCGGGGCGGCGGCAAGATGGACGGCGAGCCGCATCGCGCCCGGCGAGGCGCCGGCGCTGAAGGCCCGCAGCAACTCCCCGTCGCTGCGCGGGGCGCGGGCCGCCGCCCGGCTGCCTGGAGATGTGGTCGCGGTCGGCGTGGACGGCCCCGGTGTGTCGGGGGCGATCATGGCGGCCCAGCCGCGGACGCCGCCCGAGCCGTGGCCGGAGTGGAGCCGCGCCCAGGAGGCGAACGCCTCGGGGGTGGGCGTGAGCACGGGCACCGCGCGGGTGTCCGGGGCGGCCGGCTCCCAGGGCTCCTCGTCGGGCTGGAAGCCGGTGTGCCCGCCGGGGGACGCGGGGCGCAGTAACAGGCCCGGTTCGACGGGCAGCGCGGTCCGGGGCCAGAGCCTCGGGGGCAGCGGCTGGACGAGGGCGAGCGGGGACTGCCGGGGCCACTGGTGGATGAGCCGCTGGGCCGCGCCGCGCTGCCACAGGGGGCCGACGCAGTCGCTGACGATCAGGGTGAGGCGGCGCCCGGTGGGGTCGTGGAGCTGGTCGCCGGGGCGCAGCCGGGGCCGGCCGTCGGGTCCCGAGGTGGTGGTGACCAGCGGCGCGCCCTCGCCGGTGTCGTACAGCCGGTGGACCTGGACGTCGCGGAAGGCGCCGGACTGCTGGCAGGCCTGGCGCAGTTCCTCGACCATGCGGGTCCAGACGACCATGGCGGGGCCGGTGTCCATGAGGAGCTGGATGTCCGGGCGGCGGCCGGCGGCGGGGCGCAGGACGGGGGTGAGGATGCCCGCGGCGGCGCTGCGTTCGGCGGTCGCCTCCTCGTCGAGGAGGCCCTCGCCCGGTCGGAGCGGGAAGTGGGCGTAGTGGCGCAGGGGGCGGAGCGCCTTCTGGAGGCCGAGGAGGCCGGGCAGGGCGTTGGCGCCGGGCGCGCGGACGGGGAGCGTCCTGTTCCGTTCCGTACGGGGGTCGCCTCCGGTACTTGCTTGGGCTCCGGGGCTTCCGGGGCCTCCCGGGCGGACGAAGAGGATGTCTACGCGGTCCGTGGGGCGGGCGGGCCGGGCTCCGTCGTCACCGGGGCCGGCGCGCGTGCCCTCGTCCGTACCGGAGCCGTCGAGCCCCGTACCCGTACCCGTACGGGGATCGCCGGGATCTCCGGGATCGCCGCCGCCCTCGCCGATGGCCGGATCTCGCCCCTGCGCCGAAAATGCGGGGCGGGCCGAGCCCTCCGCCGTGCCGTCCGCGAGGCCGTGCCCGAGGCCGTCCGCCGGGTCCGGTGAAGCGCGCGGCAACCACTGCGCGAGCCAGACGGCGTCCGCGACCTCCTCGGCCGTGGGGTCCTGGCCACCGGCCCGCAGTCTGCGGGTGAGCTCTTCCAGGTGCATCCGGTGCGTCCGGTGCATCCGGCCATCACCTCGGCTGATCGAGCGGCTGCATGAGCATGTCCGCGATGCGTTCCCGGGTCACCCGCTCGGTGCGCGGGGCGTGCTGGGTCAGATAGATCGCGTTCAGGAGCTGGTCGGTGGCGATGACCTCGCCCGGTTCGCGGTTCAGGAAGCGGCTGACCAGGCCCTCTTCGCCGGCCGCCGCGTCGGGCCCGAGGTGCGCCTCGATCATGGCGCCGAGCTGCTCCTCGCCCGGCGCCTCCAGTTCCAGGCGGATGCAGCGGCGCAACAGGGCGGCGGGGAAGTCCCGTTCGCCGTTGGAGGTGAGGACGATGAACGGGAACGTGGAGCAGCGGACGCGCCCGCCCATGACGGGGACCTTGCGGCCGTCGTCCGTGAGCACCTGCACCACCGGCTCCCGGTCGGCGAGCCGCTCCAGCTCCGGGATGGCGAACTCGCCCTCCTCCAGGGCGTTCAGCAGGTCGTTCGGCAGGTCCAGGTCGCTCTTGTCGAGCTCGTCGATGAGGAGCACGCGGGGCTGCTCGGAGGGGAGCAGCGCGGTGCCGAGCGGTCCGAGCCGGATGTACGAGCCGATGCCGGCCGGGGTCGCGGCGGGCACCGTCGACCCGGCCTGGGCGCGCTCCAGCTGGACGTCCTGGAGGCGGCCGATGGCGTCGTAGCGGTAGAGCCCGTCCTGGAGGGTCGAGCGGCTGACGATCGGCCAGCGCAGCACGCGGCCCAGGCCCAGTTCGTGGGCGACGGCGTGCGCGAGCGTGGACTTTCCGGTGCCGGGGTTGCCGGTGACCAGGAGCGGCCGACGGAGGTAGAGGGCCGCGTTGACGGCGTCGGTCTCGGCGGGCCGGGGGTGGTGGTTCTGGACCAGGCGGCGGCGCACGCCGAGCCGCCGGTCCGAGCCGGCCAGGGTGTCGTCGGCACCGCCGGTCGAGAAGTCCCGCCACGGCGGCGGGGCGGGCAACCGCCGTATCTCGTCGTGCGGGTGGCCGGCACCACGGTAGATCCGCCAATCGTTCACGATGAACTCCTCCTGGCTGTGGTGGCATGGCCCGGCCCGTCGAAAATACCGCCCGCCCGCAAGACTGCCCACGCACATTCCGGACCAATCGGGTCTGCTGTTCGGGGGGTTCTCACCAGTCCTCCTCGCCGAGCATCGGCGGTACCTGGAGCGGATCTCCGTGCGGGGGGCGGTCGGGGGGATCGAACAGTACGGCGAGATGCGCGGCCCAGGCGTGCTCCGCGGACGAGTCCGCGTCCGGGTACGAGTCCGGGTACGCGTCTTCCGAGTCCGGGTCCGCGCCCTCCGAGTCGCGGTACGAGTCCGGGTGCGCGTCCGCGTCCGCGGCCACCCGCTTGCGCAGGGAGATCACCGGCCCGTGCAGCCCGTCGGCCTTGCCGGCCTCCGCGAGCAGCCGGCCCGCCCGCTCATGGAACTCGGCGCAGTCCGTGTGGTCGTGGGCACCGCCGCGCCACAGGGCGATGGGGTGCCCGGCGGCGAGCGCGGCGGCCATCGCCTTGAGCCCGTCACCGCTGCCGACCGGGCCGCAGTAGACGGGCACCGAGCCGTCCTCGGCCTCGGAGAGCCGTACCCAGGCCTGCCTCGGGGACTCCCGGCGGATCCGCGCCGCGTGGACGTCCCGCCCCGCCCTCAGGGTCTCGGCGCGCAGCGGTACCGCTCGCAGCGGGCCCAGACCGGCCGTGCGCCACCGCTTGTGCCACTCGGGCGCCGGCGGTCGCGCGTGGCGGCTGGCGTCCCGTATGACCACGATCCGGCGGTGGCCGAGGGGCAGCGAGCGTTCGTCGAAGAGCTCGTCGTCGGGCGCGAGCCGCCAGGTGTCGAGGGGTTCGTCGAAGAGCTCGCGCGGCAACAGCGCCTCGACGGCGGCCAGATGCTCGCCGCGGTCGCCCCGCGCCAGCGCGTCCGCGAGCGGCTCGCGCAGGGTGTCCCGGAGCCGTTCGCGCTCGACCCCCTCGTCGTCCCCGTGCAGGGGGGTGATCGTGCGCCCGTCGAAGAGCAGCTTCACCCGCCAGGGGAACTTCCGGTCGTAGCGCGGGGTGTCGATCTCGACGAGGACGTCCGCACGCGCGCCGGGCTCCCGCCCCGAGCTGCCGCCGGCGGGTCGGCCGGACGCGAGCACTCCGGCGATCGCCTGGCGCGTGAGGAGCGGTGTCTCCGCCGCCGCGTCGGTGACCCAGGCGGCCAGGCTCCGGATCGCCGCGCTGTCGCCGTGCCGCTCCCTGACGTGCCGGGCGACCTTGGCCGCGTACACGAACACGGCGTTCAGACCGAGGTCGGAGGCCGTCTCCTCGTTCGCCTCGTGCAGGTCGTGGAGTTCGTGGAGGAGTCCGACGCCCTCGCGCCAGGTCCGCGGGGCGACTTCGAGCATGGGGCGCAGGTCGTGGCCGACCGTCAGCCTCCGGGCCTCGTCGACGAGGTGCAGCACGTCGCCGGGCCCGGTGGGCTGGGGCAGTTCGGCGAGCCGCCCGTACAGATGGATACGGCGTCCGGGGTCGAGGCCCTGGGCGCCGGGCGGCCGGTGCCGGAGCTGCGCCCTGGTCCAGTCGGCCTCGCCGGAGAGCGAGCGGTAGCGGGCGAGGTGGTGGCGGTCGTGGGCGCGCATGACCTCGGAGAGCACCTCGCCGCCCCGCTCCCGGTAGAGCCGCCGCAGGGAGGTGATGGGGACGGCGGCGCCCTCGTCCGCGCCGCGCCCCTTGTTGAGGCCGATGACGACGGCGCGGTTCAGGTCCACGACCGGTCCGCCGGAGAGCCCCTCCACGGGCTGCGTCCCGCTCAACAGGAGGGCCTCGCCGTCGACGCCGTGGACCGTGCCGACGGCTTCGCGGATCGCGAGCCGGCCAGTCACCCGGGACCAGCCGTGCAGCGCGACGGGGAGGGGCTCGGCGATGACGGGCCGGCGCTCACTGAGCCGTACGCAGCTCGCGTCCCGGGCGTCGGGGACGCGGACGAGCGCGAGGTCGGGGAAGTCCCACCGGTCGAGTCCGTCTTCGGGCACGGCGGGGCGCGGGCTGGCCAGGACGACCTCCCCGGTCGTCACGCCGCCGTCCCAGACGATGCCGACGGCCCGCTCGCCCTTCCACACCGCGCTTCCCCCCTTTGCCACGACATGGGCGCAGGTCAGCACCCAGCCGGGGGCGATGAAGAAGCCGGTGCCCCAGTACCGGTCGCCGTGCGGGTCATACCCGTCACCGGGAGCCGCGATGCGTACCAGTGCGGGGCGCACGAGGGATTCGAAGGCGCTCATACGGCGCCATCGGCCGCCGGGCCCGGTTCGGTCCAGGTGAGGGAGACCGAGATCGAGGCCGTCCCGCCGCCCTCCGCGAGCACGCTGATCACCTTCCCCGCCTGCGCGGACAGTTCGATGCCGAAGCTGACGGAGACCTCGACCGGCGACTGGGGGTCGAGCCCGTTCCGCAGCGAACCGACGACCCCGCGCACGACGTCGGTGAGTCCTCCCGCCATGGAGACGACCCGGTCGCCGATGCCGGTGTCCGTGAAGCCTCCGCCCCGGCCCAGTTCGTCCGGCTCGCTGATGCGGGCCCAGACGGGCGTTCCGTCGTCCAGTCGTATCCGAGCGATCCCGTGCGTCACAGCGGCCCCCCGCTCCCCGAAACGATGATGAAGAAGGCTAATCGCTGCCGCTGACAAGCGCGAGGGGCCGCGGGGACCACGGCCTATCCTGATCGCATGTACTTCACTGACCGTGGCATCGAGGAACTGGAGAAGCGGCGAGGCGAGGAGGAGGTCTCCTTCGAGTGGCTCGCCGAGCAACTGCGTACGTTCGTCGACCTCAACCCCGACTTCGAGGTGCCGGTCGAGCGCCTCGCGACCTGGCTCGCCCGGCTGGACGACGAGGACGACGAGGACGAGTAGGGAGCCGCTCCCGGGTCACGGAGCGCGCAAGGTCCGGGGGCACGGACCGCGCAGGCGGTCGTACGCAAGCCCCAGCGCGCCGTGGGCCACGAGCAGCGCCCCCGCCGTCGCCCAGCCTCCGCTGCGGCGGCCGATGCCCCAGATGAGCAGCGGCAGCCCCGCCCCGAGTTGGGCCGCGCCGAGCAGCCGGGCCCTCGGACCGAGCAGATACGGACCCAAGGGGCCCCCTTCCACCGCTTCGAGTTCCGCGCGCACCGCGTCGCGCCAGCCGGACCATTCGAGCTCTTCGGCCCCTTGCGCCCGGGCCACGGAGCGGAGCCGGTCGGCGCTCTCGCCGGGGGTGAGTCCGGTGGGCAGGTCGAGGCCGACGCGGGCGAGGACGGCGATCAGGCCGATGAGCCGGGCGTGCGCGTCGGCGTCCCTGTCGGGTTCGGTGAGCGGCTCCAGGGCCTGGACGTCGAGTACGGGGTCGAGGGCGAGCCGGGCCGCGAAGGTGCGCATGGCCTCGTCCTCGCCGACGGGGGTGCCGTCCGCGAGCCAGGTGTAGCCGACGGTGCGGCGGAATCCGGCGGCGAGGGTGAATCCGGCCCGGTCCGCGTCCCACCAGAGCGCGAGGACGGGCCAGGTGGCGGCGGAGACGGCCAGCGCGGTGGCCCAGCCCGTGACGACCCGTTCGACGGGCTCGCCGCCGTGCAGCCAGGGCTTTCCCTCCGGGACGATGACGCTCCATTCGGTGCCGGCCGGTGCGAGGAGCAGCTCTTCGCGCAGCAGCTGGGCCGGCGGCCGGACCGCCGGAAGCTCGGCGCGGCAGAGCAGGAGCGCCCCGACAGGGCTCGATCCGGATGTCGCGTTCATGGGCCTTACGCTAGGCCAATTTGTCCCGTTACGCGGGCGAATGACCGCACACACCTCCACCGAAGGGGGGTTGACTTCCCTGTACCGCGATATATCGTGTCTAGCGAGAGACGCGATATGTTGCGTCGCCGAACGGGAGGTCAGCACGATGACAGAGTGGTCCGTGGCCGAGCCGACGAAACTCGCGCTGACCGGTCCCGTGGCGCGCCTCCAGGTGCGTGTCGTGAGCGGCACGGTGAACGTGGTGGGCACCGACGAGAGCACCGCCCGCCTGGAGATCTCCGACATCGAGGGCCCGCCGCTGATCGTGACCCAGGAGGGCTCGACCCTGACCGTGAGCTATGAGGACCTGCACTGGAAGGGCTTCCTCAAGTGGCTCGACCCCAAGGGCCACCGCCGCCGTCGGGCCGTCGTCTCCGTGGCCGTCCCGGCCGGTGCGGACGTCGAGGTGGGCGTGATCGGCGCCGGCGCGGTGATCTCCGGCATCAAGGGGCGTACGGACGTCCGGGGCGTCGCGGGTGACACCACGCTCGTCGGGCTCTCCGGCCCGGTCCGTGCGGAGAGCGTCTCCGGCTCCGTCGAGGCCCAGTCCGTCACGGGCGCGCTGCGAGTCAGCACCATGACCGGCGATCTGACGGTCATCGACGGCTCGGGGGCCTCCGTGAAGGCCGACACCGTCAGCGGGGACATGGTGATCGACCTCGACGCCGGCGGTCTGGACGGCCCGCCCGCCGACATCCGGCTGACCAGCGTCTCCGGCGAGGTCGCCATCCGGATTCCGCACCCGACGGACGCCCGGGTCGAGGCGAGCACGACGAGCGGCTCCGTCTCGAACGCCTTCGACGATCTGCGGGTCGGAGGGCAGTGGGGCGCCAAGAGCATCACCGGCACGCTCGGCGAGGGCCGTGGCACGCTCAAGGCCACGACGGTCTCCGGCTCGATAGCCCTCCTGCGCCGCCCGGACCCGGTCGGTTCCGACGACTTCGACACCACCTCTTCCGGAAAGGTGCTGTGACATGCCGCCCGTCTTCGCCCACGGCCGACTGCGCCTCTATCTGCTCAAGCTCCTCGACGAGGCCCCACGCCACGGCTATGAGGTGATCCGCCTCCTGGAGGAGCGCTTCCAGGGGCTGTACGCACCCTCGGCCGGCACGGTCTATCCCCGGCTCGCCAAGCTGGAGGCCGAGGGCCTCGTCACACACGCCACCGAAGGCGGGCGCAAGGTGTACTCGATCACCGACGCGGGCCGCGCGGAGCTGGCCGGCCGCGTCGGCGAACTGGCCGATCTGGAGCTGGAGATCCGCGACTCGGTCTCCGAGCTCGCCGCCGAGATCCGCGACGACGTGCGCGGGGCGGCGGGCAAGCTGCGCAGCGACGTGCGCGCGGCGGCGAGCGAGACCCGGCACAAGGGCTCCTCGTTCGCCGACGCCAAGGAGGAGCTGCGCCGGGCCAAGCAGGAGTGGAAGGAGCAGGCCCGCCAGGCCCGCGAGGAGGCGAAGTCGGCGCGCCTGCAGGCCAAGGAGTTCCAGCGGATCGCTCAGCAGGTCCAGGAGGAGGTCCAGGACCGCTTCGCGCGCGGCGACTGGCCGTCGGGCGTCTGGGAGGGCATCTCGGACATCACCGCGCAGCTGGGCGGCCTGGTGACGGGCACGACGCACCCCAAGGCGTCGGGCCGCGCCACCTCCCCGGAGGAGGCCGTCGCGGACTGGGCCCGGAACGTCGAGTCCACCGGCGAACCGGCCCGCGATCTGGACCGGCTCCTGGACCGCTTCCGCGACGACATCCGCGACGCGGCCCGGGACCACGGGGTGACGGCGGACCAGCTGACCGAGGCCCGCCGTCACCTCTCGACGGCGGCGGACCGGATCACCTCCCTGCTGCGCCCGGAGCGCAAGGACGTCTAACCGGCCTGCCCGGCGCCGGGCGTCGGCACGGCCCGCCCGCCGCGCCGGACGTCCAGCTGGCGTGCCCGGAGCGCCGGGCGTCTACCCCGCCTGCCCGGCCCGGGAGACCGTCACCGTCACCCGGGCCCCGGGCGCCGCGAGGACCCAGGCGCGGCCCGTGTCCTTGCGGAGCACGAGCGCCTTCCCCCGGGCCGTCACCTGCCAGGCGCCCGGGGGAAGGGACAGCTCGGTGACGCGGGGCCCGCGGCGGGACGACTCGTACGCGAGCCGGTAGACGCCGGCCCCGGAGTCGTACGCGGCGGAGGTCACCGTGCCCGCGACCGAGTCCGCGTAGGGCTCGGCGGTCAGCTCCTTGTTCGTACGGAAGGTCCCGGCGCCGTCCACCGCGCAGTACCCGCCGCCGTAGCACCAGACATAGCCGGCCCACCCGCTGCCGTACCGGCCGAGGGAGGCCATCGCGTCCCGGTAGAAGCGGTTCATGTTCGGCAGGGAGTTGTTGAGGGGTCCCCACTCCCCCACGACGACCGGGACCTTGTACTCCTCGGGATACCGGGTCACGGCCTGCTCGTACGTCTCGATCCAGCCGGCCGCCGGGTCGTAGTCGGCGCCCGCCTCCATGGCGGTGTTGTAGAAGTGGGGGGCGTAGACGATCTTCGGGTCGTCGATCCTGCCGAGGCCCGTCGGCACGCCCTCGCCGACGATCGGGGTCGGCTCGACGAAGACCCAGGTGTCCCGGTCCACCGAACGGACCGCGTCCGCGAGCCGGTTGTACATCGGGGTGAGCTGCTCGCGCTCGATGCGCCGGGCCGCCGTCGGCAGGTCCTCGCCCTCGCGCAGCTCGCCCATCGGCTCGTTGATCAGGTCGTAGCCGAGGACGGCAGGATGGTCCTCGAAGCGGTCGGCGAGCACGCGCCACATCGCCGCCTGGGCGGACCGCAGGTCCTCGTCCTCGTAGAGATGGGTGAAGGCGCGCTGGACGGCCGGCTCGAAGTACTCGGCGAACCAGTCGTCCGGGTGCGGGGTGAAGGGCAGCCCGTCGGTCCTGGTGGCCCACGCGGGGACACCCCGATGGCCGAAGGCCGGCCCGAAGACGTCCTGGTGGGCGTCGATGAGGACATGGACGTCGTACTTCTCCGCCCAGTCAAGGACGCGTTCGATCTTCCGCAGGTAGCCCTGGCTGTAGCGGCCCCGCTCCGGCTCCAGGTCGTCCCAGAAGACCAGCAGCCGGGCGAAGTTGAAGCCCTTCGCCCGCATGTCGCGGAAGTGCCGCTCGGTGACGGCGGAGAGGGCCTGCTCTCCCCGATTGGCCTTGTCCTCGACGTTCCAGCCGCGCAGGGTGAGGGCGCGGCCGCGGTCGTCGGTGAGGACGGGTATGTCCGGGGCGCCTTCGTCGGCGCGGGCGGTGGTCGGGGTGAGCAGCGCGGCGACAACGGCGCCTGCGGCAAGGGTCGTTCGCAACAAGGGAACCTCCGGCACGACGGTGTGTTCGCAGTGCCGGAGATCCCATCAGCAGATCTGACGATGCATCAAGACGTCGTCAGGACGATCTTTCCGAAGAGCTCGCCCGAGGCCATCTTCTCGAAGCCCTCGCGGGCCCGGTCCAGCGGCAGCACCTCGTCGATCACCGGACGTACGCCCGTGGCGGCGCAGAACGACAGCAGGTCCTCCAGCTCGTCCTTCGTGCCCATCGTCGAGCCGACGACCTTCAGTTCCAGGAAGAAGATCCGGGTGAGCTCGGCGTGCGCGGGGCGGTCGCCGCTCGTGGCGCCCGAGATCACCAGGGTGCCGCCGGGGCGAAGCGACTTGACCGAGTGCGACCAGGTGGCGGCGCCGACGGTCTCGATCACGGCGTCCACCCGCTTCGGCAGCCGGGCGCCCGGCTCGTACGCCTCGACGGCGCCGAGCTCGACGGCACGCTTGCGCTTGGCCTCGTCCCGGCTCGTGGCGAAGACCCGCAGGCCGGCGGCCTTGCCGAGGGCGATGGCCGCGGTGGCGACCCCGCCGCCCGCGCCCTGCACCAGGACCGAGTCGCCGGGCCGCACGCCCGCGTTGGTGAAGAGCATCCGGTACGCGGTGAGCCAGGCGGTCGGCAGGCAGGCGGCCTCCTCGAAGGTGAGCTCCGCGGGCTTGGGGAGCACGTTCCAGGAGGGCACGGTGACGCGCTCGGCGAAGGTGCCCTGGTAGCGCTCGGTCAGGATGGACCGGGGCTCGTCGGGCCCGACGCCGTGACCGGTCTGGCCGATGACGGAGTGCAGGACGACCTCGTTGCCGTCCTCGTCGATGCCCGCGGCGTCGCAGCCGAGGATCATCGGCAGCTTCTCCTCGGGCAGCCCGACCCCGCGCAGCGACCAGAGGTCGTGGTGGTTGAGCGAGGCGGCCTTGACGGTGACGGTGGTCCACCCGGGACGCACCTCGGGCTCGGGCCGCTCTCCCAGCTCAAGGCCGTTCAGCGGCTGGTCGCGGTCGATTCGGGCGGCGTAGGCAGCGAACATGGCCCCGAGCGTAGGGTCACCCACCCGCGCGACGGAACCAGACACCCCTGTGACGCACGTCCCCCGGCGGTACGCGAAAGGGCCCCGCTCTGCACAGGATGCTGTTGGTTTATCCGGGGCCTTATGCCTTCTTCGCCCCGTCGATCGTTTGGTCGGCGGGGCGAAGTCGTGCGAAGTGGCTGGTGCGGGTG
>NZ_JBVHXA010000020.1:0-155602 GCF_055563935.1 Streptomyces sp. NPDC029169
GGGGTGGGCGTAGGGGCACGGGGCGGAGGCGCCCGCAAAGGCGCCGTCCGTTGTGCCCACCCGTTCCGCCCCAGCGGAACGAATGCCCACAACGGGCGTGGGCACGCAACGTGTCGCGTCGGCCCCGGTCTCGGTGGACAAGATGGTCATGGCCGCTCCGACCTGCGCGTACTTACCCTGGCCGCATGACCCCTCATGTCGTACCCGATCCCCAGGCCGGCGCGGCCGTGAAGGCCGCAGACCGCGCGCACGTGTTCCACTCCTGGTCCGCCCAGGGCCTGATCGACCCGCTCGCCGTCGCCGGCGCCGAGGGTTCGTACTTCTGGGACTACGACGGCAACCGCTACCTCGACTTCACCAGCGGCCTCGTCTACACCAACATCGGCTACCAGCACCCCCGCGTGGTCGCCGCCATCCAGGAGCAGGCCGCGAAGCTCACCACCTTCGCGCCCGCCTTCGCCATCGACGTACGCTCCGAGGCCGCACGCCTCATCGCCGAGCGCACCCCGGGCGACCTGGACAAGATCTTCTTCACGAACGGCGGCGCCGAGGCCGTCGAGAACGCCGTACGGATGGCCCGGCTGCACACCGGCCGTCACAAGGTCATGAGCGCCTTCCGCTCGTACCACGGCGCCACCTCCACCGCGATCAACCTGACCGGCGACCCGCGCCGCTGGGCCTCCGACACCGGCTCCGCGGGCGTCGTGCGCTTCTGGGCGCCCTTCCTCTACCGCTCGCCGTTCTACGCCGAGAACGAGCAGCAGGAGTGCGAGCGCGCCCTGAGCCACCTCGAGGACACCATCGCCTTCGAGGGGCCCGCCACCATCGCCGCGATCATCCTGGAGACCGTCCCCGGCACCGCCGGCATCATGACCCCGCCACCCGGCTACCTCGCCGGCGTCCGCGAGATCTGCGACAAGTACGGCATCGTCTTCGTCCTCGACGAGGTCATGGCCGGCTTCGGCCGCACCGGAAAGTGGTTCGCCTCCGAGCACTTCGACGTCGTGCCCGACCTGATGACCTTCGCCAAGGGCGTGAACTCCGGCTACGTGCCCCTCGGCGGCGTCGCCATCAGCGAGAAGATCGCCGACACCTTCCGCACCCGGCCCTACCCGGGCGGACTGACCTACTCCGGTCACCCGCTCGCCTGCGCCGCCGCCGTCGCCACCATCCAGGTCATGGAGGACGAGAAGGTCGTCGAGCACTCCGCCCACATCGGCGAGACCGTCCTCGGCCCCGGCCTGCGCGAGCTCGCCGAGCGCCACCCGTCCGTCGGCGAGGTCCGCGGCATGGGTACGTTCTGGGCCCTCGACCTTGTCAGGAACAAGGAGACGCGCGAGCCGCTCGTCCCGTACAACGCGACGGGCGAGGCCAACGCCCCCATGGCGGCCTTCGGCGCGGCGGCCAAGAAGCACGGCCTGTGGCCCTTCATCAACATGAACCGCACCCACGCCGTCCCCGCCTGCACCATCTCCGAGGCGGAGGCCAAGGAAGGCCTCGCCGCCCTCGACACGGCGCTCTCCGTGGCCGACGAGCACACCGCGTAACGCATACCGAGCGCATACGAGCGTTAGAAGCGTCACGGAGCCGAACCCTCCGTCTGGTCTAGGGTGTCCAACAGCCGGACGGAGGGGGCCGACCAAGATGCCCGCGAGCGGAGCTGTCACCCGCAACACCCTGCGGCGGCAGATCGCGGACGCGCTCCGTGACGAAGTGCTCGCCGGGCGTTTGCAGCCGGGTGAGGAATTCACCGTCAAACAGATCGCCGAGCAGTACGGCGTCTCGGCGACGCCGGTACGCGAAGCCCTCGTCGACCTCTCCGCGCAGGGGCTCCTCGACTCCGACCAGCACCGCGGCTTCCGCGTGCACCAGTTCACGATCGACGACTACCGGGGCATGGTCGAGGCCCGCATGCTCGTCGTGGACGGCATCTTCCGCCGTCACGACCCCGTCGTTCATCCGCAGGGCCCCGACGTCACGCGCGGGGTCGCGCTCGTCGCCGTACGGCGCCGGGGCGAGGCGGCGGCGCGGGCGGCCCGCGCCGGGGACCTCGACGTCCTCATCGGGTACGACATCCGCTACTGGCGCGAACTGGCCCGGCTGGTCTCCTCCAACGACTACATCGCCGACTTCCTGCACCGGCTGCGGGTCCAGGCATGGGTGTTCTCCGTGCCGTACCTGCGCTCCGACCGGGACGTCCTCGGCTGGCTGTGGAGCGGGCACGTCGATCTCGTCGACGCGCTGACCCTCGGCGACGCGGACGCGGCCGTCGCGGTCATACAGGCGTACAACCAGCAGTCGATGGAGTGGGCGGACCGCCTGGAGGGCCTGGAGCGCCTGGAAGGCCTGTAGGGCCTGGAGGGCCTGGAGCGGCAGTCCGGCTGACGGGACAGCCCGGCGCGGGTGTCGCGCCGTGCGTCGAGGGGCAGGTCCCCACCGGGTGTGCGGCGCGGACAGCGCCGACTACCCTGGCCGTCCCTGCAACTGACGGAGAGCGAGCCTCCCTTGGCCTGTGACCTGTGGCTGGTCCCCCTTGTCGACGTGCTGTGCCACAGCCCCGACAATCCCTTCGCCGAAGAGATCGCCGCCTACGACAAGGCCCTGACCGCGTCCGGTCTGCCCACCGTCCCCGTGTTCGCCTACATGCCGGGGCTCTCCGGCGATGTCGCGCCCGTCGCCGGGTTCGACTACGACGCCCTGCACTTCCTGCGCCGCGCCTACCTGCTGCACCTGTGCGGCCTGCCCGTCGAGCCGGTCGACGAGCTCGGCGGGGACTACGAACAGCTCCTGGAGATGTTCGAGGCCACGGCACAGCAGTCCCACCTCGTCTGGCACTACGACCACGCCGGCGCGTACGTCCCCGTGGACTTCCCGGCTCCGCTCTCCAACGACGAACTCCTGGAAGGCGGCGGCCCGCTGGGCTCGTCCCACGGCCTGCTGCGGGAGCTGGAGTTCGTCGCTCCCGCGATCGGGATCGACCCGGCCAACCCGCCCGCCGCGCCGCTGCCGCCGGAGCGGCCGACCTCGCTGGAGGAACCGGCGGGGCCGATCGCGTACGACGACAGTCCGTTCGCGCGCGAGCGCCATGTGTGGCTCGGGCTGCACGCTGCGGCGACCCGCAGCCTCGGCCAGGGCTCGATGATCATCCTCAGCTGACACCGACGGAATGAAGGGCGCCCCCGCAGGACGGGGGCGCCCTTCTTCCGGTCGTACGGCCGTCAGCGCGGCTCCGGCGGCCGCTGCCTCGGCATGTTGGGGCGGGTGCCCGGCGGGAGCGGGAAGCGGGACGAGGGGTGCCCGCCCTCGGGGCGGGGGGCGCCCGTCCCCACCGACTGCAGGGCCAGCGGCGCCGGGCCCGAGCGGAACTCGATCATCCAGTCCGCCGTCTCCGCTCGCACGAGCTCCGTCACGTCCTCCGAGAACCGGCGCAGCACCCCCAGGCACCGCTCCGCCGCCTCGCTCGCGGTCCCCTCGGTGGGCCCGAGGACCTCCCGTACGCTCTCCGACGCCCAGTCGAACTGCAGGGCTTGGAGCCTGCGCTGCACCGCCTGCGCCGTCGCGACGTCCCTTATCCAGCCCGACGTCAGGCCGAAGTACCGGTCGCACGCCATGCACGCCGCGCCGAGCAGCAGGGACAGGTACCCCCAGCCCGCCGCCCCGTCCGCCGCGACACCGGTCAGGTCGAGGAGCGGCAGCGCGGCGCCGGCGATCACGCCCAGCGCCGTACCGACCCGGAGCGCCCGTGCGCAGCGGCGCTTCCAGACCCGGTCGGACAGGTACCACTCCACCGTGCGCAGCGCGTTCGACTCCACCCAGCGGTACAGCTCGTCCAGACGCTCAGCGGGCTCGCCCCAGTCGCCGAGCGGGAACGGCGTCCCGGTCAGATCGCGACGCGCGGCGGGCCGCCCGGGCTGCCCCGGTTCGCCGGGCTGTCCCGGCGTCCCGGTCTTTCCCGGTTCTCCCGGCTGCCCGGGCGGCGGCTGCGGCGGCGGCATCTCCGGCTGCTGGCTCACCGGGGCACTCCTCTGTTCAGCTCAGCGCTCGTGTCCTTCTGTGACGTGCGGTGCACGTGGTGCCTGCCCTTCCTACCGCCGAATGGTGGGCTGTGGGCCCGGAATCCCGGGATTTCCGCCCGCAAGGGGGTCTTGATCAGGTAGAGGAGCCCGCAGTTTCTCACTCGAAAGAGTTGTGGCGGCAGGCCGGGCATGGACCACGTAGGCTCGGCTTACCGACATACCGAACATCAGGAGTGACCCGTGATTCCCGGTGGTGGCCAGCCCAACATGCAGCAGCTCCTCCAGCAGGCCCAGAAGATGCAGCAGGATCTCGCGCGTGCCCAGGAAGAGCTCGCCGCGACCGTGGTCGAGGGCCAGGCGGGCGGCGGCCTGGTGACGGCGACGGTCACCGGCTCCGGCGAGCTCCGCGGCCTGGTGATCGACCCCAAGGCGGTCGACCCCGAGGACACCGAGACGCTGGCCGATCTGGTCGTCGCCGCGGTGAAGGCCGCCAACGACAACGCGCAGCAGCTCCAGCAGGCCAAGCTCGGCCCGCTGACGCAGGGCCTGGGCGGCATGCCGGGCCTGGGGTTCTGAGGCCCTCTCCGGCCTTTGGTACTGAGCCGCTTCCCGAGGCGGTTCGCGAGCCGCTTGCACGCCTGGGCTTCTAAGGCGCCCCGGCAGCCACTACCGTAAGAATCAAGCACTTCTGAGAAGGGCGTTCCGTTGTACGAAGGCGTGGTGCAGGACCTCATCGACGAACTGGGCAGGCTGCCCGGCGTCGGTCCCAAGAGCGCCCAGCGGATCGCCTTCCACATCCTCCAGGCCGAGCCGACGGACGTACGACGTCTCGCGCACGCGCTCCTGGAGGTCAAGGAGAAGGTCCGGTTCTGCGCGGTCTGCGGCAACGTCGCGCAGCAGGAGCAGTGCAACATCTGCCGCGACCCGCGCCGGGACCTGTCGGTGATCTGTGTGGTCGAGGAGCCCAAGGACGTCGTGGCGATCGAGCGGACGCGTGAGTTCCGCGGCCGCTACCACGTGCTGGGCGGCGCGATCAGCCCGATCGAGGGCGTCGGCCCGGACGATCTGCGCATCCGTGAGCTGCTCGCGCGGCTCGCGGACGGGACGGTCACGGAGCTGATCCTGGCGACCGACCCGAATCTGGAGGGCGAGGCCACCGCGACGTATCTGGCGCGGATGATCAAGCCCATGGGCCTGAAGGTCACGCGCCTGGCGAGCGGCCTGCCGGTCGGCGGCGATCTGGAGTACGCCGACGAGGTCACCCTGGGGCGTGCCTTCGAGGGGCGGCGACTGCTAGATGTATGACGACAGGGTTTGCGCGCCCGCGCCCGCTCCCCAAGGAGGCATCCGCGATGTCTGACGCCACACTGCACGCGATCACGCAGGATCCGGACGACTTCGCGGTCCAGATCGCCGACTCGATCGAGTCCTTCATCGTGGCGACCACGGAAGTGGCCAAGGGCGACGAGCCCGACAGCGCCGTGCCCTTCCTGCTGCTCGAGCTCTCCCAGCTGCTGCTCGCGGGCGGCCGGCTGGGCGCGCACGAGGACATCGTCCCGGACGAGCGGTACGAGACGGACACCGGTCCGGAGCCGGACGTGGACGACCTGCGCGAGCGGTTCGCGGCGATGCTGGACCCGGTGGACGTCTTCTCGGAGGTGTTCGACCCGTACGAGCCCCGCAAGGCGCCCGTACCGGCCCGGATCTCCGACAACCTCGCCGACATCGTCACCGACCTGCGGCACGGACTGGCCCACTACCGGGCGGGGCGCACGAGCGAGGCCCTGTGGTGGTGGCAGTTCTCCTACTTCTCCAACTGGGGCCCGACGGCCTCGGCGACCCTCCGGGCACTCCAGTCCCTCGTCGCCCACGTCCGGCTCGACCAGCCGCTCGCGGCCCTGGACGGCCTCGACACGGACGAGGACATGGCGGAGGACGTCCTCGCCGAGGAGGCGGGGCGCGTCATGGCGGAGGAGATCGCGGGCCCGCTGGGCCTGCGGACGCTGAAGAAGTAGCCCCGAGGCTCCTCCCAGGACGGGCGACATGTGAGCCCGCGCACATATCGGCGTACCACCGCGTAGTCCCGCACCTCCCGGGCAGGCACCCCCACCGGGCGGTCCGGGCCCTTCCGGCCGTGATCACTACCTGAGCGGGACATCTCAGGATGTGATATACGGTCGGCGATTCCGGACCGCTCGTTAAACTGAGCCGACCGCAGTAATGACTGCGGCAGAGACTGAGCGAGGAGCGCACGTGGGCCTTGTCGTGCAGAAGTACGGAGGCTCCTCCGTTGCCGATGCCGAAGGCATCAAGCGCGTCGCCAAGCGGATCGTGGACGCCAAGAAGAACGGCCACCAGGTGGTCGTCGTGGTTTCCGCGATGGGCGACACGACGGACGAGTTGATCGATCTCGCCGAGCAGGTATCCCCGATCCCTGCCGGGCGTGAGTTCGACATGCTGCTGACCGCCGGAGAGCGGATCTCCATGGCCCTGCTGGCCATGGCGATCAAAAACCTGGGCCACGAGGCCCAGTCGTTCACGGGCAGCCAGGCCGGTGTCATCACCGACTCGGTCCACAACAAAGCGCGCATCATCGATGTCACGCCGGGCCGGATCCGTACCGCCCTCGACGAGGGCAACATCGCCATCGTCGCCGGCTTCCAGGGTGTGTCCCAGGACAAGAAGGACATCACCACGCTCGGCCGCGGCGGCTCGGACACAACCGCCGTCGCCCTCGCCGCCGCGCTCGACGCCGAGGTCTGTGAGATCTACACCGACGTCGACGGTGTGTTCACGGCCGACCCGCGCGTGGTGAAGAAGGCGAAGAAGATCGACTGGATCTCCTTCGAGGACATGCTGGAGCTCGCCGCCTCCGGCTCCAAGGTGCTGCTGCACCGGTGCGTCGAGTACGCACGCCGTTACAACATCCCGATCCACGTCCGCTCGTCCTTCTCCGGGCTGCAGGGCACGTGGGTCAGCAACGAGCCGCAAGGGGACCGCAAGGTGGAGCAGGCCATCATCTCGGGCGTCGCCCACGACACCTCCGAGGCGAAGATCACCGTCGTCGGCGTGCCGGACAAGCCGGGCGAGGCCGCGGCCATCTTCCGTGCCGTCGCGGACGCCGAGATCAACATCGACATGATCGTGCAGAACGTGTCCGCCGCCTCGACCGGCCTGACGGACATCTCCTTCACCCTCCCCAAGGCCGAGGGCCGCAAGGCCATGGACGCCCTGGACAAGGCGAAGAGCGCGATCGGCTTCGACTCGCTGCGCTACGACGACCAGATCGGCAAGATCTCCCTGGTCGGCGCCGGTATGAAGACGAACCCCGGCGTCACCGCCGACTTCTTCCGGGCGCTGTCCGACGCCGGTGTGAACATCGAGCTGATCTCGACCTCCGAGATCCGCATCTCGGTCGTCACCCGCGAGGACGATGTGAACGATGCCGTGCGCGCCGTGCACAGCGCCTTCGGTCTCGACAGCGACTCCGACGAGGCCGTCGTCTATGGAGGCACCGGCCGATGACCCGTAAGCCGACGCTCGCGGTCGTCGGTGCGACCGGAGCCGTCGGTGCGGTCATGCTCCAGATGCTCACGCAGCACGCGGACGTCTGGGGCGAGATCCGACTCGTCTCCTCCCCGCGTTCGGCCGGCCGCAAGCTGGCCGTGCGCGGTGAGGAGACCGAGGTCCTCGCCCTGAGCGAGGAGGCACTCGAGGGCGTCGACCTCGCCCTCTTCCTCGTGCCCGAGGACATCGCCGCGCGCTGGGCGCCGATCGCCGCCGCCAAGGGCGCGGTGGTGGTGGACACCTCGCCGGCGTTCCGTGCGGATCCGGACGTGCCGCTCGTGGTCCCCGAGATCAACCCGCACGCCGTACGGGTACGGCCCCGGGGCATCGTCGCGAGCCCCGGCTGCTCCACGCTGGCCCTCATCGTCGCCGTCGGCGCGCTGCACGCCGAGTTCGGGGTCGGCGAGCTGGTGGTGACCGCCCAGCAGGCCGCGAGCGGGGGCGGGCAGGCGGGAGTCGCCGCCCTGCGCGGGCAGCTGTCGCTGGTGGCCGGGACCGAGCTCGGCACGCACCCCGGAGACGTACGGCGGGCCGTCGGCGACCACACCGGGCCGTTTCCCGGGCCGGTCGCGCTCAATGTGCTGCCCTGGTCGGGGGAGCTGATGGCGGACGGCTGGTCCTCCGAGGAGCTGCGGCTGCGCGAGGAGACCCGCAAGATCCTCGGCCTTCCCCGGCTGCCCGTCGCCGCCACGTGCGTCCGCGTCCCGGTGGTGACCGCGCACTCGGTCTCCGTGCACGCGCGGTTCGAGCGGCCGGTGAGCGTCGGACGGGCGCACGAGATCCTGGCGACCTCGCCGGGTGTGGTGCTGTACGACGATCCGGCCGCGGGCGACTTCCCCACGCCCGCCGACGTCGTGGGCACGGACCCCGTCTGGGTCGGGCGGGTGCGCCGGTCGATGGACGACGAGCGGGCGCTCGAGTTCTTCGTCTGCGGCGACAACCTCCGCAAGGGCGCCGCGCTGAACGCCGTACAGATCGCGGAGTCGATCATTCGTCCGGAGCGTCCGGAGCGTGAAGGCCCTGTGAGCAAATAGGCGTCAGGTGCCCCTTGAACTGGGGTGACGTCATGTCCGACGATGCTGTTCTCTCCTTACCGCAACCGGCAGTTGGGTGGGAGGCGTCTGTGGGTGCGCCCACGTGGTGTCGCAACGCGGACTGTGAAAACGGGGCATTGGGGAAGATCGGGTACGCATGAGGGCAATTGGTGCACCGTCAAAAACGGTGGCGTACTCGTACAACCCTGACGGGGGGAAGCGTGTCCAACAGACGTGGCAGAGGTACTCGAGATCGCAGCCGTCGTCCCGCTCCGCGGTGCGACAGTCGTCCCCGCGCGGGGCACGCTCACGGTTCCCGCACGCGGCAGCGTGGGCACCATGGTGCGCCCGCTCCGGCGACCGCGTCCGGCCGGCGGCATGCCGGTGATCGCCCCCATGCCCGCAGGGACCCGCGCGGCCGGCGTGTCCGGCATACCGTCGCCCCGCGAGAGCACTGAAGGCGTCGTGTCCGCGGGCACCTCCGTCGACCACCTGACCGAGACCTACCGAGCGCACTACCGCTCGCTGCTCGGTCTCGCCGCGCTGCTCCTCGACGACACGGCCTCCTGCGAGGACGTCGTCCAGGAGGCGTTCATCCGCGTCCACTCCGCGCGCAAACGGGTGCGGGACCCGGAGAAGACCCTGGCCTATCTGCGCCAGACGGTCGTCAACCTCTCCCGCTCCGCGCTCCGCCGCCGCATCCTCGGGCTCAAGCTGCTCTCCAAGCCGATGCCGGACATGGCGAGCGCGGAGGAGGGCGCGTACGACCAGCTGGAGCGGGACGCGCTGATCAAGGCGATGCGCGGACTCCAGCGGCGTCAGCGCGAGGTGCTGGTCCTGCGATACTTCGCGGACATGACGGAGGCTCAGGTGGCCGAGACGCTCGGCATATCCCTGGGGTCGGTGAAGGCGTACGGCTCGCGTGGCATCGCGGCGCTGCGCGTCGCGATGGAGGCGACGGCATGAGCTCCGGCGATGCGAACGGCCGCGGCGCGAACGGCTGGGGCGCGGACAGCGGCGATGCCAACGGCCGCGATGCGAACGGCTGCGGCGCGGACAGCGGCGGTACGAGTGGACTGCCCGACGGCGACCGCGACGACATGGGACACGGGATTGTGAACGACGGGCCGGACAACGAGCGGGCCGACGCCCACGACGGCGAGCGGGCCGACGGCTACGACGGCGAGCGGGCCGAGGGCTACGACGGCGAGCGGGCCGACGGCTACGACGACGTGCGGGCCGGCGGCCACGACGACCTCTTCGGCGGCGACGAACTGGCGCTGCGGCGGCTGCTCCACGGCGCCGTGGCCGACCTCCAGCCCACCGACGGAGCCCTCGACCACCTGCGCCGTGCCGTCCCCGCGCGGCGCACCCGCAAGCGCCAGGCCGTCGTCGGCTTCGCCGCGGCCGCCGTGCTGCTCGGCACGGCCGTGCCGGCCTTCGTGCACGTCGCCAACTCCGGCGGCATCACCGCCGACCAGGCCGTGAACGCCGGCCACGGCGAGCAGGCGCAGGGCGGCACCGGCTCCGAGACCGGCGTCGAGGGCGGCGGGAAGGGCACGGGCGCACCGAGCGGCACCGCGGCTCCCAGCCAGGGGGCGGCCGCGGGCGCGGGCGAGGCGAAGGATGCCGCGAGCGGGAGCGGGGGGAGCGGCTCGAAGCCGCCGGCCGGCTCCTCGCCGGTGTGCGAGGCCGGGCAGCTGGGCGTCAGCGCAGTGCAGGCGGGCGGGCCCGACGCGGAGGGCAAGGTATACGGCACCTTCCGCATCGCCAACGTCTCCGGCAAGGAGTGCGTGGTCAGCGGCGACGGCAGCGTCGGCTTCCAGGCGCTCGGGGCGGCGGACCCGGCCAAGATCACCGTCGTCGCGCACACGGCGGGCGACGCGGCGAGCGGACTGCCCGACCCCTCGCAGGAGACGCCCACGCTGGTACTCCAGCCGGACAACGCGTACGAGGTGAAGTTCGCCTGGGTCCCCGCGGCGACCTGCCCGACCACGGACACCTCACCGGACCCCGGCCCGGACCCGACGCCGAGCCCGGACCCGGACCCGAGCCCGAGTCCTTCGAAGGACGGCGACGGCACGTCGGGGTCCACGGGCTCGACCGGCGGGGAGGCGACCGAGGGCACGGCCCCTCAGCTCGCCACGGACGGTACGCCCGCCGAGGGCAGCATCGCGGTCAGCCACACGGCTGAACCGGGCGGCCCTCAGGCGGCCACCACGATCGCCAACGCCTGCGCGGGCACCATCTACCGCACGGGCGTCCTGGACGCGTCCTAGCGGGCGCTCGGGGCGTGAGGCCCGAGCGCCCCGACCCGTGAGGGCACCCCGACCCGTGAGGGCACCCCGACCCGTGAGGGCACCGGGTCATGAGGCCGTCGGACCTAGACGCCCTCGGACCCAGGGGCCCCGGACCCAGAGGCCCGGGCCGTAGGCCCCGGCCCGTGAGGCCGTCGGACCTGGAGGCCCCAGACCTGGAGGCCCCCAGACCTGTAGGCCCGGGCCGAGACGCCCCGGGCCTACAGACCCAGGGCCTCGTCGCGTTGGGCCTCCGACTCTCGGCGGAGGAGGCGGAACCACATGAAGAGGACGAAGCCCGCGAAGACGAACCACTCCGCCGTGTAGCCGAGGTTCTGGAACGCCTTCAGGTCCAGCGACGTGCCCGCCGCGGCCGCCGCCGGGACCGGGGTCAGCCCGGCGGGGGAGTCCGTGAGCGTGACCCACGCGTCGTAGACGTCGTCGGAGACCACGTTGACCAGGGAGCCCGCGCTGATCATGGCGAGCTGCCCGTCCGGGAGCCCGCCCGCCGCGTGGACCCCCTTCGTCCCCGCGTTCTCGGACGCCTGGAGGGCGCCCACCACGGTGACCTCGCCCGACGGCGGGGCCGGGGCCTTCGCGCCGGCCGGCAGCCAGCCCCGTACCACCGGCAGCGACTTGCCGCCGTCCGTCTTCAGCAGCGTCAGGACGTACGCGCCGGGGCGTCCGTCCAGGTCACGGTCCGGCACCAGGAACTGCTCCCCGTACCGGCCGCTCGCCTCCGCGTGCCGGCCCGAGGTCTCCTTGTCCACCGGCAGCAGCGCGTCCAGCGGCTCGGTCTTCAGCGTGCCCGGGTCCGGGGCCCGCTCCGCCTCCCGGTGGGAGTCGACGCGCTCCTCGAACTTGCCCATCTGCCACGTCCCCATGAACAGGCAGAACGGGATCGCGAGGAGGACGAAGACATTGATCCCCCACCAGCGGGGCGTTCTCAGGAACCGGTACACCCCTCCACGGTACGCAGCCGCCTCACCCCCCGACCGGCCGGGTCCCCAGGTGACGCGCGGCGAAGGCGAGCTCCAGGCGGACCTGCTTGATCCGCTCCTCCACCACCAGGGAGCCGTGCCCCGCGTCGTACCGGTACACCTCGTGGACCGCGCCCCGGGCGGCCAGCCGGTCCACGTAGTTGTCGATCTGGCGGATCGGGCAGCGCGGATCGTTGACGCCCGCCGAGATGTACACCGGGGCCGTGACCTTGTCCACGTACGTCAGCGGGGACGAGGCCACGAACCGGTCCGGCACCTCCTCCGGCGAGCCGCCGAAGAGCGTCCGGTCCAGCGCCTTCAGGGCCTCCATCTCGTCCTCGTACGCCGTCACGTAGTCCGCGACCGGGACGGCGGCGAGCCCCACCGACCAGGCCTCCGGCTGCGTGCCGAGCCCGAGCAGTGTCAGATAGCCGCCCCACGAGCCGCCCGACAGGACCAGCTTCGCCGGGTCCGCGAGCCCGGAGGCGACCGCCCACTCGCGGACCGCGGCGACGTCCTCCAGCTCGATCAGGCCGACGCGGTGCTTGAGCGCGTCCGTCCACTCCCGGCCGTACCCGGTCGAACCGCGGTAGTTGACGCGGACCACCGCGTAGCCGTGGTCGAGCCAGGCCGCCGGGCCCGAGGCGAAGGCGTCGCTGTCGTGCCAGGCCGGCCCGCCGTGCACCTCGAAGATCGTCGGAAAGGGGCCCTCGCCCTCCGCCGGCCGCTGCACGAGGGCGTGGATCCGGCCGCCGGGGCCCTCCACCCACACGTCCTCCACCGGCACCGACCCGGGCGCCCGCAGGCCCGGGGGGTCGAGGACGACGCCGCCGGCCGTCGAGCGCACCTGCGGCGGCTCGGCCGCCGAGGACCACAGGTACTCCACGCTGCCGTCCGGGCGGGCCGTGGCCTCCGACACCGACCCGGCAGGGGTCTCCACCCGCACCAGCGCGCCCGTCGCAATGTCGTACCGCCACAGCTCGCTGCGCGCCTCGAAGCTGTGCACGATCAGCAGGCCTGTGCCGTCCGCGTACCACTCCGCCGACACGTCGCCCGGCAGCTCGAGCCGGAGATCGGTCTCCCGGCCCGTCGCCACGTCCCACAGCAGCGGCTCCCAGCGGCCCCGCCGCTGGTGGCCGACGAGCAGCCGAGTGTCTCCGTCCACCGGCGCGAAGCCCAGCACCGCCAGGCCCAGCTCCTTCGTGCCGCCCTTGGAGTCGTCCAGCTCGGCCACCACCGAGGAGTCCTCCGCGCGCAGCACCCGCAGAGCCGAGTGCATGGCGTCGCCGTGCTCGGTGTGCTCGATCGCGATCAGCGAGCCGTCGTGCGAGAGGTCGCCCACCCCGGCCGACTCCCGGTGCCGGTAGATCTCGACGGGCGCCGCCCCGCCCCGTACGAGATGGATCGTCGAGCCCTCCTCGTCCGTCGAGCGCCCGACGACCACCGTGCCGTCCCGGCCGATCGCGAGCCCCGCCGGATACGAGGGCGCGAGCCCGTCCACGGCGGGCTCGTCCGCGCCGCCGTCGAAGGGCTGGCGCATCCACACCCCGAACTCGTCCCCGTCCTTGTCCGAGAACCACCAGATCCACCGGCCGTCCGGGGACAGCGTGCCGTCCGTCGTCCCGTTCGGCCGGTCCGTGACCTGCCGCTGCGCACCGCTCGCCCGGTCCCACGCGTAGAGCTCGTACGTCCCGGTCGCATTGGACACGAACAGCGAACGGTCGTGCGCCTCCTCGGCCCACTCGGGCAGGGACACGCGCGGCGCCCGGAACCGCTGCTCCCAGGCGGGCATGTCGGCGAAGTCGATCATCTCGTTGCTCTCGGTCATGCCCCCCATCATGCGCCGACCGACCGACATCCCGTCCGCCGCGTCCGCAACCTGTGGATAACTCGGGGGTGCCCCGGCCTCGGCGCCGCGGAGTCGGGGCATGGAGTCGGGGCATACCCGGGACCGTTGTCGGTGCCCCTGCCTACGATGCTGGAATGATCGCTTTCGTCGTGGCCGCCGCGTTCCTCGCGCTCTTCGGGGCCGGCGTGCTGCGCGACCGCAGGCGCTTCAGCAACGCCGTGTATCTGGGGCTCGCCGTCACCTTCCTAGGACTGGGCCTGCTCGCGGGGATCGACAGGGCGCCGCCGGGCGTCGCCGAGACGCTGATGATCGTCGCGCTGCTCGTCCTCGGCCTCGGCCCGGTCGTCCTGGCGGCGCTGCTGTGCGCGAACGGCGTGAAGATGGTCCGCAAGGAGGGCAGACGCCCCGCGAACCTGCTCTCGCTCCTCGCCGGCCTCGGCATGTTCGGTGTGATGGGCCTGATGGTGGCCGCCGTGGTCACGCGCTCCTGGGCCCTGGGCGTGTTCGTCGGCACGATGCTGATGGTGCTCGGCTATGTCTCCTTCCTGTTCCTCTGCTTCGTCGGGTACGCGTTCCTGTACGGGCGCATGCGGCTGCGCCGCGACGCGGACTTCGTGGTCGTCCTCGGCTCCGGTCTGATAGGCGGCCGGCGCGTCCCGCCGCTGCTCGCGAGCAGACTGGAGCGCGGCCGTGAGGTGTACGGCTCGCTCGCCGCGCGCGGGGGACGCCCGCCGGTCCTGATCACCTCGGGCGGGCAGGGTCCGGACGAGGAGCTGCCCGAGTCGCACGCGATGGCGGACTACCTCGTGGAGCGCGGCTTCCCTGAGGAACGGGTCCTGCGCGAGGACCGCTCGCGGACCACCGAGGAGAACATGCTCTTCAGCCGCGAGCTGATGGAGGCGGCCGTCCCGGGCGCGGAGTGCGTGATCGTGACCAACAACTTCCATGCCTTCCGGGCGGCCTTGATGGCCCGTCGGGTCGGGGTGAACGGTCAGGTGGTCGGCTCTCCGACGGCGGCGTACTTCTGGCCGAGCGCGACCATACGCGAGTTCGTCGCGGTCTTCCTCCAGTACAAGGCGGTCAACCTCGGGATCTGTCTGACGCTGATCCTGTTGGGGGCGCTTGCCTGGCTGGCTCTCTGACCGTCTTCGACAGCCGCCTGCGGACGACGGCGGTACCGATGGCCCCCACGACGGCGGCGGCCCCGAGGCCCAGGGCGATCGCGGACGGGCCGGAGTCGGAGACGACCTCGGCGGGAACGGTGGCCGCCGCCTCGGCGGCTGTCCGGAGGGGGTGCATGTCCCCAGGGGACCGGACCGAGGCCCCCCGGGCCACCCGGCGGGCCCCGTTCGGGTCAGACGGCTCACGAGAGCCAGGCCATGCCGATCAGCAAGAAGACGACGAAGGCTATGCCGCCGGCGACGGCGGCGGTCTTCCTGGGGCGCCGCCGGGAGAGGGCCGCGAGGCCGCTCTCGCTACGGCGCGCTTGCTGCCGAGCCTGCGACCTCGGCTGGGACCTCGGCTGGGACCGGGGCTGGGGCCGGGGCTGGGACCTCGGCTGGGACCGGGGCTGGGGCCGGGGCTGAGACCTCGGCTGGGACCGGGGCGCCGAGTGCGGTGCGGCGGGCCGGTGCGGGGGCTGCGGGTGGGCGCGCCAGGCGCCCGAGGAGAACCAGTCGGCGATCGCCTGGGCCGGGGGTCTCTGCTCCGGCTCCTTCGCGAGCAGCGACAGGAGGTACGCCTCGAACGCGGCGGGCAGCCCCACCCCGAGCTGCCGGGGCGGCGCGGGCGGCGTGTCGATGTGCTGGTACAGCAGGGCGGTGGCGGTGTCGCCCTGGAACGGGGGCCGTCCGGTGAGGAGTTGGTACAGCACACAGCCCAGCGAGTACACGTCGGAGGCCGGCGACGCGGGCCGGCCGAGGGCCCGCTCGGGGGCGAGATAGAGGCCGGTGCCGACGATCTGGCCCGTGGTCGTGAGCGCGGCGGACGGATCGTCGACGAACCGGGCGATCCCGAAGTCCGCGAGCTTCACGGTCCCGTCCCCGTCGAGCAGCAGGTTCCCGGGCTTGATGTCCCGGTGCACCACGCCCTCCCGATGCGCGGCGGCGAGCCCCGCGGCGGCATGCGCGGCCACGACGGCCACCCGCTCCGCCGGCAGTACCAAGGGCGGCGCGCCGGGGTCGGAGGCGAGACTGGCCCCTTCGACGAACTCCATGACGAGGAACAGCTTTCCGTCCCACGTACCGAAGTCGAAGACTCCGACGACATGCGGATGACTCAGCCGTGCCGCTGTCTGCGCCTCCAGCCGGAACCGCTCGGCCGCGGAGGGATCAGTCTCGTGCCCCAGCATCAACTTCACGGCCACGGCCCGCCCGAGCACCTCGTCGGTGGCCTGCCACACCTCGCCCATGCCGCCACGGCCGACACACATGTGGAGCCGATATCGGTCCGCGACCAGCACCTGAGACCCAGCCTTTCGACGGTCGACAACCTGACGGTAAGCACGCGTCGCCGTACTCCGCCGTCCGGCACCGATGCGGTATCAGGGTAGAGCCGCTTGATCGACTTCCCACACACGCCCCGGCACCACACGCTCGCTCACGAGCCGCGCGGCCGTCCTCGGCAGGCCCTCCTCGTAGAGGAGTCACGTGAGCCCAATCGCCGAGCCGGATCCGTACCCATTGGGAACCGCCCCCGGAAACCACTCAGGGGCCCGACCCGCTTTCGCGGATCAGGCCCCTGACCTGGTGTTTCAGCTGTCGGGGTGGCGGGATTTGAACCCACGACCTCTTCGTCCCGAACGAAGCGCGCTGCCAAGCTGCGCTACACCCCGATGTCGCTGCTCTGCTCTTCACGTCGCGGCGACATCGATTACTTTAGCCCACCCACGCCCTGAGACGAAATCCGGTTTTCGCGGCCCCTCACCGCAGGTCGGACGCGGTCCAGGCCGACGATCGCGAGGGACGCTCAGTCGCGCGCGGTCAGCGTCAGCAGGGTCGCCTCCGGGGGGCAGGCGAAGCGGACCGGGGTGAACCGGTTCGTGCCGCACCCTGCCGAGACGTGGAGGTACGAGGTCCGGCCCGCCGCCGTGTGCGTGGAGAGGCCCTTCACCCGGTCCGTGTCCAGGTCGCAGTTGGTCACGAGCGCGCCGTAGAAGGGGACGCACAGCTGGCCGCCGTGCGTGTGACCCGCCAGGATCAGCCCGTAGCCGTCCGCCGTGAACGCGTCGAGGGTCCGCAGGTACGGGGCGTGCACCACGCCCATCGAGAAGTCCGCCGACAGCTCCGGGCCGCCGGCCACCCGCTCGTACCGGTCCCGCTTGATGTGCGGGTCATCGAGGCCGGTGAAGGCCAGCTCCGGGCCGCCGGGCAGCTTCAGTCGGCCGCGGGTGTTGGTCAGGTTCACCCAGCCCGCCTCGTCGAAAGCGTCCCGCATGCCCTCCCACGGGTTGTGCACCGCGCCCACCACCGGCTTGTTGCCGTTCAGACCGTGCCGACCCTGGGCCTTCTCAAGGAGGTAGCGGGCGGGGTTGCGCAGCCGCGGCCCGTAGTAGTCGTTGGAGCCGAAGACGTACACGCCCGGGAACTCCATCAGCGGGCCGAGCGCGTCCAGGACCTCCGGGATCGCGTCCGTGTCCGAGAGGTTGTCGCCGGTGTTCACGACGAAATCCGGGCGCAGCCCCGCGAGTTTCTGCAGCCACGCCCGCTTCTTGCGCTGCCCGCACACCATGTGGATGTCGGAGACCTGAAGAACCCGCAGGTCCCGCATCCCGCGCGGGAGCACCGGGATCGTCACCCGGCGCAGCCGGAACGAGCGGGCCTCGAAGCCCGCCGCGTAGACGATTCCGGCAGCCGCCGTCGCCGTGAGACCTGCCGTGATCTTCAGGGGGATCCCGTACCGTGCGCGCATCCCCCCATCGTCGCAGACTGGGCGGAAATGTGCGGGCGGGTCGGCAGGGGCACCTGACACACTTGGGTCATGACCACGCTCAAGGCCAAGCTTCAGGACGACCTCAACGCCGCCATCAAGGAGCGCGACGAGCTGCGCTCCTCGACGCTGCGGCTCACCCTCGCCGCGATCACCAAGGAGGAGGTCGCGGGCAAGACCAAGCGCGAGCTCTCCGACGACGAGGTGCAGAAGGTGATCGCCAAGGAGGCGAAGAAGCGCCGCGAGGCCGCGGACGCCTTCGCCCAGGGCGGTCGCGCCGAGTCGGCGGAGCGGGAGAAGGCGGAGGGCGTGATCCTCGACGCGTACCTGCCGAAGCAGCTCAGCGACGACGAGCTGGAGCAGATCGTCGCCGCGGCCGTCGCCGAGGCGAAGGGCGCCGGCGCCGAGGGCCCGCGCGCCATGGGCGCCGTCATGAAGATCGTGAACCCGAAGGTCGCGGGCCAGGCGGAGGGCGGCCGCGTGGCGGCCGCGGTGAAGAAGCTGCTCGCGGGCTGAGTCCGGTAGTCCCGTACGGACGACTACCGGCGGGCTGAGTCCCGTAGCCCTGTATGGACGACTGCTCGCGGGCTGAATCCCGTAGTCCCGTACAGACGACTGAGGGCGACTCCCCAATTGGGGAGTCGCCCTCACTCATGCGGTCATCGCGGCCCTAGCGGCCGTTGCCGCCGCCGTTGCTGCCACCGCGGCCGTTCCCGCCGCCGATCAGGTCCGGCGGGAAGGTGATCCCCGGGAAGGGGTTGTCGGTGTCCCCGTCACCCGGCTTGTTGTCGTCGCGGGGCTTGCCCTTGTCCTTCTCCTCCGGCTTCTCGCCGCGCGGTACGGAGATGGGGGCGAAGGCCGGCGTCTCGGAGGCGCTCAGCGCCCCGGTCATCGCGATCTTCCAGATCGGGCCCGGGAGGCAGCCACCGCAGACCTTGTCGTAGTACTCGCCGCCGATGGTGATGTCGTACATCGACTGCTTCTCGCCGACGTCGTCACCGACCCACACCGCCGTGGAGAGGTTCGGGGTGTACCCGACGAACCAGGCGTCCTTGCGGTCGTTGGTCGTACCCGTCTTGCCGGCGTTGTCGCGGTCGCTCAGACCCGCCCTCGTACCGGTGCCGTCCTCCACGACGCCCTTCAGCATCTGGTTGATGGTGTCGGCCGTCCGCTCGCTCATCGCCGGCGAGCACTCGGTCTGAGGCACCTTCAGCTGCTCGCCGTTCGCCGTCTTGATCGACTCGATGGCGACGGGCGTGCAGTACGTGCCCCGGTTGGCGAAGGTGGCGTACACCGCGGCCATGTCGAGCGGGGTGGCCTCGATCGCGCCGAGCGTGATCGAGGGGCTTTCCTTGATGTTCTTGCCCAGCTCCCGCTCGTACCCGACCTTCTTCGCCATCGTGACCGTCTCGCACAGTCCGGCCATCTGCTCCAGCTTGGCGAAGTACGTGTTGATGGACTTGCCGAGCGCGCTCGTCATGTCCCAGGTGCCGGTCTCGGACTTGAGCTCGTTGCCGACTTCCCAGTTGGCGTAGCCTGCCGGCCTGCCGTCGCAGCGCGTGTACGAGTTCTCCGGCAGGTTGATCTGGTAGCCGGTGGAGAAGCTCTGCGCCGGGCTCAGGCCCTTCTCCAGGGCCGCCGCGGCGGTGATCGGCTTGAACGTCGAACCGACCTGGAAGCCGTACGTCGTGCCGCCCATCTTGCTGCCGACGGCCAGGTTGAGCGTGGTCTGGTGCTGCTTCTGGTCCAGGCCGTACGGGCGGGACTGGCCCATCGAGAGGATCTTGCCGGTGCCCGGCTGGACCTGGACCACCGAGGCGGCGACCTTGTCGTCCTCGTTGATCTTCGCGACGGCCGCCTCGTTGGCCGCCGCCTGGGCGCGCGGGTCGAGGGTGGTCCGGACGGTGAGGCCGCCCAGGTTCCACAGCTTCTGCCGCTCCTCGACCGTCTTGCCGAAGACCGGGTCGTTGAGGATGGTCTTGCGCACGTAGTCGCAGAAGAAGCCGGCGCCGTCGACGGCGGTGATGCAGCCGTTCTTCGGGCTCTTCACCTTCAGCTTGATCGGGGCGGCCTTGGCCTTGTCCGCCTCCGCCTGGCTGATGTCCCGTACATCGGCCATCCGCTGGAGCACCACGTTGCGGCGCTTGGTGGCTTCCTGGAGGTCGTTGATCGGGTCGTACCGGCTCGGCGACTGGACGAGGCCGGCCATCATCGCGGCCTCCTCCAGCTTCAGGTCGGCGGCGGGCTTGGAGAAGTAGCGCTGGGCCGCCGCCTCGATGCCGTAGGCCTGCTGGCCGAAGAAGGTGATGTTGAGGTAGTTCTCGAGGATCTTCTTCTTCCCCAGCTCCTCCTCGACCTGGATCGCGTACTTCAGTTCGCGCACCTTGCGGCCGATGGTCTGCTGGGTGGCCTGGGCGACCTTCTCGGGGTCGTCACCGGCCTCCTCGACGAAGACGTTCTTCACGTACTGCTGGGTGAGCGTGGACGCGCCCTGGGCCACGCCGCCCGACTGGGCGTTGCGGTTGATCGCGCGCAGCACGCCCTTGAGGTCGATGGCCCCGTGCTCGTAGAAGCGTGAGTCCTCGATCGCGACGATCGCCTTCTGCATGTACGGAGAGATCTTCTCCAGCGGCACGACCTTCCGGTCGCGCGAGTACACGGTGGCGAGGGTGCCGCCCTCCGAGTCGAGGATGGTGGTGCGCTGACTCAGCGGCGGGGTCTTCAGGTTGGACGGGATCTCGTCGAACCCCTCGACCGTCCCCTTCGCCGCGAGCCCCAGTGCTCCGGCCGCGGGCAGGGCGATGCCCGCCAGCACGGCTCCGGAGAGCACACTGACACCGAGGAACTTGGCGGCCTGCTGGGTCCCGGTCAGACCTCCGCCCGAGCGCTTCTTTGCCATGGGGGGCAGCCTAATCCGTAGTTATGAGCGTTCCGTAGGAGCGGGTGCTTCTCGGAGCGTTCGAGTACCAGACCGTGACATCCAGAGGCAGCCGAGCCGTCGAGAGGGCGTGACCTGCCGCTTGCAACCTTGAGCGGTCCTTGCGCGGGGTGCGTGATGGGGCCGCGTCGTGAGGTGTCTACGTTCTCATTCGCCGGACACACGTATATGCCTTGGCCTAAGCTGCTCCCAACTGTCACAGCAGTGTGGTTCCGCATCAAGACCCGGGCGTGACATCGGCAGGAATTCCCTTGGACCCGAACCCTGGGAAGCCATGCCCGATTCCGCCCCTTGCGTCACTCGACGCCCCATGTGACTCCGTCACAGTCGGGCGAACTGTACCGGTTCGCCGGGTTCGACGCGTATGTCCTCGGGTCACTCCCCTGGGTGATCTGCCGCGTACGCATAGTCCGTTCGGGCCATTCAAGATTGGGCCCGAAGGGGGTGTTGCGCTGTGCCCACCTTCCGTAACGTCACCAACTGGCAGCGGTGAATATGCCGCTACCGCCGTGGGGGAGCCTCGATTCGGGAGAGGACGGCGCCGGTATGGGCTGGGTAGCTGACTGGAGTGCGCAGGCGGCCTGCCGCACTACCGATCCGGATGAACTTTTCGTGCAGGGAGCGGCGCAGAACAGGGCGAAGGCGGTGTGCACCGGGTGTCCGGTGCGGACCGAGTGCCTGGCCGACGCGCTCGACAACCGCGTGGAGTTCGGCGTGTGGGGCGGCATGACGGAGCGCGAGCGCCGCGCCCTGCTGCGCCGGCGGCCGACCGTCACCTCGTGGCGGCGACTGCTCGAGACCGCGCGCACGGAGTACGAGCGCGGAGCGGGCCTGCTGCCCGTGGCGATGGAGGACGACGCGACGTACGAGGCGTACGCGGCAGTGGGATAACCCCCGCGCAGCCGGAAGAGGAACTGCGAGGTCCGCGGGGCAACGCCTGACAGTCCGCGGAGCAACGCCTGACGTACGCGCCGCCGCCGTACACGACGTACGCGCGCCGTGCGGGACCCGCGACGCCGTGCGGGACGCACGCGCGATGCCGGAAGGCCCGCCGTCACGCGGGCGCTCAGGCCGACGGCATCCGGTCGGCCGTGAGCCGGTCACCGATGGCCCGAAGCCCTGTCAGATCGTGTACGTCGCCGGGCAGGGCGGCCACTTCGGCGACAGCCACCTCGGGGTGGAGCGCCGTGAAACGGTCGCGCGTGCGCTGTTCACGCGCGAGCACCTGCATCCGCTCGGCATGGAGACGGAGCAGGCCGGCGGTCAACTGCTGAATGTCGGGTGCGTCGTCGTCGGGTTCGGCTGTGGGGGCAGCCTCGTCGTGCGAAGAACGTGCGGCGGCGGTCGCGGTGTCTGACGGCTCGGGGGCAGTGGCACGGGAGCCACGCCCAACAGTCTTCCCACCCCCCTGATCCACCATGCGCCCCTCGTCAAGATTTTCCGCCGCGGCCCGCGCCCGCTCGGCCGAAAGCCGTGCGGCGCCACTGCCATGGACGCGGTTGAGGACGAGCCCGGCCAGCGGCATCTCCTCCGCGGCCAGCCGTTCCACGAAGTACGCCGCCTCGCGCAGCGCGTCCCCCTCCGGCGTCGCCACCACGAGAAACGCCGTCCCCGGGGCCTGGAGCAGCTTGTACGTCGCGTCCGCCCGGGTCCGGAAGCCGCCGAACATCGTGTCCATCGCCGCCACGAAGGTCTGTACGTCCTTCAGGAACTGACCGCCCAGCAGCTTCCCCAGCGTCCCCGTCATCATCGACATACCGACGTTGAGGAACTTCATCCCCGCCCGGCCGCCCATCTTCGCCGGGGCCATCAGCAGCTTGATGAACTTCCCGTCCAGGAAGGACCCGAGCCGCTTCGGCGCGTCCAGGAAGTCGAGCGCGGAGCGGGACGGCGGGGTGTCGACGACGATCAGGTCCCACTCGTCGCGGGCCCTCAGCTGCCCGAGCTTCTCCATCGCCATGTACTCCTGCGTACCGGCGAAACCGGCCGACAGGGACTGGTAGAAGGGGTTCTCCAGGATCGCCCGGGCCCGCTCGGCGTCGGCGTGCGCCTCGACGATCTCGTCGAACGTCCGCTTCATGTCGAGCATCATCGCGTGCAGCTCCCCGCAGTCGGAGCCCTTGATGCCGTCGACCTTGCGCGGGATGTTGTCGAGCGAGTCGATCCCCATCGACTGGGCCAGTCGCCGCGCCGGGTCGATTGTCAGGACGACCACCTTCCGGCCCCGCTCTGCCGCCCGTACGCCCAGCGCCGCCGCCGTCGTCGTCTTGCCGACGCCGCCCGCACCGCAGCAGACGATGATCCGCGTGCCCGGGTCGTCGATGAGCGGATCAAGGTGCAGGACGGGGGCGGAATCGAGACCGTTCACGGCCGGCAAGGAGTCGAGCCCGTTCACTGCCGGCAAGGAGTCGAGCCCGTTCACGGCCGGCAGGGAGTCGAGACCATCCACCGCGGCAGCCTTCTCCGTCACGCGCCCACCCCTTGCTTCCGCAGCTCCTTCGCCAGCCGGTACAGGCCCGCGATGTCCGCCCCGTCCCCCAGGAAGGGGAGTTCGTACGCCGGTACGCCGAGTTCCATGAGCACCGCCCGCTGCTCGCGCTCCAGCTCCACCCGCTGCGCGTGCTCGGCCGCCTGCTCCAGGAGCGGCTCGACCAGCTTCGTACCGCCGCGGACGCCCGCCGCGGCCAGGGTCCGTGCGACCGCGTCCCGGTGGTCGCCGGAGGCCGCCCGTACCGCCGCCTCGTCGAGGACGTGCGGACGGACCATGTTCACGATGACGCCGCCCAGCGGCAGTTCGGCCTCGCGCAGCTCCGCGATGCCGTCCGCGGTCTCCTGCACCGGCATCTCCTCCAGGAGGGTCACCAGGTGCACGGCCGTCTCCGGGGACTTCAGGACCCGCATCACGGCCTGCGCCTGATTGTGTATCGGGCCGATCCGCGCGAGCCCCGCGACCTCGTCGTTGACGTTGAGGAAGCGGGTGATCCGGCCCGTCGGGGGCGCGTCCATGACGACGTGGTCGTACGTGTAGCCGCCGTGCTTCTCGCGCCGGCGGACCGCCTCGCACGCCTTGCCGGTCAGCAGCACGTCCCGTACGCCCGGCGCTATCGTCGTCGCGAAGTCGATCGCGCCGAGCTTCTTCAGTGCCCGGCCCGCGCTGCCCAGCTTGTAGAACATCTGGAGGTAGTCGAGGAGGGCGCGCTCGGCGTCGATGGCCAGCGCGAACACCTCGCCGCCGCCCGGGGCGACGGCGATCTTGCGCTCCTCGTACGGAAGTGCCTCCGTCTCGAAGAGCTGTGCGATGCCCTGTCTGCCTTCGACCTCGACGAGGAGGGTCCGCTTGCCCTCCGTCGCGAGGGCGAGCGCGAGGGCGGCGGCGACCGTCGTCTTACCGGTACCACCCTTGCCGCTGACGACCTGGAGCCTGCTCACGCCTTCGAGCCTAACCACTGCGGCGCCCGCCTAAGCAGGAGGCTGCCTGTGGCAGCGGATACAGTCGGCTCCATGACCAAGTGGGAATACGCGACCGTGCCCCTTCTCGTGCACGCGACGAAGCAGATTCTGGACACCTGGGGCGAGGACGGGTGGGAGCTCGTCCAGGTCGTTCCCGGACCGAACAACCCCGAGCAGCTCGTGGCCTACCTGAAGCGGGAGAAGAGCGCGTGAGCGGAACCGTCGAGGCGAAGCTCGCCGAGCTGGGCCTGACCCTGCCGGAGGTCGTGCCGCCGCTGGCCGCCTACCAGCCGGCCGTGCAGTCGGGCGTGTACGTCTACACCTCGGGCCAGCTCCCGATGGTGGGCGGCAAGCTCCAGCTGACCGGCAAGGTCGGCGCGGAGGTCACCGCCGAGGAGGCCAAGGAGCTCGCGGCCACCTGCGCGCTCAACGCGCTCGCCGCCGTGAAGTCGGTCGCCGGTGACCTTGACCGGATCAAGCGGGTCGTGAAGGTCGTCGGCTTCGTCGCCTCGGCCGCCGACTTCACCGGACAGCCGGGCGTCATCAACGGCGCCAGCGAGCTGCTCGGCGCGGTCCTCGGGGACAAGGGCGTGCACGCGCGCAGCGCGGTGGGTGTCGCGGTGCTCCCGCTCGACGCCCCGGTCGAGGTCGAGGTCCAGGTGGAGCTCGACCAGGCCTGAGCCTGTCCAGGACCGACCGTCAACACCGTCGAGAGCCGGTTCTCCCGTCCGGGGGGAACCGGCTCTCGTGCATACGGGTAGTTGCGCATACCATCCGGCCATGCCGAATGGTCAGTGGTACCCACCGGAATGGCCCGACCGCATCCGCGCCCTGGCCGCGGGCGAGCTCACCCCCGCGACACCCAAGCGGGCGGCCACCGTCCTGCTCCTGCGCGACGCCGCCGAGGGGCCGAGCGTCCACATGTTGCGGCGACGGGCCTCCATGGCCTTCGCGGGCGGGGCGTACGCGTATCCCGGCGGCGGTGTCGACCCGCGCGACGAGCACCCGGTGCGGTGGGCCGGGCCCTCCCTGGAGAGCTGGGCCGAGCGCCTCGGCGTCACGGGTACGGAAGAGGCCCAGGCGATCGTCTGCGCGGCCGTGCGCGAGACGTACGAGGAGGCGGGCGTGCTGCTCGCCGGGGAGACCGCCGACTCCGTGGTCGGGGACACGACCGGCGACGACTGGGAGAAGGACCGGGAGGCGCTGGTCGCGCGCGAGCTGTCCTTCGCCGACTTCCTCGACCGGCGCGGTCTCGTGCTGCGCTCGGACCTGCTCGGCGCGTGGGCGCGCTGGATCACGCCGGAGTTCGAGCCCCGGCGGTACGACACCTGGTTCTTCGTGGCCGCGCTGCCGGCCGGCCAGCGCACCCGTAACGCGTCGTCGGAGGCCGACCGCACGGTCTGGATCCGGCCGGCGGAGGCCGCGGCCGGGTACGACCGGGGCGAGCTGACGATGATGCCGCCGACGATCTCGACCCTGCGTGGGCTCACGCGCTTCGGCTCGGCCGCCGAGGCGCTGGCCGCGGCGGGGGGCCAGGACCTGACTCCCGTACTCGCGCAGGCGCGCCTGGAGGGGGAGGAGCTGATCCTGTCCTGGCCGGGGCACGAGGAGTTCACGAAGCACATCCCGACGGGTCCGGGTGCTGCCGCTCCGGGCGCTCCGGGCGCTCTGGGTTCCGGCGCGGGGGGTTCGGGAGAAGGCCCGGGGAGTTCGGGAGAAGGCCCGGCTTCGGACGCGGGTGCGGGCCCGGCCCCGGACGCCGCTGCTGGCCAGGACCCGGCCGCCGGCCCGGCCTCGGGCCCTGACGTGGAGGAGGGAGGGGCGCGATGAGCGATGCCGCCGCGCTGCCCGGGCAGCCGCGGGGCGGGGCCCTCTCCGGCCGCGCGACCGCCCGCGCCGTCAACGTCCTCGCGCCGAATCCGTCCGCGATGACCCTGGATGGAACCAACACCTGGATCGTCTCCGAACCCGACTCCGACCTTGCCGTCGTGATCGACCCGGGCCCGCTCGACGAGGGTCACCTCCGGAACGTCGTCGCGACCGCCGAGGAGCTCGGCAAGCGCGTCGCACTCACCCTGCTCACCCACGGCCACCCCGACCACGCCGAGGGCGCCGGCCGGTTCGCCGAGCTGACCGGGACTCAGGTGCGGGCCCTGGACCCGGCGCTGCGGCTCGGCGACGAGGGGCTGGCCGCCGGTGACGTGATCACCGTCGGCGGTCTGGAGCTGCGGGTGGTGCCGACGCCCGGTCACACCGCGGACTCGCTCTCCTTCCATCTGCCCGCCGACCGGGCCGTCCTGACGGGCGACACGATCCTGGGGCGGGGTACGACGATGGTGGCCCACCCCGACGGGCGGCTCGGCGACTATCTGGACTCGCTGCGCCGGCTGCGCTCGCTCACCGTCGACGACGGCGTCCACACCGTGCTGCCGGGCCACGGGCCGGTCCTGGAGGACGCGCAGGGCGCGGTGGAGTACTACCTCGCGCACCGCGCGGGCCGCCTCGCGCAGGTCGAGACGGCCGTCGAGAGCGGCTACCGCACCCCTGCGGAGGTCGTCGCCCATGTGTACGCGGACGTGGACCGCTCGCTGTGGCCGGCTGCCGAACTCTCCGTACGGGCCCAGCTCGAGTATCTGCGGGAGCACGGACTGATCTGACCCCCACCCCCTGGGTACTCACTCGCGGTTCGTGTCTTACGCTCCGCTCACTTCTGACCGTAGCTCTCGGGGGGAACACTCGTGTTCGTCATATCCATCCTGCTGCTCATCGCGGCAGTGGTGCTCTTCTTCGTCGCCCGCTCGAACGACTCGAAGGGGCTCAAGCTCGGCGCGCTCGGCGCCGTCCTCGCCGGTGCCTTCGCGCTGATCGCCAGCATGACGTACGTGGTCAGCGCGTACGAGGTCGGCGTCCCGGTCGCCTTCGGCAAGGTCGGTGAGCCGATGACCTCCGGCATGCACGTCAAGTCGCCGTTCACCGACGTCACGACCTTCTCCACCCGCCCCGTCGACCTCAACCTCTCCGACAAGGACGTGGTCGAGGTCCGCTCCTCGCAGGGCGGCGTGATGGAGGTGGAGGTGACCGTGAAGTGGGCGGTCACGCCGGCCAAGGCGGTCGAGCTGTACCGTCTCGCGGGCACCGAGGAGGCCATCCAGCAGCGTCTGGTCTACCCGGACAGCCGGGAGATCGTTCGCAACGTCTTCGCCCGCTACACGAGCGAGCAGGGCTACGCCACGGACCGGGAGAAGATCAACGCCGAGATCGGCACGCTCATCAAGGAGCGCCTGGCCCCGCGCGGCATCGACGTCACGGCCGTCAATCTGCGCAATGTGAAGCCCTCGAAGGCCCTGCAGGACCAGATCGACCGCAAGATCCAGCAGCAGCAGGCGACCGAGCGTGCCACCGAGGCGTCCCGCACGGCCAAGGCCGAGGCCGACCGGCGCCGTATCGAGGCCGAGGGCATCGCCCGCGCCAACAAGATCCTCAACGAGTCGCTGACCGACAAGGTCCTGATGAACCAGTGCATCGACGCGTACAAGGAGGCCGCGGCGCAGAACCCCGTGTACGCGGTTCCGTGCGGCGGCGGCAACGGGAACCCGCTGATCGTGGACGGCACGAAGCGGTAGTCGCGCAGGTCGTACGTACGAAGAAGGCCGCCCGGTCGTCGACCGGGCGGCCTTTCTCGTATGTACGGGACTGCCTACCGCGAGCGCTTCGCGAGGCGCTCCACGTCCAGCAGGATCACGGCGCGGGCCTCCAGGCGCAGCCAGCCGCGCTGGGCGAAGTCCGCCAGGGCCTTGTTGACCGTCTCGCGGGAGGCGCCGACCAGCTGGGCGAGCTCCTCCTGGGTGAGGTCGTGGACGACGTGGATGCCCTCCTCCGACTGCACACCGAAGCGGCGCGACAGGTCGAGGAGCGCGCGGGCGACACGGCCCGGCACGTCGGAGAAGACCAGGTCGGACATCTGGTCGTTGGTCTTGCGGAGCCGACGGGCGACCGCGCGCAGCAGGGCGGTGGCCACCTCGGGGCGGGCGTTCAGCCAGGGCTGGAGGTCGCCGTGGCCGAGACCGAGCAGCTTGACCTCGGTCAGCGCGGTCGCGGTGGCGGTGCGCGGGCCCGGGTCGAAGAGGGAGAGCTCGCCGATGAGCTCGCCGGGGCCGAGGACGGCCAGCATGTTCTCGCGGCCGTCGGGGGAGGTGCGGTGCAGCTTCACCTTGCCCTCGGTGACCACGTACAGGCGGTCGCCGGGGTCTCCCTCGTGGAAGAGCGCGTCGCCACGGGCGAGCGTCGCTTCACTCATCGAGGCGCGCAGCTCCGCGGCCTGCTCGTCATCGAGCGCCGCGAAGAGCGGGGCGCGCCGCAGAACGTCGTCCACGAGTTCTCTCCTATGTCGACCTGCTCAGGGGACCTTGATCCCATGATGCCGGACGCACAAAACAGTGCGATCAATCACAACAAGTTTGACGTACCGAACCGCCCGTCTGTACGTCAGGGGCCCGATTGGGTCCTCATCGGCCGTGCTCGGGGCGGATGTCAGTGGTGGCCCTTAGGCTGGCTGGGTGTCCAACTCGCCGGTGAGAGCGCAGGCCAAGGGGGCTGGAAGAGTGTCCGCCAAAGGTAATTCCGCTGTGGGCGAACAGGGTACGCCGAAGGGGACAAATGCCCCGAAACGCCCCGCGAAGGCGAGCCGGAAGGCGACGGAGAAGCCCGCGGTGAAGGCGACGAAGAAGGCCGCGGTGAAGGCGACGAAGAAGGCTGCCGCGAAGTCGACTGCGAGGGCGCCGGAGAAGGCTGCGGCGAAGTCGACTGCAAAGGCGACCGCGAAGTCGGGTGCGAAGGCGGCCGGTGCCAAGCCGGCGGCGAAGCCCGCCGCAGGCGCGAAGGCCCCGAAGGCCGGCGCGAAGCCCGCGAAAGCGGAATCCCGGCTGGCAATGGTCCGCCGGGCCCGGAAGATCAACCGGGAGCTGGCCGACGTCTATCCGTACGCCCATCCCGAACTGGACTTCCGGAACCCCTTCGAGCTGCTCGTCGCCACGGTCCTCTCCGCCCAGACCACCGACCTCCGGGTCAACCAGACCACCCCCGCGCTCTTCGCGAGGTACCCGACGCCCGAGGACCTGGCCGCCGCCGTCCCCGAGGAGGTCGAGGAGCTGATCCGGCCCACCGGCTTCTTCCGCGCCAAGACCAAGTCGATCATGGGCCTCGCCGCGGCCCTCCGGGACGAATTCGGCGGCGAGGTCCCCGACCGCCTGGACGACCTGGTCAAGCTGCCCGGCGTGGGCCGCAAGACCGCCTTCGTCGTCCTCGGCAACGCCTATGGGGTGCCCGGCATCACCGTCGACACCCACTTCATGCGCCTCGCCCGCCGCTGGAAGTGGACCGAGAGCGACGACCCGGTCAAGATCGAGGCCGAGGTCGCCGAGATCTTCCCGAAGAGCGAGTGGACGATGCTCTCGCACCGGGTGATCTTCCACGGCCGCCGGATCTGCCACGCCCGCAAGCCCGCCTGCGGTGCCTGCCCGATCGCCCCGCTCTGCCCGGCATACGGGGAGGGCGAGACGGACCCGGAGAAGGCGCGGAAGCTCCTGAAGTACGAGAAGGGCGGCTTCCCGGGCCAGCGCCTCAATCCGCCCCCGGACTACCCGGGGCGCCCCGCCGCCCCCGCGCCCGGCGTGGCCCCGGGGGCCGAATGAGCCGAGACCCGAGGGAACGAACCCACGTGCGGAGTGCGTTGTGAAACACGGGGTGCCTATGACGCGCACTGAAGAAGAGACCGAGGAAACGACCGCCGCGCCCCATGGCGTGGGTACCGGTGGGCTGCTGGACCGGGACGGGCTGCCCGACTGGCTCGCGCCCGTCGACCGGGCGGCGCGCACGGTCGAGCCCGAGCAGCTCAGCCGCTTCCTGCCGCCCGCGAGCGGCGCCGGGCGGCAGTCCGCCGTCCTCATCCTCTTCGGCGAGGGCGAGCGCGGCCCCGAGCTGCTGCTCATGGAGCGCGCAGGCTCCCTGCGCTCCCACGCGGGACAGCCTTCCTTCCCCGGTGGCGCCCTGGACCCCGAGGACGGCGAACCGGGCGACGGCGGTCTGCTGCGGGCCGCTCTCCGCGAGGCCGAGGAGGAGACAGGCCTCGACCCCTCCGGCGTCCAGCTCTTCGGCGTCCTGCCCCAGCTCTACATCCCGGTCAGCGGCTTCGTCGTCACCCCCGTCCTCGGCTGGTGGCGCACCCCCAGCCCCGTCGGGGTCGTCGACCCCGGTGAGACCGCCCGGGTCTTCACCGTCCCCGTGGCGGATCTCACGGACCCTGCCAACCGCGCGACCGCCGTCCACCCCAGCGGCCACAAGGGCCCGGCATTCCTTGTCGCATCCGCCCTGGTCTGGGGTTTTACGGCCGGAGTGATCGACCGGCTGTTGCACTACTCCGGCTGGGAGCGGCCGTGGGACCGCGCCAACCAGGTCCCGCTGGACTGGCGCTCATGACAGGCTGACCCCCGGAGCCGGGGCGACCGAAGACGAATCTGCGAGGCTATTGACGGTGAACGTGCTGGACATCTTGTTGCTGCTCGCCGCCGTGTGGTTCGCGATCATCGGTTATCGCCAGGGATTCGTGGTCGGCATCCTGTCGGTCATCGGCTTTCTCGGCGGCGGCCTCGTCGCCGTCCTGCTGCTCCCGGTCGTCTGGGACTGGCTGACGGACCACTCCGAGGTCTCCACCACGGCGACGGTCGTCTTCGTGGTCGTCGTGATCGTCTGCGCCTCGGTCGGGCAGGCCTTCACCACCCACCTCGGGAACAAGCTGCGCCGGCACATCACCTGGTCACCGGCGCGCGCCCTGGACGCCACCGGCGGCGCGCTGGTCAACGTGGTCGCGATGCTGCTCGTGGCCTGGCTCCTCGGCTCCGCCCTCGCCGGCACCTCGATGCCCACGCTGGGCAAGGAGGTGCGCAACTCCAAGGTGCTGCTCGGGGTCGAACAGGTGATGCCCGATCAGGCGTCCACCTGGTTCACGAACTTCACCTCGACGCTCGCCCAGAACGGCTTCCCGCAGGTCTTCAGCCCGTTCGCCAACGAGCCCATCACCGAGGTCCGGCCCCCGGACCCGGCGCTCGCCGGCAGCCCGGTCGCCGCCCGGGCCCAGCGGGCCATCGTCAAGGTCGTCGGTACGGCCCCGAGCTGCGGCAAGGTCCTCGAAGGCACCGGGTTCGTCTTCGACGAGCGCCGGGTCATGACCAACGCCCACGTCGTCGGCGGTGTCGACGAGCCGACCGTCCAGATAGGCGGCGAGGGCAGGCTGTACGACGCGAAGGTCGTCCTCTACGACTGGCAGCGCGACATCGCCGTACTGGACGTGCCGAACCTGGACGTCGAACCGCTGAGGTTCACCGACGAGGACGCCCGCAGCGGCGACAGCGCGATCGTCGCGGGCTTCCCCGAGAACGGCTCGTACGACGTCCGCTCGGCGCGCGTCCGGGGCCGTATCAACGCTCAGGGCCCGGACATCTACCACCGCGGCGAGGTGCGCAGGGACGTGTACTCGCTGTACGCGACGGTCCGTCAGGGGAACTCCGGCGGGCCGCTGCTCACCGCGGACGGCAAGGTGTCCGGCGTGATCTTCGCCCGCTCGCTCGACGACAGGAACACCGGCTACGCGCTGACGGTCGACGAGATCCAGGACGACATCGCCCAGGGCCGCGCGGCGACGCAGCAGGTCGACAGCCAGGGGTGCGCGCTGTAGGCAGTGTTCTGCCCCGAGCGGGCGTACGGCGGGTGGCGTGTGCGCCGCTCCGAGCGGCCGTACGGCGGGTGGCGTGTGCGCCGCTCCGAGCGGGTGTACCGCCGTACGCGGAGACGGCGGGTGGCTCAGTCCCGGGTGTGCCTGAGCCGGGCCGAGACCCAGCGGGCCCGGCGGCGCAGGATGCGCGGGATCCCGATGCCCTGCACGGGATGCGAGCGGCCCTGTTCCTGCGTGCCGCTCCTCTCGTGGGAGCCCGGCCCAGCGGCCGAGCGGCGGTTGCGTGCTGTGTCACCGTAGTCGTGCGTCCAGCCCATACCCCGACGTCTGCCCGTGGCCCAAGGTCGGTAACCTCCCGGGGGCCCGCCAATTGGAGTATGCGCGGGGCACATGGCCGTTCGTAGAACGGCAGTACGTCACCGGTCGGGCTCGGGGTCCTTCAGCCAGTTGACGAGCTCCGTGGAGAAGGCCACCGGGTCCTCCTCGTGGGGGAAGTGCCCGAGGCCGTCGAAGAGCCGCCAGCGGTACGGCGCCTCCACGTACTCGCCCGAACCGGCCGCGCTGCGCGTCCGCATCGCGGGGTCCATCGAACCGTGCAGATGCAGTGTGGGTACCCGCACCGGGCGCTTCATACGCCGGTTGAACTGGATGCCGTCGGGCCGTGCCATGGACCGCACCATCCACCGGTACGGCTCGATCGAGCAGTGCGCCGTCGACGGGATGCACATCGCCCGCCGGTACACCGCGATCGCCTCCTCGTCCGGCAGTCCGGGTCCGGACCAGTCCTCGATCAGCCGCCCCACCAAGGCCGCCTCGTTCGCCACGAGCTGACGTTCTGGCAGCCAAGGGCGCTGGAAGCCCCATACGTACGATCCGGCGCGCGACTGCGAGAAGTCGGACAGCATCGCCGAGCGCCAGCGGCGCGGGTGCGGCATCGAGGAGACCGCGAGGCGGCGCACCAGCTTCGGCCGCATGACCGCCGCCGTCCAGGCGAGGTAGCCGCCCAGATCGTGGCCGACCAGGGCCGCGTCCGGCTCGCCGAGGGAGCGGACGACGCCGGTGATGTCGAGCGCCAGGTTGGCGGGGTCGTAACCCCGGGGCGTACGGTCGCTGCCGCCGACACCCCGGAGGTCCATCGCCACGGCCCGGAAGCCGGCGTCGGCGAGAGCAGGCAGCTGGTGGCGCCAGGTCCACCAGAACTGCGGGAAGCCGTGCAGCAGGAGGACGAGCGGCCCTTCGCCCATCTCCGCGATGTGGAAACGCGCGCCGTTGGCGGCCACGTCGCGGTGGGTCCAGGGGCCGTCGATCCGTACCGGACTGCCGGCGGGACTACCGCCGGGACTGCCGCTGCCGTTGCTGCTCTCAGGGACGGTCATGCGGACGAGCGTCCCACAGCGGCGACCTTCTCCTGGACCGCGCCGGGCAGAGCCGCCCGTTGGGGGCGGGCGTGCGGCTTGGCGTTCTGGAGGACCGCGGCGGTCTGCTTGGCCGAGTTGATGGACTTCTCCGGCCGCTTGACCTTCTTGAACTTGGCGTAGGCGATCAGCCCGAGCAGCCCCGCGAGCAGCACGTTCGCCGCGAAGGAGAGCAGGAAGCAGACCGAGATGTGCCAGTGGCTCCAGGCCTGGATGCCGTAGGCGAGCGCGAAGCTCAGCATCGGCAGCGAGAAGAGGAGCACCGCGGCTGCCGCCACGCCGGCCGCGCCGCCGATGGCGCCCCGCTTGACGTCCTGCCGGATCTCGGCCTTGGCCAGGGCGATCTCGTCGTGCACCAGCGCGGACATCTCGGCGGTCGCCGAGGCGACCAGCTGACCGAGGCTGCGCTCGGCTCCGTTGACCGGGTCGCTCATCGCTGCTCCCTCTTCTCTTCTACGGTCCGACTTCTCTTCTGCGGTCCGACCTCAGATCATGCCGGACTGTCGCCGTCATCGCGCGATGCCCCCGCCACTTGGGCGCGCTCGCGGTGCTCGGCGGCCTTCCTCTCGTAGATCGCGGCCATCCGCAGGTGGTACTCCGGGTTGTCCTCCTCGTAGATGTCGGGGATGCCGTCCTGGTCCTCGTCGCGCTCCTCGTCGGCCAGCAGCGCCTCGTACGTGCGCACCCGCAGCTTGAGCAGGATCGTCGCGAGCACGGCGGCCGTGAGCGAGCCGATGAGGACGGCCGCCTTGACCTCGGCGGTCAGCGTGCCCTCGCCTTCGAAGGCCAGTTCGCCGATGAGGAGCGAGACGGTGAAGCCGATTCCGGCGAGGGAGGCGACGGCGAGGACGTCCGGCCAGGCCAGGTCGCTGTTGAGCTCCGCCCGGGTGAAGCGGGCCGCGAGCCAGGTGCCGCCGAAGATGCCGACGGTCTTGCCGACGACGAGGCCGAGGATGACGCCGAGGGTGACCGGGTTGGTGGAGATGTCGGCGATCGTCTTCCCCGTGATGCTCACGCCGGCCGAGAACAGGGCGAACAGCGGCACGGCCAGACCGGCGGAGTACGGCCGGACCAGGTGCTCGATGTGCTCGCCGGGGGAGTGTTCCTCGCCCTCGCGCTTGGTGCAGCGCAGCATCAGGCCCATGGCGACACCGGCGATGGTGGCGTGGACGCCGCTGTTGTACATCAGGCCCCAGATGACCAGGGCGAGCGGGACGTAGACGTACCAGCCGCGGACGCCCTTGTGCAGCAGCAGCCAGAAGACGGCGAGGCCGGCGATGGCGCCGCCGAGCGCGGCGAAATTCAGGTCGCTGGTGAAGAAGATCGCGATGATCAGGATCGCGAAGAGGTCGTCGACGACGGCGAGCGTGAGCAGGAACGCGCGGAGCGCGGACGGCAGCGAGGTGCCGATGACGGCGAGGACCGCGAGCGCGAAGGCGATGTCGGTGGCGGTGGGCACGGCCCAGCCGTCCAAGGAGCCGCCGCCGATGATGTTGGTCAGGGCGTAGACGAGGGCCGGGACGGCCATGCCGCAGACGGCGGCGATGACGGGGAGCGCGGCGGCCTTGGGCTCGCGCAGCTCGCCCGCGACGAGTTCACGCTTGAGCTCGATGCCGGCGACGAAGAAGAAGATCGCGAGCAGGCCGTCGGCCGCCCAGTGCTGGATGGAGAGGTCCAGGCCGAGGGCGGCGGGCCCTATGTGGAAGTTCTGTACCGTCGCGTAGCTGTCGTTGAGGGGGGTGTTCGCCCAGACGAGCGCGGTGACGGCGGCCGCGAGCAGGAGCACGCCACCGACGGTCTCGGCACGCAGCGCGTCGGCCACGAACCGTCGCTCGGGCAGCGACAGGCGGCCGAGGAACTTACGGCCATTGGGACGGCTGGGTGCGGGCGTGGGCGCGGGCACGGTGGGCGACCTCCGGTCGGTTGGCAGGGCGAAGCACATGCCGACCAGACTTCCCGGCGCACCTAGGTATTTCTGTCGCGTCTCTGACGCGATCCTTACGTTACCTAACGAGGTCGCGCGGTGTCCGGCGATCCTCACTTTAGGTCCGGAAAGTCCCCTTTGCGTTGTGGGCATACGTTTGCGTTGTGGGCGTACGTTCCGCAGGGCGGAACTGTGGGCACGAGCGTGGCGCCGCACACAAGGACGCCCACCCCAGGTGTCCTGGAGTGGGCGCCCACAAGAGCCTTAGGGCGGCTCAGTCCTCGCTGGCAGCCGACGGCAGCTTGGTCTGGATGAGGTCCATGACGGACGAGTCCGTCAGCGTCGTCACGTCACCCAGCTCCCGGTTCTCCGCCACGTCCCGCAGCAGCCGCCGCATGATCTTGCCGGACCGGGTCTTGGGCAGCTCCGCCACCGGCAGGATCCGCTTCGGCTTCGCGATCGGGCCGAGCGTCGTGCCGACGTGGTTGCGCAGCTCCGCGACGAGCCCGTCGTCCTCGCTCGCCGTACCGCGCAGGATGACGAAGGCGACGATCGCCTGGCCGGTCGTCTCGTCGGCCGCCCCGACCACCGCCGCCTCGGCGACGGACGGGTGCGAGACGAGCGCCGACTCGACCTCGGTGGTGGAGATGTTGTGCCCGGAGACGAGCATGACGTCGTCGACCCGGCCGAGCAGCCAGATGTCGCCGTCCTCGTCCTTCTTCGCGCCGTCGCCGGCGAAGTACTTGCCCTCGAAGCGCGACCAGTACGTGTCGAGGAACCGCTGGTCGTCGCCCCAGATGGTGCGCAGCATCGACGGCCACGGCTCGGTGAGGACCAGGTAGCCGCCGCCCCCGTTCGGCACCTCGTTCGCCTCGTCGTCGACGACGGTGGCGGAGATGCCGGGCAGCGGGCGCTGCGCCGAGCCCGGCTTGGTCTCGGTGACGCCCGGCAGCGGCGAGATCATCATCGCGCCGGTCTCGGTCTGCCACCAGGTGTCCACGATCGGGGTCCTGCCCGCGCCGATGTGGTCGCGGTACCAGACCCACGCCTCGGGGTTGATCGGCTCGCCGACCGAGCCGAGGACGCGCAGGCTCGACAGGTCGAACTTCGCGGGGATGTCGTCGCCCCACTTCATGAACGTACGGATCGCGGTCGGCGCCGTGTAGAGGATCGTGACGCCGTACTTCTGCACGATCTCCCAGAACCGGCCCTGGTGCGGGGTGTCCGGCGTGCCCTCGTACATGACCTGCGTCGCGCCGTTGGCCAGCGGCCCGTACGTGATGTACGAGTGTCCGGTCACCCAGCCGATGTCGGCGGTGCACCAGTAGACGTCGGTCTCCGGCTTGAGGTCGAAGACGGCGTGGTGGGTGTACGCCGCCTGGGTGAGGTAGCCGCCGGAGGTGTGCAGGATGCCCTTGGGCTTACCCGTCGTACCGGAGGTGTAGAGGATGAAGAGCGGGTGCTCGGCCTCGAACGCCTCGGGTGTGTGGTCGGCGGACTGGCGGGCGACGATGTCGTCCCACCACACGTCCCGGCCCTCGGTCCAGGCCACGTCCTGGCCGGTGCGGCGGACGACGAGGACGTTGCGCACCCGGTCGACGCGGCTGATGGCCTCGTCCACGGCGGGCTTGAGGGCGCTCGGCTTGCCGCGGCGGTAGCCGCCGTCCGCGGTGATGACGAGCTTGGCGTCGGCGTCCTCGATGCGGGTGGCGATGGCGTCGGCGGAGAAGCCGCCGAAGACCACGGAGTGCGCGGCACCGATGCGGGCGCAGGCCAGCATCGAGACGACGGCCTCGGGGATCATCGGGAGGTAGATCGCGACCCGGTCGCCCTTGGTGACGCCCAGCTCGGTCAGGGCGTGGGCGGCCCTGGAGACCTCGTCCTTGAGCTCGGCGTAGGTGAGGGAGCGGCTGTCGCCCGGCTCGCCCTCGAAGTGGATGGCGACCCGGTCGCCGTTGCCGGCCTCGACGTGGCGGTCGACGCAGTTGTACGCCACGTTGAGCGCGCCGTCGGCGAACCACTTGGCGAACGGCGGGTTCGACCAGTCGAGGGTCTCGGTCGGCTCGGTGGCCCAGGTGAGCCGCTTCGCCTGCTCGGCCCAGAAGCCAAGCCTGTCCGCCGCGGCCTGCTCGTACGCCTCCGCCGTCACGTTGGCGTGCGCGGCCAGCTCGGCCGGCGGCGCGAACCGCCGCTCTTCCTTCAAGAGGTTGGCCAGGCTTTCGTTGCTCACGACATCTCCCTTTCCCAGGGCGTCCTATGTGCCTATGTGTCCCGCGCCATAGCTCATCAGTCAGATGCCCGGGTGACAAGAGTCTCCAGGAAATTGGTTTAGACCTATGGGGTGGCGGGCGTGCGGTGGCCCCTCCCTCCGAGCGGTGGGAGGAAGGGGCCACTCAGTCTCACGGACGTGGGGAGGGGATGGTTCAGGACGCGCGCGCCGCTGTCCGGCCCTTGATCGCGGTCGGGGTGATCGGGTCCCCGGGCCGGGTGATCCGGTCCTCGGGCGGGGTGATCTGGTCCCGGGAAGGCACCTGGGAGGGCGGGACGCGGTCGAAGACGTCGTCGTAGCGGTGCGGCGCGTCCGTGTCCGCCAGCAGGTACGCCTGGGCCTCGCCGACATGGAAGTACATCCCGTGGAGCGTGAGCGTGCCCTCGGCGAGCCGCCGCGCCACCGACTCGTACGCCCGCAGATGCTCCAGCTGCTGGACCACGTTGGTCATGCACAGCTGCTCGACCGCGTCGGCCGGCAGCCGCCCCGCGATCCGGGCCCAGGCGTGTCTGCGGCTGTCCATCCGCTCCAGGCTGGGCCGGCCGTGGCGCAGCCAGCGCCGCAGCGGGGTCTGCGACGTGTCCGGTCCGCCGTTCAGCAGGGCCTGCATCGCGCCGCAGCCGGAGTGTCCGCAGACGGTGATCGACTGGACCCGCAGGACCTCCACCGCGTACTCGATCGCCGCGGCCACCGAGTCGTCCCCGCTCTCCTCGCCGGGCAGCGGAACCAGATTGCCCACGTTCCGTACGGTGAACAGGTCGCCCGGCCCGCTGGACGTGATCATGCTCGTGACCAGCCGGGAGTCGGCGCAGGTGAGGAAGAGCTGCGAGGGGCGCTGGCCCTCGCGGGCGAGGCGCGCGAGCTCGTCCCGTACCAGCGGGGCCGTGTTGCGCTGGAACTTGCCGATGCCGCTCACCAGTTGGTGACCGGTCGTCCGCCGGGTCTCGTCGGTGGGGTGGTGTTCGCCGCAGTGGTGGTTGCGCCAGGGGGTCCAGGGGCGGCAGCAGGCGTGGGACGCGGAATCGGGCTCGGCGATCAGGTCGCCGGACGGGCCGGTGATCTCCACGGCGCCGCCGTGGGAGGTCTGCCAGTCGTGCAGCGCCTCGTACGCCGCGTGGTCCATGAACGATCCGTCCAGCTCCACCACGCAGGGGGAGCCGTGCGGCACCTGGTGCAGTACTCGACTCAGCCGGGGCACGGCGAGGAAGGTCAACTGCCCGCGCGCCCGCACCCGGTGGCCGAGCTCTGTCTCCTCGACGGTGATCCGCGTCCGCGTCAGGCGGTGCAGCGCCACGGCCACGGCGACCGCGATGCCGATCAGTACGCCTTCCAGGACACCGCTGAGGACGACGGCGATCAGGGTCGCCGCGTAGACGAGCACCTCGCGGTTGCGGTGGACGCTGCGCAGATGGGTGATGTTGACCATCTGGACGCCGACGACGGTGACCAGCGCGGCGAGGGCGGCCAGCGGGATCAGATCGAGCACGGGGACGAGGAACAGCGCGGCGAGCACGACCCACGCGCCGTGCAGGATCGCCGCGTCGCGACTGACCGCGCCCGCCGAGACGTTGGCGGCACTGCGGACCGCGACGCCGGTGACGGGCAGCCCGCCGAGCGCCCCCGAGAGCGCGTTCGCCGCGCCCTGGCCGGCCAGCTCGCGGTCCAGCCGAGCCCGGGGAACGGGTGGCCCGCTCTTGCGGGCGGCCACCAGCTTGTCGACGGCGACGGCGGAGAGCAGCGACTCGACGCTGCCGACGAGGGTGATGGTCAGCACGGCTGCGAGCAGGCCGAGGACCGGCCCGTCGGGCAGCTCGGGCAGGGCGTGGCTGCGCCAGGACGGCAGATCGACGCGGGGGAGGGTGAGCCCGGCGAGTGCTGCCGCCGCCGTCGCCGCGGCAACGGCGGCGAGAGCGGCGGGGATCCTCCGCAGGAACCGTCCGGCGCGCCCGGGCAGGCGGGGCCAGAGCAGCAGGACGGCGACGGTGAGGGCGCTGATGGACAGGGCCGCCAGGTGGAGGTCGGCCAACTGGGCGGGCAGGCCACGGACGTTGTCCACGGTGGAGCTCTGCGGTGTGCCGCCGAGCACGATGTGGAGCTGGGCGAGGGCGATGGTCACGCCGATGCCGGCCAGCATGCCGTGCACGATCGCGGGGGAGACCGCGAGGGCGGAGCGGGCCACCCGCAGGGCGGCCAGGCCGAGTTGGGCGAGCCCGGCGAGGACGGTGATGGCGCAGGTGGTGCGCCAGCCGTAGCGCTGGATCAGTTCGGCGGTGACCACGGTGAGGCCCGCGGCGGGTCCGCTGACCTGGAGCGGTGCGCCGCCGATCCGGCCGGCGACGATGCCGCCGACGGCGGCGGCGACGAGGCCGGCCTGGAGCGGGGCTCCGGTGGCGAGTGCGATGCCCAGGGAGAGTGGCAGCGCGATCAGGAAGACGGCGATGGACGCGGACAGGTCGGCGCCCGCGACGGGGAAGCGGCGGCGGCCGCGGCCGTCCGGCGGGCTGTGGGGTCGCTGGGCGTCGGGCCGGGTGGTCGTTCGGTCGGATGTCGTGCGGTCGGATGTCGTGCGGTCGGGTGGGGTGCAGAGAGTCATGTTTTCCCGTCTCTTCCGGGGCAGCGCGGGCGCGGCTGGGTCACGGCGTGCAGTGGCGGGATGACCGGGCAAGTATCAACGCTCGGTAAATGGATCGTAATGGAGAGTAAAGACTGCGGCATTATTTTCGGGGCAAACAGGGCAATGATTCACCGGTTGGGGTGACGGGCGGCTGCCATTCCGCTTGTCGTTTCATCTTTCCGGGATCCGTGGTGCGACCTTGACGCCGCTCGCACGCCGTACGGAATCCGAGGAGAGGTGGGCGGATGTCAGCCGCCGGGAGAAGGACCACTGTCCGCAGGAGGGCACTCGCCGTCGGTGCCCTCGTCGTCGCACTTGCCACCGGGCTCGCCGGGTGTTCGGACTCGCAGGAGACGACCCCGCGGGGTGCCCCCGGACCGCAGAAGCCCGCCGCGGCCCCGCAGAGCGCGGTGCGCCTGATCGGCGACGGCTCCACCGCCTTCACCGGCGCGCAGCCGCATCAGCCCGTCTGGCGGAAGCTGAAGCCGGGGGAGGAGCCCCCGCAGTTCGTGGTGTTCTCCTGGGACGGCGCGGGCGAGGACAGCCAGAAGCTCTTCTCCCACTTCCGCAAGGTGGGCCGGAAGTACGACGCGACCATGACGTACTTCCTCAGCGGCGTGTATCTGCTGCCCGAGGACAAGCGGAAGCTCTACGAGCCGCCGCGACACGCCCCCGGCCGCTCGGACATCGGCTTCAACGACATCCAGGGCATCCGTGACACCGTCCGTGAACTGCGCGGCGCCTGGCAGGAGGGCAACGAGGTCGGAACGCACTTCAACGGCCACTTCTGCGGCAAGGACGGCGGCGTCGGCACCTGGTCGGTCGACGACTGGAAGAGCGAGATCAGCCAGGCCAAGTCCTTCGTGAAGAACTGGAAGACGAACGCCGGCCTGACCGCCGAGCAGCCGCTCCCCTTCGACTACGACAAGGAGCTGATCGGCGCCCGCACCCCGTGCCTGGAGGGCCGTGAGAACTTCGTGCGGGCCGCGTCCGAGCTGGGTTTCCGCTACGACAGCAGCGGCGTCAACGAACAGATCTGGCCCAAGAAGGACCACGGTCTGTGGGACTTGTCGATGCAGCTCGTCCCGTTCCCGGGCCGCGCGTTCCAGACGACCTCGATGGACTACAACTTCCTGGTCAACCAGTCCGGTAAGACCCAGGGCGACCCGTCCATGCACGAGTTCTGGGGCAACCAGATGCGCGACGGCCTGGTGCAGGCCTTCAACCGCTCGTACCACGGCAACCGGGCGCCGCTGATCATCGGCAACCACTTCGAGTCCTGGAACGGCGGCACGTACATGCGCGCGATCGAGGAGACCATCGCGACGGTGTGCGTGCAGAAGGACGTGAAGTGCGTGTCCTTCCGGCAGCTCGCCGACTGGCTCGACGCCCAGGACCCGGCGGTGATCGAGAAGATGCGGACCCTGAAGGTCGGCGAGGCCCCGAAGGGCGGCTGGGCGACCTTCCTGGCCCCCAGCCCCTGACCTCACCCCAGCCGGACCTCAAGCACTGATCTCTCCGGCGGCCGTCCCTCAGCTGGGCTGGGGTACGGCCAGCTCCTCGCCGAGCACGAAACCGGGGTCGACCTGCGCCGCCAGGTCGACCCCCGTCTTGGCGTTGCCCCAGCTCTCCGCGTTCCGCAGGTGGAAGTGGACCATCTGGCGGGTGTACTGCTCCCAGTCGCGGCCGGCGTACGAGTCGTCCGCCGCGTCCTGGAGCGCCTGGAGCGCCATCCGGTTGTCCGCCTCAAGGAGTTCGAAGCGGGACGGGCGGCCCTTCTCCATCGCGCGGACCCAGTCCGAGTGGCCCACCGTCACCAGCAGGTCCTCGCCCACCTCGGCGCGCAGGAAGTCCACGTCGTCCCGGCCCTGCACCTTGTTGCCGACGACCTTCAGCGCGACCCCGAAGTCCCGCGCGTACTCCTTGTACTGGCGGTAGACCGACACGCCCTTGCGGGTCGGCTCGGCGACCAGGAACGTCATGTCGAAGCGGGTGAACATCCCCGAGGCGAAGGAGTCCGAGCCCGCCGTCATGTCGACGACCACGTACTCGTCCACCCCGTCGACCATGTGGTTCAGGCACAGCTCCACCGCACCCACCTTGGAGTGGTAGCAGGCCACCCCCAGGTCCGACTCGGTGAACGGGCCCGTCGCCATCAGCCGGATCTCGCCGTCGTCGAGGCGCACGGTCCGCGCGCAGGCCTCGTACACCGGGTTGTCCTCGCGGACCCGCAGCAGCCGCGAGCCCTCGCCGGGCGGGGTCGTCTTGATCATCGACTCCGCGGAGGCGATCCGCGGGTTCGAGCCACGCAGATACTCCTTGATCAGCGGCAGATGCGCGCCCATCGCGGGCAGCGCCGCCGCCTCCGCCTCGTCGAGCCCGAGCGCGGCCCCGAGATGCTGGTTGATGTCGGCGTCCACCGCGACGACGGCGGCCTCGTTGGCGGCGAGATGGCGGATGAAGAGCGAGGACAGCGTGGTCTTGCCGCTGCCGCCCTTCCCTACGAAAGCGATCTTCATGTTCACGAAGGGTAGCCGCACGATCGCGTCGAGTGGTCAAGCTCCGTGAAGAAGACCACTCCAACGTGGGGCGGGCGTCCCGGGCGCGTAGCCTCCCTACTTATGAGTACGCACGCCTCTGACCCCCTGGCCGCCCTCGGCTCCCTGCCGGGCGTCGCCGACTCGGTGGACTCCGTACGCAAGGCCGTCGACCGGGTCTACGGACACCGCGTGATGCGGCGCCGCAGCAACGAGATCACCTCCGAGGCCGCCCTGCGCGGCGCGCGCGCCTCGGCCGCGCTGTCCGGTGCCGACTGGGCTCTGGAAGAGGTCCGCCGGCGCACCGACTTCGGCGGCGACGCCGAGGCGCGGACGGTGGGCGCGGCCCTGCGGCTTGGCGCCGAGGCGGGCCAGCTGCTCTCCATCTGGCGCCAGTCGCCGCTGCGTGTGCTCGCCCGGCTGCACCTGGTCGCGGTCGGCGACGCGGCGCTCGGGGCGGCACCGGGCGAGGTCGCCGACTCCGTCGGCAGGCCGCGGCAGGCCGGCGAGGAGGTCGACGAACCGCTGATCGAGGCCCCGCTGCCGGACCCGGCGGAGGTCGCGGGGCGGCTCGACGGACTCTCCGAGCTGATCATCGCGGGCGGTACGGCCCCGGCGCTCGTGACGGCGGCCGTGGTACACGGCGAACTGCTCGCGCTGCGCCCCTTCACCTCGTACAACGGGCTGATCGCCCGGGCCGCCGAGCGGATCGTGCTGGTCGGCAGCGGACTCGACCCCAAGTCGATCTGCCCGGCCGAGGTGGGCCACGCGGAACAGGGGCGGGCGGCGTACGTCGCCGCGTTCGACGGCTATCTGTCGGGGACCCCCGAGGGCATGGCCGCCTGGATCGCCCACTGCGGGCGGGCCGTGGAGCTGGGGGTCCGGGAGTCGACGGCGGTCTGCGAGGCGCTGCAGCGCGGCGCGGCCTGAAAACCGTCCTCACAAAGGGTTGCGGCGGTACCAGTCCTGGTACCGCCGCTGGCACGTCCGCCGAGTTACCAAGCGTCCTCGATATGTGCCCATCAGGCGGGGGAACTTTGCCCATCGCCTGGTGCGGCTGGCCCGTAATCGACGGGTCGACGTCGCGTGGGTGCTCAGCTTCTGTGCATGGTCCGTGGGGCCTTTTTGCTCAACAGGTGATCCTCTCGGATGTCCTAGGTCTCGCGGGCCTAAGTCCTTTCTACTCCTGTCGGGTGGGAAGCGAAAGTCCTGGCTCCAGTTCTTTACTTTCGTATCAAATCCGGGCAAAGCGATCGGCAAGGGCGGAGTGGCGCCGCCGATTGGCGTACCAGACCAGGCCCGCCGTCGCCGCGGCCGCGCCCACGGCGGCCGCGGCCAGGAGCGCGGGGCGCGGTGGCATCCGGAAGGCCGGCAGGCGCTGCTTGAGCCGGACCGGCTTTTCGAAGGCCAGGATCGGCCAGCCCCGGGCGGTGGCCTCGCGGCGGAGCGCCCGGTCGGGATTGACCGCGTACGGATGGCCCACGGACTCCAGCATCGGTACGTCGGTCGCCGAGTCGCTGTAGGCGTAACAGCGCGAGAGGTCGTACCCCTCCGACTCCGCGAGCTCCCGGATCGCCTCCGCCTTGGTGGGTCCATAGGCGTAGTACGCCACCTCCCCGGTGAAGCAGCCGTCGTCACCGACGACCATCCGGGTGGCGACGACCCGGTCGGCGCCGAGCATCTCACCGATCGGCTCCACGACCTCGGCGCCCGAGGTGGAGACGATCACGACGTCCCGGCCGGCGGCATGGTGCTCCTCGATGAGGGAGGCCGCCTCGTCGTAGATGATCGGGTCGATCAGCTCGTGCAGGGTCTCGGCGACCAACTCCTTGACCTGCGCGACGTTCCATCCCTTGCAGAGCGCGGAAAGATATTCGCGCATCCGCTCCATCTGATCGTGGTCGGCGCCGCCCACGAGGAAGACGAACTGGATGTAGGCAGTCCGCAGGACGGCGCGGCGGTTGATCAGTCCGCCTTGGTAGAAGGACTTGCTGAAGGTCAGCGTCGAGGACTTCGCAATGACCGTCTTGTCCAGGTCAAAGAAGGCGGCTGTGCGCGGCAACGAGTGGTTTTCCACGAGCCGAGCATAGGTGCCCGCCATTCGGCGTACGCTCGGGCGTGTGGGTTTGCCTGAGAAGGCTCTCGGGTACACCATGGAAGTCACGGATCGTTCGCGACCGTGCTAACCCGGTCCGGCTCCTCCCCCCCCGAGTCGGCCGGAGAGACGACCCCCGCTCTCCCCCCCGGCGGGGGTCGTCGCATGTCCGGACGCGTTTTCGTCCCGACGATCCTCATGTGTCCCCCTCTCGTCGGCCGTCCGGCCGCCACGGCGCGATGCCGTCGTTTCATCACTCAGCGTAGCCGTCGGGGTGCTCTCCGGACATCCCCGGTATGGGCGACGGGGATATTCACAGCCACGGAGTTATCCACAGTTTTTGAGCAAGATCCACACGATTTCCGGGATGGCGCCACGGTGATTCCCGCCGCGAACTCCGCGGACGGAAGGAATCACCGATCTCGGCTGCGCGACGGGCGCGGGCGGGATCACAAGGACAGGGGGCGTGTGCTGTGGCGGGAATCATGACTTTCAGAACGTCGGGGGCTTCCGGAACGTCCGGGGCTTCCGGGCCGGCCAGGTCCGCCCGCTCCTTCCCGGATGTGGGTGTCCGGCCGGGCGGGGCGGGACGGGGGAACGGGCCCTTGATCGTCACCGAGGACCTCGCGCTCCTCGACGACCTGCTGCGGCTGTGCGCCGCAGCGGGGGCGGAGCCCGAGGTGCACCACACGGTGCCGGAACACCGCACGAGCTGGGCCGACGCCCCGCTCGTCCTGGTCGGCGACGACGCGGCGGCCCGCTGCCGCGGTGCGGCGCGCAGGCAGGGGGTGATCCTCGTCGGCCGGGATCCGGTTGATCTCGACGACCCTGAGGTGTGGCGGCAGGCCGTCGAGATCGGCGCCGACTGCGTGCTGCGGCTGCCGGACGCCGAGAGCTGGCTCGTCGACCGGATCGCCGACGCCGCCGAGGGCACGGGGAAGCAGGCGCTGACCGTCGGCGTCATCGGCGGACGTGGCGGCGCCGGGGCCTCGACGCTGGCCTGCGCGCTCGCGCTGGCCGCCGCCAGGACCGGGCGGCGCACCCTGCTCGTCGACGGCGATCCGCTCGGCGGAGGGCTCGACGTCCTGCTCGGCGGGGAGCGGGCCGAAGGCAGGCGATGGCCCGACTTCGTCGCCTCCAAGGGGCGGGTCGCGGGCGGCGCCCTGGAGGAGTCGCTGCCGTCGGTGCGCGGGCTTCGGGTGCTCAGCTGGGACCGGGGAGACTCGGTCCTCGTCCCGGCCGAGGCCATGCGCTCGGTGCTCGCCGCGGCGCGAAGGAGGGGCGGCATTGTCGTCGTGGACCTGCCACGCCGGTTCGACGGGGCGGTGACCGAGGCGCTGGCTCAGCTCGACCTCGGGCTCCTGGTCGTCCCCGGCGAATTGCGGGCCGTCGCGGCTGCCCACCGGGTCGCCTCCCTGGCGGGCACGGTGCTGGGCGACCTGCGCGCTGTGGTGCGCGGACCGTACGCGCCGGGGCTCGACGAGCAGTGGGTCGCGGACACGCTGGGGCTGCCGCTCGCCGGGGAACTCCCGCACGATCCAGGCCTCGTGGCCGCCCTCGACACCGGCGCGCCGCCGGGCGGAGAGCCGGGCGGACCGCTCGGCCGGTTCTGCGCCGCGTTCTGGGAGTGCGCCCTGGCCCCGGAGGGCGCCGCGTGAGCGCCGGTACGCCCGTGGGCGGCGCGGGGCTCCTGGAGGCCGTGCGGCAGCGGCTCGCCGAGAGCGGGGCCGAGCCGACGCCCGCGCGGGTCGCGGCGGCGCTGCGGGCGCAGGGGCGGCTGCTGGGCGACACGGAAGTCCTCGGCGCTGCCGAGGCGTTGCGGTGCGAACTGGTCGGCACCGGCACGCTGGAGCCGCTGCTGGCCGATCCCGCGGTCACCGACGTGCTGGTCTCGGCCCCCGACCGGGTCTGGGTCGACCGGGGTGCCGGACTCGAACTCACCACGGTCCGCTTCGCGGACGCTCCGGCCGTGCGCCGGCTGGCGCAGCGGCTCGCGGCGGTCGCCGGGCGGCGCCTGGACGACGCCCGGCCCTGGGTGGACGCCCGTCTCCCGGACGGGACCCGCATGCATGCCGTACTGCCGCCAGTGGCCGTCGGATCGACGTGCCTGTCGCTGCGGGTGGTCCGGCCGCGGGCCTTCTCCGTAGGGGAGTTGACCGACGCTGGGACGGTCCCGCCGGGCGGGGAGCGGATCCTGCGCGCCCTGATCGAGGCTCGGGTCTCGTATCTGATCTCCGGCGGCACGGGTTCGGGAAAGACGACCCTCCTGTCCACGCTGCTCGGTCTGGTCGGCGAGCGGGAGCGGATCGTCCTCGCAGAGGACTCGGCCGAGCTGCGGCCCGACCATCCGCACGTGGTGCGCCTGGAGGCGCGGCCGGCGAACCAGGAGGGCGCGGGACTGGTGACCTTGCGGGACCTGGTCCGGCAGGCCCTGCGGATGCGGCCCGACCGGTTGGTGGTCGGAGAGGTACGGGGCGGGGAGGCGGTCGATCTGTTGGCCGCTCTGAACACCGGCCACGAAGGCGGCTCGTGCACGGTTCATGCCAATACGGCGGCGGACGTCCCGGCCCGTCTCGAAGCCCTCGGCACGGCCGCAGGGCTCGACCGGGCGGCGCTGCACAGCCAGTTGGGGGCCGGCCTGTCGGCCGTGCTCCATCTCGTGCGGGACCGGGCGGGGCGGCGGCGGATCGCGGAGATCCATGTCCTGGAGAGGAACCGGGAGGGGCTGGTGGTGACCGTGCCCGCGCTGCGCTGGGGCGCGGCCGGGTTCGAGCGGGAGCGGGGCTGGGAGCGGCTGCGGTCGCTGATCGGGGGCGTGTCGTGATGAGGGAGCAGTGGGTGCTGGCCCAGAGCGCGGCGGTGCTGTGCGCCGGGGCCGCGATGTGGTGGGTGGTCGAGCGGGAGCGTGGTCTGCGCCGGGCGCGGGCGGTGCTCGCGGGCGTGGGGGCTCTGGGGCTTCCGGGGGAACCGGGGCGGGCAGGTCCGTCGTGGCGTGCGATCGGCGAGCGCTGGCGGGCGGTCACGCGGGGGCGGCGCGCCTGGCTCTGTCTGCCGGTGGCGGCGGTCCTCGCGCTCCTGGGGCAGTCGCCGTTGCCGCTGGTGGCGGGTGCGCTCGCGGTGCCGCTGGTGGGGCGGCGGCTGCGGGCGGTGGCGCTCCGCAGGGAGCGGGAGGCCCGGTCCGACGCGGTGGTGGCTCTGTGCGGGGCGGTCGCGGCCGAGCTGAGAGCCGGCCGACAGCCCGCTCCGGCGCTGCGCTTCGCGGTCGGGGAGACCGGGGCGCTCGGGCCGGAGGAGGCCGAGGTGCTCGCGGCGGCCCGGTTCGGCGGTGATGTGGCGCGGGCGCTGCGGAGCGCGGCGCGGCAGGACGGGGCGGACGGGCTGGCCGGCATGGCGGCCTGCTGGCAGGTCTCCGTGGACGGTGGCGCGGGACTGGCCGCCGGGCTGGACCGGCTGGAGGCCGCGCTGCGGGAGCACCGGGACCAGCGGGAGCGACTGCGGGCTCAACTGGCCGGGGCCTGGGCCACGGTGGCCGTCCTCGCGGTGCTCCCCGCGGTGGGGCTCGTGCTCGGGACGGCGCTGGGCGCGCGACCGCTGCACGTGCTGCTGCACACGCCGGTGGGGCTCGGATGTCTGGCCGTCGGCGTGGCACTGGAGGCGGCCGGCCTGTGGTGGGCCGCGCGGATCGTCAGGGGAGGTGAGCGGGTGTGACCGGAGCGGCGGGTCTCCTGGGGGAGTTCGTCCACAGACTGGGGATGGCGGTCGCGGTGGCCGCCTCGGTCGCCTGGGCGGCCTGGACCGTGGCCGACCGGCGGCGCGAGCGGCGCACTCGGAAGCGGATCACGGCCCTGGTAGGGGCCGGGCCGGTGCGCCGTGGACGGCGCGGGAACGGGTTTCCGCCCTGGCTGCGGAGGTGGGCCGCGCCGCTCGCGGCAGCGGCCGTGGGCTGGGCCGTGATCGGCGGGCCGGCCGGAATCCTGGCGGGGATCGCGGCGGGCTTGGCCGTACGGCGATGGAGCACGCGCAGTGCCTCGGCGGCCGGTGACGAAGAGGAGGCCGCACGGCAGCTTCCGCTCGCGGCCGATCTGTTGGCGGCCTGCGCGTCCGCCGGAGCCGGGCCGGGCGAGGCCGCGGAGGCCGTGGGGCGGTCGCTGGGCGGACCGGTCGGCGAGCGGCTGGCACGAACGGCCGCGGAGCTGCGACTGGGGGGCGAACCGGCCGATGTGTGGCGGAGGTTCGGCGCGATACCGGGTGCCGAGGGCCTGGCTCGCTGCCTGGAGCGGGCCGGTTCCTCCGGGGCGCCCGCCGCGGAGGCCGTCTCGAGACACGCGGCCGACCTGCGGGCGGACCGGGCCAGGAAGGCAGCTGCCCGGGCCCAGCGGGCCCAGGTGCTGATCACCGCTCCGGTGGGGCTCTGCTTCCTGCCCGCCTTCCTGGCGGTGGGAGTGGCCCCGGTGGTGATCGGCCTCGCGACCGGGCTGCTGCGGAACTGAGACACGAAACCGAACACGAAGACGAACACGACAACGACACATGGGGGTTGGCATGAAGAGGATGAGCGCGTGGTGGCGGGCCCGGTGGGCGGCCCGGAGCGATGCGGGGATGACCACGTCGGAGTACGCCATGGGCACCATCGCGGCGGCCGGCTTCGCGGCCGTGCTGTACAAGATCGTGACCAGCGGTTCGGTCTCCAGCGCGCTGGAGTCGGTGATCGGGAAGGCACTCGATGCGCCGTTCTGATGACCGGGGCGCCGTGACCGTGGAGGCGGCGATGGCCCTGCCGACGCTGGTGGTCTTCGCCATGGCCCTGGTCTGGGCGCTCGCCGCCGCGGCGGCGCAGATCCAGTGTGTGGACGCGGCGCGGGCCGGTGCGCGGGCCGCGGCCCGGTCGGAGCCGGTGTCCGGTGCCGAGGCCGCCGCCCGGGCGGCAGCGCCGGAGGGCGCCAGGGTCTCGGTCGCGCGGTCGGGCGAGCTGTGGCGGGTGACGGTGGAGGCACCGGCCCCCGGGCCCGGCGGGATGGGGCTCACGCTGCGCGCCGGCGCGGCGGCGCTCGCGGAGGACTCGGTGGGGGTGACGGCGCCATGACCGGCGGCGCGAAGGGCACGGCGGGGGCGCGGGACGACCGTGGGATGGCGACGGTGTGGACGGCCTTCGCGGCCTGTGTCCTGTGCGTGGTGTTCGGTGCGGTTCTCGCGCTGGGGCAGGCGGTGGCGGCCCGGCACCGGGCGGGCGGGGCAGCGGACCTGGCCGCGCTCGCCGCCGCCGACCGGGCCCTGTGGGGCGAGGAGACCGCCTGTGCGGCGGCGGCCCGGGTCGCGGGCGCGCAGGGGGCCTCCGTGGTGCGGTGCGCGGTGCGGGGCGATGTCGCGGACGTGACGGCCGTGGTGCGCGCCGGGCCGTACGCGCCGGCGGTCAGGGCGCGGGCGGGGCCTCCTCGGGCTCTGCCGGGGCTTCCCGCAGCAGTTCCATGAGCAGGCGTACGGCGCCGCGCTTGTGCAGCGGGTCGTTGCCGTTGCCGCACTTGGGGGACTGGATGCAGGACGGGCAGCCCGCGTCGCACTCGCAGGAGGCGATCGCCTCCCGGGTGGCCGTCAGCCAGGCGCGGGCGGTATGGAAGGCCCGCTCGGCGAAGCCGGCGCCGCCCGGGTGCCCGTCGTAGACGAAGACGGTGGGCAGCAGGGTGTCGGGGTGGAGCGGCACGGACACCCCGCCGATGTCCCAGCGGTCGCAGGTGGCGAAGAGCGGCAGCATGCCGATGGAGGCGTGTTCGGCGGCGTGCAGGGCGCCACCGAGGATCTCCGGGTTGATCCGGGCGGCGTCCAGCTGGTCCTCGGTGACCGTCCACCACACGGCCCGGGTGCGCAGGGTGCGGGGCGGCAGGTCGAGCTTGGTCTCGCCGAGCACCTCGCCGGTGATCAGACGACGGCGCAGGAAGGAGACGACCTGGTTGGTGACCTCGACGGAGCCGTAGCAGAGGCGGCCGGCTCCCCAGGGGATCTCGGTGTCGGTCTCGAGGACGGAGATGGAGGTGGTGTCCCGGGCGGTGGTGGAGTACGGCGGACTGGCCTCCTCGACCAGGGCCACGGAGTCCTTCAGGTCGAGGGTCTTCACCAGATACGTGCGGCCCTGGTGGAGGTGGACCGCGCCCTCGTGGACGGCCGTATGGGAGGCGGCCTCGTCGACCGTGCCGAGGAGGCGGCCGGTGGCGGCCTCCACGATCTGGACGGGGCTGCCGCCTCCGCCCCGGATGTCGGTGAGGTCGGCGGCCCGCTCACGGCGGGTCCAGTACCAGCCGGTGGAGCGCCGGCGGAGCAGCCCGGCGGCCTCCAGCTGGGGCAGCAGGCCGGGGACGGCGGGGCCGAAGAGGGCCAGGTCGGCGTCGGTCAGCGGCAGCTCCGCGGCGGCGGCGCACAGATGGGGGGCGAGGACGTACGGGTTGTCGGGGTCCAGGACGGTCGACTCGACCGGCTGCTGGAAGAGGGCCTCGGGGTGGTGGACCAGGAACGTGTCCAGCGGGTCGTCCCGGGCGACCAGGATCGCCAGGGCGCCCTCGCCGGACCGCCCGGCGCGGCCCGCCTGCTGCCACAGGGACGCCCGGGTGCCCGGATACCCGGCGATCACCACGGCGTCCAGGCCGGAGACGTCCACGCCCAGCTCCAGGGCCGTCGTGGCGGCCAGGCCGAGGAGCTCGCCCGAGTGCAGGGCGCGCTCCAGGGCCCGGCGCTCCTCCGGGAGATAGCCGCCCCGGTAGGCCGCGACACGCCGGGCCAGCGAGCGGTCGACCTCGGCCAGACGCTCCTGGGCGATGACCGAGATCAGCTCGGCGCCGCGCCGCGAGCGGACGAAGGCGACCGAGCGGACGCCCTGGACGGTCAGATCGGTCAGCAGGTCGGCGGTCTCTGCGGTGGCCGTGCGGCGCACCGGGGCGCCCTGCTCGCCGTGGAGCTCGGTCAGCGGCGGCTCCCAGAGAGCGAAGACCAGCTCGCCGCGCGGGGAGGCGTCGTCGGAGACCTCCGAGACCGGCAGGCCGGTCAGCCGGCCGGCGGCCAGGGCGGGCTCGGCCGAGGTGGCGGAGGCCAGCAGGAAGACGGGATCCGCGCCGTACCGGGCGCAGACACGCCGCAGCCGGCGCAGCACCTGGGCGACGTGGGAGCCGAAGACGCCCCGGTAGGTGTGGCACTCGTCGATCACGACATAGCGCAGGGAGCGCAGGAAGGAGGACCACCTGGGGTGGGAGGGGAGTATGCCCCGGTGCAGCATGTCGGGGTTGGTGAGCACGTAGTTCGCGTACTGGCGGACCCACTCGCGTTCCTCGACGGGCGTGTCGCCGTCGTAGACCGCGGGCCGGATCCGGTTGCCGAGCGGAGCCGCCAGTTCACGGACCGCGCGGCGCTGGTCGGCGGCGAGGGCCTTGGTGGGCGCCAGGTACAGCGCCGTCGTGCCGCGGCCGTTGGGGGCCTCGGAGCCGTCCAGGAGGGTGGTCAGGACCGGGGCGAGATAGGCCAGCGACTTGCCAGAGGCGGTGCCCGTCGCGATCACCACGGATTCGCCGTCCAGGGCGTGCTCGGCGGCCTCCGCCTGGTGGGCCCAGGGATGCTCGATGCCCGCCGCCTCGATCGCGCTGATCACTTCCGCCCGGATGCGATGCGGCCAGACTGCATGGCGGCCCTCCCGGGCGGGCAAGTGCTCCGTATGAGTGATGCGCGCAGCCCGGCTCTCGCCCGAGGAGAGCCGGTCGAGGACCAGGCCGGGGGAGGGGCGGTTGCCCGTGTCCCCGGCTGGACGACTGGGGCGGTGATTCTTGGCCATCGGCACCGAGTGTGTCACTGGAGTGACGGACAATGCTCCCAAGGCGTCGTGCATGGCTGCTGGTAAGTGATTGAATGCCATCGCGGCTGGCGATCCGTCCCCCGACTCCGCCGGGGAGACTTGAGGGGCGACCGCTCGATAGCAAGGTGCTGGAGGATCCGTGGACCTGTCCCTGTCGACTCGCAATGTGTCCGGCCCGAGTGGCGACCGTACGGTCGTCGAGGTCGGTGGCGAGATTGATGTGTATACCGCGCCCAAGCTGCGCGAGCAGTTGGTCGAGTTGGTGAACGACGGCAGCTACCACCTGGTAGTCGACATGGAGGGCGTCGACTTCCTCGACTCGACCGGCCTCGGCGTGCTGGTGGGCGGCCTGAAGCGCGTGCGCGCGCACGAAGGATCGCTGCGCCTGGTCTGCAACCAGGAGCGCATTCTCAAGATCTTCCGGATCACCGGTCTGACCAAGGTGTTCCCCATCCACACCACGGTCGAAGAGGCCGTCAACGCCACCGACTGACGGCCGGCCGGCGTCGGAAGAAGGAGTGGAGAGCCGGGCCGGACACGCCCGGTCCTCCGAGTTGCCCGCCCAGATGTTCCTAGGGGGACCGCATGGCCACCGTTGAACTCCGCTTCAGCGCCCAGCCCGAGCACGTCCGCACGGCCCGCCTGGTGGCGGCCGCGGTGGCGCGCCGGGCCGGGGTCGACGAGGCGGTCCTCGACGAGGTCAGGCTCGCCGTCGGCGAGGCGTGCTCCCGTGCCGTCGGGCTGCACCGCAGCAACGGGGTCACCACGCCCGTCAAGGTCGTGCTGACCGAGGAGGAGAAGACGTTCTCCATCGAGGTCGGCGACGAGGTGCCGGGCGCGGGTGTGGCGGCGGCCGATGCCGCCGGTGTGCCCGGAGCGCGGGGCGAGGCGCCCGTCGAGGAGTTCGACGACGCCGACGGGGAGGACGAGATGGGTCTCGCGGTGATCCGCGGGCTCGTCGACGACGTCGAGGTGAGAGCCGGTGAGGAAGGCGGGGTCATCAGGATGAGCTGGCCGACGACTCCGGTGATCGACCTCACCTGACCGACGCCGGACCGACCGGCGGAAGCCGACCCCGGACGCACGTGAAGAGGCCCTGCCGAGCAGGGCCTCTTTTCATTTCCCTAGATCATCGATCATCCGTCAATGCTTTTGGCCCATTACCGCTTTCGGCTGGAAGATCGTGGCAATGGGGAATTCCAATTGCGGCGCCCTGTTTTGATCAGGTTCCGCTCCCTAGAATCCGTCCACATCTTGAGCTCGCAACGTCAAGGAGGACGAATGGCGGGGCTCTTCAACCCAGAACTGACCGGACACCCCACTTCTCTCGCCGCAGCGGTACTCACCAACGAGAACCGCATGATCGTGATCGTCATCGCGGGCGTCGCGCTCGCGGCCCTGCTCGTCGCCCAGCTGCTGGTACGTCAGGTGCTCGCCGCAGGCGAGGGCACCGACTCGATGAAGAAGATCGCCGCTGCCGTGCAGGAAGGCGCCAACGCCTATCTCGCACGACAGTTGCGCACCCTCGGGATCTTCGCCGTCGTCGTGTTCTTCCTGCTGATGCTGCTGCCCGCCGACGACTGGTCGCAGCGTGCCGGGCGTTCCCTGTTCTTCCTGGTGGGTGCGCTTTTCTCGGCGGCCACCGGATACATCGGCATGCGGCTCGCCGTACGGGCGAATGTGCGCGTGGCCGCGGCCGCCCGCGAGGCGACCCCGGCGCCGGGTGAACCGGAAAAGGATCTGACAGCCGTCGCGCACAAGGCGATGAAGATCGCTTTCCGTACCGGCGGAGTGGTCGGCATGTTCACCGTGGGCCTCGGCCTGCTCGGTGCCGCCTGTGTCGTCCTCGTCTACGCGGCCGACGCGCCCAAGGTCCTGGAGGGCTTCGGCCTGGGAGCGGCGCTCATCGCCATGTTCATGCGTGTCGGCGGCGGCATCTTCACCAAGGCCGCCGACGTCGGCGCCGACCTCGTCGGCAAGGTCGAGCAGGGCATCCCCGAGGACGACCCGCGCAATGCCGCGACCATCGCCGACAACGTGGGCGACAACGTCGGCGACTGCGCAGGCATGGCCGCCGACCTCTTCGAGTCGTACGCCGTCACGCTCGTCGCCGCCCTCATCCTGGGCAAGGCGGCCTTCGGCGACCTCGGACTCGCCTTTCCGCTGATCGTCCCGGCGATCGGCGTGGTCACCGCGATGATCGGCATCTTCGCGGTCGCCCCGCGGCGCGCCGACCGCAGCGGAATGACCGCGATCAACCGCGGCTTCTTCATCTCCGCGGTGATCTCCCTCGCCCTGGTGGCCGTCGCCGTCTTCGTCTACCTGCCGTCCTCCTACGCCGACCTCAAGGGCGTCACCGAGCCCGGCATCCAGGACCACCCCGGAGACCCGCGGATCCTCGCCCTGGTGGCCGTCGCCATCGGCATCGTCCTGGCCGCGCTGATCCAGCAGCTCACCGGCTACTTCACCGAGACGACCCGGCGCCCGGTCAGGGACATCGGCAAGTCCTCGCTCACCGGCGCCGCCACCGTCGTCCTCGCCGGCATCTCCATCGGCATGGAGTCCGCCGTCTACACCGCCCTGCTCATCGGCCTCGGGGTCTACGGGGCGTTCCTGCTCGGCGGTACGTCGATCATGCTGGCGCTCTTCGCGGTCGCCCTGGCCGGCACCGGTCTGCTGACCACCGTCGGCGTGATCGTCGCCATGGACACCTTCGGCCCGGTCTCCGACAACGCGCAGGGCATCGCCGAGATGTCCGGCGACGTCCACGGTGCAGGCGCGCAGGTCCTCACCGACCTCGACGCCGTCGGCAACACGACCAAGGCCATCACCAAGGGCATCGCCATCGCCACCGCCGTCCTGGCGGCGGCGGCGCTCTTCGGCTCGTACCGCGACGCGATCGCCACGGCGGTCTCCGACGTCGGGGCCAGGGCCACCGAGATGAACCTGTCGATGAACATCTCGCAGCCCAACAACCTCTTCGGCATGGTCCTCGGCGCCGCGGTCGTCTTCCTCTTCTCGGGGCTCGCGATCAACGCGGTGTCGCGCTCGGCCGGCGCCGTGGTCTACGAGGTGCGGCGGCAGTTCCGCGAGCACCCCGGGATCATGAACTACACCGAGAAGCCAGAGTACGGGCGCGTGGTCGACATCTGCACCAAGGACGCGCTGCGCGAACTCGCCACGCCCGGACTGCTCGCCGTCATGGCGCCGATCGCGGTCGGCTTCACCCTCGGCGTCGGCGCGCTCGGTTCGTACCTCGCCGGCGCCATCGCCACGGGCACGCTGATGGCCGTCTTCCTCGCCAACTCCGGCGGCGCCTGGGACAACGCCAAGAAGCTCGTCGAGGACGGCCACCACGGCGGCAAGGGCAGCGAGGCGCATGCCGCGACCGTCATCGGCGACACCGTCGGCGACCCGTTCAAGGACACGGCGGGACCGGCCATCAACCCGCTGCTGAAGGTGATGAACCTGGTCGCCCTGCTGATCGCGCCCGCGGTGGTGCAGTTCAGCTACGGCGACGACGCGAGCAGCGGCCTGCGGTCGCTGGTCGCGGTCCTCGCGATCGTCGTCATCGTCGGCGCGGTCTACGTCTCCAAGCGGCGCTCCGTGGTCGTCGGCGACGACGCGAGCAACGACGTGGGTGACGAAGACAACGCCGCGCGGCGGACGGCGGCCTCACCGGACGCGCCGGTGATTTCGTAACACCAGGTCAGAGAGCGGGCGGGCAGCATGTGTTGACATGCTGCCCGCCCGTTGTCATGGGCGCGTGAGGCGTGTCTCCCTTGGTGCAATCGGCTGCAAAAACGGATGAATCCATCGCACGAAAGATGGATGGCGCCCGCTCGGCGTGTATGTTCCGGGGCCGAGAGCCTTGGAAGGGACCGATCCGGTGAACAAGAAGCTTGCTGTCGCGCTGTCCGGCGCCGCTGTACTGGTGCTCACGCTGTCCGGCTGCGGCGACGACGGCGACAAGGTGAACGACTGGGCCAAGACGGTCTGCGACCAGGCGAAGCCCCAGATCCAGAAGCGGGCCAACGCCCAGCAGCTGATCATCTCGACGGCCGCGGACGGCAAGCCCGCCGATATCCAGGCCGCCGACTCGAAGGCTTTCCAGGACATCGCCGACGCGGACCGGGCGCTCGCCAAGGCCATCGAGGGCGCCGGGGCGCCGCCGGTCGACAACGGCGAGAAGCTCCAGCAGGACGCGGTCAAGGAGCTCAACGCCACGGCCGTGGCCTACGAGGGGCTGAAGAAGCAGGTCGACGCGCTCGACCCGGGCAACCAGCAGAAGTTCGCGGACGGTCTGCAGGACGTCGCCGACGGCCTGAAGAAGATCGAGAAGATGGACCAGGACGCGCTGGCCAAGCTGCAGTCCGGTGAGCTGGGCACGGCGATGGCGAAGCAGCCGGGCTGCCAGAAGGTGACCCCGTCGCTCCCCCCGACCGGCACGGCCTCCCCGAAGGCGGGCTCCACGCCGTCGAGTTCCCCGAGCAAGAGCGGGGAGTAGCCCGCAACAGGCGTCGGCTGTACGAAGGGCCCCGGGTGAGCACGGCTCGCCCGGGGCCCTTTGCGTGGGGCTGACGAGGCATTGTCGGTGGTGGCCGCCACAATGGTGGGGTGAGTACGACCAGCGTGACCTCCCGCCTCCCTGTGCCCGCGCACGCCGCCCGGCTCCGCGAAGCCCTGCTCGCCGCCGACTTCACCGCCGACGGCGTGCTCGAACTGCTCGGCGCCCCCGCCTACGCCGCGCTCGCCCGCAGCGAGACCGTGCCCGCGCTGCGCGCCACCCGGGGGGACTCTCCGCTGGAGACCCTCGTGCGGCTCTTCCTCCTCCAGCGCCCCGTCTCCGCCGCCCGCGCCGCCGCCGCGCTGCCGCTGGAGGAGTGCCTGGAGGACGGCTGGCTGGAGCGCGCCGACGACGAGGTGCGCGCCACCGTCGACATCAGGCCGTACGGCGGGCCCAGTGGTGAGGACTGGTTCATCGTCTCCGACCTGGGCTGCGCGGTCGGCGGGGCCGGCGGTATCGGCAGCACGGACGAAGGGGTCGTCCTCGGCGTCGGCGGCGCCTCGACCACGCTCGCCGGCATCACCGTCCGTACGCCGGTGTCCTCCGCGCTCGACGTCGGCACCGGTTCCGGCATCCAGGCCCTGCACGCCGCCCAGCACGCCACGCTGGTCACCGCGACCGATCTGAACCCGCGGGCCCTGGAGTTCACCCGGCTCACGCTCGCGCTCTCCGGGGCCCGCGAGGCCGAACTGCTCCAGGGCTCGCTCTTCGAGCCCGTCGACGGCGACACGTACGACCTGATCGTCTCCAACCCGCCGTTCGTCATCTCCCCCGGCGCCCGGCTCACCTACCGCGACGGCGGGATGGGCGGCGACGACCTGTGCCGCACGCTCGTGCAGCAGGCCGGGGAGCGGCTCAACGACGGCGGATACGCCCAGTTCCTCGCCAACTGGCAGCACGTCGAGGGCGAGGAGTGGCAGGACCGGCTCGGCTCCTGGGTGCCGCAGGGCTGCGACGCGTGGATCGTGCAGCGCGAGGTCCAGGACATCACGCAGTACGCCGAGCTGTGGCTGCGCGACAGCGGCGACCACCGCTCGGACCCGGCGGAGTACGCGCTGCGGTACGGGGCGTGGCTCGACGAGTTCGAGGCGCGTAGGACCAAGGCGGTCGGGTTCGGCTGGATCACCCTGCGCAAGAGCGCGGCGGTGGCCTCCGGCGAGGTCGAGCCGTCCATCGTGATCGAGGAGTGGCCGCACCCCGTCGAGCAGCCGCTCGGCGACACCGTCCGCGCCCACTTCGAGCGCCAGGACTATCTGCGGACGCACGACGACGCGTCGCTGCTCGCCGACCACTTCACCCTCGCGCCCGAGGTCGTGCAGGAGCAGGTCGGACTGCCGGGCGCCGAGGACCCGGAGCACGTGGTGCTGCGGCAGAACCGCGGCATGCGGCGCGCGACCAGGGTGGACCACGTCGGGGCCGGCTTCGCGGGCGTCTGCGACGGGACGCTCAGCGCAGGACGGATCCTCGACGCGATCGGCCGGCTGATGGGCGAGGACCCGGTCGTGCTGCGCGACCGCACCCCGCAGGCCATCCGCCTCCTCGTGGAGGAGGGCTTCCTGCTCCCGCCGACGAAGGGGTGACTCCGGCGCGTCCCGGCCGCGATGTGGCTGCCCCGACACACCCCGGCCGCGATGCGGTGCCCCCGGCACGTCCCGGCCGCGATGCGGCTGCCCCGGCACCCCCCGGCCGGGACGGGGTGACCCCCGACACGCCTCGGCCGTGATGTGACGAACGAGTCGGCCAGGGTCAGGGGGCACTACCGGCCATATTCGTGAACCCGTACGGGACCGTCCGTGGCGTTCACCTGGAATTCGTACCGAGGACGCCGGGAGGTGCCAGCCTCGGCCTCCAGGGGGCCTTGGGGGCGTGGGAAGGGAACGGGGTACGGGCATGGAGAGCGGGCCGGCGATCTTCGCCGGGATGGCATTCGCGCTGTTCGGAGCCGCACTGCTGCTGTGGACGGGGGTCCGCGTGGCGCATCGCGAGCCGGTCGCGCAGGGGGTCGGCACGCCGGTGGCCGCCACGCTGACGACGATCTTCGGACTCGTCTTCCTCCTCCTCGGGGTGTGGTGCTTCGGGCGCGTGTGACGGGGGCGCTGCATCGGGCCGGACGAGATCGTTCCGCACGGTCCCGCTCACCGGACCGGGAGTCCGGGCGGCATGAATGCACGGAGTCGGGTTACCGTTCGAGTGGCCGTTGCGGGCTTTTGCCGTTTGACACGGGGGCGGGTTGTACCGTCACACTCCGCAGCGGCGGCAGCGTCACCATGCGTGCCGCCGCCGTGCGTGCCGGCGGAGTGCCAGCGCCGTACGTGCCACCGAGCGTCGACCGGAGAGAAGAGCGAAGTTGTCCCCGACCAGCGAGACCGCACAGGGCGGCCGCCGACTCGTCATCGTCGAGTCGCCTGCCAAGGCGAAGACGATCAAGGGCTACCTCGGCCCCGGCTACGTCGTCGAGGCGAGCGTCGGGCACATCCGCGACCTCCCCAGCGGCGCCGCCGAGGTGCCGGAGAAGTACACCGGCGAGGTGCGCCGGCTCGGCGTCGACGTCGAGCACGACTTCCAGCCCATCTACGTCGTCAACGCCGACAAGAAGGCGCAGGTCAGGAAGCTCAAGGAGCAGCTGGCCGGGGTCGACGAGCTCTTCCTCGCCACCGATGAGGACCGCGAGGGCGAGGCCATCGCGTGGCACCTCCTGGAGGTCCTGAAGCCCAAGGTTCCCGTCCACCGGATGGTCTTCCACGAGATCACCAAGGACGCAATCGAGGAGGCCGTCCGCAACCCGCGCGAGCTGAACAAGCCGCTGGTCGACGCCCAGGAGACCCGCCGCATCCTCGACCGGCTCTATGGCTACGAGGTCTCGCCGGTCCTGTGGAAGAAGGTCATGCGCGGCCTGTCCGCCGGCCGCGTCCAGTCCGTCGCCACCCGCCTCGTCGTCGAGCGGGAGCGCGAGCGCATCGCCTTCCGCTCCGCCGAGTACTGGGACCTCACCGGCACCTTCTCCACCGGCCGCGCCGGTGACCCCTCCGACCCGTCGGCGCTGGTCGCCCGCCTGAACACGGTCGACGGCAAGCGCGTCGCCCAGGGCCGTGACTTCGGCGCCGACGGGCAGCTGAAGACCGCGAACATCCTGCACCTCGACGAGGAGAAGGCGCGGGCGCTCGCCGCCTCGCTCGCCGACACCTCGTTCAGCGTCCGGTCGGTCGAGTCGAAGCCGTACCGCCGCTCCCCGTACGCCCCGTTCCGTACGACGACCCTCCAGCAGGAGGCGAGCCGGAAGCTGGGCTTCGGCGCGAAGGCGACCATGCAGGTCGCGCAGAAGCTGTACGAGAACGGCTTCATCACGTACATGCGTACGGACTCGACGGTCCTGTCCGACACCGCCGTCGCGGCGGCGCGGGCGCAGGTCACGCAGCTGTACGGCGCCGACTACCTGCCGGAGAAGCCGCGCGTCTACGCGGGCAAGGTCAAGAACGCGCAGGAGGCGCACGAGGCGATTCGCCCTTCGGGTGATCGTTTCCGCACCCCGGCGGAGACCGGTCTGACCGGCGACCAGTTCCGGCTCTACGAGCTGATCTGGAAGCGGACCGTCGCCTCCCAGATGAAGGACGCGACCGGAAACTCGGTCACCGTGAAGATCGCCGGCCGCTCCGCGGACGGCCGGGACGCCGAGTTCAGCGCCTCCGGCAAGACGATCACCTTCCACGGCTTCATGAAGGCGTACGTGGAAGGGGCCGACGACCCGAACGCCGAGCTGGACGACCGCGAGCGCCGGCTGCCGCAGGTCGCCGAGGGCGACGCGCTGTCGGCGGAGGAGATCACCGCCGACGGCCACGCGACCAAGCCGCCGGCCCGCTACACCGAGGCCTCGCTGGTCAAGGAGCTGGAAGAGCGCGAGATCGGCCGCCCGTCGACGTATGCGTCGATCATCGGCACGATCCTCGACCGCGGCTACGTCTTCAAGAAGGGGACGGCGCTCGTGCCGTCCTTCCTGAGCTTCGCCGTGGTCAACCTGCTGGAGAAGCACTTCGGCCGGCTCGTCGACTACTCCTTCACCGCCAAGATGGAGGACGACCTCGACCGCATCGCCCGGGGCGAGGCGCAGGCCGTGCCGTGGCTGAAGCGCTTCTACTTCGGTGAGGGCGGCGGCCTCGGCGAAGGCGGCGCGGCGGACGCCGGGAACGGCGACGGCGACCACCTCGGCGGTCTGAAGGAGCTGGTGACCGACCTCGGCGCCATCGACGCCCGGGAGATCTCCTCCTTCCCGGTCGGCGACGGCATCATGCTGCGCGTCGGCCGCTACGGCCCGTACGTCGAGCGGGGCGAGAAGGACGCCGAGGGCCACCAGCGGGCGGACGTGCCGGAGGACATCGCGCCCGACGAGCTGACGGTCGCGTACGCCGAGGAGCTGCTGGCCAAGCCGAGCGGCGACTTCGAGCTGGGCGTGGACCCGGTCAGCGGCAACCCGATCGTGGCGAGGGACGGGCGGTACGGCCCGTACGTCACCGAGATCCTGCCCGAGGACACCCCGAAGACGGGAAAGAACGCGGTGAAGCCGCGGACGGCCTCGCTCTTCAAGTCGATGTCCCTCGACACGGTGACGCTGGAGGACGCGCTCAAGCTGATGTCCCTGCCGCGCGTGGTGGGCACGGACGCGGAGGGCGTCGAGATCACGGCGCAGAACGGCCGCTACGGCCCGTACCTGAAGAAGGGCACGGACTCGCGGTCGCTGACCGACGAGGAGCAGCTCTTCACGATCACGCTGGAGGAGGCGCTCGCGATCTACGCGCAGCCCAAGCAGCGTGGCCGGGCCGCCGCCAAGCCGCCGCTGAAGGAGCTGGGCACCGACCCGGTCAGCGAGAAGCCGGTGGTCGTGAAGGACGGCCGCTTCGGCCCGTACGTGACCGACGGCGAGACGAACGCGACCCTGCGGACCGGGGACAGCGTCGAGGACATCACGCCGGAGCGCGGCTTCGAGCTGCTCGCCGAGAAGCGCGCCAAGGGGCCGGCGAAGAAGACGGCCAAGAAGGCGCCCGCGAAGAAGGCGGCCGCCAAGAAGGCCACACCGGCGAAGAAGACGGCGGCCAAGAAGACGGCCGCGAAGAAGACGACGACCGCGAAGACGACGACGGCCAAGGCCGCGGCGGCGAAGAAGACCGCGGCGGCGAAGCCGGAGTAGCGACCTGTTGTACGTGTAAGGGGCGGGGTCCATGGGACCCCGCCCCTTACGTGTTCCCTGGCCGCCCGACGTTTGTTCGGATGGAGGCCACAGGGAGTGAGGGGGTCCGGATAGGGTGGACGGATGAGGCGAGCAGAGCAGCCAGACTCCGACGTCGCGCTTGTCGCAGACTCCCGGGAGCGTGCCGTACGGGCGTTGTTGCGCCATCAGCCGTTGCGACGGCTGTGGAGCGTGCAGTTCGTCGGCGGGACCGGTGACGCCCTCGCCGTGCTCGTCCTGGTGCTGCTCGGGCTCCAGGCCGCCGTGTCCGAGGACGCCTTCGGAGGCGGGTACCGGGGCGCCGCGTTCGCCGTCGCCGCCGTGATCGGCGCCCGGCTGCTGGCCTCGGTGCTGTTCGGCGCCGTCCTGCTTGGCCCGCTCACCAAGCTGACCGGACCCAGCGGCCCGCTCGACCGGCGCTGGACCATGATCGGGGCCGACGTCCTGCGGATCGCGCTCCTCGTGATCGCGCCCCTGTGGATCGACTGGACCCCGGACAAGGCCCTGGGCTTCCTGCTCGGCACCGTCTTCGTCGCAGGCGCCGCCGAACGGCTCTCGACCATCGCCCGGGAGGGCGCGGCCCCCGCGCTGCTGCCCGCGCCGCCGCTGGAGGGCGCCACCGTGCGCCCGCTGCCGGACCACCTCGACGCGCTGCGCCGGCTGTCGCTGCGTACGGGCTTCCTGGCCGTACCGACGGCGGCCGCCGTGCTCCTGGCCGCTACTCTGCTGAGCAACCTGCTCGGCGCCGGCATCGACTGGTTCACGCTGCACCAGGCCGCCCTCGGCTCATACGTCGCCGCCGGTCTGTTCGCCGCCTCTGTCTCCGTCCTGTACTTCGTCGAGCTGCCCGGCGGACAGACGCCCCGTCCGCGCTCGCCGCTGGAGGGCCTGCGCCGTCCCTCGGCCGAGAAGGGCCGCACGGGGGCCGTCGGATTGCTCGTCATCGCTTGCGCGACCGTTGCCGGAGCGATCGCCGCCGCGGCGGCCGTCTCCGTCCTGCACGCGTACGACCTCGCTGGCGGCCCCGTCACCTTCGCGCTGCTGATCCTGGCGCTGAGCGGCGCCACCGCCGTCGGCATCCGGACCGCCGGCTCCGTGCTCACCGTGCTCTCCCGCCGCCGGCTCCTCGCCCTCGCGATCGCCCTCACCGGGATCGCGCTGCTCGCGATGGGCCTCGTGCCGGACACGGCCACGGTGCTGCTCATCGCCGTACTGGCCGGGTACGCGGCCGGGGTCGCCGCCAACACCGGCCACACCCTCATCGACCAGGAGACCGAGGAGGCCCGGCGCCCCCGGGTCACCGAGCACCTCCAGGCCGTCGCCCGGGTCGCCATGGCCGTCGGCGCGCTCGGCGCGCCGCTGCTCGCCGCCGCCATCGGGCCGTACCGGCTCGCCTCCGGCAGCTTCGTCTTCGCCCACGGCGGCGCCGCGTTCACGCTGATGCTGGTCGGCGCGCTGCTGCTGCCGGTCGCCGCCCTCGTCCTGGCCAAGACCGACGACCGGGCCGGCGTGCCGCTGCGCCGTGACCTGCGTGACGCGCTGCGCGGCGCCGACCCCGTGCAGGCGCCCGCGCCGACCGGCTTCTTCATCGCCCTGGAGGGCGGCGACGGCGCGGGCAAGTCCACCCAGGTCGAGGCGCTCGCCGAGTGGATCCGCGCCAAGGGCCACGAGGTCGTCGTCACCCGCGAACCGGGGGCCACCCCGATCGGCAAGCGGCTGCGCTCGATCCTGCTCGACGTGTCCAGCGCCGGGCTCTCGAACCGCGCCGAGGCGCTGCTGTACGCCGCCGACCGCGCCGAGCACGTCGATTCGCTGGTGCGCCCGGCCCTGGAGCGGGGCGCGGTGGTGATCACCGACCGGTACATCGACTCGTCCGTGGCCTACCAGGGCGCCGGACGGGACCTGTCACCGACGGAGATCGCCCGCATCAACCGCTGGGCGACCGGCGGGCTCGTCCCGCACCTGACCGTGCTCCTCGACGTCTCGCCGGAGACCGCGCGGGAACGGTTCACCGAGGCCCCGGACCGGCTGGAGTCCGAGCCGCCGGAGTTCCACGCGCGCGTGCGGGCCGGTTTCCTCGCGCTCGCCGCCGGTGACCCCGGCCGCTACCTCGTCGTCGACGCCGGCCAGGACCCGGAGGCCGTCGCCACCGTCGTACGCCACCGGCTCGACCGGATGCTGCCGCTGTCCGAGGCCGAGGTGAAGGCCCAGGAGGAGGCGCGGCGGAAGGCCGAGGAGGATGCGCGGCGGAAGGCGGAGGAAGAGGCCGCGCGCAAGGCCGAGGAGGAGCGTCTCGAGCGCGAGCGCCAGGCGCAGCTCGCCAAGCTCCGTGCCGAGGAGGAGGAGCGCAAGCGCCAGGAGGAGGAAGAGGCGCGGCGCCGTGAGGCGGAGCGGCAGGCCGAGGAGGCGCGTCGGCGCGCCGAGGAGGCCAGGCTGGCCGCCGAGGAGGAGCGCAAGCGGCGCGAGGCCGAGGAGAAGGCCCGCCGCGAGGAGGAGGAACGCCGCCGCAAGCAGGCCGAGGAAGAGGCCCGGCTCCGCGCGGAGGCGGAGGAGCGCCGCCTGGAGAAGCAGCGCAAGGCCGAGGAGGCCCTGCTGCGGGCGGAGGAGGCCCGGCGCCTGGCCGAGGCCGCGGCGGCGAAGGCCGCGGAGGAGGCGGAGGCGGCCAAGGCCGCTGAGGCTGCGAAGGCGACTGAGGCCGCAGCGGCCGCGAAGGCGGCGGCAGAGGCTTCGGCGAACGAGATCACGGTGGCGACGCCCGTCGTGAAGCCCGACCCGCGGCCGAGCACGCAGCCGGAGCCGGGTCCGGAGAGGCGGCCGGAGCCGCAGCCGGACACGCGGCCTGACACCCGGCCTGACTCGCGCCCGGACACGCGGCCCGACGACGTGACGCAGACCGTGCCGGTGGTGTCGCCGAACGAGATCACGGTCCCGACGCCGATCGTGAAGCCGGAGCCCCCCCGGACCGAGGAGGAGACGACGGTACTGCGCGCGGTGCCGTCCGCCGACGAGACGGCGGTGCTGCCCCCGGTCCGGGCGGCCGACGAGACGGCCGTGCTGCCTCCCGTACGGGACACGGACCCGGCTGACCGGGTTCCGCCGGGCATCTTCCGCGACGAGCAGCCCGCCGCCGGAGCCGACGACCAGACGCGCGAGCTGCCCCAGGTCGACGACCAGGGCCGCCCGCGGCGCCGCTCCGACTGGGCGGAGGAGACCCCGCTCGACGACCTCCCGACCCTGGCGGACGAACTGCTCGGCCCCCACGACGACGAGGACGACGCCCGAGGCCGCCGCCGCTGACGGGGGCGGGGAGGGCCGGGGCCGGATGTGGGCCGCGCGGCCGGACACTGCGGCTGGCTTCCCCGGAGTCGCCGACTGGCTGGTGGGCGCCGACCCCGCCGGTCCCGGTCTGCCCCTCCCCGCCCCGGCGGGCCCGGCCCTGTCCCGTTCGGGCTGGAGTGTCAGAGGGGTGCCCCACAATGGGGGGCGTACCTGAGGAGGGCACATGGCCGTATGGGACGACCTGGTCGGGCAGGCGCGGGTCGAGGAGCAGTTGGCCGCCGCCGCGCGGGACGCCGACGCGTTCGTGACCGCCCATGCCGCCGGCGCGCCCGTCCCCGAGGCGTCCAAGATGACCCACGCCTGGCTCTTCACCGGTCCCCCGGGGTCCGGGCGGGCGACCGCGGCGCGGGCCTTCGCCGCCGCGCTGCAGTGCGTGAGCCCGGACCGGGCGCTCGGCGGAGCGCCGGGGTGCGGGTTCTGCGACGGCTGCCACACCGCGCTCATCGGGACGCACGCCGACGTGGAGGTCATCCGCACGGACCTGCTCTCCATCGGTGTGAAGGAGACCCGTGACCTCGTACGGCGCGCCCAGCTCTCGCCCGCAGGCGGTCGCTGGCAGGTGATCGTCCTGGAGGACGCCGACCGCCTCACCGAGGGCGCGGGCAACGTGCTCCTGAAGGCGGTCGAGGAGCCGGCGCCCCGGACCGTCTGGCTGCTCTGCGCGCCCTCCCTGGAGGACGTGCTGCCGACCATCCGCTCGCGCTGCCGCCACCTGACCCTCCGCACGCCCCCGGTGGACGCCGTCGCCGACGTGCTCGTACGCCGGGACGGCATCGACCCCCAGGTCGCCGCGGCCGCCGCCCGCGCCACCCAGGGCCACATCGACCGCGCCCGCCGGCTGGCCACCGACGAGCGCACCCGGGCCCGCCGGGCCGTCGTCCTGAAGCTGCCGCAGCGGGTCGCGGACATCGGCGGCTGCCTCAAGGCGGCCCAGGAGCTGATCGACGCGGCCGGCGAGGACGCCAAGGAGGTCGCCGAGGAGATCGACACCAAGGAGACCGAGGAGCTGAAGGCCGCGCTCGGCGGAGGCCAGGGCGCGCGGATGCCGCGCGGCACGGCCGGCGCGATGAAGGAGCTGGAGGAGCGGCAGAAGCGGCGCAAGACCCGTACGCAGCGCGACAGCCTGGACCTCGCGCTCACCGACCTCACCGGTTTCTACCGCGACGTGCTGACCCTCCAGCTGCGGGCCCGGACCCCGCTCGCCAACGAGGACGTACGGGACGCGGTGGAGCGGATCGCCCGGGACACCGCTCCCGAGCGGACCCTGCGCCGGATCGAGGCGGTGCTCGCCTGCCGCGAGGCACTGGACCGGAACGTGGCCCCGCTGCTCGCGGTGGAGGCGATGACGATGGCCCTCCGCGACTGAGCGGGCGGGATTGGACACGGTCCGTACTCGTACGGATACCCTCCGGGAATGGACTCCAGGCGTTTGCTCCGTATGTCCGCCACGGCTCTCGCGGCCGCCGGGCTGATCCTCTCCGGCTGCACGGGCGGAAGCGACGCCGCCGCGCCCGCGGGTCCGGCGCCCGCGGCGAAGACATCCGCCACGCCCGATCCGGCCCTGGCGAGCTTCTACGGGCAGAAGCTGACGTGGCGCGACTGCGGTGTGCCGGCGTTCCAGTGCGCGACGCTCCGTGCCCCGCTGGACTACGCCAAGCCGGCGGCAGGCGAGGTGAAGCTGGCCGTCTCGCGGGCCGCGGCCACCGGCCCCGGCAAGCGCCTCGGCTCGCTCGTGGTCAACCCCGGCGGACCCGGCGGCTCCGCCGTCGGCTACCTCCAGGGGTACGCGGGCATCGGCTACCCCGACCAGGTCCGTGCCCGCTACGACATGGTCGCCGTCGACCCACGTGGCGTGGCCCGCAGCGAGCCCGTCGAGTGCCTGACGGGCCCGCAGATGGACTCGTACACGCAGATCGACCAGACACCCGACAGCGGCGCCGAGACCACCGCACTGACCGCGTCCCTCAAGGGGTTCGCGGCGGGGTGCGAGAAGCGCTCGGGCGCGGTCCTGCCGCATGTCTCCACGGTCGAGACGGCACGGGACATGGACATCCTGCGGGCCGTGCTCGGCGACGAGAAGCTCACCTACGTCGGCGCCTCGTACGGCACCTTCCTCGGCGCCACCTACGCGGAGCTGTTCCCCGGCCGCGTCGGACGGCTGGTCCTGGACGGCGCGATGGACCCCTCGCTGCCCGCGATCGACCTCAACCGCGACCAGACCGCCGGCTTCGAGACGGCCTTCCGGGCCTTCGCCGCCGACTGCATCCGGAAGCCCGACTGCCCGCTCGGCACGGAGTCCGTCACCGCGGCCGCCGGCACCCTGAAGGGCTTCTTCCGCGCGCTCGACGCCGAACCGGTGCCGACCGGCGAGAGCCGGCAGCTCGGGGAGTCCCTGGCCACGACCGGCGTGATCGCGGCGATGTACGACGAGGGCGCCTGGCCGCAGCTGCGCGAGGCGCTGACGAGGGCGATGGGTGGCGAGGGTTCGGGCCTGCTCGCTCTGGCGGACAGCTACTACGAGCGCGAGCCGGACGGCACGTACGCGAACCTGATGTTCGCCAACGCCGCCGTGAACTGCCTGGACCTCCCGGCGGCCTTCACCGGCCCGGAGGACGTCGAGAAGGCGGTTCCGTCCTTCCAGAAGGCGTCCCCCGTCTTCGGCGAGGGCCTCGCCTGGGCCGCCCTGAACTGCTCCTACTGGCCCGTCCCCCCGACCGGCCGCCCCCACCGCATCACCGCCGAGGGCGCCGCCCCGATCGTCGTCGTCGGCACCACCCGCGACCCGGCGACCCCCTACAAGTGGGCCCAGTCCCTCGCCGGCCAGCTCGCCTCCGGCTCACTGCTGACCTACGAGGGCGACGGCCACACGGCGTACGGCCGCGGCAGCGACTGCATCGACACCGCGATCAACGCCTACCTCCTGGAGGGCACGGTCCCGAAGGACGGCAAGCGCTGCACGTGAGAGGTGTCGTGGGCCACGCGGAGGGTGGTCAGGAGCACCCCCGGAAACTGTGTAGACTTGGCGAGGCCGCTGCACCCACCATGGGAACGCACGGCATGCCGCCTTAGCTCAGTTGGCCAGAGCAACGCACTCGTAATGCGTAGGTCTCGGGTTCGAATCCCGAAGGCGGCTCTGTAGAACCCTCAGGACTCACTCGCCGTGACCTGGGGGTTTTGCTATTTCCAGGGCCGGTCGGCGCGTACGTCTGCTGGGGCCCGAGACCCCCTGCGTGAGCTATGCGTGAGCGGATGGCGGAAGCGTTCTACTCGGTGGGTTTCTTCCGCTTGGCCATCCGGCCCTGCTTAGTGCTGCGTGGGCATAGGCGGCGTGCCCAACGCCTGCCGTGCCGTGCTCGTGAAACGCTCCCGGCTGAGTTCCCGGGCTTCCCTGTTGCGCGTGAGAACGGCCAACAGTGATTCGGCCTCGCCCAGGGTCGCCGAAAGCCGCTCGACGTTCTCCCGTAGCGCTCCCTGCGCTTCTCCGGAAACCTGCCGGAACTGCTCGATGCTCCGCATCACTTCCGTCAACAGTGGGTGACCATCAAGATCTCGTAGATCTCGCCCTTGATCACGATGAGCATTCATGAGCTCCGCAAGCTGCACCCTGCGCTGCCTGTACTCCTCCGTCGCCTCGGCCACAGCCTCGGCGCGAACCGGGCGGCCGTCGACCGCAGCTATCGCGGCTTGGGATGCCTGGATGAACCGGGTGGAAACCTCGACATCTTCCTGCATCCCCTCGGTCAGGCTCTCAGCCGCTTGCGTGACTTCCTCTGGCCCCAAGAGCGCGATGCGCCGTGCACGCTCCGCCATGCGCCCTGCAGCCGCTCTGAGTTCGTCGAGGCCAGCAGAGTCAGGGCCGGGCGCATCTACGGATCCTTGAGTGATACGCAGACACTCGTCCCATGCTTCAAGGAAGCTCTCGTACGTACTGAGTCGCTGCTGCCGCAGCCAATGGCCATGCTCCACGGCCCCTGGTCCTGCACCTGTCGCCGTACAGTCTCGGCGTTCTTCTCAGCGCCGAACCTGGCTGATCGAGCTCCGACAATGGCGCCCAGCCCGGTTGCAGCCAACCCGATCACCGCGACTAGGAGAGGAATCACTAAGTCCTTCACGACAGCCCATCATGTCGGCCCAACCGGCACTTGGAAACCAGGCATCGTGCCAGAGCCGTTTAGGGGCGAAGCGCCGCCGAGTGACGCGAGCCTGGGCGGATTCGCTGCCGCGTCAGCGAAGCGGTTCCCAGCCCTACTTCCGTGGCTTCTTCCGCACGCTCTTCTTCTTGACCTTGGCCCTGGCCTCGACCTGGGCCTTGGGCTTCTTGGCTGCCTTGCGCGCGGCCTCTTCTGCCTCGGCTTTCCGCCGGAGAGGGACCAGCTTGGCGGTGGCCTCGGCGGCGCTCTTGCCGACATGGGGAAGCACGCTCTTGTAGATGTCGCGCGTGATCCGGGTGTCGCCGTGTCCGAGCCTGTCGGACACGATCTTGATGTCGATGTCGGCGGCCAGCATGAGCGTGGCCGCCCCGTGTCGCAGATCGTGCAGCCGGATCGGCGGGAGCCCGGAGGCAGCCACGAGCCGCTCGAAGAGGCGGCGGCGCAGGGAAGGGAAGGGCGCGGATCGCCGCATTCGGGCGGCACGCATCACGCCCGAGCGAGCGCTGCGGCGAGAACACCACGGCACCCCCGTGTTTCCTGCCGATCTCGTCGGCAGCCAGGGGAGTTCGCCGACCGCCATCGCCCGCAGGCCTGGATTCCGCCGGTCCGGGAACCGGTTGGTCCCGACGGGGCGTCACATGCAAGAGTGATCATCGGATTTTCTGCTTGCAGGTGGGGACGGGGGCTGTTGCGTCGTGGGGTACACGATTCCCGAGGGCGTCGACACGATGCTCGATGTCGTCGGTGTCGGCTGGCCGAATGTGGACGAGGACGCCTACCGCGACATGGCGGACTCGTTGCGGGAATTCGCGGAGGACGCGGACGACGACGCGGGGACTGCCTACGGACACATCCAGAAGCTGCTCTCCAGCGGGCAGAGCGAGTCGCTGACCGCGCTGGACGACCACTGGTCCAAGGTGCAGGGCAAGCACAAGGACCTTGCCAAAGCCGCCCGGACCGTCGCCGGCGCTCTCGACCGTGTGGCGGACATCATCGTCGCCCGGAAGATCGCCGCGGTCGGTGAACTGGCCGACCTGTGCGCCACGGTGGGTATCACGCTCGCCTTCGCACCAGTGACGGCCGGTCTGTCGACCCTCCTCGCAGGCGCGAAGATCGTCGCCACCAGGATCGCGTTCAAGAAGATTCTCAAGGAGATGGCGGAGATGGCCGTCGCGGAGATCGTCGCGACGCTCACCGAGCCCGCGGTCGCCGCGATCGAGAACATCGTGGCCGACCTCGCCATCCAGACCGCGCTGAACGCGGCAGGAGTGCAGGACGGCTACAACACCGACCAGACGGTGCAGGCGGGCAAGGACGGCCTGCAGATCAACTCCGCGGGAGGGCCGGGCGGCCCCCGCCCCGGCGGCGGTCCGGAGATCGACCACGACGCGCACGGCAAGGCCGGGATGCATCTGGCCAACGTGCAGATCTCCATGAACACCCGGGCGGGCAGCAAGCTCGGCAAGGCCAAGAGCCACCACGGTCGCGCCAAGGGCAAGGACTCCCTGACCGCCGTGCTGGACACCACCATCGAAGGCGTCACCGAGAAACTCACCAAGGCACTCAAGGACCTGGGCGACCACGTCGGCAAGAAGGTCCCGGACGCGATCAGGAAGAGTTCCAGGACGCACAAGGACACCGACGGCGACGTCCGCGACCGCGTCAAGGCCATCTCGGCGAAGGACGGCAAGGGCGACGGCGGCCTCGACGGCCTGAAGGGAAGGTCCGGGGAGGGGCGCCGCCGCCCGAAGTCGCTGCGGGAGGCGGGGGAACGGGCCCGCGAACTCGCGGCTTCGCTGTTCAAACGGCGGTGCAAGACCGACCCCGTGGACGTCGCGTCCGGCGAGATGGTTCTCACCCAGACCGACGTCTCGCTCCCGGGTGTGCTGCCGCTGGTGCTTCAGCGCACGCACATCTCGAGTTACCGGTTCGGGCACTGCTTCGGTGCCAGCTGGACCTCCACCCTGGACGAACGCCTGGAGCCGACCGGCACGGGCGCGGCCTGGGCCCGCGAGGACGGCTCGGTCCTCTTCTACCCCCACCTGCCGGCAGAGGAGGGCGAGGAGGTCCTCCCCCTGGAGGGGGATCGGATACCGCTCGCCTTTGTCGAACGTACGGCGCTGGGTGATGTCACGTATGAAGCCCTGGACCGGCATTCGGGCCTCTCACGGCGGTTCACCGGCAACCCCTACAAGGGGGGTGGCCTGTACTGGCTGTCCGAGGTGGAGGACCGCAACGGCAACGCCTTCCGAATAGGGCGTACCGAGAACGGGCTGCCGTCGATGGTGGCGCACGAGGGCGGATACCGGCTCGCCGTGTCGTCGGATGCCTCACTGGGGCGGATCACCGGTCTGGCCCTGCACACGCCGGACGGGCCGGTCGAGGTCGCCGCGTTCGGATACGACGATCAGGGACGGCTGGAAGCGGTACGGAACTTCTCCGGGGATCCGCTGCTGTTCACCTACGACGACGAGCAGCGCGTGACGTCGTGGACCGACCGCAACGGCCACACCTACCAGTACCTCTACGACACGGCCGGTCGTGTCGTGCAGACCGTCGGTCCCGGCGGCGCGCTGTCCTCCCGCTTCTCCTACGACGACGTCCAGCGCATCACCCGCTTCACCGACTCCACCGGCGCGGTCACCGTCTCCCGGCTCAACACGGCCGGCCAGGTGATCACGGAGACCGATCCCCTGGGGAACACCGTCCTGCGCGAGTGGGACCAGTACGACAACCTGCTCTCCCGGACCGACGAGCTGGGCAACGTCGCCGAGTTCACCTGGGACGAGCACGGGAACCTCACGTCTGTCCGACGCCCTGACGGCACCGTCGTCTCCACCGTGTACAACGACTTCGACCTGCCCGAAGAGATAACCCGACCCAACGGCGCGGTATGGCGGCAGCGGTACGACGGACGTGGCAACCGCGTCTCCCTCACGGCCCCCGACGGCACCACCTCCTCCTACCGGCTCGACGTCCGGGGTGCCGTCGTCGAGGAGACGGACCCCACCGGCGCGGTCCGGCGTATCGAGCACGACGGTGTCGGCGTCGCTCTCGCGGTCACCGACCCGCTCGGACAGCGCTCGTCGGTCGTACGGGACGCCTTCGGCCACCCCGTGCGCACGACCGACGCGAGCGGGGCCGTCACCCTCATGGAGTGGCGGGCCGAGGGCTGGCTCTCCCGCCGAGTCCACCCCGACGGCACGGAGGAGTCCTGGACCTGGGACGCGGAGGGCAACTGCCTCTCGCACACCGACCCCCGTGGTGACACGACGCGGTTCGAGTACACCCACTTCGACCGTCTCTCCGCTCGCACCGGAGCGGACGGAGCACGCTACGAGTTCGCGTACGACACGGAGTTGAGGCTCACCGAGGTGCGCAACCCTCAGGGCCTCACCTGGACGTACGTCTACGATGCGGCCGGCAACACCGTTTCCGAGACCGACTTCGACGGCCGCACTTCCACCTACGCGTACGACGCGGCCGGCCGCCTCGTGCGGCACACGACGCCGCTGGGCGACGAGATCCGCACCGCGTACGACGTGTGCGGCCGGGTCGTCTCCAAGGACGTGGCCGGCCGGATCACGCGCTACACATATGACGCCGACGGCGAACCGCTGAGTGCAGCCTCGCCCACTTCGACGGTGGTGTGGGAACGGGACGCGCTGGGCCGCGTCGTGGCGGAAACCGTCGACGGCCGGACCATCCGGTTCGAGTACGACGCCGCAGGTCGTACCGTTCGGCGGACGACTCCCTCGGGAGCGGTGTCGGACTCCGTCTACGACGCCGTGGGCAATCGCACCGCGCTGCGCGGCGGCAGCCACACCCTGGCGTTCACCCATGATCCCTGTGGCCGGGAACTGACCCGCACGATCGGCCGGCACGCCCCCGCGCTGACGCTCACCTCGGCCTGGGACGCCTCCGGGCGGCTGGCCTCGCACGTGCTCTCCACGCCCGGGCGGACCGTGCGCGCGCGTTCCTTCGGATACCGCGCGGACGGCCTTCTTGAGCGGATCACCGACGAGGTCAGGCAGACGAGTACGCACTTCGAACTCGACACGGTGGGACGCCCGGTTCGGGTGACGGCGGACAACTGGACCGAGAGCTACGCGTACGACGCGGCAGGCAACCAGACCGAGGGCACGTGGCCCGACGCTGCTCGCCGGACCGGTGCCCGGGGCGCGCGTGCCTTCGAGGGCACGCGGTTGCTGACCGCCGGCAAGGTGCGCTGCGAGTACGACGTCGCGGGCCGTACGGTGCTGCGCCGGCGAACCCGTCTGTCGCGCAAGCCCGACACCTGGCTCTACACCTGGGACGCGGAGAGCCGGCTGGTCGCCTGCCGTACCCCCGACGGGGCACTGTGGCGGTACACCTACGATCCGCTCGGCAGGCGTACCGCCAAGCACCGCATGTCCGAGGACGGCAGCACCGTGCTCCACTCCGTGCTCTTCAGCTGGGACGGAACCCGACTCGTCGAGCAGACCGACACGGCGAACAACACCACGCTCACCTGGGACTACGACGGGCGCGTGCCGCTGGCTCAGCGAGAGCGCCGATCCGGTGGGGACGGCGTTCCCGGGGAGGGCGCGGAGACGGACTCCCGGTTCTTCGCGATCGTCACCGACCTGATCGGCGCCCCGAGCGAACTCGTCGACGAGCAGGGCCACGTCGGATGGCATGCCCGAACCACCGTGTGGGGCAGCACGCTGTGGAACCGGGACGCCGTGGCGTACACACCGTTGCGGTTCCCGGGCCAGTACGACGACCCGGAGACGGGGCTCTACTACAACTGTTTCCGCCACTACGACCCCACCACCGCGCGGTATGTCAGCCCCGACCCGCTCGGGCTCGCAGCCGCGCCGAACCCGGTCGCCTATGTGACCAACCCCCACGCCTGGATGGACCCCGAGGGTCTGAAGATCGCCAAGGGCTGCACCGAGTCGGGTGGCTGGTACAGCGGGATGACGCCCGCCAACCTCAAGGACGACGACGGCAACCGGCGCACGGACGTCGACATGGAGATCAACCACATCCCGGCGAAGAATGCCTACGCCCATCTGGACGAGCCCGGATTCCGGACGAACGCGGACGGTGGCGGCGCGGGAATGGGCCCGGCCATCAGGATGGAGTACGACGATCACCGTAAGATGACGAGCACCGGATCGAGCCACAAGTCCATCAAATGGCGCGCCGATCAGCGAGCGTTGATCGACGCGGGGCGGTGGGACCTGGCGATGAAGATGGACATCGACGAATGCCGACGCAAGTTCGGCACGAAGTACGACACGCACATCGCCGACATGATCGCCAGTCTGGAAAAGAACCGGAAGTTCCAGAAGATGCTCACGAAGCGCGGCTGGACGATCGACTACGACATTCTCAAGTAGAGCGCAGAAGGAGCACCTGTGGACGTTGTTCTGGACCCGCCCCGCGGCGTCGGCCCCGTGCGGCTGGGAATGTCCCTCGACGAAGCGGTCGCGGCGGTGTCCCCGTGGGGACCGTACGAAGTCGAGCAGGACGACGACGAGAGGACGATCTACACCTCCTGTGGCAATGTGCGCGTCAACATCCTGCTGGAGGAGTCCGGCGAGGCGGTCACCGCAGTCGAATTGTGGTGGCCGGGTGAGGGTCGGGAGGCGGACGTGCGGGTCCTGCTCGACGACGACGACGTCTTCGCCACCCCCGCCGAGGACCTGTTCCGGCGGGCGGCCGAGCGGGGCTGGACCGTCGACACGTCCGAGGCCGAGTACCCCTTCGTTCCCGGTGTCTCCCTCGGCTTCACCCGGCAGACCAGCCAAGAGGTGCCACGCACCGCGCAAGGGCTTCCGGTCCACGTGACCTCGGTTCTGGTCGCGGGCGAGCGCTACTACGACTTCCGCCTGTCCGGCCACTGACCTGGACATGGCCGAGGTGCGGTCGTGACGAGCGGCGGACCTGCCCCGGGGCGGTCCGCCGCTGGTTCGGGAACGGTCATCCCGGCGGCTGGTCGCGGTCCTGTTGGGCCAGGAGGTAGCCGGCCTGGAAGCGGCTTTCGGCGCCCAGGGCTGCCATCACGTCCGCGACGTGGCGGCGGCAGCTGCGGACCGAGAGGCCCAGGCGGCGGGCGATCGCGGCGTCGGTCAGGCCCTCGGTGAGGAGGCGGACGATCGTCTGCTTGAGTTCGTCGGAGATGTCCATGATGGTCTGGCGGTCCCACTCGGTCTCGAACGGAAGCCCCTCCAGCCAGAGCCGTTCGTACGCGCCGACCATGAACGAGACCACGTGGGGTTCGCGGATCAGGACCGCCGCGTGCGGGTCGTCGGGGACCGGGATGACCGCCGTCGCGCGGTCGAAGACCAGCATCCGCATGAACTCGTCGTCCAGCGTGCGCACCTGGGCGCCCAGCTTGCCGACCCGTTCGACGTAGGCGCAGGTGCCCGGGGAGAAGCGGGCCGTGTGCTGGTAGAGCATGCGCATCCGGATACCGCGGCGCAGGAGTTCCTCGTCGCGGGCGACCGCCTCCTCCAGGACCTCCGCGCGGCGGCCGCCGCCCGGCTGGGCCGTCATGACCTCGCTCTCGCAGGTGCGGCCCAGCTCGGTGATGGCCTCGCGGACCGCCCGGAGGTCGGTGAGGACCTCGACGTACTCCGTCTGCCGGAGATGGGTCAGCTGTGCCAGATGGGTTTCGTAGAGCGGCATGAACGCCATCAGCTGTTCCCGGGTGCGCTCCATGTGCAGGCGCCGGGCCCGCATCTCGCGCTCCAGTGGGCCCAGGGTGCGCTGGATCGCCTCGTCCGGCGGTAGCGGCAGCACGCCCCGCCCGGGGGTGCGCCGCAGCAGGCCCATGTCCAGCAGGGCCGACACCGCGGACTCCACGCGCGACAACGGGAGTTCGAGCTCCTCGGCCAGGTCCGCGGGGTGCGGCGGGTGGGCCGGGTCACGGCCGAGTACCGCTGTGTAGACGCGGGCCGTCGGGTCGTCCTCCGTCGAGTCGGCCGTGGGCCCCTCGGGCCGCTCAATTCTGTCCGGTATCGCCACCTTTACCCCCGCTTGTAACGGCGTCCTCTTGTTGCCATGCAGCCTAATGAGCCATGCGGTCCGCTCGATAGTCATGCAATCCCGGATACGTTCATCTCACCGCCCACAAGGTCAAAGCTCACAGAGCTCGTGAAGCACGCGAGCCACGCACAACCCTTGAAATCACCCGGACTTGATCCGACTTACTCGGATCCACTCGACGCGGAAGAGAGAGCAGACGACATGAAGCGGCGGAATCGCAGCACCGTGCTCACCACCCTGACCCTCGCCCTCGCCCTCGCGGGCCTGGCCACGGGCACCGCCACGCAGATCGCCGGCGACACCGATGACACGGGGTGGGGAGCGGCGGTCGTCAGCGGCACCTACGACACCGGCTGGGGCGCTCCCGCCCCCGGTCCCGCCACGAACGACACCGGCTGGGGATGACCGTATGACGCTGCTCGACTGCACCCTGCGCACCAGCGGGCAGCTCACGGGCGCCACCCCGTCACCCCAGCTGGTCGCCGACTACCTCACGGTCTGCGCGCGGCTCGGCATCGACGTCGTCGAGCTGGGACGCGTCCACGACCCGGCCGGCCGGCAGCGACCGGGCGGCGTACTGCCGGACGGCATTACGGTCGCCGCCCGCGCGGAGTGGCACGGGCCGCGGTTCGCCGTCCTGCTCGACGCCGCCGAACTCCCCTTGGTGGACGCCGGTTCCGTCGCCGCGGCCGACCGGATCGCCGACCTGATCGGCGGTCTCCCGCTCCCCGTCGGCCTGGTGCGCCTCGCCGTCCGTTACGACCAGGTGGCGCGCGCCGCCGCCCCGCTCGGCCGGCTGAGGGACGCCGGGTTCGGCGTCTGCCTCCTCCTCAAGGAGATCGACCTCGCCTCGTACCCCGAACTCGACCGCTGTCTCGACGACACGGCGGCGCTCGGCCCGCTCGACGCCGTCTTCCTCGTCGACTCGCTCGGCTCGCTCCGCCCCGAGCGGGTGATCGAGCTCGTCCAGTCCGCCCGCGCCACCGTCGCTGCCCCGGTCGGCATCCACGCCCGCGACAACCAGGGCTTCGCCCTGCACAACACCGTGGTGGCCCGCAGCGCCGGCGCCACCTGGCAGGACGCGGCGGTCCACGGGATCGGGCCGGGGGCGGGGGTGACCCGTACCGAACAGCTCCTCGCCCTGCTCGGCGCCACGCCGGACGACCTCGGGCCGCTCCTCGCGCTCATCGCCACGCACTTCGCCCCGCTGAAGCGGCGGTACGGGTGGGGCGCCGGGCCGCGCCAGGTCATGGCCGGACTCGCCCGGATCCCGCTCGCGGCGGTGCGGGGGTTCGAGGTGGGGTGAGGGTGGGGGTGGCGGCTGGGGTGACCCCGGTCTCCTTGGTCCGCTCGGTCCCTCCGGGTCCGCTCGGTCCCTCCGGGTCCGCTCGGTCCCTCCGGTCCCCTCGGTACCCCGGTCCTCGCGGTCCCCTCGGTCCGCTCGGTCCGCTCAGCCCCCCGGGCCCTCCGGCCCCCCGCCCCCCGTCGTACGTAACCCGCGCTGTACGTCGCCCACTACGCGTGCCTGCTCGGTCGTCCTGTGTCCGCCCTCCGCTCCCGGAGACCCGTATGCCCTTCACCGCACCCATCCCGCCCCCGGGGCAGCCGGCCGTCGCCGTCACCCCGTACGGCGGCGGCGCCACCACCACCCAGCCGGCCCGGCCGGTTCACCGCAGAGGAGTCGCCATGGCCGATCGCACCCCGAACCGCTTCCGCATCGACCGGAGTTCCGCCAAGGAGGAGTTCGGCCTCGCCTGCCAGCGGCTCATCCCGTGGGCCGGCGGTGACGAGGAGCCGCCGGTCGGCGCCATGGCCTGTTTCCTCGCGCCCGGCGGCGACTCCGACCCCGACTGCCACAACCAGGACGAGGTCATGCTCATCCTCTCCGGCACCGGCAGCGTGACCCTCGACGGCGTGCTTGAACCGCCGTTCCGCGCCGGCGACCTCGTCGTCCTGCCCCGCAACCAGGAGCACGTCGTCCACAACAGGGGTGACATGGAGCTGAGTTGGGTCTCCCTCTACTGGCCGCTTCGCGAACCCGCCATCCGTACCGAGAACGAGACCGAGAACGAGGAGGTCGCCGCGTGAGTGCGACGCACTGGATCACCGCCACCCCGCCCACGCCCAACGGCGACCTGCACATCGGCCACCTCGCCGGCCCATACCTCGCCGGCGACGTGCTGCGCCGCTTCCTGGCCGCCGAGGGGACCGGGACCGTCCGGTACACCACCGGCCTCGACGACCACCAGAGCTACGTCCCCGTCCGCGGCCTCAACGACGGCGGGCGCAAGGGTGAGGAGGTCGCCGACGGCTACGGCGCCTCCATCGAGTCCGTCTGGCGGCAGGCCGGCGCCGACTTCGACGCGATCGTCCGCCCGCGCCGTGACATCGGCTACCAGACGGCCGTCCAGGAGTTCTTCCAGCGGCTGTACGACGCCGGGCACATCGTCGCCCGTACGCGGCCGCTGCCGTACTGCACCGGCTGCGAGCGCTGGCTCTACGAGGCGTACCTCAAGGGCGACTGCCCGCACTGCGGCTCCGGCTCCAACGGCAACGCCTGCGAGCCCTGCGGCCGTCCCAACGACTGCGCCGACCTGATCGACCCGGTCTGCACCGTCTGCGGCGACACCCCCGAACTCCGCGACTGCGAGCGGCTCTACTTCCCCCTCGCGCCCTTCGAGGAGCAGCTCACCGCCTTCTGGGCGGAGGTCGACATGCCGCCGCACCTGCGGTCGCTGTGCGAGAGGATGCGGGCCGAGGGGCTGCCGGAGATCGCGGTCAGCCACCCCTCCGCATGGGGTGTTCCGGTACCGGTCGCGGGCTTCACCGAGCAGCGGATCTACGTGTGGTTCGAGATGGCCCCCGGATACCTGCTGGAGTGGACCGGTGCGGGGGAGACAGGGCCCGCGCCCGCGCCCGTGCAGTTCTTCGGCTTCGACAACGGGTACTTCCACGCGGTGCTGTTCCCGGCGGCGTTCCGGGCGTACGACGCGGAGATCGCGCTGCCCAAGGCGTTCGTCGTCAACGAGTTCTACCGGCTCGAAGGGCTGAAGTTCTCCACCAGCCGGCGCCACGCCATCTGGGCGCACGAGGAGCTGGCCCGTACGAGCGCGGACGTGCTGCGCTACCACGTGCTGTCGGACCGGCCCAACGGGCGGCAGACCAGCTTCAGTCCGGCCGCCCTGGAGATCAGCCGGGCCCGGCTCGCGGACCGTTGGGACGGCTGGCTCGGCCGGCTGTTCACCGCCGTCGGCGAGAACGGGGGTGCCGTACCGGCCGAGGCCCCGCAGGGGGCGGCCTGGGAGCGGCTGCGCGCCCGGCTGACGGAGACCGTCGGGCAGCTGCGGGAGGCGTACGGGGTCGAGGGGTACGACGCCCGGCGCGCGGTCGCGCTGCTCGACGAAGTGGTCGCACTCGCCGAGGACTTCGGGTACGTCAACGGCTTCGAGGCGGAGCGGCCGGACGGAGCCCCGGCTCACCGCGCCGCGCTCGCCGCGCAGCTCGCCGTCGCCGCCGCGCTCGCGGCCTGGGCCGCGCCGGCTCTGCCGTACGGCTCGGCCCGGCTCGCGGAGCTCCTCGGCCTGCCGGAGATCCGACGCGTGGACGCGGCCGCCCTGGCGCCGATGTCCCCCGGGGCGCCGGTGCCGGCCTGGCCCGGGACGGTCTTCAGTGGCTGAGTTGGCTGAGTCGGCGGAGTCCACGGGGGCCGGGTTCGCTCGGGCGCGTGGTGCGGTTGTGGGGCCCTTCTCGGGGGGCCGCGCCGCCTGGGGGGAGCATCTGGAGCGGGCCGCGGCGCTCCACGGGGGCGTCGACTGGGAGCTGTACGACGACCGGGGAGAGGCGGAGACCGCCCGGCAGATCGCCGAGGCCGTCGTCGCCGAGGGCCGGCACACGCTGGTGATCGGCCACTTCAACAGCGCCGGTGCGCGCGCCGCCCTGCCCGTCTACCGGGCGGGCGGGCTCCCGGTCCTGCTGCCGCTGGCCACGACGCCCGACCTCCTGGCCGACAGCGCGGGAACGGTCCTGCGCTGGTGCCCGGACGACCGCGCCCAGGCCCGGGACCTGCGTAGGGCCGTACGGTCCGCGGGCCACACCCGGATCGCCGTCACGCACGACGGGACGGTGTACGGGGAGGGCCTGGCGCGGCTCGTACGGGACGAGTGGCGCGGGGACCCGGGCTGGGGGTCCGTCGCCGATTCGGGCCTCGGTTCCGGTGCTGGTGCCGTTGGTGGCCGGCTGCCGGCCGGGCCGGTCGTCTCGGACGGGAGCGGACCGGCGACCGGTGCCGTGCCGGGCGTGGGCCCGCTCGCGCCCGGGGCCGCCGTACCAGCCGTACCAGCCGTACCAGCCGTGCCAGCCGTACCCGTACCGGATCTGGTTGCCGAGCCCGGTCCCGACGCCGCAGCGCTCACCGCCCTCGTCGTGTGCGGGACGCACGGTGGGGCCGCGCGGGCCGGGCGGGAGTGGCGGGCGGCCGGGTTCGGCGGGGAGTTGTACTTCACCGACGACTGCGCGGTCGACGAGTTCGCCGAACTCCTCGGGGACGCGCGCCGCGACGCCAGGGTGGCCCGGATGCGGGGAGGACCGGAGACGCACGTCATGGCCGCCTTCGCGGCGGCCACCCGCGCCCTCACGGAGGACCCGGAGCGGACCGGCCGTACCCTACTGGCCGCCGTACGCGCCCATGCCGACCGGGCGTTCACCGCGCTCGGGGAGCCGGTGGAGGGGAGTGTGGGCTGGGACCTCGTACCCGTGCCCGCACCCGCTTCGGCCCCAAGCGCGGGGGGTCACCGCGGCCGGGCCTACGACGTGATCGTCGTCGGCGCCGGAGTCGTCGGCTCCGCGACCGCCGCCGTGCTCGCCCGGCAGGGTGCGCGGGTGGCGCTCGTCGCGCCGATGGACGGGCGCCGGGACCATGCGACCGCCTGGTCCGGGGGGCTCGTACGGGCCTTCGAGGCCGATCCGTACCTGCGGGGACTCGCTCTGCGCAGCCACCAGCTGGCCTGGGGTCCCGCGGCGCTGGTGCCGGGGCCGTACGGGTTCGTGCCGACCGGGTCGCTCGTGCTGTGCGGCGACGCGGACCTGGAGCAGGCGGAGAAGGGGATCGCGGAGCTCAACGGGGCCGGGGTACCAGCCGAGTTGCTGGCACCGGGGTCGCTGAGGGAGCGCTTCCCGGGGCTTTCCGTCGACGGGGTGACCGCGGCCGTGTGGGAGCCGGAGGGCGGCTACGCGGATCCGCCGCGCACCGCCCGCGTGTACCGGGACCGGGCCCTGGCCCACGGGGCGCGGCTGCTGCCCGCCCGTGTGCGGGAGCTGGTCGCGCCGCCGGGCGCCGAACGGGTGCGGGTCCTGCTGGAGCCGGGCGGGCCCGTCGAGGCCCTGGCCGTCGTCCTGGCGGCGGGCAGCGGCACCGGTGCGATCGCCGGGCACCGGCTGAGCGGCTCGGACGCGGGCCGGACGAAGAGCATCCGCTACGGCTTCTTCCACCACCCGGACACGGCCGGTCTGCCGACCGTCGTCGACATGGTGACCGGGGTGTGGGGGCGGCCCCAGGTCACCGGGGAGGCGGCCGGCGGGTACATGGCCGGGCGGCCCGTCGACGAGTGGGACATACCCGCGGGCGGCGAGGACACGCTCACCGACGAGCACGTGGCGTACATACGCCAGGGCGGGGCGGTCCGCTGGCCCTGGCTCGCGGACCCGTCGACCCGCTTCCTCGGCGGACGGCAGGGCGTCGACCTGTACACCCCGCACTCCCTGCCCCACCTCGGCCGCGAACGTCCCGGCAGCCGGATCGTCCTCGCGACGGGCTGGTCCGGCGCGGGCTTCAAGACGGCCCCAGCGGCAGCCGAACTCGCCGCCGCGGAAGCCCTGGACGTCCTGTCGGGCGCCTGACGTGATCCGAGCCCGGCCGCCGTCCGCCATATCCGGCACGGCCGGGCATGGCAGGCACGACGGCGCTGCCCTGCGGAACGGTGCGCACAACCCACGACGGCGCCGCACCTGTGTGCAACGCAGGCACCGGGAGCCTGGGCCCGGCGAGGGCGCCGTCCCGTGTGCCCACCCGTCCCGAAACCAGCGGGATGAAGGCCCACAACGGGGGGCGGGACGGGACGGCCCGGCCCGGCTCACCCGGTCGCCGCCAGCCCGTCAGGGCCCGGCGCCCTCGAAACCCAGTCGCTCTTCCCCGCCCCCTCAACCCCCCCACCCCCTGGAGGTGACACCCATGACGGACCTCATGGCCCGTCCCGCGTCTGTCGGAGACGAGGCGGCCGGGAAGCTCGGTGTTCGGGCTCTCGTCGTGTTCTACGTCAGCAGCCTCGTCGGGACCGGCATTCTGCTGGTGCCCGGGCTGACCGAGCGGCAGGCCGGGCCGGCCTCCGTGCTCGCGTGGCTGGCGCTCGCGGTCTGCTCGTATCCTTTCGCCCGCTTCTTCGCGGAGATGTCCGCCTGGCGGCCCGACGCCTCCGGGCTCGCCGCCATGGTGAGTGCCGGGTTCGGGCCGAGGCCCGGGCGGGCCGCCGCGCTGCTGCTCGTCGCCACGTACGTCATCGGCAACCCCGTCATGGGCATCGTCTCCGCCCGCTGTCTGCTCGGCCTGCTCGGCCAGCCCGACGGTCCCGTCTACCCGATCGCCATGGGCTTCATGGCCCTCTCCGCCGCCTTCACCCTGCTCGGCCTCACCGCCGGCGCCCGCGTCCAGGCCGCCTCGCTCGTCGTGCTGCTCCTCGGGCTCGGCGGGGCCGTCGTCCTCGCCGCGCCGCGGTTCGACGCGGGGGAGTACACGCCGTTCCTCACGCACGGCTGGGGCGGCGTCGGCATCGCCGTCGTCACCGCCTTCTTCTCCTTCCTCGGCTGGGAGAACGTCTCCACCCTCGCCGAGCAGGTCGACGACCCCGCCCGCAGCTACCGCCGCGCGATCCGCTGGGCCGTCCCCATCGTCGGACTCCTGTACGCCGCCGTCACCGCCGCCTACCTCGCCGTGCCCGGCGACGAACCCGTCGTCATCACCGCCCTGTTGGGCGCCTCCCTCGGCGAGGCCGGTGCCGTCGCGGGCAACCTGCTCGCCCTCGGTCTCGCCGTCGTCGCCACCAACGCCTGGGTCCTCGGCGCCACCCGCGTCGTCCGGGCCGCCGCCCGCGACCGCATCCTGCCCCGCGCGCTCGCCGACCGGCCGGTGCCCGCGACCGTCGCCCTGACCCTCGCCTACACCGCCGTCCTCGGCGCCCTCACCCTCACCGGCACCGGTGAAGAGCTCGTCCTCATCGTCACCAGCAGCGGCTTCCTGCTGCTGTACGTGGCCGCGGCGGGCGCCGCCCTCCGGGCCCGCGGCACCGGGCGCGCCCTGCGCACCACCGCCGTCGTGACCCTGCTGATCGCCGCCGTCTTCCTCTCCTTCGCCGGTACGGGGCTCCTGCTCGCGCTTCTCCTCGCCGCCGGCTGCTTCGCCGTCACCGCCACCCGTTCCGCCTGACCCGTTCGAACCCAAGACAAGAAAGTAGGGCCCCGCCATGAACGAGACCACGCCCGTCTACGACGTCGTCGGCGTCGGCTTCGGCCCCGCCAACCTCGCCCTGGCCATCGCCATCGAGGAGTACAACGAGCAGGCCGCGCCCGACGAGAAGCTCACCGCCGTCTTCCTGGAGAAGCAGCCCGCCTTCGGCTGGCACCGCGGCATGCTGATCCCGGACGCCACCATGCAGGTCTCGTTCCTCAAGGACCTGGCCACGATGCGCAATCCGACCAGCCGCTTCGGCTTCGTCCCGTACCTCCACGACCGCGGCCGGCTCGTCGACTTCATCAACCACAAGGTGCTGTTCCCCACCCGTGAGGAGTTCCACGACTACCTCCAGTGGGCCGCCGACGGCGTGGACCACATGGTCCGTTACGGCCTGGAGGTCACCGCCATCCGGTCCGTCACCCAGGCGGGACCGGTCGTCGAGGTCGACGTCGCCGCGTTCGGGGAGGCCGAGGCGGTGACCTACCGGGCGCGCAACCTGGTCCTCGGCACCGGTCTCGTACCGCGTCTCCCCGAAGGCATCGCGTCCTCCGAACGCCTCTGGCACAGCAGCGAGTTCCTGCACCGTCTCGCCGCGCTCCCGACCCCGGACCCGCGCCGCTTCGTCGTGGCGGGCGCCGGGCAGAGCGCCGCCGAGATCGCCGACCATCTGCACCGTACGTACGAGAACGCCGAGGTCGTCGCCGTCCACACCCGCTACGGCTACAGCCCCGCCGACGACAGCCCGTACGCGAACCGCATCTTCGACCCGGAGGCCGTCGACCTCTACCACGGCGCCGAGCCCGAGGTGCGCCGCACGCTGATGGACTACCACCGCAACACCAACTACGGCGTGGTGGACATGGACCTCATCGAGGAGCTCTACCGCCGCTCCTACCAGGAGAAGGTCCGCGGCGAGCAGCGACTGCGCATCATGGGCGCCTCGCGGCTGACGTCGGTCGAGGAGGGGCCGGACGAGGTGCGCGTGACGGTACGGAACCTGGCGACGGGCGCGACCGAGGCGCTCACGGCCGACGCCGTCGTGTACGCCACCGGGTACAGCGAGCCCGACCCGGCCCGGCTGCTCGGCGAGCTGGACGCGGTCTGCGCCCGCGACGAGGACGGCCGGCTGCGCGTACGCCGCGACTACCGGGTGCACACCGGGCCCGAACTGGAGGCCGGTGTCTATCTGATGGGCGGCACCGAGCACAGCCACGGCATCACCGCGAACCTGCTGTCGATGGCCGCGGTGCGCGCGGGCGAGATCTGCGACTCGCTGGCGGCCGGGCGCCGTTCCGACAGGCGGGCACCGGTGGCGGCCCGCGGCTGAAACCCGTAGAACACCCCGAAGAACAGCCCAAAACATCAACGCCACGCACGCCACGCCCGCACGACACACGAAGAGGACACCATGAGCACCGCCCCGGACGACCTCGCCCCCACCGAGCGCACGCGGCTGCGCCGGATGCGCCACAAGGGCAGCCACCGGCGCGCCGATCTGGAGGCGGTGCTCGCCGCGGGGTTCCTCTGCCACCTCGGCGTCACCGTCGACGGCACCCCGATGGTGGTGCCCACGGCGTACGGCACCGAGGGCGACCGGCTCTACGTCCACGGCTCGGTCGCCAGCCGCAGCCTGGTCCAGGCGCCCGACGCCACCGTCTGTGTCACCGTCACGCACGTCGACGGCCTCGTGCTCGCCCGTTCCGTCTTCGAGCACGGCGTCAACTACCGCTGCGCGATGATCTACGGCGTTCCGCGGGAGGTGACCGACCCGGAGGAGAAGCTGCGGGGGCTGCGGGCGCTCACCGAGCAGTGCGCGCCGGGTCAGTGGGAGTACGCCCGGCAGCCCAGCCGGAAGGAGCTCGCGGCGACCTCGCTGCTGGCCCTCGACCTCACCGAGGCGTCGGTGAAGATCGCCTCCGGTCCGCCGGACGACGGCGACAGCCCGGATGCGGAACTGGGGCTGTGGGCCGGGGTCCTTCCGGTCGTCACCACCTTCGGCACCCCGATCGCCGACCCGGTCCTGCCGGCGGGCATCGAAGCGCCGGCGCACATCGCGGACCGCGCGGGCCGGCCGATGGGCGTGGTGGACGCGGCATCAGTTTAGCCTGGCTTAACTGTCGTTGTAGATCTATTCGCTTGTGCTGTCGCGTCGGGGTGGGGCAGGTTCACATCCATGCGATCCGACTCACCGTGGCGCGTTCCCGACTTCCGTACGCTCTTCTCCGCGGCCGTCCTCAGCCAGCTCGGCACCAACGTCGGATACGTCGCCGTACCGCTGATCGCCGTCCAGGCCCTGGACGCGAGCCCCGGCGAGGTCGGGGCGCTCGCCACGCTCTCCACCCTCGCCTTCCTGCTCATCGGCCTTCCCGCCGGAGCGTGGGTGGACCGGCTGCCGCAGCGCCGGGTGCTGATCGTGGCGGACACGGTACGGGGACTGCTCTTCGCCTCCGTGCCCGTGGCGTGGTGGTGCGACGCTCTGACCCTGGCCCAGCTCTACGCCGTCGTCCTGCTCAGCGGCTGCGCCACCGTCTTCTACGACGTCACGGGCCAGAGCATCCTGCCCCGGTTCGTCGGCCGTGACGGACTCGTCCAGGCCAACGCGGCCATGGTCAGCCTGATGGCCGTCACCAATGTGGCGGGACGGGGCGCGGGCGGCGGCCTCGTCCAGCTGCTCACCGCTCCGCTCGCGGTGGCGGGTACGGCGGTGAGCCATCTGGCCTCAGCCGTACGGCTCCTGTGGCTGAAGGAGGCCGCCGCCGCACCGAAGGCCCCTGCCGCACCGGCCGGTGAGCCCCGGGAGCCGCTGCGCGCCCAGATCGCCACGGGGGTACGGCATGTCCTCGGCAACAGGGAGCTGCGGGCGCTCGCCCTGTCCGCCGCGCTCGTCAACCTCGGCTCGCAGATCCTCAACACGATGATGCCGGTGCTCTTCGTCCGCGAACTCGGGCTCTCCGCCGGTGTCCTGGGTATCTACTGGGCGGCCGGCGGCGTCGGCCTGCTCCTCGGCGCCCGGTGCGCACGCGCCGTGGCGACCCGCCTCGGTCATGGCCGCGCCATGGGCCTCGCCGGTCTCGTCCTCGCCCCCGCCGGGCTTCTCGTGCCGCTCGTCGGACACGGCCCCTGGCTGTGGATCGCGGGCGCCGGGTGGCTGCTCGCCATGTTCAAGACCGGCATGGACAACGTCCTCGGCGTGAGCCTGCGCCAGCGGATGACCCCGGACGCGCTGCTCGGCCGCATGAACGCGACCTTCCGCTTCCTGCTCACCGGGGCCCTCGCGATCGGCGCCGCCGTCTCCGGCCTCCTCGGCGAACTCGTGGGCCTCCACCCCACCCTGTGGGTGGGCGGGGCGCTGCTCGCCACTGCGTTCCTGCCGGTGCTCCTCTCGCCGGTACGGACGCGGCGCGAACTGCCCGCGGAGGCGGCGGAGCCCGTCACCGTACGGCCGGCGTCGCCTCCTCGCGTACGGGAAGGGTGACGGCTCCTCGCGTACGGGAAGGGTGACGGCTCCTCGCGTACGGGAAGGGTGACGGCTCCTCGCGTACGGGAAGGGTGACGGCCCTGCCGCGACCTCAGTCCCCCAGGACCTCCACGTCCAGGCGACCGAGGTGGCCCGGGTCCATCAGGACGTCGACGGCCGTGACGCGGCCCTCGATCACCGTGAAGGCGATCACCGACCTGAGGCCGCCGTCCGGCGCCGCCTCCACCAGACCGGCCGCTCCGTCCACGCGCGCCATCCGGGCCGTCCGTGTCCGCTCGGCGAGGCGCTCCGCGACCGCCCGTGGTCCGTGGGCGGTCGTCGTGCCGGCTCGTACTGCCGCCGCGTCCGCCCGGAGAAGCACGTCCGGATCGAGCAGCGCGCGCAGCGCGTCGGAGTCTCCGGCGCGCGCGGCGGTGAGCAGCGCGGCCACGACCTCCCGCTGGCGCGACAGGTCCGGCTCCGGCATCTCCTCCGTGCCCCGTACGCGTGTGCTCGCGCGGCTCACGAGCTGCCGGGTGGCCGCCGGGGTGCGCTCCACGATCGGCGCGATGGCGTCGACGGGCACCGCGAACATGTCGTGCAGCACGAACGCCACCCGCTCGGCGGGCGTCAGCGTGTCCAGCGCGAGCTCCTCGGAACGGTACGGCCGGCCGGGTTCACCCCCGGCCCACGGATCCCACGGGTCCTCCCGCCGCGACTCGCGGGACCGGAGCATGGCCAGACAGACCCGCGCCACGACCGCCGTCATCTCCCCGGTGTCGGCAGTCGTGCCGCTCTCTCGCCGCGCCTCCCGGACCGCCTCGTCCGCCTCGTCGTAGGAGCCCAGCATCTGGTACGCGACTGCCCGCAATCGCGTCGCCTGCTCCTCGACGTGATCGTCGTGATCGCCGTGAGCGCTGTGATTCACCGCGTGGGCCACCGGTCGCAACCTCCGTGAGACAGGACGCGACGGAGGTCAGTCGCCGTGCCCCGGCCCGCCGCTGCCGAAGCCGCCGCTGGAGATCCCGCCCCACTTGCGCTTCTCCTCGCTCGGCGGGTCGGGCGAGGTCTCGCTGCCCGACGTGCCGCCGCCCTTCAACTCGTACGGCATGAGCCGGTGCTCGCCGTCGGTCTGCGGCATCTCGGCGGGCCTGCGGTACTCGGACGCCTCGCCGGGAAGTCCGGCGTCCTCGGGCCGGTGCGGCTGCTCCTCGGGCTTGGGCGTCGGGGACTCCTTGTCCCTGATCCTCATCCCCAGCCAGAACGCGCCGATCAGCACGGCGACCACGATCAGGCCGCCGAGAACCTGGGCCAGCCCGGACTGCCAGACGCCGGCCATCGTGACCCCTGCGGAATCCACGAGAAAACCGTTCATGTTCCAGAGATACCCAATCCTGAGCATTCTGGGACATTCTCACGTCCTCGAACTCGTACGGCCTCGTACGACCCCGCACGAATCTCGTGTGAAACATTTCCCCGGGCCCATCGCGTCATTGAGGTGTACGGCGACCGCGACGGAGGGGAGGGGCATGAGACAGTCCCGAGCGGACGGGTTCCTGGAGTTCGCAGCCGCCAGGACGGGTCATCTGTTCCGGTCGGCATGCCTGCTGACCAGCGGCGACACCCATCTCGCCGAGGACCTGGTGCAGGAGACGCTGGGCCGGATGTACGTCCTGTGGGGGCGCGCCCAGCGCATCGGCAACCCGGCCGGGTACGCGCAGACCGTCCTGGTCCGCACCTTCCTCAGCCACCGGCGGCGACGCTCCGCGACCGAGCGGCCACTCGGCGAGCTGCCCGACCGGGCGCCGGAGGGCGCTGACGACCCGGCGCTGCGGATCGCCCTGCTCGACGCGCTCGCGGCCCTCGCGCCCAAGGACCGGGCCGTGGTGGTGCTGCGGTACTGGGAGGACCGCAGCGTCGAGGAGACGGCCGACGCGCTCCATGTGAGCTCCGCGGCGGTCCGCACCCGCTCGGTGCGGGCGCTCGGCAAGCTTCGGGAGCGGCTCGGCGGCAGCATCGTCGAGTTCGCGTCCCGCTGAGCTTCTCAGCTTCTGAAACTTCTTCTTTCACTCACGGACCGGAGACGGTGATTCGGCATGCCTCTGAACGAGGGACACGACGGTTTCGAGGACGAGCTCGGTGCGGCCCTGCGCCGTACCGGCGACGGGTTCGCGGCGGACGACGGCCGCGTGCTGGTGGCCGGCGGCCTGACGCGAGGCAGGCGCAAGCTGCGGCGCCGCCGCGCGGCGGCGGTGACCGGCGGGGTGCTGGCGTTCGCCGTGGTGGGCGTCGGCGGGGTCTACGGCGGGGACCTGCTGGGTGCGGGCGGGAAGGCCAAGGGCTCCTCGGTCGCCGCGCCGAAGCCGGGCGGGGACGGGGTGGGCCAGAGCGCCTGGGACAAGGCCGTACCAGCCGACAAGATGCAGCCCGAGCCGCAGATCCCGGTCAGGGACATGGCGGCCGTCCTGACGGCGAACACCCCCGCGGGAACGTGGACCATCACCGATGAGAACGGCACGGGTGCGTACGTCACCGGCGTCTACGACGACGGCAGGGGCGAGGCGGGGGTCACGGTCGGCCTCAACCGGGCCGGGGACACCCAGGAGGCCGGCGCGGGCCAGGTGACGTGCCCGGACAAGACCTTCGTGCCGCACGACGCCTGCACGAGCGAGAAGCTCGCGAACGGCGACCGGCTGATGATCTTCCAGGGCTACGAGTACCCGGACAAGCGCACGGAGACCAAGAACTGGCGGGCGGTCCTGCTCACGAAGGACGGGTTCTTGGTCGACGTGGGCGAGTACAACGCCCCCACGGAGAAGGACTCCGCCGTCACGCGGACGGACCCGCCCTTCAGCCCCGCCCAGCTGAAGACCCTGATCACCGCCGAGGGCTGGCGGCCGCTGCTCAAGCGGCTGCCCATGGCGAAGGACCAGGAGCTCAAGCCGGGCGCCGTCACCGCGCCGCCGGAGATCGACGGCGCTGCCGTGCGGGCGACCCTGCGGTCGCTGGTCCCCAAGGGGCTGACGGTGGTCTCCAAGGGCGGCGACGGCGAGTTCGCGTACGTGGTCGTGGACGACGGCAAGGGCAGGAGCCTCGTCCAGATCAACGTGCAGAACGGCATGGGCGATGTCGCCGGGGAGCTCTACGGCGGCACCACGCCGCTGCCCGACGGGCGGTTCCTGAAGGTGACCCAGCAGCCCGGGGAGAAGGGCGGCGCGGGTGTGGTCTGGTGGATGGCCGACACGATGACGAAGTCCGGGTTCCGGGTCGTGGTCTCCGCGTTCAACACGGGCGCGCAGCACGAGGACGCGACGCGCCCCGAGCCTGCGCTGACGACGGAGCAGCTCAAGGCGATCGCCCTCAACGACAAGTGGGCCAAGTTCGAGGCGAAGTAGCGCCCCGACGAGGAGCAGGTGGGCCGGGCACGGGGGACCCGGCCCACCTCCGCGTCCCCGGTCACGACGCCCGCGCCCGACTCCGCGCCCGACTCCGCGCATCCGGTCACCACGCTCGCACGAGCGTGACGCCGACCGCCCGGGGGGCGACGCCGACCGCAGTCGCCAGCCCCCCGCCCGCCCCCGCCCCTCACTTCGCGTCCGCGTACCGCTCCACCGTCGCCGTCGTGAAGGGGAAGCGGACCGGGGTCGGGCCGAAGGCGATCCGCCCCGCCTCGTCGCCGGCGGCCCGGACCGCTTCAGTCACCGCCTCCGCCTCCTCCGCCGGGCAGTGGACGATCACCTCGTCGTGCTGGAAGAAGACCAGTTCGGCCCGCATGCCGGCCGTGGCGCGGCGCAACGCGGCGAGCATCACGAGGGCCCAGTCCGCGGCGCTGCCCTGGACGACGAAGTTACGGGTGAACCGGCCGCGCGCCCGCGCGTTGCTGGAGGCGTAGCCGGGCGTGAACTCGCCCTCCCCGGAGGCCGGTTCGGAGTCGGCGCCGCCCTCCTGAGGGATGCCCGCCTCCTCGTCCGCGCCGGCGCCGACGGCCTTCGGGCTGGTCCGGCCCAGCCAGGTCCGTACGAGCCGGCCCTCCTCGCCCGCCTTCGCCGCGTCGTCGACGTAGGCCACGGCGCGCGGGAAGCGGCGGCGCAGCGCGGCCAGGTTCTTCAGGCCGTCGCCGCTGGTCTGCCCGTAGATCGCCCCGAGGAGGGCGAGCTTGGCGTGGTCGCGGTCGCCGGAGAACGCCCGGTCCGACAGCCGCGTGTACAGGTCGTCGGGGTGCCCGGCGACCTCCATCAGACCGGGGTCGCGGGAGATCGCGGCCAGGACCCGGGGCTCCATCTGGTCGGCGTCGGCGACCACGAGGCGCCAGCCCTCGTCGGCCACCACGGCCCGCCGGATGACCTTGGGGATCTGCAGCGCGCCGCCGCCGTTGGTCGTCCAGCGGCCGCTGACCGTTCCCCCGGGCAGGTACTCGGGGCGGAACCGGCCGTCGCGCACCCAGTCCTGGAGCCAGGACCAGCCGTGGGCGGTCCAGATCCGGTACAGCTTCTTGTACGCGATGAGCGGCGCCACCGCCGGGTGGTCGAGCTCCTCCAGCTCCCAGCGGCGGGTGGACCGCACCCGGATGCCGGCCTGGGCGAAGGCCCTGACGACGTCGGCGGGCAGATCGGGGCGGACCCGGCGGCCGAAGGCGGCCGAGACCTCGTCGGCGAGCTCGGCGAGGCGACGGGGCTCCCCGCCGCCCGCGTACCGCTCGCCCAGCAGCTCGTGCAGCACCTCCCGGTGCACGTCGGCCCGCCAGGGGATCCCCGCTCGGTTCATCTCGAGGGCTACGAGCATGCCCGCGGACTCGGCGGCCGTGAGCAGCCGCATCCGCCCCGGGTGCTCTGCCCGGTTGTGGCGGCGCTGCTGCTCGGCGTAGACGGCGAGGAGGTCGTCGAAGGGCACGGCCGTGGTGCCGGGGCCCGGCTCGAAGAGGGAGTCCTGCGAGCCGGGCTCGGCGGCGCGTTGGGGCGGATCGGGCGGTACGGGAGCGTTCCGCAGCCGCGCGAGGGCGGCCGCGGCGGACCGGGGCTCCCCGAGCCGCCCCTCGTGGCCGAGCAGGAGGCCCTCGGCGACCTCGATGTCGTAACACCGCTCGACGCGCACCCCGGCGGCGAGGAGCCGCGGATGGACCTCGGCGGTGGACCGCCACACCCAGCGGGCGACGCCGGGCCGGGAGCGGACGGCCTCGACGAGGTCCGGCTCGCGCAGGACGGGTCCGGCGGGCAGCCCGTCGGGACCGAGGGGGACGAGCCGTGCCCCGTCCCCCTCCGCCTCGGCGGCCAGCGCCCACCTCTCGCTCATGGGCGCGAGTCTGACACCCACCACTGACAACGCCCGGCTCACGCGGCGCCCGGCTGACGCGGCGCCCGGCTGACGCGGCGCCCGGCTGACGCGGCGCTCGGCTGACGCGGCGCCCGCTCAAGCCGCCTTGTGGAAGAGCGCCGCGGTCTTCGACGCGGCGGGCCACGACACGCTGCCGGTCTCGATCGAGCTGATGGGCGGCGCGAAGGACCGCATCGTGACGATCGCGGCGCCGGACGCGGAGGAGCACGGAATCGTCTTCTCGGGCGTCATGGAATCCCCGGCCACGGTCCGCTCGGGCCTCACGACCCACGCGTCCCTGGCGGCGAGCGGCGCCCTGACGATCCGCCTGGCGGAGATACTCCCCCTGAAGGAGGCGGCCAGGGCCCAGGAACTCAGCGAATCGGGCCGCGTGCGGGGGAAGTTGATCCTGGTGCCGTAGGGGGGCCGCCCCGGGGCACGTCAGTCGGCGAACAGCTCCTCGGCATCGGTGGCCGTGATCGCGCGGTCGAGCCAGGTGTCGAGGAGGCCGGTGTCGGTGCACGAGGAGATGCGCCGGGCGGCGGCCTCAGGGACCTCGATCCCTCGTGCGGCGAGCACCCGCAGCACGGCCTCCGCCTTGCCTTCCGCCTTACCCTTGGCCTCGCCCTCCGCCTCGCCTTCGGCCTTGCCCTTCAGGAACGTCTCCTCGACGAGAGTCCCTCGGCCGGGGAAGAAGCTGCCCACGCTCATCAATTTCCTCCAGGTCTTGCGGGCCGGGGTGTCGCCCAGGCCGACTTCCAGCAGTTCTGCGTAGTACGCGACGGAGTCGGTATCGGCCGCGCCCAGGGCGCGTGCCAGTGCCTCCAGTAGCGCGGTCGTGTCCCGTGCGCCCCGATGTTGACGGTGCTGCCGAGGGCTGGGCGGTCGACGGTCCTGCCGAGGACGGGGCGGTGACCCGGCTCCGACCCCGGTCACCGCCCCGTTCACCCAACTGTCGCCGCTCAGCGCGTCAGGCGCCACGCGGGCACCGCCGCCGAGGCGATCGCCGCCGCCGCGCACGCGCCCGCCGCCGCGGCCACGGCGGACCAGGGGACCGAGACGGAGACCGGGGCCGACAGGGTCGCCAGGGCCGCGGCCTGGGCGCCCAGGCACAGCGCGGTCACCGCCACGCCCAGGACCGCGCCGATCGTCACGGCCACGGCCGCCTCGCCCGTCACGACGCGCAGGATCTGCGCCCGGGTGGCGCCCGCCAGGCGGAGGGAGGCCAGCTCCCCGCCCCGTACCGACGTCGCCATCAGCAGCGTGTTGGCGAGGGCGATCACCGTGTAGACGAGGGCGATGCCGAGCACCAGGAGCAGGCCGAGGCGGGTCTGCGGGCTGGTCGTCGGGTGCGTGGCGGCCGCCCAGGCGTCCGCGGTCCGTACCGTCCCGCCCGCCGCCGCCAGCGCCTCCGCGCCCACGCCCCGCGCCTCGATCCGGTCTACCGCCGCCCCCGGCGCGTTCGCCCGCGTCACATACGGTCCGTTGTCGCCCGTCCCGAGCGCCAGGACCGCCACGACCCGCAGCTTCACCGGCCCGCTCCCGTCCGCGCGCCACACCTCCACCACGTCGCCGACCGTCCGCCGCTCCCACTCCTCGTTGACGACGATCGACCGGTCGTCGAGGTCGGCCACGTCCCCGGCCACCACCGGCAGCCGCGCCAGGGTCGCGAAGGCCGCCGGGTCGGCCACCGCCCGCGCCCCGTACTTCACCAGGGCCTCCGCCCCGTCCCGTGCGAAGACGGAGGTGGCGCCCGACGCAGACGCGCCCGGCACCGGCCGCAGGTTCTCGCCGGTCACCACCCACTCCGCCCGCGTCTGCTCCCGCGCCTCCGCCGCCTTCGTGCTCGTGACCGTCGTCGCCGACCCAAGCAGCGAGCCGGCCAGCGCGACCGTGACCAGGACGGGCGCGGCGACGGCGGCGGTACGGCGGACGGCCGCCGCGCTGTTCTCCCGTACGAGCATCCCCGTCACCCCCGGCAGCCGCAGCGCCCGCGCCACCGGCCGGACGAGCACCGGGGCGAGCAGCGCGACGCCGGTGATCAGGAGCATCGGCAGGGTCGTGTACGTCTTGCGCTTGAGCAGCTCCGACGGCTCGGTGACACAGGTCCAGACGAGCAGCCCGGCGCCCGCGAGCAGCAGCCCCGTGGCGAGCAGCGCCCGGCCGAGCGGCAGGACGTCCGTGTCGACGTCCGCCTCGCGCAGCGCCGCCGCCGGACCGATCTTCCCCGCCCGCCGCGAGGCGGCGACGGCCCCCGCGAGGGCGACGGTCACCCCCGTCCAGAACGCGGTGTGGAACGGCCACGTGGCGCCGCCGATCGCGAACCACTCCGGGGCGAGATCGCCGTCCACGAGCACCCGCGCCAGCCACGGCGCACCCCACGCGCCCAGCGCGCACCCGGTGGCCGAGGCGAGGACCCCGACCCCCGAGGCCTCCGCGAGCAGCATCCGCCGCACCTGACCGGGGGTCGCGCCCGCCGTCCTCAGCAGCCCGAACTCGCGTCGCCGCAGGGCGACCGCGAACGCGAACGTGGAGGCGACGACGAAGACGGAGACGAAGGTGGTGACGCCTCCGGCGGTGCCGAGGAGGGCGTTGAGGGCGACGAGCGCCTCGGCGTCCCGCTCCGGCTCGGGGTCGGCGAGCCGGCGGTCGTTCCCGGTGAGCACCTGGGCCCGGTCGCCGACGAGCTCGCGGACCTCGGCGGCGGGGCCGTGGACGCCGACGGCGTCCGGGCCGCCGGCGGTGGTGACGGTCCAGCGGGCCTTGAGGTCGCGCAGCAGTTCGGTATCCACAGGCTGTGGACGGTCGAGCTTCCGAGAGACGGTGGCCGTGTCCGGACCCCGCCGTACGTCGACGGTGACCGCGTCCCGCCCCTTCACGACCACGGGTGCGGAGGCGAACCGCTGCGGGGCGCGCTCGGGCGCGTCGAAGGTGGCGGAGAGGCCGAGACCCATGGTGGTGAGAAGCCCCACGCCGAGGGCGAGGGCGACGAAGCTGCCGAGGAAGGCGGCCCACCGGGCCCGCAGCCCGGAAAGCACGACGGTCAACACGCGACGACCCCCGCCCCTGCCTCGGCCTCCCGGCCGGACCCGGCCTCCGGGGCGGCCTCCGACGCCGGGTCCGCGTCCGGACCGGAGCGGGCCTCCGCGCCGGCCTCCGACGCCGCGTCCGCGTCCGGTCCGGTGGCACGCCCCGTGGCCGGTTCGGCGGCACGCCCTGCCACCGGATCGACGGCACCTTCCGCCACCGGATCGACGGCACGCCCCGCCGCCCGCCCCGTCTCCAGGCCGGTCATTCGGGTCGCGACCCGTTCCACCGTCGGGGCGTGCAGCTCACCCTCCACCCGCCCGTCGACCAGGAAGACCACCCGGTCCGCCCGGGCCGCCGCCGCCGGGTCGTGGGTCACCATGACGATCGTCTGGCCGTCCCGGTCCACCAGCTCCCGCAGCATCGTCAGTACCTCGCGGCTCGTGGTGGAGTCCAGGGCCCCGGTCGGCTCGTCCCCGAAGAGCACCGCGGGCCGGGTGATCAACGCCCGGGCGATCGCGACCCGTTGCTGCTGTCCGCCCGAAAGCTCCCCGGGCCGGTGCTTCTCCCGCCCGCCAAGACCGACCCGTTCCAGCGCCGCCCGCACCTCGCCCCGGGACACCCGTCGCCCCGCCAGCCGCAGCGGCAGCGCCACGTTCTGCGCGGCCGTCAGCGAGGGCAGCAGGTTGAACGACTGGAAGACGAACCCGATCCGGTCCCGCCGCAGCAGCGTCAGCCGCCGCTCGCTCAGCCCTTCCAGGGCCACCCCGCCCACCTCGACCGTCCCGCTCGTGGGCCGGTCGAGGCCCGCCGCGCACTGGAGCAGCGTGGACTTGCCGGAGCCGGAGGGCCCCATGACGGCGGTGAAGGTCCCGGTACGGAAGTCCAGGTCGACACCGTCCAGGGCGCGGACGTCGCCGTGGTGGCGGTGAAGGTCGGTGAGTCGTACGGCGGTTGAAGTCATGGTTCAAGCGAACCGTTTCCGCGTCCGCCGATCACGACCACTGGAGGGCGTCCGCACGGTATGCCTGGGCCTACCCCCGGCGTACGGCCGCCACGAACACCTCGAGCGCGTCCAGTGGCTCACGCCCCAGCAGCTCCCGCAGGTCGCTCTTCACCCCCGTGCCGTCCATGAAGCCGTGCGCGATCGCCGAGTACGTGCCCGTCAGCATCGGGACCTGGAACGGCACGGCCCCCGACGCGGCGATCGCCGCCCGCGCCTCCGCGATCGTGCCGGGCGCGTACTCGGCACCCAGCGCCCGCGCCAGGTCGGCCCCGCCGAGCGGGCGTTCGCCGACGAGCTCGTACGTGCGGCCGGCATGCGCGGCCGGCGCGGTGGCGACGGCGACCGCGATGTCGGCGAGGTCCTCGCGGGCCACGGCGGCGAGCCGCCCCTCGCCGAGGGGGCCGGTGATGCGGTTGTCGGCGTCCGGGGTCGCGATCCACGTCAGGAACTCGGCGTACAGGCCGTTGCGCAGGATCGTCCAGTTCACGCTCGACCGCTGGAGCCGCCGCTCGGTCCAGCGGTGCGCGAGGGAGTACGTGAGGTGGTCGCCGTCGCCGGAGAGGCTGGTGTAGACGATGTGGCCGACCCCGGCCGCCTCGGCGGCGGATATCGCGGCCTCGTGCCGGGCGATGACGGTGTCGTCCTCGCCGTACCCCGCCGAGATCATCAGCAGCGTGTCCACCCCGGCGAAGGCCTCCGGCAGGCCGGCGGGCTCGTCGAAGTCGACGGGACGCGTCCCGGGCAGTCCGGCGCGGGTGCCGAGGACGACGTCGTCGCGACCGGCGAGGCGCTCCGCGACGAGCGAGCCGAGACCGCCGGAGACACCGGTGACGAGCAGCATTGTTCCCCCTGGTTTCGTGGTTCTTTCCGTCGAGGACCATCCTGGAGGCAGCGCGCCGATCTTGTAAGGAGGCACATTCATGTACGAGGGGCACACGGAGGTAACCACCGACCCGGTGGTGAGCTGCGCGGAGGAGTGCGGAGTACGGGATGTGCAGGACCGGCTCGGCGACAAGTGGACCGTGCACGTGGTGGTCGAACTGGCGGCGGGGCCACGGCGGTTCAAGGAGCTCCAGCGGCTGGTCGCCGGGATCTCGCAGCGGATGCTGACGCTCACGCTGCGTCGTCTGGAGCGCGACGGGCTGGTGGCGCGGACGGTGTATCCGACGACGCCGCCGCAGGTGGAGTACGCGCTGACGGAGACGGGCCACAGCATGACGCACCTGATCAAGCAGCTGATCGACTGGTCGCTCGACCACCGTGCGGTGATCGGTCGGGCGCGTGAGGAATGGGACGCGAAGCAGTAATGAGTACGGTCGAGAGAGCGTTCGAGGCGGCGCTGTACACGGACGACGACACGGCCTTGGACACGGCGGCGTCGCTGCTCGCGGCGGACCGGTCGGCGGACGCGGAACTGGCGCGTCGCGGCGAGGAGTTCGTACGGCGGGCGTGGGAGCGGGGCTGGCAGCCGGCGGATCTCGTACGGCTGGTGCGGCGGGAGCTGCCGGACGAGCACGTGAGGCTGGCGGGGGCCCTGATCGCGGCGGAGACGAGCCGCTACGAGCGCCTGCCGCACCGCTGGGCCGCGCAACTGGCCGAGCTGGACACCACCCCCGTCCGGGCGGACCGCTTCTCCTCGGCGACCATGACCCTGGAGCTGTACCGCCTGCTGGTCAGGCTGCCGTCCCTGGAACCGGTTGGCCCGGTTCCGGGTGACGTACTCCCGGCCGCCGTGGCGGGGGAGCCGCGGATGCTGACGCGTGTACGGGCCCTGCTCGCGAAGGCCGAGGCGACGGGCTACCCGGAGGAGGCGGAGGCGCTGACCGCCAAGGCCCAGGAGCTGATGGCCCGCCACAGCCTGGACGAGGCGGCGCTGGCGTCGCGTACGCCGTCGGGGGACGCGCCGGGGGCGATCCGGATCGGGGTGGAACCGCCCTACGAGCAGGCCAAGGCGATCCTGCTGGACGTGGTGGCGACGGCGAACCACTGCCGGGCGGTGTGGAACGAGCCGTACGGCTTCTCGACGGTCGTCGGCTTCGAGGCGGACCTGGAGCCGGTGGAGCTGCTGTACACCTCGCTCCTGGTCCAGGGCACGGCGGCGATGACGCGGGCGGAGGCGGAGCAGCGGGCGGGCGGCCGCAAGCGCACGAAGTCTTTCCGCCAGTCGTTCCTGCTCGCGTACGCGAACCGCCTGGGCGCGCGGCTCGCGACGACGACGCGCCGGGTGACGGCGGAGGAGCCCACGCTGCTTCCCGCCCTGCGCAGCCGCGAGGCGGCGGTCACGTCCCACGCGGACGAGATGTTCCCCGAAACCCGCACGACCCGCGTCCGCGCGATGTGGGACGAGGCGGGCTGGACCCACGGCACGACAGCAGCCGACCGCGCGGGCCTGTCCCGCCCCCACCCCGAGCTCCCCGACGTGCCCTAGAGCCGGGGAGCGAGTACTGGGTGTAGCCGCCCCACGCAATCTCTTCCCTGGGTATGTCATCCGGTAGTCCCCCAAGAGGAGTTGGAAGGAGTGGAGACCGCACACAACCCAGGAGCGTTCGCATGAAGAAGTACCTGCTGGCCGCGGCCGTGGTCGTGGCCGCCGTCGCGACCGCGGCGCCGACGGCCGTGGGCGCGCCCGCCGCACAGCTCGCCTCGACCTCGACCGCGCAGGCCGCCGCCACGTCCGTCTCCCCGAAGTCGACCACCGCGACCCCGATCCGTACCGTGCAGTCCGGCGAGCGCGTGGACGCGGGCGGGGGCTGGACGATCTGGTTGACGGAGGAGGGAAAGTTCTGGTCGGGGCCCGACGGTTACGAGAACTTCCGCAGCGTCGTCGACGGCAACATCGACCTATCCCGGCCGGGCGTCAGCCACCAGTCGGAGGGCGACGCGAACGGCGCCTTCCACTCGGGCCTGTACTACGGGACCCACAAGGCGGGCCGGGTGGAACTGACCGACTCGGCCGGGAAGAAGACCGTCGCCGCGCTCGTGCAGCTGCCAGGCAAGCCTGGGTGGGGTGTCTGGTACGCCCACACCGGTCCGGCGACGGGCGGCCCGAGCGTGTCGCTGTACGACCGTCAGGGCCGGCTTCTGGCCGAGCTGCCCGGGTGGGACGCCTGACGACCGGCGGCGCATGAGCCGTATCCGACCCGGAGCAGGGCCCGACCACGGGGCGGGCCCTGCTCCCTCCCCCTCTCCCGCCGACCGATCGCGAGGTCACCCACCGTGTCGCACGAGTCCGCCGCCGAGGACGACGGCTTCGACGAGTTCGCCGTCGCTGCGTGGCCCCGTCTCGTGCGCACGGCCCAGCTCCTGACCGGTGACTTCCACGAGGCCGAGGACCTGGTGCAGACGACGCTGGCCAAGGTCTACGGCCGGTGGCGGCGGGTCCCACGGGACGAGATCGACCTGTATGTGCGCCGCGCCCTGATCAACAACAACCTCAGCCGTCTGCGCCGTAAACGGGTCGTCCATCTCCTGACGCCGGTGCTGCCGGACTCGGTCAGGTCCGCGTACGGGGACCATGCCGAGGCCGTCGAGCAGCGCACCGCGCTTCTGGAGGCCTTAGCGGGACTGACGGAACGTCAGCGTGCCGTGATGGTGCTCCGTTACTGGGAGGACCTGAGCGAGCAGGACATCGCGTGCGTGCTCAACTGCTCGATCGGCACTGTCAAGACCCATGCCCGGCGCGGACTGGCGGCCCTGCGTGCGCACCCCCGACTCGCCACCGCCCCTGTCCCGTACCCCCACGCCCCCACCGGAGTACGACCATGATCCCCGAGTCCGACCCGGAATCCGACGCATCCGGAGCGGAATCCGACGCGGAGACCGAGGTCCGAGCGGTGTTCGCACACGCCGCCCACGAGATCGCCCCCGGCCCGGTGCCGCTGGTGGCCGTCCGGCGCGAGGGCCGGGCGCGCCGTCGCCGCCGTGCGGTGGCGCTCGCGGCGCTGTCGGTGACCGGCGTCGCGACGGTCACGGCGGCGGCCGTCGGCCTGACCCCCTCGCCGACGCCCTCCCCCCTGCTCGTGCCCCCGACGAGCCGCGCCTCGGTCGCCGCCCCGGCCCCCCTCTCCCCGTCGCCCTCCGCCTCCGCCGCCCGCACGCCGCTCGCCACGCCGCCGCGGGTGGTCTCACCCGGCGAGAAGGTGGACGCGGGCGGGGGCTGGAAGCTGTGGCTGACGGCGCAGGGAAAGTTCTGGTCGGGGCCCGACGGTTACGAGAACTTCCGCAGCGTCGTCGACGGCAACGTCGCCGTGTCCGACCCGGGCGTCAGCCACCAGTCGGAGGGCGACGCGAAGGGGGCCTTCCGTTCGGGGCTCTATTACGGGACCCGCACGGTCGGCCGGGTCGAAGTGGCCGACGTGGACGGCAAGAAGGCCGTCGCCGCTCTCCTGGAGCTGCCCGGCACGCCGGGCTGGGGTGTCTGGTACGCCCGTACGGGCCCCATGAACGGCGACCCCGGCGTCACGCTGTACGACCGTACGGGCAAGGCCCTCGCGGAACTCCCGGCCGCGCCGCGCACGCCGTAGGCCGTGTCCGGTATGCCGCCGGCCCGGGCCCTCCGCCGAGAGCCCGGGCCGGCCGATCGGGTGGGTCGGTCACCAGGACGCCTTGCGCACCCCCGGCAGGAACCCCGCGTGCGCCTGCTCCCGGAGCCGTACGCGCGAGATGCCGAACTTCCGCAGATGTCCGCGCGGCCGTCCGTCCACCGCGTCGCGGTTGCGGACCCGCGTCGCGCTCGCGTCGCGTGGCTGGCGCCGCAACTCCCGTACCGCCGCCTCCCGTTCGGCCTCCGGCGTGGACGGCCGGCGGATGATCTCCTTCAGCTCGGCCCGCCGCTCGGCGTACCGCTCCACGACCGACTTCCGGCGCTCGTTGCGCGCGATCTTGCTCTTCTTCGCCATCAGACCTTCACCCCCCGCGCCCGGATCCGGGCCACGGCGGCCTCGATCCCGATCGTGTCGACGGTCTTGATCGCGCGGGCGCTCAGCGTCAGCCGGACGTGCCGGCCCTCGCTCGGAAGCCAGTAGCGCTTCTTCTGGATGTTCGGGTCGAAGCGCCGTGACGTGCGGCGGTGCGAGTGCGAGATGCGGTTGCCGAAGCCGGGCTGTGCGCCGGTCAGCTGGCAGTGGGCGGACAAGGGTGACCTACCTCTCGGGAGACGTCTTTGGAAATGGGAACCATGTTCATTTACTCTACACACCATGGCCCGCAACGAACTCCGCCCGATCATCAAGCTCCGGTCCACCGCCGGCACCGGCTACACGTACGTCACCCGCAAGAACCGCCGTAACGACCCCGACCGTCTCGTCCTGCGCAAGTACGACCCCGTCGCCGGCCGTCACGTCGACTTCCGAGAGGAGCGCTGAGCACCCATGCAGCACGACATCCACCCCCCGTACGGCCCCGTCGTCTTCCGCGACAAGGCCGGTGACTTCGCCTTCCTCACCCGCTCGACGATGACCAGCACCAAGACGGTGGTCTGGGAGGACGGCAACACCTACCCCGTCGTCGACGTCGAGATCTCCTCCGCGAGCCACCCCTTCTACACGGGCACCGCACGCGTCCTCGACACCGCCGGCCGCGTGGAGCGCTTCGAGAAGCGTTACGGACGGCGCGAGGCTCGCTGATGTCCGCCGGCCTCTCCGTCGCCCTCGTCGGAGGACTCCACTCCGACGCCCGCCGTGCTGCCGTGGACCGGCTCCTCGCCACCGTCCCCGGCAGTGTCGCGCTCCACCACGACCTCGCGACGGCCCCGGAGACGGGGACGGTCGCCCGTACGGTCCGCGACACCACCGGCGTCCTGTCCACCGACGAGACCCCGCTCGTCAACGACTGCGCCTGCTGCGCCCTGCGCGAGGACCTCGTCCCCGAGCTCCAGCGGCTCGCCGACGCCGGACTGACCCGGCTCGCGGTCGTCGAGCTCTGGGACTCGGTCGAGCCCAAGGCGATGGCCGAGGTCGTGGCCTCGGCCGGACTCCGGCTCACCTCCGTGATCACCGCCGTCGACCCTGCCCTCGTCCTGCCGTACCTCGGAAACGGCGACGACCTCGCCGACGGCGGTCTCGCGGCCGCCGCCACCGACCAGCGGACCGTCGCCGACACCTGGGCGCGCCAGCTGGAGTACGCGCCCGTCCTGGCCGTCGTCGACAGCCCCGAGGCCGACGACGAGGACCGCGCGCTGCTCGCCCAGCTCCACCCCACCGCCCGCCACGTCCCCGTCGAGTCCGGTACGGAGCTGGCCGCCGCCGCCCTCGCGGGCTTCGACGTCGAGGCCGCGGCCGCCGCGCAGCACCCGGCCTGCGCGCTGCTGCCCCAGGAGGCGGACGCGAGCGGGGTGACCACCTTCGTCTGGCACCACATCCGCCCCTTCCACCCCGGACGCCTGTACGCGGCGCTGGAGGACCTGACCTGCGCCGCGGCCCGCAGCCGTGGCCGTTTCTGGCTCGCCGACAAGCCCGACACCCTGCTCCACTGGGACGCGGCGGGCGGCGCGCTCTGTGTCGAGAGCGTCGGCCCCTGGCTGGCCTCTCTGCCCGACGCCGCCTGGGAGATGATCCCGCCCGTCCGCAGGGCCGCCGCCGCCATGGACTGGCATCCCGAACACGGCGACCGCTGCCAGCACCTGGTCTTCACCTCGCCCGGCCTGGACCGCCAGGGTCTGGCCGAGGTCCTCGACTCCTGCCTGCTCACCGATGCGGAGTACGCCGCCGGGCGCGACGCCTGGAAGCTGCTCCCGCCCGCCTTCGACGCCCTCCTGGAGGTCTGACCCGTGCCCCCGAAGTCCCCCCGTAAGCCCGCCAAGCCCCGCCCGAACCCGCTGGACCGTGACGGCATCACGTACATCGACTACAAGGACACCGACCTGCTGCGGAAGTTCATCTCCGACCGGGGGAAGATTCGTAGCCGTAGGGTGACGCGCGTGAGCGCCCAGCAGCAGCGGCAGATCGCCCGGGCCGTCAAGAACGCCCGGGAGATGGCACTCTTGCCTTACTCGTCGGTAGCTCGCTGAGCGCCACGCGAGTGCACTGAGTCGCGTAGTCGCTACGCCACCCCGCGTGCACGTGCATCTGCTCATGCATGGGCATATGAACACAGCTATGATCCGAGGAAGTTGAGACCTGCACCAAGCAAACTCGGGGAGCTACCAGTGCATCATGCGCATCGTGCGTACAACGGCATGGCGGCCACAGAGCTGCGGGGTGTCGTCTGGCAGAAGAGCCGGCACAGCAACTCCCAAGGATCCTGTGTGGAGTTCGCGAAGCTTCCGGGCGGGAACGTGGCCATGCGCAACTCGCGCCACCCGGACGGGCCCGCGCTGGTCTACACGCCCGCCGAGATAGAGGCGCTGCTGCTGGGCGTCAAGGACGGGGAGTTCGACCACCTCGTGTGACGTGATGTATGCGCGCGAAGGGCCCCGGCATCCCGCCGGGGCCCTATGTGTAGAGGTACGGGTGTTACTCCGGGCCGATCCGGAACAGCGCCCACACCACCTTGCCCTGGAGCGTCCCGGCCAGTGGGTGCCACCCCCAGCTGTCGCTGAAGGAGTCGACCAGGAACAGCCCTCGCCCGGACTCCGCGGCGAAGTCCTCGTCCTTCTCGCGCGCCTCCGGACCCCGGTGGCTGGGATCGCGCACCGCGCACACCAGACGGCTCGTCCAGCGCATCAGATGGAGCCGGACGGGCGCGTTCTGGCCTTCTTCCCGGGCCTCGTCCGACGGCAGCGCGTGGCGCAAGGCGTTGGTGACGAGTTCGGAGACGACCAGGGCGACGTCGTCGAAGCGCTCGGTGAGGTCCCACTGCGCGAGCGTCGCGCGCGTGAACTTCCGTGCGCCGCGCACCGCTTCGTACGCAGGCGGGAGTGCGCAGGAGGCCGCGTTGGAGACGGCGGCGGGATCGATCGGCGGAAGCCCCTGCCGTAACGGCTCGAGCATGGTCGATCCATTCGTCCCCATGCGAGGCACTCCCGGGAATCGCGGCGAATCGCGGATGTGGTGCGGTTGCGCGGGTCCATGGTTCCGAATGCGACCACTGGATGCAAGGGCAGATGCACGTGCACGCGCCGGACCTGTCCGTCCCCGTGCCGATTTTGTGCATATCTTCTGCCGACTACTTTCGCCATGATCAGGAAGTCGCCCTGAAGTCGCCGCCTTTCCGTAATCGAATGTGTACGCGCTGAAGCGTTTAGTGGCACAATCCGGGGGCCCGAGACCGCGAAGGAGAGGCTGGAGCCGTGACGGCAGTCGAATCGAGCGGAGCGAGCGGGAGCGTGGTGCGGCGCATCCTGCTGGGTTCGCAACTGAGGCGGTTGCGCGAATCGCGCGGCATCACCCGCGAGGCTGCCGGCTACTCGATCCGCGCGTCCGAATCCAAGATCAGCCGTATGGAGTTGGGCAGGGTGAGCTTCAAGGCCAGGGATGTCGAGGACCTGCTCACGCTCTACGGGGTCAGCGACGAGTCCGAGCGCGGCTCGCTCCTCGGGCTCGCCCGCGAGGCCAACGTGGCCGGCTGGTGGCACAGTTTCGGCGACGTCCTGCCCGGCTGGTTCCAGACGTACATCGGCCTGGAGGGCGCCGCCTCCCTCATCCGCGTGTATGAAGTCCAGTTCGTGCACGGCCTGTTGCAGACCGAGGCGTACGCGCACGCGGTCGTCACCCGCGGCATGCCCGACGCCCCCCGCGCCGAGATCGACCGCCGCGTCGCCCTGCGCCTGGAGCGCCAGAAGGTACTCGTCTCCGAGCGCGCCCCGCGCTTCCACGCCGTCCTCGACGAGGCCGCCCTGCGCCGCCCGTACGGCGACCGGGCCGTGATGCAGGGCCAGTTGAGGCACCTCATCGAGATCTCCGAGCACCCTCACGTCACGCTGCAGGTCATGCCGTTCAGCTACGGCGGCCACGCGGGCGAGAGCGGCGCGTTCACCATGCTGAGCTTCCCGGAGTCCGACCTCTCCGACGTCGTCTATCTGGAGCAGCTGACCAGCGCCCTCTACCTCGACAAGCGCGAGGAGGTGGGCCAGTACGCGCGCGTGATGGAGCGACTGGCCGAGGAGAGTCCCGATCCGGCCGAAAGTCGCGATCTTCTCCGAGGACTCCTCCAACTCACGTAGGACGTCAGTACGATGACGTGACATCAGAGTGCAGAGTTGCCCGACGTCACAGTCGCCACAGCGTCCGCCATCGCGGGTTAAGGGGTCTCGTTCCATGTCCTACTTCACCGACCTGGCCCACCAGTACATAGACGGCGAGTGGAAGCCCGGCAGCGGCTCGTGGGACATCATCGACTTCAACCCGTACACAGGGGAGAAGCTCGCCTCGATCACGGTCGCGACCGCCGACGAGGTCGACCGCGCCTACCGGGCCGCCGAGCGCGCCCAGCGCGAGTGGGCCGAGACCAACCCGTACACCCGCCGGCTCGTCCTCGAGCGCGCCCTGCGGATCGTGGAGGACCGCGAGCAGGAGATCAGCGACACGATCGTCGCCGAGCTCGGCGGCACGCGCCTGAAGGCGGGCTTCGAGCTGCACCTCGCCAAGGAGTTCCTGCGCGAGGCGATCAGCCTGGCGCTGCGCCCCGAGGGGAAGATCCTGCCCTCGCCGGTCGACGGCAAGGAGAACCGCGTCTACCGCCTCCCGGTCGGTGTCGTCGGCGTCATCTCCCCCTTCAACTTCCCCTTCCTCCTCTCCCTCAAGTCGGTCGCGCCCGCGCTCGCGCTGGGCAACGGTGTCGTCCTCAAGCCGCACCAGAACACCCCGATCTGCGGCGGCACCCTCGTCGCCAAGGTCCTTGAGGAGGCCGGTCTGCCCGCCGGTCTGCTGAACGTCGTCGTCACCGACATCGCCGAGATCGGTGACGCGCTCCTGACCCACCCCGTGCCCAAGGTCATCTCCTTCACGGGCTCCGACAAGGTCGGCCGCCACGTCGCCACCGTCTGCGCGCAGAACTTCAAGCACGCCGTCCTCGAACTCGGCGGCAACAGCGCCCTGATCGTCCTCGACGACGCCGACGTCGACTACGCGGTGGACGCCGCCGTCTTCAGCCGCTTCGTGCACCAGGGCCAGGTCTGCATGGCCGCCAACCGCATCCTGGTGGACCGCACCCTGGAGGCGGAGTTCACCGAGAAGTTCGTCGCCAAGGTGAAGACCCTGCGCGTCGGCGACCCGGCCGACCCCGCCACCCACATCGGCCCGCTCATCAACTCCCAGCAGGCGGAGTCGGTCTCGGCCGTCGTCACGCAGGCGGTGGAGGCCGGCGCGACGGCCCTGCTGCACGGCTCGGCGGACGGCAACGTCGTCTCCCCGTCGATCCTCGGCGGTCTGCCGGCCGACGCGCCCGTGCTGAGCCAGGAGATCTTCGGCCCGGTGGCCCTCCTCATCCCCTTCGACGGCGAGGAGGAGGCGGTACGGATCGCCAACGACACGCCGTATGGGCTGAGCGGCGCCGTCCACACGGGTGACGTCGAGCGCGGTGTACGGGTCGCCAAGCGCATCCACACCGGCATGATCCACATCAACGACGGCACCATCGCCGACGAGCCGATCGTGCCCTTCGGCGGCGAGAAGCACTCGGGCATCGGGCGGCTGAACGGCGACGCGATGATCGAGGCCTTCACCACCCAGAAGTGGATCTCGGTGCAGCACGGCAGGAGCCGGTTCCCGTTCTAGCGCTTCCAGAGCCTTCTAGGACCGTAACTGTCCGGAAGTCTCCCTAACGTGGTGGGTGTCGGGAGAGGAGAGCTCCCCGGCGCCCACCATTTCTTTCACCTCAGGAAGGCGGACACACCATGGTTGCTCTTGTTCCCGCGGAGGCCCAGGGCGACGAGCGCGGAGCGTTCCTCAACTTCGTCGAGGCCCAGCGGGCCGCGATCCGGCGTGCCGCTCTCGGCCTCACCGAGGAGCAGGCGGCGAGCCGCCCGAGCGCCAGCGCGCTCAGCCTCTCCGGGCTGATCAAGCACGTCGCCGAGGTGGAGCTGACCTGGCTGCGGCTGGCCCAGCAGCGCCCGAACGAGAAGCAGCGCTCCCGGGACACCTGGGGCGACGCCTTCAAGCTCATGGAGGGCGAGAGCGTCCCCGAGATGCTGGCCTTCTGGGCGGGCGTGGCCAAGGAGACCGAGGAGTTCGTCCGCTCCGTGCCGAGCCTGGACGACACCTTCCCGCTGCCGCCCGCGCCCTGGTTCCCCAAGGACGGCCGGGTCTCGATGCGCTGGATGCTGCTCCACCTGGTCCAGGAGATGGGACGGCATGCCGGGCACGCGGACATCATCCGGGAGTCCCTGGACGGCAAGGACTCCTTCACGCTGATCGCGGAGGAGCAGGGCGCCTGATGCTCTCGTACGCTAGTCAATATTGACTAGGAGGTACGAAACGTGTCAGCGATCCGGCTTCTCGTCCTCGGCGCGGTCCGTCAGCACGGTCGGGCCCACGGCTACCAGATCCGTAACGACCTGGAGTTCTGGGGCGCGCACGAGTGGTCCAACGCCAAGCCCGGCTCGATCTACCACGCGCTCAAGCAGATGGCCAAGCACGGCCTACTGCGCGCGTACGAGATCGCGCCGAGCACGGCCGGCGGTCCGCCGCGCACCGAGTACGAGATGACGGAGAAGGGCACGGAGGAGTACTTCGCGCTGCTGCGCGAGGCGCTGACCACGTACGACCAGAAGATGGACGTCCTGTCCGCGGGGATCGGGTTCATCGTGGACCTCCCCAGAGGGGAGGTCGTGGAGCTGCTGCGGAAGCGGGTGCGGGCGCTCGACGCCTGGCGTGAGGCCGTCACCGAGTACTACACCCCCGAGGGTGGCCCGCAGCAGCTCGGGCACATCGGCGAGATCATGCACCTCTGGGTCCACTCGGCCGACGCGGGCAAGGAATGGACGCTCGGTCTGATCGAGCGGATCGAGGCGGGCGCGTATTCCTTCGCGGGGGAGGGCGGGGAGCCCTTCGTGGGGGTGCTCGCCGAGGGTCAGGAGAATCCGTTCGCGACGGATGGGTCCGGCCCTGAGGGACCCGAGGACGAGATCTAATCAAGTTTGACTAATCGATCTGGGCGGGCTTACCTTCGATCGAGTGGTCAAGTTTGACTACTGGCTTGGAGGGCTGGAATGACTGACGCGATCGTCGTCGAAGGCGCGCGGAAACGGTACGGCGACAAGCAGGCCCTGGACGGCCTCGACCTGGTCGTGGGGCGCGGCACGGTGCACGGGCTGCTGGGCCCGAACGGCGCGGGAAAGACCACGACGGTACGGATCCTGGCCACGCTGCTGCGCCACGACGAGGGCCTGGTGCGGGTGGCGGGCCACGACGTCCGGGGCGAGGCGGCCGAGGTGCGGCGCAGGATCGGGCTCCTCGGGCAGCACGCGGCCGTCGACGAGGAGCTGGGCGGCCGGCAGAACCTGGAGATGTTCGGGCGGCTCTATCACCTGGGCGCCCGGCGCGCCGGCGCCCGGGCCGACGAGCTCCTGGAGCGGTTCGGGCTCGCGGACACCGGACGCAAGCCCGTGAAGCAGTACAGCGGCGGCATGCGCCGGCGGCTCGACCTCGCGGCCTCGCTGATCACGGAGCCGGAGGTGCTCTTCCTGGACGAGCCCACCACCGGACTCGACCCGCGCGGCCGGGGCGAGGTGTGGGAGTCGGTGCGCTCGCTGGTGGGCGGGGGGACGACCGTCCTCCTCACCACGCAGTACCTGGAGGAGGCCGACCAGCTCGCCGACCGGATCTCGGTCGTCGACCACGGGCGGGTCGTCGCCGACGGAACCGCCGACGAGCTGAAGGCGAAGGTCGGCGGCGACCGCATCGACGTCGTCCTGCGCGACGCCCGGCGGCTGGAGGAGGCGGCACGGCTGCTGCCGGCCCCCGGATCCGAGGTGCACGTCGACGCGGACCGGCGGCGGATCAGCGCGCAGGTCACGGACCGGATGGCGGCGCTGGCCGAGACCGTACGGGCCCTGGAGACGGCCGGGATCGAGGCGGAGGACATCGCCCTGCGGCGGCCGACCCTCGACGAGGTCTTCCTGCACCTGACCGACCGTGAGAAGGAGGTGGCGGCGTGAGCGCGGCGTATGTACTGAGCGACTGCTGGACCATGACCAGGCGGGAACTGGCCCACTGGGCGCGGCAGCCGGTCGTGATGGTCGTCGGACTCGCCTTCCCGGTCATGATGCTGCTGATGTTCGGCTACCTCGTCGGCGGCGGGCGGGGGATCGAGGGCGACTACGTCGACTTCCTCGTGCCCGGGATGCTCACGCTGACGATGGTCTTCGGCCTCGAAGCGACGATGACGGCCGTCACGCAGGACCTCAACAAGGGCGTGATCGACCGGTTCCGCTCGATGCCGATGGCCGACGGAGCGGTCCTGGTGGGGCGTTCGGCCGCGGACATGCTCCAGTCCGCCGCCGGACTGCTGCTGATGACCGGCGTCGGGTACGCGATCGGATGGCGGGCGCACGGCGGCTTCGGGGCCTTCCTGGGCGCGCTGGGACTGCTGCTCCTGCTGCGGTTCGCGATGCTCTGGATCGGGATCTACCTGGCGATGCTCGCGGGGCGGCCGGAGCTGGTGATGGCCGTGCAGATCCTGGTCTGGCCGGTCGGCTTCCTCTCCAACGCCTTCGCCTCGCCCGGGTCCATGCCGGGGTGGCTGGGCACGGCCGTGGAGTGGAACCCGATGTCGGCGACGGCTACGGCGGTACGGGACCTCTTCGGCAACCCGGGCGGCGAGCCGGGGCACGTGACGGCGGCGGTGGTGTGGCCGCTGCTGCTGCTCGCGGTCTTCTACCCGCTGGCGGTACGGAGGTTCAGGCGGCTGAGCGCGTAGAAGCCGTGGCGGGGGACTGGGAACCCATCGGCGGCGAGCGGTGTAACTAAGGCAGACGGTTCACCGCGGACCGGGCGAAGGGACAGGGGGACGGGCGATGCGCAGGCTCTGGGGAGTGGCCGGCGCCGTCGTGGCGCTGCTGTTGACGGCTTGTACGGGGGAGGGGGCTTCGGGCCCTTCGGGGTCGCCGGGGCCTTCGGGATCTCCGGGGTCAGCGGGTTCTTCGGGGGCTTCGGCGCCGGGCGGTTCGGGGGCTCCGGGCGCCGCGCCGCCGCGGATACCGTCCGCGCCGCAGCTGCCCGGGTGGTCGCACTCTCCAGGATTCGCCTCCGACGGCAGCGGGTTCGTCCTGCTCGCCGACTGCGTGGAGGACGCGCAGGTGCCGGAGAACGGGTTCTGCAGGCAGCATGTGGCCGTCCTGGACCGGGGCGCCGAGAAGTGGGTCATGCGGAAGTCCCCGCTGGCCGAGGTACGGGCGACAGACGGTATCTCGGCGAACCTGCTGGTGCTCGGTCCGGGGCGCGCCCTGATCGAGGAGTGGAGTGCCGACGCGAAGCCCACGACCTGGTTCACGAGGGACGGCGGGTCGACGTGGCGCAAGGGCGATCTGCGGACGGTCGGCACGGTCCCGGAGATACCGGACGGGGCCGTCCTCACCACCGGCTGTGTGCAGCCCGCCGGGGCCCAGGGGGAGCAGTGCGCCCGCGAGGGCCTGGTCGTGGTCTCCCCGCAGGACGGGCGGCGCCGGGCGCTCGCCAAGGGGCCGCTGCTCGGTGCGCACCCGAGGCCGGCCGAGCGGGCGGAGCCCGACGGCTCCTGGTGGGTCTCGGGCAGCGATCCGGTCACGGGGCGGGCGGCGGTCACCGTGTCGCGGGACGCGGGGCGCAGCTGGGCGCCGGTCCGGCTGCCGAGCCCGACCACCGCCCCCGGTTGGTACACGGCGGTCGTGGTCGGCCCGGACGCCGTCTACGCGGCGGAGATGGGGGAGTTGAAGGGCGGCCGGCCCGTCAAGAACCCCCTGCGGGCGCTGCACCGCTCGCTGGACGGCGGTCGCACCTGGGAGCGGATGTGGACGACCGGGACGACGCGGGAGCCGCGCACGCTCCAGGGGCTCCCGGTGCCGGGCCCCGGCGGCCGGGTGGTGATCGGCGCCGAGGGCGGGGAGTACGTCAGCGCCGACGGCGGTCGCAGCTTCCGCCCCTCGGGCGAGGGCGCCCGCTTCGCCCGCCGCACCCCCATCGGGCTGCTCCGCCAGGGCACCACCTGCCTGTACGACATATCGGCCGACGGGGTGCGCTGGACGGAGTTCCGCCTGGCGTGCGAGGGCGAGCGGCCCTGACCCGGGCCGGGCGCGCTCAGTGGTGGAAGGAGGTGGCGGCCTCCTTGCTGTCGGTCAGGGGGCCGGGCTGGCGGCGCAGTTCGGGCAGGATCCGGTTGAGGTCCTCGATGAACAGCCCCGCCAGGTCGGCCGAGAAGCCGTTGCGGCAGACCACGCGCAGCACGGACAGGTCCTCCCGGTTGGCCGGGAACGTGTACGCCGGGACGAGCCAGCCGCGCTCCCGCAGCCGGCGCGAGACGTCGAAGACGTCGAAGCGGCTGACCTCGGGGGCGGTGGTGAACGCGAAGACCGGCAGCTGGTCGCCCCGGGTGAGGAGGCGGAAGTCGCCCGTCGCCTCGATCTTTCCGGCGAGCCCGCGGGCGACGTCCCGGGTGGTCTGCTGGACCATCCGGTAGCCCTCCCGGCCGAGCCGCAGGAAGGTGTAGTACTGCGCGACGACCTGGGCGCCCGGCCGGGAGAAGTTCAGAGCGAACGTGGGCATGTCGCCGCCCAGGTAGTTGACCCGGAAGACGAGCTCCTCGGGGAGCTCGGCCGGCGAGCGCCACAGGGCCCAGCCGACGCCCGGATAGACCAGGCCGTACTTGTGACCGGAGGTGTTGATCGAGGAGACCCGGGGCAGCCGGAAGTCCCAGACCAGGTTCTCGTCCACGAACGGGGCGACCATGGCGCCCGACGCGCCGTCGACGTGGACGGGGATGTCGAGGCCCGTCCGTTCCTGGAGGGCGTCGAGCGCGGCGCAGACCTCCGCGACCGGTTCGTAGGAGCCGTCGAAGGTCGAGCCGAGCACGGCGACCACCCCGATGGTGTTCTCGTCGCAGAGCGCGGCGGCCGACTCGGCGTCCAGATGGAAGCGGTCGCCTTCCATGGGCACGAGCCGGGGCTCGACCTCCCAGAAGTTGCAGAACTTGTCCCAGCAGACCTGGACGTTGACGCCCATCACCAGATTGGGCCGGGTGCCGGACCGGTAGCGGTCGGTGTTCCGCTCGGCCCAGCGGCGCTTGAGGGCCATGCCGGCGAGCATGCACGCCTCGCTGGATCCGGTCGTGGAGCAGCCGACGGCGGCGGAGGGGTCCGGGGCGTTCCACAGGTGGGCGAGCATGGCCACGCAGCGCCGCTCCAGTTCGGCGGTGCGCGGGTACTCGTCCTTGTCGATCATGTTCTTGTCGCGGCACTCGGCCATCAGGACACCGGCCTGGGGCTCCATCCAGGTGGTGACGAAGGTGGCGAGGTTGAGCCGGGAGTTCCCGTCGAGCATCAGCTCGTCGTGGACCACCTGATAGGCGCTCATGGGCGGCAGCGGACCGTCGGGGAGCCGGTGCCGCGGTGGCGCCTCGGTCATGCCGCCGACCGGGTTGGCCTGGCCGTAGAAGGGGTTGAGGGCGAGGTGCCGGTCGGGCTCGGGCTCGGCGGGACCCTTGTGCAGTGGCATGGGGGACTCCTTCCGCGTGACGGCTCAGTGGAGGGGGGCGCCCGACTCGTCGAGTTCGAGCTGGGGGCGGCCGGTGACGACCAGCCAGGCGGGCAGGGAGGCAAGACAGAGCAGGGGGATGATCGCGGGCGAGGGGGCGAGGACGACGCCGACGAAGAGGCTCACCCAGCCCTGTCGGGTGGTCGCGAGCAGCACGCCGAGCACGCCGGAGGAGATCGCGACGGCCGGATGGATCTCCGTGACGAGGGCCTGGGCGAGCATCCCGAAGGCGACGCCGATGAACACGGCGGGGAAGATCCGGCCGCCGACGAAGCCGCAGGAGGCGGCGACCAGCAGGGCGGCCAGCTTGACGACGGCCATCCTGGCCAGCTCGCCCGACGACCAGCCGCCGATGTTCGAGGTGAGCTCCTTGATCTGTTCCAGGCCCTTGAAGAGCGTCAGATGCCCGCCGAGCGCTCCCAGCAGGCCGAGGACCAGGCCGCCGGCCGGGAGCATCAGCATGGGGTGCCGCAGCCGTTTGAAGGCCCGGTGGACGTAGGGGAGGCCGTAGCAGCAGAGAAGGCCGAAGAGGGCCGCGGCGGTGGCGACGGTCATCGCGGAGAGCAGATCGCCCCACCCCGGTGTGCCCAGCGGGGGGAGCGAAAGGTCGAAGCTGGGGTGCGCGAGGAGGGTCGTGGTCATCGCCCCGGCGCCGGCGGCGACGAGCGGCGCGAAGAGCCGGTCCCACAGGGAGCCCTGGCCCTCCGGCTTGTGGGTGAGCGCCTCGGAGATGACCAGGGCGGCGGCGACAGGGGTGCCGAAGAGGGCGCCGATGGTGGCGGAGGAGGCGAGCACGACCCACGCCGCGCCCGGCACGGCCGGCAGGGCCTTGCGCCCGATCCAGTAGGCGAGCGCGACATTCGCCGCGATGATCGGGTTCTCCGGGCCGAGGCTGACCCCGCCGGCCAGGGTGAGCGTAGCCGCGATCAGCAGCCCGGGGAGGACCGGGAGGGCCATCGGGCTGCCGCCGAGGCCGGTCGAGGAGGGATCGGGGCCCGCGTGTCCCGGCGCCTTCCAGACGACGAGCCCCACCGCGATCCCGGTCGCGGTGAGCATGACGATCATCCAGAGGGAGGAGAAGCCGCCGATGCCCAGGGCGTCCGGAAGGGTGTCCCACAGCACGTGCTCGAGCTCTTCGGAGACCCACTCGATCCCGAGGAAGAGCAGGCTCGCCAGCACGCCCACCAGGAGAGCGGGCAGGACCTGCGGCAGCAGGACACGGGCCGGTGTCCGGGGGACGGGGAGCGGGGGCTCGGACGACGGGTTATCGATGACCACCGCCCCACCATAGGTGCACAAAAGCCGCACAACGTCTGCGGAGTTGGGGGTGTCGCCGTCCGATCCGTCGCGAGGATGCGATCACGCGCGGGGTGCGATCACCACCGCCGTGCCGTACGCGCAGACCTCCGTCCCCACGTCCGCCGCCTCCGTCACGTCGAAGCGGAACATCAGCACGGCATTGGCCCCGCGCGCCTTCGCCTGCTCCACCAGCCGTTCCATCGCCTGGTTGCGGGTCTCGACCAGGGTCTTGGTCAGCCCCTTCAGCTCCCCGCCGATCATCGACTTCAGACCGGCACCGATCTGGCTGCCCAGATGCCGGGATCGCACGGTCAGACCGAAGACTTCGCCGATGACCTGCTTGACCTCATAGCCGGGAACGTCGTTCGTGGTGACGACCAGCACGTCCGGGTGCGGCCCCTGACCGCCGCCGTACTCCTCGATGCCCATGCGCATCCACCTCCTGGCCACCAGCGTCGGGCCGGCCGCCCACCGCCGCATCCCGGAGGGGCCAGGTGGACCCCGATGGAACCCGGAGCCGTAAGAATGCGTTGATACCTTGGGGCAGCCGTCCCCCGCCCCCACCGACCGCAGGAGCCCGGAACCCGTGAATACGCTTGCCCTCGGACCGAGCTGGCTGGACCCGGACTATCTGATTCAGACCTTCGGTCTGATCGGCGTCCTCGTCATCGTCTTCGCCGAGTCCGGCCTGCTCATCGGGTTCTTCCTGCCCGGTGACTCGCTGCTCTTCACCACCGGCCTGCTGGTCACCACCGGCAAGCTGGACACCCCGCTGTGGGTGGTGTGCACCCTGGTCGCGCTCGCCGCGATCATCGGCGACCAGGTCGGCTACCTCTTCGGCCGCAAGGTCGGCCCGGCCCTCTTCAAGCGCCCCGACTCCAGGCTCTTCAAGCAGGAGAACGTGGAGAAGGCCCACGAGTTCTTCGAGAAGTACGGCCCGAAGTCGCTGGTCCTCGCCCGCTTCGTGCCGATCGTGCGGACGTTCACGCCGATCATCGCCGGTGTGAGCCGGATGAACTACCGCTCGTTCATCACGTTCAACATCATCGGCGGCATCCTGTGGGGCGTGGGCGTGACGCTGCTCGGCGCCTCCCTCGGCAAGATCGACTTCGTGCACAAGCACATCGAGGCGATCCTCATCCTGATCGTGCTGATCTCGGTGGTCCCGATCGCGATCGAGTTCCTGCGCGCCCGCTCCCAGTCCAAGAAGGCCGCTCGCGCCCAGGCCGACGACGGCACCCCGGCCGAGCGCGGCCGCCACGCCAAGCGCTGACCCTGCCGGACCCGGTCAGAAGCCCCTCGTCCGCTTCGCCGCGCGGCGGGCCGCCGCCGCGCGGGGCGCCTGCATGAAGAGGCGGGCCAGCTCGCCTCCCAGGTTCACGCCGATCGCGATCGCCAGGGCCAGGGCCGCCGCCTTCGCCAGGTTGGTGAAACCCTGGTCCAGGTTGTTCTGGGCGATCGCGAGCACCCCGAAGTACGTCGCCGACCCCGGCAGCAGCGGCCCGATCGCCGCCGTCACGTACGGCAGCGACGACGTGTGGTGGTACCGGGCGATCAGCTGCCCGAACAGACCCACCAGACCCGCCGCCACCGCCGTCGCCATCACGGCCGAGCCGTCCGCGGTCACCGCGATCGACGCGTAGACCACCCAGGCCACCCCGCCGTTCAGCGTCGCGAACAGCACCGTCCCCCGCGACTGCTGCAACAGGATCGCGAACGTCGCGCACAGCACCATCGACGCCAGGATCTGCACCACCGGCCGCTCGACCGGACTCAGCGCCCCTTCCGGGTTCAGCTGCGCGTCGAACTGCACGGCCACGTACAGCACCGACAGCACACCCACCACGATCGCCACGAAGAAGTACCCGACCTCCAGGAGCCGGGCCGAGGCCGTGATGTAGAAGCCGGTCAGCCCGTCCTGCACCGCCGCCACAAGCGCACGCCCCGGGATCAGGGCGAACAGGCCACCCGTGATGACCGCCGAGGGCCGCAGGTCCGCGTGCAGCAGTGTCAGGAGAACGCCCATCGCGGCCGGCGGCATCGCCGCCACCAGGAACTGGTAGAACTCCGGCAGCCCGCGCCCCGCGCACAGCCACGCCAGCCGGTCCCCGAGCACCGCGCCCAGCGCCGCCACGAAGAACACCGTCAGGTCACCGCCGAGCAGCACCGACGCCGCGCCCGCCAGGACACCCGCCGCCGTCGTCAGCACCCATCCCGGGTACGGGTGCCGGTTGCGCCGGATCTCCGCGAGCCGCCGGTACGCCTCCTCCGGCGTGACGTCGTGCTCCTCCGCGTTGATGTCGGCGAGCAACTGGTAGACCGCCGCCAGCCGGGTGTAGTCCGTGCCCCGCCGCCGTACCGTCCGGTTCGCCGTGATCGGGTCGTCCACCAGCGACGGCTGGTACGTGATCGAAAGCAGCGTGAACGTCACGGTCGGCTCGCACCGGTCCAGACCGTACGAGCGGCAGATCGCGAACATCGCCGCCTCGACGTCCTCCGCGCCCTCCCCACCTGCAAGCAGCAGCTCGCCGATACGCAGGGTCAGGTCGAGCACGCGCGGCACCGCCGGACCGCCCTCGTCCTCCTTGCGCGTCTCCGGCACCGGCCGCTCACCGACCGGCAGCCGCAGCATCGTCCGCATCCGGTCCTGCCAGGGCGCGTCCGCCGGCAGCCGCACCAGCGGCATCCCGTGCGCGGGCGTGAAGGCTGGCGCCGCGTGCTGCGCGGAGTAGGCCGACGGCGGCGCGAACGCCGAGCCCTCCGGCTCGGCCGGCGGCTCCGAAACCAGCCCCTCGGGAACGGCGAACTCGGAGGTCGGATGCTCCTCCTCCGGCACCACCGGCTGCTCGACGCCCGCCGGCGGGGTGAAGGCGCTGCGCGCCTCGTCCGACTGCGGCTTCCGGTCCTCCTGGCCGTCCGCCTCCGCGACCACTCTCTTCGCCCTCACTCCCGTTCGCACGTGTCCGCCCAGTATGGGCACAGGCATACGAGAAGACGCGAAACGGGCGGCGCACCCGCAAGGTGCACCGCCCGTCACAGCCTCAGCAGAAGCCCACTCAGTGGGCGCCGCCCTGCGCCTCCAGGCGCTTGTAGGAGGCCTCGATCTCGGCCTCGGCCTCGGCGCGGCCGACCCAGTTGGCGCCCTCGACCGACTTGCCCGGCTCCAGGTCCTTGTAGACCTCGAAGAAGTGCTGGATCTCCAGGCGGTCGAACTCCGACACGTGGTGGATGTCACGCAGGTGCTCGACGCGCGGGTCCGAGGCGGGGACGCACAGCAGCTTGTCGTCGCCGCCGGCCTCGTCCGTCATACGGAACATGCCGATGGCGCGGCACTTGATCAGGCAGCCGGGGAAGGTCGGCTCGTCAAGGATGACCAGCGCGTCCAGCGGGTCGCCGTCCTCGCCGAGGGTGTTCTCGACGAAGCCGTAGTCGGCCGGGTAGCTGGTCGAGGTGAAGAGGCGGCGGTCCAGGCGGATGCGACCCGTCTCGTGGTCGACCTCGTACTTGTTCCGCGACCCCTTCGGGATCTCGATGGTGACGTCGAACTCCACGGGTGGCTCCTCCTGAATCAACACATGTCAATGCCTGCGACGACGCGCAGTGATTAAGTGTCCCTCACGCCTGTGTGTGATCGCGAAAGGGGCTGGTCAGCAATGCCGGAGCCGAGGACCTGGCAGCTCACGGCGTGCTCTGCCGTACTCGGTCTGGCCCTGGCCGCCGGAGCGGTGACCGCCGCCGGTCCGTGGGACAACGGTCAGCGTAAGGCCGAGCGCGCCCGGGCGGCCGCCGTGGCCCCGACAGGTGGCGCACATCACGCGGAGAACCCGCCCCCCGCGGGCCCCCCGCGCCCCGCCCCGGCCCCCAGCGCCGCAGGGGTGCTCCGCGAGCTCGGCGCCCCGCGGCCCGCCCCCCCGGGCGACCTCGCCGCCGTCCTCGTACCGCTCCTCGCCGATCCCGGCCTCGGCCCGCTGCGCACCGCCTCGGTCGTCGACGCCACCACCGGCAGGCAGCTGTACGGGGAGGGCGCCACGACCCCCATGACCCCGGCCTCCACCATCAAGATCGCCACCTCGGTCGCCGTCCTCTCCGCCCTCGGGCCCGACCACCGCATCCCGACCACCGTCGTCGCCTCCCCGGACGGCCGCACCGTCACCCTCGTCGGCGGCGGCGACCCCACGCTCGACCGCGCCCGCCTGAAGGCCCTCGCCACCGACACCGCCCGCGCCCTGAAGGCCCGCGGCACCACCGCCGTACGCGTCACCTACGACACGACCCTCTACCAGGGCCCCGCCCGGCACCCCATCGGCCCCAACGAGAACATCGCCCCCGTCAGCGCGCTGATGCTCGACGAGGGACGCCTGGACGGCTCCGACAGCGGACCCGCCCCGCGCGCCGCCGACCCGGCCAGGGACACCGCCACCGCCTTCGCCGAGCTCCTCGGCAAGGCCGGTACGAAGGTCGAGGGCACCCCCACCCCCGGCCGCGCCCCCAAAGACCCCAAGAACCCCAAGGCCACCGAGGCCGCCCCCCTGGCCCGTACCGAATCCGCCCCCCTCGCCGCACTCGTCGAGCACACCCTCACCCACAGCGACAACGACCTCGCCGAGGCCCTCGCCCGCCAGACCGCCCTCGCCCGCAAGCAGCCCGCCGGCTTCACCGGCGCCGGCAAGGCCGTACGGGCCGAGCTCACCGCCCTCGGCCTGCCCACCGCCGGCGCGCGCTTCGCCGACGGCAGCGGCCTCTCCCGCGACGACCGCGTCTCCGCCGCGCTGCTCACCGGCCTCCTCACCCTGGCGGCCGACCCCACCCGCCCCGCCCTGCGCCCCGTCCTCACCGGCCTCCCCGTCGGCGGCTTCAGCGGCACCCTCGAGGCCCGCTTCGACGCCGGACCCGCCGCCGGCGGCGCCGGACTCGTCCGCGCCAAGACCGGCACCCTCACCGGCGTCAACACGCTCGCCGGAACCGTCGTCACCGCCGACGGCCGGCTCCTCGCCTTCGCCTTCCTCGCCGGCCGCACCCCCTCCACGTACGAGGCACAGCCCGCCCTCGACCGGCTCTCCGCCGCCCTCGCCGCCCAGGGCTGAACAGGTCCGAAGCCTCACCGATCGGGCGGGAAGAACGTACGGTTGACGCATGACGAGCATCGGTGGTGCCGAGATGGTCGACTGGAATCTCGCGGTCGCGACCGCGACCCGACTCGTGAGGCCGGGCCCCGAAGTGAGCCGCGAAGAGGCCCGCGACGTCGTCGCGGAGCTCCGCAGGCACGCCAAGGCGTCCGAGGAACACGTCCGGGCCTTCACCCGCATGATCCCCGAGGGCCACGAACCACGGGACACCCCCGTCCTCGTCGTCGACCGCGCCGGCTGGGTCAGGGCCAACGTCGCCGGCTTCCGCGAACTGCTCTCCCCGCTCCTCGACAAGATGCAGGAACGGCGCACCAGCACCCCCGGCGGCACCATGCTCGGCGCCGTCGGCGGCAAGGTCACCGGCGTCGAGCTCGGAATGCTGCTGTCCTTCCTCGCCTCCCGGATCCTCGGCCAGTACGAGACCTTCGCCCCCGCCACCCGCGACCTGCCCGCCGGGGACAACGGCGGCGGCCGCCTCCTGCTCGTCGCCCCCAACATCGTCCACGTCGAACGCGAACTCGCCGTCGAACCCCACGACTTCCGGCTCTGGGTCTGCCTCCACGAGGAGACCCACCGCACCCAGTTCACCGCCGTGCCCTGGCTCCGCGACCACCTCCAGGGCGAGATCCAGTCATTCCTCGGCGCCACCGAGGTCGACCCCTCCACCATCCTCGAGCGGCTCCGCGAAGCCGCCCAGACCCTCACCGGCAGCCGCCCCGAAGGGGAGGAGGGCGAACCCGGCCCCTCCCTCGTCGAACTCGTCCAGACCCCCGAGCAGCGCGAGATCCTCAGCCGCCTCACCGCCGTCATGTCCCTCCTCGAAGGCCACGCCGACTACGTCATGGACGGCGTCGGCCCCCAGGTCGTCCCCTCCGTCGCCGAGATCCGCGAGAAGTTCCAGCAGCGCCGCGCCCGCGGCGCCTCCCGCCTCGACCTCGCCCTGCGCAAGCTCCTCGGCCTCGACGCCAAACTGCGCCAGTACCGCGACGGAGAACGCTTCGTACGAGCCGTCGTCGACCAGGTCGGCATGGACGGCTTCAACCGCGTATGGACCTCCCCCAACACACTCCCCACCAAGACGGAGATCGCCACACCGGCCGACTGGATCGCGAGGGTGCACCGTAAGGCAGACTCGTGAGACGGGTGCGACGGACGACAGAAGAACACAGCCTCAATCACCCATCCGAGGGACCCTAGGCAAGGGGTGGGGCGTGCAATGCTCGGGTAACGGCCAGGTTCTGTCACCATCGACGCACTCTGAGTGACCGAACCCCCTCTTCCGACCGTTAAGACTCCGACCGAGGCACCCCACTCCTTCACGAAGGGCACCGGACATGGGTCCCCATCCTGCGGTCGCGGCGATACGCCTGGCGGTCCGCCGCGTACTCCACGACGTTCTCACCGAGCACAACACCCGCGCCGACGCCGACGACGCCCAGCCCCTGGTGCTGGTCGCCTGCTCCGGCGGCGCCGACTCCATGGCGCTCGCCTCCGCGCTCGCCTTCGAGGCCCGCAAACTCGCCGTCCGCGCCGGCGGCATCACCGTCGACCACGGCCTCCAGGACGGCTCCGCCCAGCGCGCCGCCGAGGTCGCCGGACGCATGACCGCCCTCGGCCTCGACCCCGTCGAAGCCGTCGCCGTCACCGTCGGCCGCGAAGGCGGCCCAGAGGCAGCCGCCCGCGACGCCCGCTACGCCGCCCTCGACGCAGCCGCCGAGCGCCACGGCGCCACCGCCGTCCTGCTCGGACACACCCGCGACGACCAGGCGGAAACCGTTTTGCTCGGCCTCGCCCGCGGCTCCGGCATCCGCTCCCTCTCCGGCATGGCCGCCGTCTCCGGCGCCGCCGGCCGCTACCGCCGCCCCTTCCTCGAACTCGACCGGCAGACCGTCCGCAAGGCCTGCGTCGCCCAAGAGCTCGCCGTCTGGGACGACCCCCACAACGCGGACCCCGCCTACACCCGCTCCCGGCTCCGCCACGAAGGCCTCCCCGCCCTGGAGAAGGCCCTCGGCAAGGGCGTCGTCGAAGCCCTCGCCCGTACGGCCCAGCTCTCCCGCGACGACGCCGACGCCCTCGACTCCTGGGCCGCCGACGCCGAAACCGCCGTACGCGACGAAGCCGGCCGCCTCGAATGCGCCAAGCTCTACGGCCTCCCGCCCGCCGTCCGCCGCCGCATCCTGCGCCGCGCCGTGATCGCCGAAGGCGCACCCGCCGGATCCCTCTTCGCCCGCCACATCGAAGAGGTCGACCGGCTGATCACCGGCTGGCGCGGCCAGGGCGCCATCAATCTGCCCGGCCGCGTCGAGGCACGGCGGCAGGGTGGCAGACTGGTCATCCGGCAAGGCTGACGCAAGCTGCAACGAAAGTGACCCGGGTGAACGAGAAGGACATGGGCACCGACCTCAAGTCGGTGCTCATCACCAAGGAAGAGATCGACGCGAAACTGGCCGAGCTGGCCGCGAAGATCGACGCGGAGTACGCGGGCAAGGACCTGCTCATCGTCGGTGTCCTCAAGGGCGCCGTGATGGTGATGGCGGACCTGGCGCGCGCGCTGTCCACCCCCGTCACCATGGACTGGATGGCTGTCTCCTCCTACGGCGCGGGCACCCAGTCCTCCGGCGTCGTCCGCATCCTCAAGGACCTCGACACCGACATCAAGGGCAAGCACGTCCTGATCGTCGAGGACATCATCGACTCCGGCCTGACGCTGTCCTGGCTGCTCTCCAACCTCGGCTCGCGCGAGCCGGCCTCCCTCGAGGTCTGCACCCTGCTGCGCAAGCCGGACGCCGCCAAGGTCGCGATCGACGTGAAGTGGATCGGCTTCGACATCCCCAACGAGTTCGTCGTCGGCTACGGCCTCGACTACGCCGAGAAGTACCGCAACCTCCCCTTCGTCGGCACCCTGGCGCCGCACGTCTACGGAGGCTGAGAAACGGGAACCCGGACCGCCCTCCCGCCGTTGGAGCAAGGGAAGGCGGTCACGGGTCGCCGTGCTGAGGTACCTTCCGAAGAACAGCTTTTTCTCATAGCAGCTCTCACAGCAGCATTTACCTACGGGCAGGAGGGACGGAGCGTTCTCGCTCCGTATGGATGGACGTGAAGCGATACTTCCGTGGGCCGGTCATGTGGATCGTGCTGGCCGTCCTCGCCGTGGTCGTGCTGATGCAGGTCGTCGGCTCGTCCGAGGGCTACAAGACGGTGGACACCAGCAAGGTCGTCCAGGCGATCAATGACAAGCAGGCCGACCAGGTCAAGCTGACGACCGGCGACGAGCAGGTCATCAAGGTCGAGCTCAAGAAGGGCGCCGACAAGAACAAGTACGGCGGCAGCGCCAAGATCCAGGCCAGCTACATCGGTGACCAGGGCGCCAACCTGACCACCACGCTCCAGGAGCAGTCGTCCGCCGGCGACCTCGACAAGGGCTACACCGTCTCCCCGGAGCGGCAGAGCCCGTTCCTGTCGGTGCTGCTCTCGCTGCTCCCCTTCGTCCTGATCGTGGTCGTCTTCCTGTTCCTGATGAACCAGATGCAGGGCGGCGGCTCCCGAGTCATGAACTTCGGGAAGTCCAAGGCCAAGCTGATCACCAAGGACACCCCGAAGACCACCTTCGCCGACGTGGCGGGTGCCGACGAGGCCGTCGAGGAACTCCACGAGATCAAGGAGTTCCTCCAGGAGCCGGCGAAGTTCCAGGCCGTCGGCGCCAAGATCCCCAAGGGCGTGCTGCTCTACGGCCCGCCCGGAACCGGCAAGACCCTCCTCGCGCGCGCCGTCGCGGGCGAGGCCGGCGTGCCGTTCTACTCGATCTCCGGCTCCGACTTCGTCGAGATGTTCGTCGGTGTCGGTGCCTCCCGGGTCCGTGACCTCTTCGAGCAGGCCAAGGCGAACGCCCCGGCGATCGTCTTCGTCGACGAGATCGACGCCGTCGGCCGTCACCGCGGTGCCGGACTCGGCGGTGGCCACGACGAGCGCGAGCAGACCCTGAACCAGCTCCTCGTCGAGATGGACGGCTTCGACGTCAAGGGCGGGGTCATCCTGATCGCCGCCACGAACCGTCCCGACATCCTCGACCCGGCGCTCCTGCGCCCCGGCCGCTTCGACCGGCAGATCGCCGTCGACCGCCCGGACATGCAGGGCCGACTGGAGATCCTCAAGGTCCACCAGAAGGGCAAGCCGGTCGCCCCGGACGTGGACCTGGGCGCCGTCGCCCGCCGTACGCCCGGCTTCACGGGCGCGGACCTGTCGAACGTCCTGAACGAAGCGGCGCTCCTCACCGCCCGCTCGGACAAGAAGCTGGTCGACAACCACGCCCTGGACGAGGCGATCGACCGCGTGGTCGCGGGCCCGCAGAAGCGGACCCGGATCATGTCGGACAAGGAGAAGAAGATCACCGCGTACCACGAGGGCGGCCACGCCCTGGTCGCGGCGGCCTCGCCGAACTCCGACCCGGTCCACAAGATCACCATCCTGTCCCGCGGCCGCGCCCTGGGCTACACGATGGTGCTCCCGGACGAGGACAAGTACTCGACCACCCGCAACGAGATGCTCGACCAGCTGGCGTACATGCTGGGCGGGCGCGCGGCCGAGGAGCTCGTCTTCCACGACCCGACCACGGGCGCGGCGAACGACATCGAGAAGGCCACGGCCACCGCACGCGCGATGGTCACGCAGTACGGCATGACCGAGCGGCTCGGAGCGATCAAGTTCGGCGGCGACAACACCGAACCGTTCCTGGGCCGCGAGATGGCGCACCAGCGCGACTACTCGGAAGAGGTCGCCGCGCTGGTCGACGAAGAGGTCAAGAAGCTCATCGAGACCGCGCACAACGAGGCGTGGGAGATCCTCGTCGAGAACCGTGACGTCCTCGACAACCTGGTCCTGCGGCTCCTGGAGAAGGAGACGCTGGGCAAGGAGGAGATCGCCGAGATCTTCGCCCCGATCGTCAAGCGCCCGGCCCGCCCGGCCTGGACGGGCTCGTCCCGCCGCACGCCCTCGACCCGCCCGCCGGTGCTCTCCCCCAAGGAGCTGGCCCTGACGAACGGCGCGAGCGGCACGAACGGCGCCACCCCGGTGGACACCACCAAGACGCCGACGCCCGGCATCGAGATCGTCCCGGAGGAGACCCCGGAGGCCTGACCTCCGGCCCACCCGGAATGGATGCCGCGCCCCCACAGGTTTTAGCCTGTGGGGGCGCGGCACATTTCGCGCCATGATCAGGACGGAACGAGGCACAGATGACCGACCCGGTGACGCTGGACGGCGAGGGCACGATCGGCGAGTTCGACGAGAAGCGCGCCGAGAACGCCGTACGAGAGCTCCTCATCGCGGTCGGCGAGGACCCCGACCGTGAGGGTTTGCGGGAGACGCCGGCGCGGGTTGCGCGGGCGTACAAGGAGCTGTTCGCCGGGCTGTGGCAGAAGCCCGAGGACGTCCTCACGACGACGTTCGACCTGGGCCACGACGAACTGGTGCTCGTGAAGGACATTGAGCTGACCAGTCAGTGTGAGCATCATTTGCTCCCGTTCCATGGCGTAGCTCACATTGGCTACATTCCGGCGGATACGGGCAAGATCACGGGCCTGTCGAAGCTGGCGCGCCTCGTCGATGTCTTCGCCCGCCGTCCGCAGGTGCAGGAGCGCCTGACGACGCAGATCGCCGACTCGCTCATGGAGATCCTTGAGGCGCGTGGTGCGATCGTCGTCATCGAGGCCGAGCACATGTGCATGTCGCTGCGCGGCATCCGCAAGCCGGGCGCGAAGACGACGACCTCGGCGGTACGTGGGCAACTGCGTGACGCCACTACACGTGCCGAGGCCATGTCCCTGATACTGGCGCGTTAGTCGCAGCGACCGGAGCGGGGGTCGTCGTTCGGCTCGATGGCTGAACCGCGGCGAGCGGTGGTGCGGCGGGCGGCATACCGACCCGGTCGGGTACGACGCGTTCTGGGCGTGAGGGTCGACGGACCCTAGGCCACCGGGGCCGTGCCCTTGCCGTTGTGGTTGTCGTCCTCCGGGAGTTTGCAGACGCGCTCCAGGAAGAGGGCCGCCGCGATCACGGCGAAGCCGGCCAGGACCGAGAAGGCGGCGTAGATGGCCTGGTCGCGGCGGGCCGGGATGTCCAGGGAGCCCAGGAGGAAGACGCCCGTGCCGCCGTACATGCCGGCGACCAGGGCGGCGACCAGGGCGCTCGCCTGGCCGAAGACCACCGCGCGGGCCGCCATCAGCGGCTCGACGCCCTTCGCGCCGGGGCGGCGCTCGCGCTGGGCCTTGAGGCGGGAGCGGATGGAGAGGGCGGTCGCGGTCAGGACGACCGCGATCGACGCGAGGACGATCGGCGCGGCGAGCGGCACGCTCGGCAGGGTGCCGACCGCGTCCCAGAGGCGCGCGGCGCCCCAGGACAGGATTCCGGCCGCGATGAACAGTCCGGCGAGAACCTTGAGCCGCAGTTGTTTCACCGGGTGTCCTTCGTGTCGTCGTCTCGCAAGGCGGTGTTCCACGAGCCTAACGACTACTCGGGCAGACGGAGTTCCAGGTCGGCGCGCGGCACGACCCCGTCGCGGCCGACGGCGTCGAGGAGTGCGGTGACCGGGCCGTGGCCGGGCAGTTGGGCCTCGGGGTCCACGTCGTGCCAGGGGGCGAGGACGAAGGCGCGCTCGTGGGCGCGGGGGTGCGGGAGGGTGAGGACGGGGTCGTCGGAGACCACGTCGGCGTACGCCACGATGTCGACGTCGATGGTGCGGGCGCCCCAGCGCTCCTCGCGGACCCGGTGGAAGGCCTCCTCGACGGCGTGTGCCCGCTCCAGGAGGGAGCTGGGCGGCAGGGTCGTCTTCACGAGGGCGACCGCGTTGAGGTACGAGGGCTGGGAGCCGGGCTCGACGCCCCAGGGCTCCGTCTCGTACACGGGGGAGACGGCCTTGACCCGCAGGCCCGGGGTGTCCTCCAGGGCGTCGACGGCGCCCTGGAGGGTCTCCAGCCGGTTGCCGAGGTTGGCGCCGAGCGCGATGACGGCCCACTTGGGGTTCGACAGCGTCACGTCGGCGGCGTCGACCGCCGCGACGACGGAGGCCGGTACGGGCTGCACGGTGGGGTCGCTGTGCGTGGCTTTCATACTCGGCTCCGGGTGATGGTGATGGTCACGTCGTCGAAGGGGACCGTGATCGGCGCGTCCGGCTTGTGGACGACGACCTCGACCTCCTGGACTCCGGCGTGCTTGAGGCACTGCTCGGCGATCCGCTCGGCGAGGGTCTCGATCAGGTCCACGGGCTCGCCCTGGACGACGTCCACGACTTCTTCCGCGACGACGCCGTAGTGGACGGTCTTCGTCAGGTCGTCATCGGCGGCCGCGGGGCGGGTGTCCAGGCCGAGGACGAGGTCCACGATGAAGGTCTGGCCTTCTTCGCGTTCCTTGGGGAAGACGCCGTGGTGTCCTCGGGCCTTGAGGCCGCGCAGCGCGACACGATCCACGCGAATCACTCCTGCTGTCGTAGTTCTTGTGGCCACGCAGCCGGGTGCGGACGGCCGGGTGTCCAGCATCGAATCTACCTGCGGGCACCGACAGCGCTTGCCCACGGGGGGCTGAGGCGAGGGCCACAGGGGCTGGGTGCGGCCCCTACCCAGAGGGCCGGATTCCAATCCCCGCGGTCACCCGAAAGGACCCGGGAACCCGGTCAGGCGCCGGGTTCCTCGTCCTCTTCCTCGTCCGTTTCGGTGAGGACGGGGGAGCCGTGGTGGGACCAGATCTTCCAGCCCTCGAATGTGCGGCGGAACACATTGGTGGCGACCACGAGCTGGCCGACGAGGGGTCCGAGTTCGGCGCCGTCCTCGGCCGGTCCGCCGCTGAGGATGTTCTCGGTGCAGGTGACCACGGCCACGTCGCCGGCGAGGGAGACCTTCACATCGGTCAGGAAGAACTGGATGTACTCGGTGTTCGCCATGATCAGGGCATACGAGCGGAGGACCTCGCCGCGCCCGGAGAGCACGGGCCAGCCGGGGTGGACGCAGCTGATGGGGGTGGCGCCGTCGTCGAGCCAGAGCGCGGAGATCTCCTCGAAGTCGCCGCGCTCCATCGCCTCGTAGAAGGCGGTGTTCGCGGCCTCGACCGCTTCGGTGTCGGTCTGGTGGGTCACCGGGCTCCCTCGACGGCTCTGGCGACTCGTACGGCGTCGGCGGTGGCCCTGACCTCGTGGACGCGGACGGCCCAGGCGCCTTCGTGGGCGGCGATGGCGGAGACGGCGGCGGTGGCGGCGTCGCGTTCGCGGGCGGGCGGCGGTGCGGCGCCCTCGTGGGCGAGGACGTGGCCGAGGAAGCGCTTGCGGGAGGCGGCGACGAGCAGGGGCCTGCCGAGGGCGCGCAGTTCGGGGAGGTGGGCGACGAGGGCGAGGTCGTGCGGTGCCTGCTTGGCGAAGCCGAGGCCGGGGTCGATGACGATCCGCTCGGGCGGGATGCCGCCTTCGACGACGGCCTCCATGCGGCGGCGCAGTTCGGTGAGGACCTCGCCGACGACGTCGTCGTAGACGGCGAGGCTGTTCATGTCCTGGCTGAAGCCGCGCCAGTGCATGACGACGAAGGGGACCTCGGCGGCGGCGACGGCGGGGACCATCGCGGGGTCGGCGAGGCCGCCGCTGACGTCGTTGACGAGTGCGGCGCCGGCCGCGACGGCCGCTTGGGCGACGGAGGCGCGCATGGTGTCGACGGAGACGGTGACGCCTTCGGAGGCGAGGCCGCGGACGACGGGGACGACCCGGCGCAGCTCCTCCTCCTCGTCGACGCGGCTGGCGCCGGGGCGGGTGGACTCGCCGCCGACGTCGACGAGGTCGGCGCCCTCGGCGACCAGGTCGAGCCCGTGTTTGACGGCGGCCGTGGTGTCGAACCACCGGCCGCCGTCGGAGAAGGAGTCCGGGGTCACGTTGACGACGCCCATGACCGCGCAGCGGTCCCACTCCGGCAGGCCCAAGGGCGTGCCCCGACCGTTCGACGTACTCATACGCCCAGCGTAGGGCCCGGGGCGTGGGTCACGCCGCGCGGACCTCCCGGTCGGGCTGTGGGGTGACGATGTGGGCGCAGGGGCGGGCCTTGGCGGTGGCTCGGCGGCGGGCGAAGGGCCGGGGCAGTTCGAGGTTCACGAAGCCTTCGGCCTGCATGGCGGCGAAGCCGATGCGGGGCAGGTCGCGGCTCTTGCGGTAGACGACGAAGCGGGGCTCCCAGCGGGGCCGGAACTTGGCGTTGAACTTGTACAGGGACTCGATCTGGAACCAGCGGGAGAGAAAGACGAGCAGTCCGCGCCAGAGCCGGAGGACGGGTCCGGCGCCGATCTTCTCGCCGCGGGCGAGGGCGGCGCGGAACATGGCGAAGTTGAGGGAGACGCGCTCGATGCCGAGGCGCGGGGACTCCTGGAGGGCGGCGACGATGAGCAGCTCGTTCATGCCGGGGTCGGCGGAGCGGTCGCGGCGCATCAGTTCGAGGGACATGCCGTCGGTGCCCCAGGGTACGAAGTGGATGATCGCCTTCAGGTCGCCGTACGGGGAGTCCGGATCGTCCTTGTGGGCGGTCGCTATGACGGCGTCTCCGTCGCCGGGGTCGCCGATCCGGCCGAGCGCCATGGAGAAGCCGCGTTCGGTGTCGGTGCCGCGCCAGTCGGCGGCGGCGCGGCGGACGCGGGCGAGTTCGCCGTCGCTGAGGTCACGGACGCGGCGGACCTTGGTGGTGTAGCCGTTGCGCTCGATCCGCTTCACCATCTGGCGCACGTTACGCATGGCGCGCCCGGAGAGGGAGAAATCCGCGACGTCCACCACCGCCTCGTCGCCGAGTTCGAGGGCGTCGAGGCCGGTCTCGCGGGTCCAGACCTCGCCGCCGGTCTCGGAGCAGCCCATGACGGCGGGGGTCCAGGAGTGGGCCTTGGCCTCGTCCATGAAGCGTTCGATGGCGCCGGGCCAGGCCTCGACGTCGCCGATGGGGTCGCCGCTGGCGAGCATGACGCCGGAGACGACGCGGTAGCAGACGGCGGCCTTGCCGCTGGGGGAGAAGACGACGCCCTTGTCGCGGCGGAGCGCGAAGTGGCCGAGGGAGTCGCGGCCGCCGTGCTTGTCAAGCAGGGCGCGCAGCCGGGTCTCGTCGTCCTCGGTGAGCCGGGCGGCGGGGTGCTCGGGGCGGAAGGCGAGGTAGATGGTGGTGAGGGCGGTGAGCATGCCGAGGGCGCCGAGGGAGTAGCCGACGGTCCAGTCGACGCCGCGGGTGTAGCCGACGGGGCCCTCGAAGCCGAAGAGTCCGTACAGGACGTGTTCGAGGCGGTCGGTGAGGCTGGGGCTGCCGATGACGCGGCGCGGGTGGGCGCTGACGATGACCAGGCCGAGCAGGATCGATCCGGCGCCCATGAGGACGAAGTTGGCGAGCGCCTTCCAGCGGCTGCGGGGGTCGGGCAGGGCGGCGAATTCGCCGCGGTGGCGCAGGAGCAGGGCGAGGAGCGCGAGGGAGAGCAGGGCGCCGAGGACGGAGTGCCGCCAGACGAACTGGGCGACGGCGCCGAGCGGCAGCAGGACGACGGCGGCCCGCCAGGCGCGGCGCTTGTGGCGCTTGAGGCCGTGGGCGAGGAGCAGGAGCAGGACGCCGGCGCTGAGGGAGAGGGCCGCGGAGAGCGGCCCGAGCGTGCCGGGCAGGACCTCGGCGACGGCGTGCATCCGGCTGGCCCGGAAGCGCGGGAAGACGCCCGCGGCGATGTCGATCAGGCCGATGAGGGTGCAGGCCGTACCGACGAGGGCGGGGACCTTCTCGGGGCGAGGTCCGCGCAGAATCCGGCGTACGCGAACCGGAACCGATCCTGATTTGTCCCCATCTACCGTGACAGACATCGCTTCCCGTGCTTCCCGTGGTCCCGCGAAAGATTCGTGTTCCGGCGGCCGCGCGGTGGTCAGGGGCGGGCCGGTCCGGAGGTTTTGCGCCTTCTAGGACGGCCGCGCGGGGGAGCGGGTTCATTCACCCACAGGAAAATCTCAGGAAGAGGGCTCGGGCGTCTCATGGGTCTCACCAGCAACAAGGTTCTGGCGCTGGCCGTCGCGCTGGCGGTGGTGCTGTTCGCGGCCACGATCTGGCTGTGGCCGCGCCTTGCCCGTGGCGGCGTGCGGGCCGTCCTCGGCAGGATCGGGCTGCTGCTCGCGACCCAGCTCGCACTGTTCGCCTCGGTCGGCCTCGCGGCGAACAACTCGTTCCTCTTCTACGGGTCGTGGGCGGACCTCTTCGGCCAGGAGCAGGACCTGGGGGTGGTCGTCGACCACTCGGCCGCCTCGAAGGCCGTCAGGGTCGTCGGTACGCAGGCGCTGGACGTGCCGGGCGGCTCCCGGCCGTCGGTCGCCGGGCAGATACAGAAGGTCGTCGTCACCGGCCGGAAGTCGGGGATCGACTCGCCGGCCTATGTGTACCTGCCGCCGGAGTACTTCCAGAAGGAGTACGCGTCGAGCACGTTCCCGGCCTCGGTGGTGCTGACCGGCTACCCCGGCACGGCCGAGAACCTGCTCAAGGGGCTGAAGTACCCGAAGACGGCCTTCCAGCAGGTCAAGGAGAAGAAGATGCGGCCGATGATCCTGGTGATGCTGCGGCCGACCGTGGCGCCGCCGCGGGACACCGAGTGCGTGAACGTCCCGGGCGGGCCGCAGACCGAGACCTTCTTCGCCGAGGACCTGCCGAAGGCGGTCTCGCAGACGTACCGGGTGGGCACGAAGGCACGGAACTGGGGGTTCATGGGGAACTCGACGGGCGGCTACTGCGCGCTGAAGATCGCGCTGCACCACCCGGACCGGTTCGCGGCGGGCGCGGGTTTCTCGGCGTACTACAAGGCGGCGGAGGACGTGACGACGGGCGACCTCTTCCACGGGGATGGCCGGGCGCGCAAGCGGGCGGACCTGCTGTGGAGCCTGGACCACGTGCCGCAGGGCGCGTCGTCGTTCCTGGTGACGACGTCGAAGCAGGGCGAGGGGAACCTGCGCGGGACGCTCGACTTCATCAAGAAGGTGAAGGCCCCGGCGCGGGTCTCCTCGATCACGCTGGACAGCGGCGGGCACAACTTCAACACCTGGAACCGGGAGATCCCGCCGGGCCTGGTGTGGATGAGCGGGCGGCTCAGCGCGAGCTGAGTTCCCTGGCGGGGGACGCCGCGCGCAGGGCCCGGTGGATGCCTGCCGGGGTGAGGACGCCGGCGTACCGGCCGCCTCCTGCCGGGTCGGTGACGGGGAGCCAGCCGGTGTCGTGCTGCAGGAGCGCGGCGAGTGCCTCCCGGAGGGAGGCGCCGAGCGGGACCGGCTCGGGGGCGGGGCGGGTGCGGCCGGGCTCGTCCGCCGTCACCCAGCCTTCGATGTGCCCGTCGGCGCCGAGGACGACCGACCAGAGGGCATCGGACGCGGCGGCCTCGCCCGCGCGCAGGACCGGGACCTCCTCCAGAGCGGCAGAGTCCACCGCGGTGACCGAGAGCCGCTTGAGGCCGCGGTCCGCGCCGACGAAGTCGGCGACGTACGGGGTGGCGGGGGCGCCCAGGACGGTGGCCGGGGTGTCGAACTGCTCGATCCTGCCCTGTCCGTAGACGGCGATCCGGTCGCCGAGGCGGACGGCCTCCTCCAGGTCGTGGGTGACGAGCAGGACGGTCTTGCGGACCTGCGACTGGAGGCGGAGGAACTCGTTCTGGAGGTGCTCGCGGACCACAGGATCGACCGCGCCGAAGGGTTCGTCCATCAGCAGGACGGGCGGGTCGGCGGCGAGCGCGCGGGCCACGCCGACGCGCTGGCGCTGGCCGCCGGAGAGCTGCTCGGGGTAGCGGCCGCCGTACGTCTTCGGGTCGAGGCCGACCAGGTCGAGGAGTTCGGCGGCGCGGGCGCGGGCCCGGGCGCGCGGGGCGCCGAGGAGATGCGGGACGGTCGCGGTGTTGTCGAGGACCGTGCGGTGCGGGAAGAGGCCGACCTGCTGGATCACGTAACCGATCCTGCGGCGCAGCTGGACGGGGTCGATCGCGGATATGTCCTGGCCGTCGAGGAGGATGCGGCCCTCGGTCGGCTCGATGAGCCGGTTCACCATCTTCATCGTGGTGGTCTTGCCGCAGCCGGACGGGCCGACGAGCGTGACCAGTTCACCCTCGGCGACGTCGAAGGAGAGGTCGTCGACGGCGGTGGTGCCGTCCGCGTACCGCTTGGTCACATGCTCGAACCGGATCATGTTCCCCATTCTGGCGCCTGGTCGACGGGTGCGTGTGAAGGGCGTGTTGCCGCCGTGTGGCTGTCCTCGGCGATTGTCAGTGCCGGGGGATAGGGTCGGTCAGACATACGTTCGGCAACGGCGGTGACCGGGGGGAGGGTACATGAGCGCGGCGAATTGTCTGGTGACGAACGACTGGCTGTGCGGGGAGTATCTGCGCACCCGAAGCGGGGAGTTGACCGACGCGCTGCTCCAGCATGTGGGGATCACGGCCGTCTCCGTCCTCATCGGCATCGCCGTCGCCTTTCCGCTGGCGCTGCTCGTGCGGGCGCGGCCCCGGTTCGCCGGGCCCGTCCTCGGCCTGACGACGCTGCTCTACACGATTCCCTCGCTGGCGATGTTCTCGCTGCTGCTGCCGTTCTTCGGGCTCTCCGCCGCGCTGGTGGTGACGGGCCTCGTGCTGTATTCGCTGACGATTCTCGTACGGAACATGGTGGCGGGCCTGGACGCCGTGCCGGCCGAGGCGCGGGAGGCCGCGCGCGGCATGGGGTACGGCCCGGCGCGGCTGCTGTGGGAGGTCGAACTGCCGCTCGCGCTGCCCGCGTTGATGGCCGGAATACGGATGGCGACGGTCTCCACGATCGCGCTCACGACGGTCGGCTCGATCGTCGGGCGCGGCGGTCTCGGGAACCTCATCGAGGACGCGCTGCCGACGTTCTTCAAGGCCCAGGTGCTCGCCGCGTCGGTGCTGTGCGTGCTGCTCGCGGTGGTCGCGGACCTGCTCCTCCTGGGCGTGCAGCGGCTGCTCACCCCGTGGACGCGCATACGCACGGCGCCGGGGGGCGAGTGAGGCATGGGGGTCGTGGCGGACGCCTGGACCTGGCTGACCACCGGCGCCAACTGGGCGGGCGAGGGCGGGGTGTGGCACCGGCTCGGTGAGCATGTGTACGTCAGCGGGGTCGCCCTGCTGCTCGCCTGCGCCGTCGCGCTGCCGCTGGGGCTCTGGCTCGGGCACCTCGGCCGGGGCGGCGCGCTCGCCGTCAACGTCTCCAACGTGGGGCGGGCGATCCCCGTCTTCGCGGTCCTCGCCCTCTTCATGGTGTCGCCGCTGCGCAACGCCGGTTACGTCCCGACGGTGATCGCGCTGGTGCTCTTCGCGGTGCCGCCGCTGCTCACCAACGCGTACGTGGGGATGCGGGAGGTGGACCGGGCGGTGGTCGAGGCCGCGCGGGGGATGGGCATGTCGGGCGGACAGGTCTTCCGGAGGGTCGAACTGCCCCTGGCCCGGCCGCTGGTCATGACGGGCCTGCGGTCGGCCGCCGTGCAGGTGGTCGCCACCGCGACGATCGCGGCGATGGTCGGCCAGGGGGGCCTGGGCCGGATCATCACCGCCGGATTCAACACGTACGACACCCCTCAGGTGGTGGCGGGCGCCCTGCTCGTGGCACTGCTCGCCCTCCTGGTGGAGGTCGTGCTGGTGGGGGCGGACCGACTACTGGGCCGGCGACCGAACCGCTTGTGACGAGACCGAACGACGACCGAACGACGATTGGGAATGGTGATCTCGTGAGCAGGACCTCGCGTATCGCGGGTGCGGTACTGGGCACGGCGGCGCTGACCGTCTCGCTCGCCGCGTGCGGCGGCGACAGCCTGGAGCAGGGGAAGGAAGGCGCCTCGGGAGGCAAGGGCACGCTGGTCGTGGGCGCGGCGGCGTTCACCGAGTCCAAGGTGCTCGCGGAGCTCTACGCCCAGGTGCTGAACGACGCCGGATTCTCCGCCACCGTCACCACGGTGAAGAACCGTGAGCTGTACGAACCCTCGCTGGAGAAGGGCGAGATCGACGTCGTACCGGAATACGCGGCGACGATCGCGGAATTCCTCAACGCGAAGGTGAACGGCCCGAAGGCGCCCGAGGAGAAGCCGGTCGCGTCCGGAGACGCGACCGCCACGGTCGAGGGGCTGAAGAAGCTCGCGGAGCCCCGTGGGCTGAAGGTCCTCGCGGTCGGCGAGGCCGTCGATCAGAACGCGTTCGCGGTCTCGAAGGAATTCGCCGACAAGAACAAGCTGAAGACCCTTTCCGACCTCGGCGCCGCACAGCTGAAGGTGAAGATCGCGGCCGGCGACGAATGCGAGATACGGCCGTTCTGCGCGCCGGGCCTGAAGAAGACGTACGGCATCGACGTGACCGGGATCGACCCCAAGGGCGTCGGGACCCCGCAGTCCAAGCAGGCGGTCAAGGACGGCGTGGACCAGCTGGTGCTGACCACCACGACGGACGCGACGATCGACAGCTTCGGCCTTGTCTTCCTGGACGACGACAAGAAGCTGCAGAACGCCGACAATGTGCTGCCGGTGGTCAATGCGAAGGACGCCGGATCACCCGAGATCGCCGCCGCCCTCGACAAGATCACAAAGGTCCTCACCACCGCCGATCTCGCCGAACTGAACCGCAAGGTGGACGCCGAGCGGGCGAAGCCCGAGGACGTCGCGAAGGCCTATCTGGAGTCGAAGGGCCTGGTCAGCAAGTAAGGCCCGGGTAAGGGGAGTCGGCCCGGGTCGCGGACGGTTCTCATCGGGTCCCGGCCGCGACGGCGAGAAGTGGCCAAGAGATTGCCGGACCGACACCCCATACGGCGCCTACGCACGGTAAATTTCAGGCCATGCCACGTGGACGCCACCGCCATTCACCTCCCCTGCACAAGCTCCTGCCGCCCTCGGCGGTCGCCGGAGCGTCGGTCGTCTGTGCCGCGGGCGCCTGGCTGCTCGCCGATCCCGTGGTGCTGCGGCTGCTCGTGGCCGCCACCGCGGCGGCCGCGGTCACCGGTGGCGTCATCATGCGCAGTTGGGACCGGAGCGCCGGACGCCAGGTCGCCGAGCTGACCCGGGCCAGGACCGCGGACCAGTGGAAGACCGAGGAGCGGATAGCCGAGCTCGAGGCCGACCTCGAGGAGTCCCGCGAGCTGCGGGCCAAGCTCGACGCCAAACTGCGCTCCAAGCGGATCGAACTCGCCGGGCTGCGCGGCGAGCACGCGGCGCTGCTGCGCCGGTACGCCAACGCCGAGACGGAGCGGGCCAGCGCCCTCGAAGGCCGCAGGCAGCTCGCCCTGGAGGCGTCCGCCCCGGCCAAGGAGCTGCCGGCCGCCGGATCCACGCCGACACCGGACGCGTACCGCCAGGCCGCCGACGCCCTGCGCAACCTCGCGCGCAACGCCGCCGCCCAGGAGGCCCGCCGTACGGCGGAGGCCGCCCGCACCCGCGATATCGCCGAGCGCGCCCGGGAGACGGAGGAGCCGCAGGGGAAGCACGCGGCGGCCGCCGGGAGCGAGCAGCACGCTCGACCGTCGACCGCCGTCGTCCCCGCACCCTCGGCCGTCCCCGCGGTCCGGGTCGTCCCGGCTGCCGCGATCGTCCCCTACGCGGGCCGGCGCCCCGCCCCGCGCCCCGAGGGAGGCTTCGACTTCTTCGGTACGCAGAAGGCGGCGGCCGCCATCGAGGCCGTACAGGACGCCGACCTGGCCGACGTGGTGGGCGAGGAGGTCCTGGCGACGGTCGCGCGCCGCACCCCCGAGCAGCGGGCGATCGGCAACGTCATCGACCTGACCGCGCACGACGAGACCGAGCAGCTCGACGTGGCGGAGCTGCGCGGCGCCGTCGGTTCCTGACGGTCAGGGCCTGGCTACTTGTCGATGTCGCCGACGACGAAGAAGAGCGAGCCCAGGATCGCCACCATGTCGGAGACGAGCGTGCCCGGCAGCAGCTCCGTCAGCGCCTGGATGTTGTTGAACGACGCCGAGCGCAGCTTGAGACGGTAGGGCGTCTTCTCGCCCTTGGAGACCAGGTAGTAGCCGTTGATGCCGAGCGGGTTCTCGGTCCAGGCGTACGTGTGACCCTCCGGGGCCTTGAGCACCTTGGGCAGCCGCTGGTTGATCGGCCCCGGCGGGAGCTCCTCGAGCCGGTCGAGGCAGGCGTCGGCGAGCTCCAGAGAGTTGTGGGTCTGCCCCAGGAGGCACTCGAAGCGGGCCAGGCAGTCGCCCTCCTCGCGCGTGACGACCTTCAGCGTGTCCTGAAGCTCCCCGTAGGCCAGGTACGGCTCGTCGCGGCGCAGGTCGAAGTCGACGCCGGACGCGCGGGCGATGGGACCGGAGACGCCGTACGCGTGGGCCGTCTGCTGCGTCAGGACGCCGACCCCCCTGGTGCGGCCCCGGAAGATCTCGTTGCCGAGGACCAGCTTGTCGTACACGTCCATCCGCGACTGCACCTCGGCGACGGCCGCCCGCGCCCGGTCGAGCCACCCGGCGGGCAGGTCCTCCTTGAGCCCGCCGACCCGGTTGAACATGTAGTGCATCCGGCCGCCGGAGACCTCCTCCATCACGTGCTGGAGGTCCTCGCGCTCCCGGAACGCGTAGAAGATCGGGGTGATACCGCCCAGTTCGAGCGGGTACGACCCGAGGAACATGAGGTGGTTGAGCACCCGGTTCAGCTCGGCGAGCAGCGTGCGCGTCCAGACGGCCCGCTCGGGGACCTCCATGCCGAGCATGCGCTCGACGGCCATGACGACACCGAGCTCGTTGGAGAAGGCCGAGAGCCAGTCGTGGCGGTTGGCGAGCATGACGATCTGCCGGTAGTCCCGCGCCTCGAAGAGCTTCTCGGCACCGCGGTGCATGTACCCGATGACCGGCTCGGCGCGCCGGATCACCTCACCGTCGAGCACCAGCCGCAGCCGGAGCACGCCATGGGTCGAGGGGTGCTGCGGCCCGATGTTCAGCACCATGTCGGTGCTCTCCGCCGCCCCGCCGATTCCGACCGTCGTCTCCGTCATGGGGACAGTATCCCTGGCACGGTTCCGGTCCGTCAGGCCCGTACCCGCCGCGTGAGCCACAGGAAGTCCCCGAGCCCGCCCCGCGCGGTCAGCTCTGCAGCCTCACCCGCCGCGGCGAGCGCCCGCACATACGCCGTAGGGTCGGACGAGGCGAGCGAAAGCGGAGGCCGGTCGCCACTGACGCCGAGGCGGCGCAGCGCCTCCCGCTGCGTCACCAGCTCGCCACCCCCGCCGGCCCAGGCGCACGCGTCCATCGCCACGTGGGCGGTCAGGTCGCAGGACCCGTCCGGTACCGGCGGCACCTCACGGCCGGCCCGGAACCCGGTCAGCGTTCCGAAGGGCGGCCGGGACTCCCGTACATGCGCGTAGTCGACCGCCACCGCCGTCCCCGCGGCCAGCGAGCCCACCGCGCTCGCCCATGCCTCGTCCCGCGTGCGGCCGATCTCCGCCCGCTCCCCGGGTTCTCGCAGCGGCCACCACCGCTCCAGCCACTCGGCGTCCGGGCCCGTGACCGGCCGACCAAGACGCTCCGTTCCGTCCGCATGGACCTCGACGTACCGGACGGCCCCCGACTCGTCCAGCTGCGCGATGTCCACCGGCACGTTGTCGAGCCACTCGTTCGCGAAGAGCAGCCCGCGGACCCCCTCCGGCACGCGGTCCCTCCACTCCACGCGGGGGTCGAGCCCGGCCGGCTGCTCCGCGCGCTCGACGCCGTACGCCCGTACCGACAGCCCCTCCGGTACGGCGGCCAGGACGCCCGTCACCAGTTCGCCGCGCCCCGCGCCCACGTCCACGAAGGAGACCTCGTCCGCCCCCAGCTCCTCCGCCACCCCGGTCAGCAGCCGCGCGACGGCCCCCGCGAAGAGCGGGGAGGCGTGCACCGAGGTGCGGAAGTGACCGGCGGGGCCCTCGGGGCGCAGGAAGAACCCCCCGGGGCCGTACAACGCCTGCTCCGTGGCCTCGCGCCACCCCTGCCACTGACACGTCTCGTCCGTCACGCGCCCCAGTCTCCACCTTGCGGAGTACGGCCCTCACGTCAAGGATCGACCCCACGGTTGACCCCTGCACCTATCTGCTTTCCCTACGCTGGGTGACGTGCAGCGCCTCTACGACTTCATCCGCAGACACCCGACGGGCGTCGACACCCTCTGGGCCGTCGTCCTCCTCGGGTTCTCCCTGCTTGTGGTGGGGTCGTCCTACCCGCCGCTCGACAACCCCGTCGCGTACGGCATCGTGGCGCTGCTGCTGTCCCTGGTCGTCGCGCTGCGGCGGCGCGAGCCGGAGAAGATGCTGGTGCTCGCGGTCGTCGTGGGCGTCGCCCAGCTGGCCTTCGGGCTGACGCCCTTCCTCGCCGACTTCGCGATGCTGGTGATCATCTACACGGTCGCCGCGCACGACGGGCCGCGCTGGGCCTCCCGCCTCGCCCTGGCCGGCGGCCTGAGCGCCGCGACGCTCTCGCAGCTGCGCTGGCCGGACCAGGAGGAGATCAACTCCACGGCCGCCCACGTCTTCTTCACGATCATCATGACCGTGCCGTTCGCGCTCGCCTGGGTGCTCGGCGACTCCCTCCGTACCCGCCGCGCCTACTTCGCGCAGCTGGAGGAGCGCGCCTCCCGCCTGGAGAAGGAGCGCGAGGCCCAGGCCAAGGTCGCCGTCGCCGCCGAGCGCGCCCGGATCGCCCGCGAGCTGCACGACGTCGTCGCCCACAACGTGTCGGTGATGGTCGTCCAGGCCGACGGCGCCGCCTATGTCATGGACGCCTCGCCGGACCAGGCCAAGCAGGCCCTGGAGACGATCTCCTCGACCGGCCGGCAGGCGCTGGCCGAGATGCGCCGGCTGCTGGGCATCCTGCGCACCGGCGAGCACCAGGAGGCGGGGGAGTACGTGCCCCAGCCGGACGTCGAGCAGATCGAGGACCTCGTCGAGCAGGTCCGCGGAGCCGGTCTGACCGTGGACTTCCGGATCGAGGGCACGCCCCGTCCGCTGCCGAGCGGCGTCGAGCTCACGGCGTACCGGATCGTGCAGGAAGCCCTCACCAACACCCGCAAGCACGGCGGTCCGGACGTCGGAGCCAGTGTCCGTCTGGTGTACTTCGACGACGGACTCGGGCTGCTCGTCGAGGACGACGGGCGGGGCGCGACCCACGAGATGTACGAGGACGGGGGCGCCGACGGCCGGGGCCACGGCCTGATCGGTATGCGGGAGCGGGTCGGCATGGTCGGCGGCACCCTCGACGCGGGGCCGCGTCCGGGGGGCGGCTTCCGTATCAGCGCCCTGCTCCCCCTCAAGCCCGCTCACTGACGACCCTTAAGGATCTTCATGTCCATCCGCGTGATGCTCGTCGACGACCAGGTGCTGCTGCGCACCGGCTTCCGCATGGTGCTCGCCGCCCAGCCGGACATGGAGGTCGTGGCCGAGGCGGGCGACGGCGTGGAGGCGCTGGAGGTGCTGCGCTCGACGGCCGTGGACGTCGTGCTGATGGACGTACGGATGCCCAAGCTCGACGGGGTCGAGACGACCCGGCGGATCTGCGCGGAGCCCGACGCCCCCAAGGTGCTGATCCTGACCACGTTCGACCTGGACGAGTACGCCTTCTCCGGTCTGAAGGCGGGCGCGAGCGGTTTCATGCTGAAGGACGTGCCGCCGGCCGAGCTGCTCGGCGCGATCCGCTCCGTGCACAGCGGCGACGCGGTCGTGGCCCCGTCGACCACCCGCCGGCTGCTCGACCGTTTCTCGCCGATGCTGCCGTCGTCGGGGAGGGAGCCGCAGCACAAGGAGCTGGAGCGGCTCACCGACCGGGAGCGCGAGGTGATGCTCCTGGTCGCCCAGGGCCTGTCGAACGGCGAGATCGCCGCCCGGCTGGTGCTGTCGGAGGCGACGGTGAAGACGCACGTCGGCCGGATCCTGACCAAGCTGGAGCTGCGCGACCGGGTGCAGGTGGTGGTGCTCGCGTACGAGACGGGCCTGGTGCGGGCGGGCGGCGGGGCGGTCTGATCGCCCTGGCTGTTCAGCGCAGGACGGCTTCGAGGAAGTCGCTGCCCAGGCGGGCGACGACGGTCACGTCCAGCTGGTGCAGGACGTAGCGGCCGCGGCGCTGGGTGGTGAGGAGCCCGGCCTTCCGCAGGACGGCGAGGTGCCGGGAGACCTCCGGAGCGGTGATGCCGTACGCGTCGGCCAGCTCGCTCGTCGTGTACGAGGCGCGGGCGAGGCTGCGGCAGAGCCGCATCCGCATCGGGTGCGCGACGGCCTCGAGCCGGAGCTTGACGGCCTCCACGGGCGCGGTGCCGGCGAGCTCGCGGGTGGAGACGGGGTACTGGATCACCGGCTGCCAGCCGGGTGCGTGCAGGGCGACGAGATGCGGCCAGCCGAACGCGGTCGGCAGGAACGTGAGCGCCGAGCCGTCGGCGCTGGTCCGGCCGTGCATCAGCTTGTCGACGACGATCCGGGCACCGCGCTCGTCCTCCTCCAGGCTCATGGCCGGCGAGACGGCGGCCACGGCCTCGGCGAGGCCCTTGCGGCGCAGGAGTTCGGTCTTGTGCCGGGCGTCGGCGGCGAGCTGGATCCGGACGCGCTGCCAGGTGTCGCCGAAGAACGCGTCCTCGCAGTCCTCCAGGAGCCGTCGGATCCACGCGCGCGTGGCGGGCGGATCGGCCAGCATCCGCTCCGCGAACGCGGCCTGGCGCGGGCCGCGCGCGGCGGACAGGTCGAGGGCACGGCGGCGGGCCTGCGGGTCGACGAGCGGGGAGGGTAGGCCGTCCGTGTAGTGGCTGCTGCAGGAGATCTCCAGCGCCGCCCCCACGTACGTCTCGTCGTCCATCCGGTCGAGGTCGTCGAGCTCCTCGGCGAGCGTCTCGCGCGGCTGGGCGGGCAGCAGGAAGTCGGACCGGGTGGACCGCCACATGAAGTCGGCCTCGTGCAGGCGGTCGGCGAGTTCCGGCTTGAAGGGCGGCGGCGGTCGTCGTGGTCCACCCGTGGAGCCGGGCGTGGTGGGCGGGCTCGGCGAGCGCGTGCAGCGCGGCGCCGAGCTCGGCCAGCGGCGAGGGTCCGAAGGAGATCCGCTCGTGCGGCAGTCCGGTGATGTCGATGGTCACGCTCACGCCCCTATGGTGCGGGTCGCTCCTGCCCCGCTGTCGCCCCGTTTGACGGCGCCCGTCAATCGGCGCGACCGCGGATCCCGCCCGGCGCATCGTGCAGGGCCTATCACCCGCCCGCGGCGCGAAGCGGGATCCGCCCGGCCCGGGCCCGCCCGGATCCCGCAGGGCCTTGCCGCTGTTCCTGCGGCGCGAAGCTGCCGCTGCCGCGGGGCCGGGGGCGGCGCCCCCGAAGCCCACCTCGCACCCCCACCAGCCCCCGGCAGCCCGCGGCGGAGCCGCTGATGGATGCTGCCGGGAAGGGGCGGGGTGGGGGAATCACAGCACCTGCGCCACGAACTCGCGCACTGCCTCCCGTACGTCCCCCTCCGTCCACTCCAGCCCTGGCTCCGCCACCGTCACCTCCGTCACCGCCACCCCCGGCGGACCGCCCGCGCCCGGGCTGCGCCACCCGCGGAAGAGGACCGTGTCCGTCGCCTCCGTGAGGGCCACGGACGCCGCCGTCAGGACCTCCGGGTCGTACGGGAGCCACACCTGGAACTGGTGGGTGTGCGGGGGCTCCGGGTGGATCCGGAACCACGGCACCCCCGCCTCCTCGAAGCCCGCCCGCAGACCGTCCGCCACCACGCGCGCGTGCGCCACGTACGACGGCAGCCGCGGCAGCTCCCGCTCCAGGCCCCGCAGCGCGGAGACCGCCGCCGGGTACTGCTGGAAGACCTGGCCCCCGTACCGGTGCCGCCACACCCGGGCCTCCTCCATCACGCCCTCCGGGCCGGCCAGCGCCGCGCCCGACAGGCCGCCCAGGGACTTGTAGAAGGACACGTACACGCTGTCCGCGAGCCCCGCGATCTCCCGCAGGCCGCGCCCGAAGTGCGGGGCGCACTCCCACAGCCGCGCGCCGTCGACGTGCACCACCGCGTCGCGTTCGCGCGCCGCCTCGACGACCTCGACCAGCTCGTCCCAGGACGGCAGCACGAACCCCGCGTCCCGCAGCGGCAGCTCCAGCATCAGCGTCCCGAACGGCTCCGGATGGTTCCGTACCTCCTCGGCCGTCGGCAGCCTCGGCTCGTCCGTCGGATGGACCGTCCGCAGCCCGCTCACCGCCCCCAGCGCCCCGCCCTCGTGGACCTCCGGGTGTGCGAGCGGGTGCAGGGCGACGACCGGGCTGCCGGTGCGCCCCGCCCAGCAGCGCAGCGCCACCTGCTGGGCCATCGTCCCGGTGGGGAAGAACACGGCGGCCGGGAGCCCGAGCTCCTCGGTGACCCGCCGCTCGACTCGCTCGACGAGCTCGTCGCCGTACGCGTCGAGCCGGCCGCCGTCGTCCTCCATGGCCGTCGCCCAGTCGGCCAGCTCCCGCAGCCGCTCCCCGACCGTGCCCTCCACGGGCGCGTGCCACAGCGTGCGCCGCGCACCGCCCCACACCTCCGCCCGGTACAGCCGTGCTTCCGTCTCGTCCAAGGGTTCGTCCAAGGGTTCGTCCATGGGCCGATCATCACACCGCCCCCGCACCCTGTGGACAGTCACGGAGGAGCGCGAAACGCTGGCGTAGCATGACCAGAAATCGTCCGGTACCCCCCGCGGACTGGAACGGAAGGCCGTTGCCGCGTGAACCATCCAGCAGAACCCCGAGCGGAAGACCGACCCGCGCGACTCACCGTCGGAGTCGTCGGAGCCGGCCGGGTGGGCCCCGCGCTCGCCGCCGCTCTCCAGCTCGCGGGACACCGCCCCGTCGCCGTCTCCGCGGTCTCCGACGCGTCCCGTCGGCGCGCCGCGACGCTGCTCCCGGACGTGCCGATCGTGCCGCCCGCCGAGGTGCTCGCCCGCGCCGAGCTGGTGCTGCTGACCGTTCCCGACGACGCCCTGCCCGCCCTGGTCGAGGGCCTCGCCGAGACCGGGGCCGTACGGCACGGGCAGCTGCTCGTGCACACCTCCGGGCGGTACGGCGTGAAGGTCCTGGACCCCGCCCGCCGGGCCGGCGCGCTGCCGCTCGCCCTGCACCCCGCGATGACCTTCACCGGCACGTCCGTCGACGTCCAGCGCCTCGCCGGCTGCTCCTTCGGGGTGACCGCGCCCGAGGAGCTGCGCCTGGCCGCCGAGGCCCTGGTCATCGAGATGGGCGGCGAGCCCGAGTGGATCGCCGAGGACGCCCGCCCGCTCTACCACGCGGCCCTCGCGCTCGGCGCGAACCACCTGGTCACCCTGGTCGCCCAGTCCATGGAGCTGCTCCGTACGGCCGGGGTCGCCGCCCCCGACCGGATGCTCGGCCCGCTCCTGGGCGCCGCCCTGGACAACGCCCTGCGTTCGGGTGACGCCGCCCTCACCGGCCCCGTTGCGCGCGGTGACGCCGGTACGGTCGCCGCGCACGTCGCCGAGCTGCGCAAGCACGCGCCCGGCACCGTCGCCGGCTATCTGGCGATGGCCCGCACGACCGCCGACCGGGCGCTCGCGCACGGCCTGCTCAAGCCCGAGCTGGCCGAGGATCTACTGGGCGTGCTCGCCGACGGGGAGATCAACCGATGAGCCGCAGCGCCGAGCTGATCCACACGCAGGACGATTTGGACTACCACCGGGACCACGCGCCTCGTGGTCCCGTCGCCGTCGTCATGACCATGGGCGCCCTCCACGAGGGCCACGCCACCCTCATCCGCACCGCCCGCGAGCGGGCGGGCCGCAAGGGCACCGTCATCGTCACCGTCTTCGTCAACCCGCTCCAGTTCGGCGCCGGCGAGGACCTCGACCGCTACCCCCGCACGCTGGACGCCGACCTGAAGATCGCCGCGGAGGCGGGCGCGGACGTGGTGTTCGCCCCGTCCGTCGACGAGGTCTACCCCGGCGGCGAGCCCCAGGTCCGGATCAGCGCCGGCCCCATGGGCGAGCGGCTCGAAGGCGCCTCGCGGCCCGGCCACTTCGACGGCATGCTCACCGTCGTCGCCAAGCTGCTCCATCTCACCCGCCCCGACCTGGCCTTCTTCGGCCAGAAGGACGCCCAGCAGCTGGCCCTGATCCGGCGGATGGCCCGTGATCTGAACTTCGCCGCGGAGATCGTCGGCGTGCCGACCGTCCGCGAGGCCGACGGCCTCGCCCTCTCCAGCCGTAACCGGTACCTCTCCGCCGGCGAGCGCCGCACCGCCCTCGCTCTCTCCCGCGCCCTGTTCGCCGCGAGCGACCGGCTCGCCGCGCAGCACGCGCTGCGCGCCCGTGCCGACTCCCTGCCCGGTGCCCAGAACCGCGCCGGGACGCGCGCGGAGGGGCTCTCCCGGCTCGGCGAGGCCCGCGCCGCCGCCGATGCCCACGCCGTCGCCCAGGCGTCCGAGAGCGGCGGCGCTGATGCCGTACGGGCCGCTGCCCGCGCCGTCCTCGACGAGGCGGCGAAGGCCGAGCCGCCGCTCGTCCTCGACTACCTCGCCCTCGTCGACCCGGCCGACTTCACCGAGGTCGCCGACGACCACGACGGCGACGCGATCCTCGCCGTCGCCGCGCGCGTGGGCACGACGCGGCTGATCGACAACATCCCGCTGACCTTCGGAGCCACCAAGTGACCGGAATCGGAGCCACCAAGTGACCGGAATACGGCTGCACGCGCCCGCGCCCGGCTGGTCCATCGACGCAGACGTCGTCGTGGTCGGCTCCGGCGTCGCCGGGCTGACCGCCGCCCTGCGCTGCACCGCCGCCGGGCTGCGTACGGTCGTCGTCACCAAGGCCCGCCTGGACGCCGGCTCCACCCGCTGGGCGCAGGGCGGCATCGCCGCCGCGCTCGGCGAGGGCGACACCCCCCAGCAGCACTTGGACGACACCCTCGTCGCGGGCGCCGGGCTCTGCGACACCGAGGCCGTCCGGCTGCTTGTCACCGAGGGCCCCGACGCCGTCCGCCGGCTGATCGCCACCGGCGCCGACTTCGACAAGAACGACGCCGGCGAGATCGCCCTGACCCGCGAGGGCGGCCACCACCGCCGCCGGATCGCGCACGCCGGCGGCGACGCCACCGGAGCCGAGATCTCCCGCGCCCTGGTCGAGGCGATACGGGAGCAGGGTGTGCGCACCATCGAGCACGCCCTCGTCCTGGACCTGCTCAAGGACGAGGAGGGCCGTACGGCGGGTGTGACCCTGCACGTCATGGGCGAGGGCCAGCACGACGGCGTCGGCGCCGTCCACGCCCCCGCCGTGGTCCTCGCCACCGGCGGCATGGGCCAGGTCTTCTCGGCCACCACCAACCCGGCCGTCTCCACCGGCGACGGCGTCGCGCTCGCCCTGCGCGCCGGGGCCGAGGTCTCCGACCTCGAGTTCGTCCAGTTCCACCCCACCGTGCTCTTCCTCGGCGCCGACTCCGAGGGCCAGCAGCCGCTGGTCTCCGAGGCGGTACGGGGCGAGGGCGCCCATCTCGTCGACGCGGAGGGGGTCCGCTTCATGCTCGGGCAGCACGAGCTGGCCGAGCTCGCGCCCCGCGACATCGTCGCCAAGGCGATCATGCGCCGGATGCAGGAGCAGGGCACGGAGCACATGTACCTGGACGCCCGCCACTTCGGCGCCGAGATGTGGGAGCACCGCTTCCCCACCATCCTGGCCGCCTGCCGGGCCCACGGCATCGACCCGGTCACCGAGCCCATCCCGGTCGCCCCAGCGGCCCACTACGCCTCCGGCGGAGTCCGCACGGACCTGATGGGCCGGACGACCGTCCCAGGGCTCTACGCGTGCGGTGAGGTGGCTTGTACGGGCGTTCACGGAGCCAACCGGCTCGCCTCGAACTCGCTCCTGGAGGGCCTGGTCTTCGCCGAGCGGATCGCCGAGGACATCGCCACGCTCGGCCCGCACCGCGAGGGCCTCCCGGTCGTCTCCACCACGGCCTCCGTGCTGCCGCTGCTCGAACCCGAGACCCGGGTCCGCATCCAGCGGATCATGAGCGCGGACGCCGGAGTGCTGCGGTCCGCGGCGAGCCTCGGGGACGCCGCCGACGCCCTGGAGGCGCTGAGCCTCACGGCGGCGGAGGACCACCAGGGCAAGGCGGCCGAGCCGGGCGTCGAGTCCTGGGAGACGACGAACCTCCTGTGCGTCGCACGGGTGCTGGTCGCCGCCGCCCTGGAGCGCGAGGAGACCCGCGGCTGCCACTGGCGCGAGGACCACCCCGAGCGCGCCGAGGACTGGCGGACCCATCTGATCGTGCGCCTCACCTCGGACCGGCGGCTCGTGGTCCGCCGTACCGCCACCGCAGACTTTCCCTCCGTCACCCCCGAAGCCCCCAGGGAGCCGCAACCGTGAGCACGCCCGAAGAAGCCCGTCCGCAGCCTGTGGACGTCCCTCTGATCCAGATCAGCGCCCCCGCCGAGGACGCGGGCGGCTGCGGTGACGGCTGCGGCTGCGCCGACGGCGACGAGGTGTACGAGTGCGGGCTCGACCCCGCGCTCGCGCAGCTCCTCGCCGACGCCGGGCTCGATCCCGTCCAGGTCGAGGACATCGCCCACCTGGCCATCGAGGAGGACCTCGACGGTGGCGTGGACGTGACGACCGTCGCGACCGTCCCCGAGGACGCGATCGCCACGGCCGACTTCACCGCCCGCGAGGCGGGCGTGGTGGCCGGTCTGCGGGTCGCGGAGGCGGTGCTGTCCATCGTGTGCACGGAGACCTTCGAGGTCGAGCGGCACGTCGAGGACGGCGAGCGGGTCGAGGCCGGCCAGAAGCTGCTGAGCGTGACCACCCGCACCCGCGATCTGCTCACCGGCGAGCGCAGCGCGCTGAACATCCTGTGCCGCCTCTCCGGCATCGCCACCGCCACGCGCGCGTGGGCGGACGTCCTGGAGGGCACCGGGGCCCGGGTCCGCGACACCCGCAAGACCACGCCGGGCCTGCGCGCCCTGGAGAAGTACGCGGTGCGCTGCGGCGGCGGCGTCAACCACCGCATGTCGCTGTCCGACGCGGCGCTGGTGAAGGACAACCACGTGGTGGCCGCCGGCGGTGTGGCGCAGGCCTTCAAGGCCGTACGGGAGCAGTTCCCGGACGTGCCGATCGAGGTCGAGGTCGACACGCTGCACCAGGTCCGCGAGGTCCTGGACGCGGGCGCCGACCTGATCCTGCTCGACAACTTCACCCCCCTGGAGACCGAGGAGGCCGTCGCGCTTGTCGCCGGCCGCGCGGCCCTGGAGTCCTCCGGCCGGCTCACGCTGGAGAACGCGGCGGCGTACGCGGCGACGGGCGTGGACTACCTCGCGGTCGGCGGGCTCACCCACTCCTCCCCGATCCTCGACATCGGCCTCGACCTGCGCGAGGTGCGGGCCTGATGCTGCTCACCATCGACGTCGGCAACACGCACACGGTCCTCGGGCTCTTCGACGGGGACGAGATCGTCGAGCACTGGCGCATCTCGACCGACCCGCGCCGTACCGCCGACGAGATGGCGGTCCTGCTCCAGGGCCTCATGGGCATGCACCCCCTGCTCGGCGTCGAGCTGAGCGACGGCATCGAGGGCATCGCGATCTGCGCGACCGTGCCCTCGGTCCTGCACGAGCTGCGCGAGGTCACCCGGCGGTACTACGGCGACGTCCCGGCCGTCCTGGTCGAGCCCGGCGTCAAGACGGGCGTCCCGATCCTCACGGACAACCCCAAGGAGGTCGGTGCCGACCGCATCATCAACGCGGTCGCGGCGGTCGATCTCTACGGCGGCCCGGCGATCGTGGTCGACTTCGGCACGGCGACCACGTACGACGCGATCACCGCGCGCGGCGAGTACGCGGGCGGTGCGATCGCGCCCGGCATCGAGATCTCGGTCGAGGCGCTGGGCGTCCGCGGCGCCCAGCTTCGCAAGATCGAGCTGGCCCGCCCGCGCAGTGTGATCGGCAAGAACACGGTCGAGGCGATGCAGTCGGGCATCGTCTTCGGCTTCGCCGGCCAGGTCGACGGTGTGGTGGCCCGGATGAAGCGCGAGCTGGTGGGCCGGGACGGCGACCCGTCGGCGGTGACGGTGATCGCGACGGGCGGTCTGGCCCCGATGGTGCTGGGCGAGTCCGTGCAGATCGACGAGCACGAGCCCTGGCTGACGCTGATCGGCCTGCGCCTGGTGTACGAACGCAACGTCTCGCGCATGTAGGGCGGCGGCTCCCGGGCGCGCTCGCGTGGCGGCATGGCGGCGCCCGCGGGGGCACGGCGGCGGCGCCCGTGCTCGGGCAGGCAGGGCGCCACACCGAGCCGATCGGTAAACGAAATTTGTCCGATTAGCGCGTATTGTCACCTCATGCCCACGCCATACGGATCCCGCGGCGGCATGGCGTTCAGCGCGGACGAGCTGCGTGTGCTCCGACGCGCCCTTGCCACCGCCCTCAACCCCGCCCCCCTTCCGGACGAGGACGTCCAGGACTGTCTGCGCCTCGCCGAATCCGTGGACGACGCCGTCCGCGAGTCCGGCCGGCTGCGCGCGTTCCTCCTCGCCGACCTGGCCCGCTACCGCGAGGCCCTGCCCGGTTCGCTCACCGGCTATCTGGAGCTCCTCCAGGACGCACTCGGCGCCGGTTACGACCCCGGGGCCGACGACCTCGCCGCCCTGCGCGCCCTGCGGTCCGACCCCCGGGCCGCCGGACTCCTGGTGCGCTGCCAGGTCCTCGCCGAACGTTCCGTACGCGCCCGTCTCGCCCGCGTCTCCCAGGCGGTTCCCGTGTCCGTACCGACCCTGCCTCTGCCGTCCATGCCCGTGCCCCGCGCACCCCGGGTCCGGCTGCTTGCTCTCCCCGGCGGCCGTGCCGCCTCCGACGAGCCCAAGCCGCCGTCCGCCCCCAAGCCGTCGACCGCCCCGAAGCCACCCGCCCCCACGAAGCGCCCGGCGCCCAAGCCCTCCGAGGTGTTCCCGCCGCGCCGACGCCCCGTACCCCCGCCCCCGCCCGAGGAACGCGCCGCCGGATAGCTACTCTGGACGGCATGGACTACGTATCCGCGCTCCTGCCCCCCGTCGTGATGGCCGCGTTCTTCATCGGGCTCGTCGTCACGATCGTGAAGAGCCAGGGCGGCCCGAACAAGGCCAAGGAGGACGCGGCCGTGGACGCCGCCCTCGCCCGTGCCGAGGCCACCCGCCAGGCGGACGGCAGCGCCTCGTAGCCCCGCCCGCACCGAAGGACGTACGGCCGTTTTCAGGTCGTACGTCCTTTTTGTTGCGTTTCCTCCGTCAATAGGGGGCCATTCCCGCTTCGCGGACTATGGTGGCCGTGTGCCCCGCCAATTGGGAGAGCTCGAAGACGCCGTCATGACACGCGTCTGGCAATGGAACCGTCCGGTGACCGTCCGGGAAGTCCTGGAGGATCTCCAGCAGGAACGGTCCATCGCCTACACCACCGTCATGACGGTAATGGACAATCTCCATCAGAAGGGCTGGGTGCGCAGGGAAGTCGACGGCCGCGCCTATCGATATACCGCGGTCTCCACCCGCGCCGCCTACTCGGCCGCACTGATGAACGAAGCCTGGGCCCAGAGCGACAACCCGGCCGCCGCCCTTGTCGCGTTCTTCGGCATGATGTCGAGCGAGCAGCGGGACGCCCTCAACGACGCCATCCGGGTCGTGGGCTACAACGCGGCCGAGCCCCCCGCCCCGCCTGCGGAGGAAGCCCCCGGGAGCGCGGGCGCCGGCGCCGCCGTGGGGACGAGCGGGCCCGTCGGCGAGGGTGCCGACGACGACGAGGACGCCGGGCGATAACGTCCCCCCATGCCGTTGCCCTCCACCGCCTCGAAAACCGTCACCGTTCGTCGCGCCCGCACCAGTGATGTCCCCGCCGTACGCCGCCTTGTCGACCCGTACGTCCGCCGGGGCATCCTGCTCGACAAAGCCACCGTGACGCTTTACGAGGACATCCAGGAGTTCTGGGTCGCCGAACGCGACGAGGACGCCGTCGTCGTCGGCTGCGGCGCACTCCATGTGATGTGGGAAGACCTCGCCGAAGTGCGTACTCTCGCCGTCGATCCCGAGTTCAAGGGCGCGGGCGTCGGACATCACGTGCTCGAGAAGTTGCTGCACACCGCCCGTTGGCTCGGGGTGCGCCGGGTATTCTGCCTGACCTTCGAAGTCGACTTCTTCGCGAAGCACGGCTTCGTCGAGATCGGCGAGACTCCGGTCGACGGAGATGTCTACAGCGAGCTCCTGCGTTCCTATGACGAGGGTGTCGCCGAGTTCCTCGGTCTCGAACGAGTGAAGCCGAACACCTTGGGCAACAGCCGGATGCTTCTGCACCTGTGATCGTAACGAGCGTACGGAACCCTATGTCCGAATCGCGCACGTTTCCCGCGTTGCCGGGCTTCTGAACCTCTCCCAGGGGTTTGTGTTTTTCCCGGAAAAGCGGTTTCCTTTCCGCGTACTGCATTTTCGATGAAAGGAAATCCGGTGGCACAGAAGGTTCAGGTCCTTCTTGTCGACGACCTCGACGGCGTCGAGGCGGACGAGACCGTGACGTTCGCGCTGGACGGCAAGACCTACGAGATCGACCTCACCACCGCCAACGCGGACAAGCTCCGTGGCCTGCTCGAGCCGTACACCAAGAGCGGCCGGCGCACCGGTGGCCGCACCGCTGGTACGCGTGGCAAGGGCCGGGTCGCCACCGGTGGCAGCCCGGACACGGCGAAGATCCGCGCGTGGGCCAAGGAGCACGGCTACAACGTGAACGACCGCGGCCGCGTTCCGGCGGAGATCAAGGCGGCCTACGAGGACGCGAACCGCTGAGGAGTCAGCTGCTGAGCGACCGGCCCCTCGGGACGCATCGCCGGCCGCCCTTCGGGGCGCCCGGGGAGACTCTCCTGGGGACGCGCACTCAGCAGCCGCACCCGGTGGCACTCCGCCGCCGCGGCGGCCACGAGCCGTACGAGACAGGGGGCGGCCGCATCCGCCCACGCGGCGGCCCGTAGAGCCGGCAGCGAGGATTCCACCGCGCGGCCCGGCTCCGGCGGGCGCAGCCACACCGCGGCGCCCGGCGCGCCGGAACCGCTCCATCCTGGGGGAACAGGAGCGGTCATCCGGCTGCCGGCGCCCAGCGCGGTGAGGTCCAGCGAGATACCGCCCCATTCCAGCCAGTCGAGCAGCCCCGGCAGCTCCTCCGCGCTTCCCGCGGCGACCAGTAGCCGCATCCGCCGCCCGGCCAGGGCCACCGGCCCCGTGGCACCCGCGCCCGTCCTGCGCAGCACCGCGCGACCGGCCGCGGCGGGCAGCTCCAGGACGTCGAAGCGCAGGCCCGTCACCAGGCCCACGGGCGGTCCGGCCACGGTCTCCCAGCCCAGCCCCTCCTCGTACCAGCGCGCCGTACCGCCGTCGAGCGGCGAGCGGGGCTGCGGCACGCGCCGCGCGGTGGAGAACATGCCCGGGGAACGCCCGCCAGGGCTCCTTGGTTACGCCGTCGGCCACGCTGCGTCCTCGATCCACTGCGCACCGTGTCCGCGTTGGGGGCGTACGGGTGCATTCGGCAGCGCAAGGATGTTCGCCCGTAGCGGAGGGAACGGGGGGGTGCCGCATGGAGTGTCAGTGCGTACGGGTAAGACATTCCTAGTGGGGAGGGGCGACTCGCGGGCTTTGGCGTCTCACGTTCGCCATCGGCGTACTGACGGCACGGGTAACTACTTGGCCTGCGGGAACATCGTCTCGCACCATCGAGTTGGAGCATTTGTCGGCTGTTCGGCAGCAGGTCTCCCCGTAGAGGAGGGGGTGATCCGGACGGATGTCGGCAGTTGGAATGAGCGGTCCCCGCTCGCGGGACTAAGCTGCGGAAGGACAGGGAGGGGATCGACCCCTAACTGACTGACCGCTCTGAGGAGCGATTAACGATGTTCGAGAGGTTCACCGACCGCGCGCGGCGGGTTGTCGTCCTGGCTCAGGAAGAAGCCCGGATGCTCAACCACAACTACATCGGCACCGAGCACATCCTCCTGGGCCTTATCCACGAGGGTGAGGGTGTCGCCGCTAAGGCCCTGGAGAGCCTCGGGATTTCGCTCGAGGCGGTCCGCCAGCAGGTTGAGGAGATCATCGGGCAGGGGCAGCAGGCTCCGTCCGGCCACATCCCCTTCACCCCGCGTGCCAAGAAGGTCCTGGAGCTGTCGCTCCGCGAGGCCCTCCAGCTCGGCCACAACTACATCGGCACGGAGCACATCCTGCTCGGCCTGATCCGCGAGGGCGAGGGCGTCGCCGCCCAGGTCCTCGTGAAGCTGGGCGCCGATCTCAACCGGGTGCGGCAGCAGGTCATCCAGCTGCTCTCCGGCTACCAGGGCAAGGAAGCCGCAACGGCCGGCGGTCCTGCCGAGGGCACCCCCTCGACGTCCCTGGTCCTCGACCAGTTCGGCCGCAACCTCACCCAGGCGGCCCGCGAATCCAAGCTCGACCCGGTCATCGGGCGCGAGAAGGAGATCGAGCGGGTCATGCAGGTGCTGTCCCGCCGTACGAAGAACAACCCGGTCCTCATCGGCGAGCCCGGCGTCGGCAAGACCGCCGTCGTCGAGGGCCTGGCGCAGGCCATCGTCAAGGGCGAGGTGCCCGAGACCCTCAAGGACAAGCACCTCTACACCCTGGACCTCGGCGCGCTGGTCGCCGGCTCCCGCTACCGCGGTGACTTCGAGGAGCGCCTGAAGAAGGTCCTCAAGGAGATCCGTACCCGCGGCGACATCATCCTGTTCATCGACGAGCTTCACACCCTGGTGGGTGCGGGTGCCGCCGAGGGCGCGATCGACGCCGCCAGCATCCTCAAGCCGATGCTGGCCCGCGGTGAGCTCCAGACCATCGGTGCGACCACGCTCGACGAGTACCGCAAGTACCTGGAGAAGGACGCGGCCCTCGAGCGCCGCTTCCAGCCCATCCAGGTCGCCGAGCCGTCGCTGCCGCACACGATCGAGATCCTCAAGGGTCTGCGCGACCGTTACGAGGCGCACCACCGGGTCTCCATCACGGACGAGGCCCTCGTCCAGGCCGCGACCCTGGCCGACCGGTACATCTCGGACCGCTTCCTGCCGGACAAGGCGATCGACCTGATCGACGAGGCCGGTTCCCGGATGCGCATCCGCCGGATGACCGCGCCGCCGGACCTCCGCGAGTTCGACGAGAAGATCGCCGGCGTCCGCCGGGACAAGGAGTCCGCGATCGACTCCCAGGACTTCGAGAAGGCGGCGTCTCTCCGCGACAAGGAGAAGCAGCTGCTCGCGGCGAAGGCCAAGCGGGAGAAGGAGTGGAAGGCCGGCGACATGGACGTCGTCGCCGAGGTCGACGGCGAGCTGATCGCCGAGGTCCTCGCGACCGCCACCGGCATCCCGGTCTTCAAGCTGACCGAGGAGGAGTCGAGCCGCCTGCTGCGCATGGAGGACGAGCTCCACAAGCGCGTCATCGGCCAGACGGACGCGGTCATCGGCCTCTCGCGGGCGATCCGCCGTACGCGAGCCGGTCTGAAGGACCCGAAGCGCCCCGGTGGCTCGTTCATCTTCGCCGGCCCGTCCGGTGTCGGTAAGACCGAGCTGTCCAAGGCGCTCGCCGAATTCCTCTTCGGCGACGAGGACGCGATGATCTCCCTCGACATGTCGGAGTTCAGCGAGAAGCACACCGTTTCCCGCCTCTTCGGTTCTCCGCCCGGATACGTCGGCTACGAAGAGGGCGGCCAGCTCACCGAGAAGGTGCGCCGCAAGCCGTTCTCCGTCGTCCTCTTCGACGAGGTCGAGAAGGCCCACCCCGATATCTTCAATTCCCTTCTCCAGATCCTGGAGGACGGTCGCCTGACCGACTCCCAGGGCCGGGTCGTGGACTTCAAGAACACGGTCATCATCATGACGACCAACCTCGGGACCCGGGACATCTCGAAGGGCTTCAACCTGGGCTTCGCCGCCCAGGGCGACACGAAGTCCAACTACGAGCGGATGAAGGCCAAGGTCAGCGACGAGCTGAAGCAGCACTTCCGCCCGGAGTTCCTGAACCGTGTGGACGACGTCATCGTCTTCCCGCAGCTCACCCAGGACGACATCCTGCAGATCGTCGACCTGATGATCAGCCGGGTGGACGAGCGCCTGAAGGACCGGGACATGGGCATCGAGCTCTCCCAGTCCGCGAAGGAGCTGCTCGCCAAGAAGGGTTACGACCCCGTGATGGGCGCCCGGCCGCTGCGCCGGACGATCCAGCGCGAGATCGAGGACTCGCTCTCCGAGAAGATCCTCTTCGGCGAGCTGCGCCCCGGTCACATCGTGGTCGTGGACACCGAGGGCGAGGGTGAGGCGAAGACGTTCACCTTCCGCGGCGAGGAGAAGTCGGCGCTGCCGGACGTCCCGCCGATCGAGCAGGCGACGGGCGGACCGGGCCCGAACCTCTCGAAGGACGCGTAAGCGTTCCGACTGCGTGACACAGGGGCGGGGGGGGGGGGGGGGGGGGGGGGGGGGGGGGGGGGGGGGGGGGGGGGGGGGGGGGGGGGGGGGGGGGGGGGGGGGGGGGGTGGGGGGGGGGGGG
>NZ_JBVHXA010000021.1:0-152101 GCF_055563935.1 Streptomyces sp. NPDC029169
CACCCGCACCAGCCACTTCGCACGACTTCGCCCCGCCGACCAAACGATCGACGGGGCGAAGAAGGCATAAGGCCCCGGATAAACCAACAGCATCCATCCCGCTCGGGGCCCCTTTCGCATGCGCTCATCTCAGTAGTGCTCGCCGTACTTGGCCGCCTCCAGCGCCCACCCGTCAACGATCTCCTGCGTGCTCATCGACTCCACCCCGGACGGCAGCTCCTTGCCCGACCTGGCCAGAGCCTCACGCCACAGCTCGATGTAGTCCGAGCGCGTCTTGACCGGCTCGGTGTGCACCGACACCGACGAGTCCTCCTGAGCGGCCCCGACCGTCACCGCCACGGCGCCACCTACGACGGCCAGCGCGCACACACCCATCACGATCCGCTTCATGCCCAGCATCGTGTCATGCGCATCCCGAAGTGGGAGCTGGGCAGGGTGTAGCTCTCGTAGAGGGACCGGGTTAATCAAGCGCAGGACGGCGTCGGGGCGGCCACGGCACGTTCCTGGGACCGGCGGGTCGGCAGGACTCACGGCCGGCCCGCCCCTCGGAGTCGACGCAGTTGCAGCACGACCCAGGACAGGACCAGGAAAAGCGGCAGGGCGATCCCCACGAGCAGCGCCCCGCCCGTGAACGCGCTCGCGAGGAACCGCCCGCCCAGATGCGCCACGCCCTCGTAGTAGAGGACGACCACGGCCATCAGCAGCACGTACCCCCCGAAGGCGGTGCCCACCACCTGACGGACCAGCCCCCGCCAGCCGCGCCCGGTCGCCCGCGGAGTCTCGGACGGCCGACGCCGCAGGATGCGCAGCCCGAGGGCGAGATACCCCATGACCAGCACATAGCCGGTCACCATGAGCGTGATGTTCAGCGATACGGGCAGCACGGCGGACTCCCTTCATCTCGGCGCGTCCTGGAGGAGGAAGTGCCAGCCCCGGACGAAGAAATGCCACCCGAACCACAGCCACAGCGCGAAGAGCGCCCAACGTCCGACGGGATAGCGCATGACAGCGCCCATGGCATCGCTGAGCGTGGGGAACTCGTCGCCTTCGCGCACCAGCCCGATGCCCTCCCAGGCGAAGATGGCCCCGAACAGCACGCCCCAGACGAGATACCCGACCACAGGGTGCTCCGCCACCGCGACCTCCGCCACTCCGTACCTGCGTGTGCCTCCGTACCCGCCCGATCATCCGCCACGCCCGCCCGCGCCCCCACGACGAACACACCCGAGCACCTCGGACGACCGGACGGAGGAACGAAGAAGTACCCCCCGCCCGTGGTGAGCAAGCACGTCGGGTCGGTTCATGTGACTCCGGATCCGCTGGACTGACTCAGTCGAGCCAGTCCAGCGGATCCTCCGAAGCGGTGTTGCCCTCCATGAGCGTCGTGAAGGAGACGGGCAGCCCGAGTGCGGCGAGCCGGTCGGCGGACTCGGCCGAGAGCGTCAGCCGCTCGTCTGCCTGCACGGTGCCCGCGATCGACACCTGGGCGAAGCAGCCGGCTGCGGACAGCGCCTTGATCTCGTCGAGGCGCGGCCCGACCTGAGAGGTCAGCGCCGCGATCTGCTCACTCGGATCGGCCGAGAAGTGCTCGTCGAGGGTGTAGGCCCACCAGCCCGGCCCGTGATGGACCGACGCGCCGGTCTGCTGCTCCGCGAGCCGGGCGAGGCCGAGGGAGCGGTCGACGGCCGAGGGGTCCAGACTGCTCCCGGTGAGGGCCAGGGAGGTGGTGATCGAGGTCCACATGGCGGTCACCGGTCGCTCGTGCTGGGGGCGAGGGTCAGGGGAACGCCGAGGCGGGCCACTCGGCGCATCTGCTCGGGGGTGAGGGCGATCTGCGAGTCGTTGTCCACGTATCCCCTGATGGTGAGTGTCACGGAAAGGCCGTCTGCCAGGAGTTCGCTCACAGCATCGGAGTGCGGCTCGACTGCCGTCAGGATGGTGTCGAGCTGTTCCGTGAACATCCTTGTGGAGCGCTCGTCGCATTGGAGTCGCCATTCCCCGTCGATATCTCCTGGTGGTCCCCACCGGCTGGGGCCGGGGCGCCGGGTTCCCGTCGGTTGGATATTCAGCTTCTTGGTCACTTCGTCCGGGTCGAGATCGGGTCCCCTGACGACGAGAGACACATCGGTCAGTACCCAAGTCGCGCCGTGCTGGTGATCCGCGCTCACTGCGCCGTTCCTTTCCTGGGTTCGAGTCCGCTCGTGCCTACGCGTCCTGCCATTCGAGCTCCCGGCAGGCCGCCCAGTGGTGGAACCCCGGCGCAGCCGCAGCGACACGCGAGGACCCCACCCGCGATCACGCGGGACAAACGGGGCGAACCAGCAAGCCGATCAAGCAATCACAGCCGCTGACGAATCGAGGCCGGCAATCGGATGTGCCGAAACCTTGGGGTGGGCAGAGCGCCGCGTCTTCATACCGCACTGAGCTGGCGGAACTCATGTGTAGCGCGGGAGAACTAAGGACGAGAGGATGTTCGACTGTAGCTCGACAAGGAGGATTGCTCCATTTGGCCCGGGACCCATCAGATGGGGTCATTCGCCCTCCGGTCCTCGCTTCGTGTCCAGGACAAGGCTTTGGATCTTCTCCCGCAGCTCGCTGTCCGTCAGGTCGCCGGGCTCTCTGAGTTCAGGGTCGGGTGTGTAGTCCTCAAGCACCATGAACACTCGATCGAGAAGATCGGCCAAGTCTCCGCTTGCCCGTTCGCCCTGAGAATGTGCGGCCCTCCGGGCTTCCCACCATCCGTCCGCGAATTCAGCTGCGGTGCATGTTCCCTGAGTAAAGGTGCTGAGCAGCGACATCAGGCGAGCTGAAGCAGTGCCCGGTGTGACATCGCTGGGGTGCGACCACGCTCTGTGTGCAGGCGGGTAGGTGATGGCGATCCTCTGAAGATTTGGCCACCGATTCTTCATCGCTCGTGCGTAGCGCCCGAATTGAGCCCGCGCCGCATCGACTCCTTCAGCCACTGCGCCGGTCAGGAACGCCTCAGTACCGGCAATCAGCGTGTATCCCGGTTCGGGAAACAGTACGGCTCCTTGCAGGTCCGGGGTGTACAGAATCGCAGGAGGCGCAATACCTGCGAGGCCGGTCTCGGTGGGCTGACGCGGTACCGCCGCGGCTGAAGTGACGTGGGCGACGGCCTCAGGCGGGGCGTCGAGAATGTACTGCGTGCCCACAGCCCGGCACCCTGCTTCGATGCGACGAATCATAACGGCGTCCAGGTGGGTGCCCGCGGGAGCAGGGGCCACGCTCTTGCCGGACAGCCACGCTTGCGCGAAGCCTCCGTCCGGTCCGAGCAATGGGCCTTCCCCCTCGGGCCAACCGTCATTATGTGATGGTGTCACCACAAGAACCCCTTATGAATGATTCCGTCGAACTGCTTGTCACTCAGGCGCCAAGCGGACCAGAAATTCCCGTCTGTATGGAGCATTACCATCTTCTGTGACGACGGATCGATGAACCCGACCGCCTGCCCCTGGTTTCGGTAGTTATATCGATAGATCTTTGCACCGTCGGAGGTCATGTGCTCCCGCATGCTCTCTTCGAACCGCTGCAGGTTCGCCTTGTTCAGGTTCCCTGGACTGTCCAAGAAGTCGCCGGCGTGGGCATGGAATTTCTTACTCATCACCTTTTGACTTGAGAAATCTGCCTTGTCCTCCCAGGCCCCCTTGGCGTCCTTCGGACACGGGGCGAGCCCCAGCGGGTCGCTCCACGTGTGCGGGTTGTCGACGTACGTCGCCGGGTTCGGGGCCGGTCCGAGGCCCAGGGGGTCCGGGGTGAGGTAGCGGGCCGATTCCGGGTCGTAGTAGCGGAAGTGGTTGTAGTGGAGGCCCGATTCGGGGTCGAAGTACTGGCCTGGGAAGCGGAGAGGGATGTAGGTCGAGGCCGATCTGTTCCAGGTTGTCGTGCCCCAGAGGGTGGTGCGGGTGCGCCAGGCCACGTCGCCCGATTCGGAGACGAGTTCCGTCGGGGCGCCGATCAGGTCCGTGACGATGGCGAAGAAGCGGTCGTCCGTGGAGTCCGTGCGGCGTTCTGTCTGGGCCAGGGGGCGTAGGCCCGCGTGGTCCCAGGTGAGGGTGACGTCCTCCGTCGTCTGTTCGCAGAGCGTCGTGCCGTCCCAGGTGAAGTGGATCTGCTCCAGGGCCGATTGCTTCGATATTCGGCGGCCCAGGGGGTCGTACACATACCGCCAGACCGTGCCGTCCGGGGTTGTCACCGAAGTCAGGCGGTCCTCCGCGTCCCACTCGTAGCGCCAGGTGTCCGGTTTCCGGGAGAGGCGCGTTTTCTGGCGGAGGACCGTGCGGCCCTGGGCGTCGTGTTCGTAGCGGGTCGCGCCCGCGCGGGTGATGCGGGTGCCCGTGTACGCGCGCGGGCCCGAAGAGGCGTGTTCGGCGTGGCCGACTGGCCAGGTCGCCTCCGTCTGGTTCCCCGCCTCGTCGTACGCGTACCGCTCCGTCCAGTCGCCGGCGTGGACCGCCGTGACGCGGCCCGCCCCGTCCAGGTCGAAGCGGCGCGTGCCCGAGAGGGTGTCCGTGACGCCGATGAGGTTGCCGTCGGGGCGGTAGGCGTACGTGCGCTGTTGGAGCCGATTCCCCCGTGACGTGACGTCCTGGGTCGTCAGACGGTCCATCTCGTCGAACGACGACATCAAGGAGACGAAGTCGCCTACCGTGCGCCCCACTTCACGGCCCGCCTCGTCGTACGTGAACGACAGCCGTTTGCCCGACGCCGTCAGTTCCGTACGTCGCCCCGCCGCGTCGTACGACCACGTGCTCGTCGAACCGCCAGGGGTCCTCCGGCCCGTTCGCCGTCCCACGGCGTCGTGTGAGAACGAGAGTGTCCGGCCGTTGACGGTCTCGGAGACGAGGCGGCCGTAGCGGTCCCGGAGGCGCTCCAGCGTCGCGTCCGGGCCGGTCGCCGCCGCCAGTTGGTCGAAGACGTCGTACTCGTAGGTGCTGACCGCTCCTTCGGCGTCCTTGCGGACGATCCGCCCCAGGCTGTCGCGGTCGAACCGGATCGTCTGGGCGAGGCCGTTCGTCCGGGAGACCAGACGGCCCGACGCGTCGTAGTTGTAGCTCAGTGCCCGGCCGTCGAAGTCCGTCTCCGTGGCCAGTCGGCCCGCCGCGTCGTAGGCGTAGTCCCAGGTCAGGCCCTGCGGGTTGGTCACCCGTGTCAGCCGCAGGTTCGTGTCGTGGGAGAACTCGTAGCGGACGCCGTCCGGGCCGGTGCGGGAGGTCAGCAGGTCGAAGTCGGTGTACGTGAAGCGGGTCGTGCCGCCCATCGCGTCCGTGTGACTGAGGCAGTTGCCCTCGCCGTCGTACGTCCAGGACTCCACCGTGCCGTCAGGCGCCGTCCGGCGGGACGGTCGGCCCTCCACCGTCCACTCCATCCGGGTCTCCGCGCCGAGAGCGTCGGTGATCCGGACCGTACAGCCGAAGGCGTCGTGCTCGTAGCGCGTCGTGGCGCCCAGGGGGTCTGTGATCTCGACGGGGAGGCCCCGGCGGTCCAGGACCAGGCGGGTGGTGGCACCGAGTGGGTCCGTCACCGCGGTGAGCCGGCCCGCCTCGTCGTACGCGAACTCCGTCGTCGCGCCCGAGGAGTCGGTCAGCGACGTGCGGTTGCCGCGCTCGTCGAAGGTCTGGCGCGTGACGTTGCCGTCCGTGCCGACGATCCGTATCGGCAGTCCGTTGTCGTCGTACTCGGCCCGCGCCTGCCGTCCGTCCGGGCGTTCCAGCACCGTCATGCGCCCGTGCTCGTCATAGGTGGAGCGGCTGACGTGGCCCAGCGGGTCCGTGCGTGACAGCTGGCGGTTGTGACGGTCGTACGCGAAGCGGGTCACCGCGCCCAGTGCGTCGATCTCCGCGACGACCTGTGCACGGTCGTTGATCAGATGACGCTCGGTCTGCCCCATGCCATCGGTCATGGTGGTCAGGCGGAGCCCGGTCGCCGGGTCGACATCGTCCCAGGTGAAGGTGGCTTCGAGGTGTCCGTTCGCGCCTGACTGGTAGGTGCAGCGGTCCTGGTCGTCGTAGACGTAGTCGTACCGGCTGCCGTTCGTGTCCGTCCACGACGTGATGCGGCCCTGCTCATCGCAGTCGAAGCGCAGGGGACGGCCGGAGGAGTTGGTGACCTCGGTCAGGTGGCCGTCGGTGTAGCCGTAGCGCAGGATCTCCTGGTCGGATCCGTCCGCCGCCGCCCCCGCGAGGTGGAGGGCGGTCACGCGGCCTTCGCTCGTGGTGAGCTTCAGGTGGTAGCCGCCGTGGTGGACGATCGCCGTCGGGGCGCCCGCCTCGTCGTGTTCGAAGGCGATCCAGCGGCCGTTGCGGTCGTCGATCTGGGCCAGGAGCGCGAGTTCGTCGCTGTGGTCGACGAAGTGCCACACCCTGCCGGTGCCGGGGTCGGTGAGCGTATAGCCGTCCTCGACCCGGTCCAGGGGCCACTGGCGGCCGTGCGTGGGCATGACCGGGACGCCGGGGGCGGGGTGCGGATAGGCGAGCAGGCTGCCCTGATCACAACTGAAGATGACGCCTTCCGAGTCGATCTCCAGCCTCTGGTCCACCGTCGACGACCACGTCGGGCCGAACCAGCGACCCGAGCGGCGCGAGGAGTCGAAGGTGCGCCGGAAGACGAGCGGCAGTGAGCCGGGCAGGGTGATGTCCGTCTGGGGCAGCAGCATGCGGCCCGTCGCGATGTCGATCGGGTCGTTCTTGCACGCCGTCTCGCCACACGTCTTGCCGTTGCTGTGCGGGTCCTTCTCGTGGTCTCCGCGGGTGCCGTCCGGCTTGCTCCCGTCGGGCAGGTGCCTGGTGCCGTTCAGGCCGGCCCGTAGACCGCCCCGGACCACCCCTGCGCCCTTGGTGCCGATCAGCTCGGGAAACAGGCGGCCGAAGAACTCCGACGGGTCCCCCTTCGCCGCCTCCCAGGCGTTCTTCAGCGCCCTGTCCGGGTTCGCCGCCGTGGACACCACACCGGCGAGCGTCATGTTGAGGCCCTTGTAGTACTCCGCCGGGTGGGTCAGGTTGTACACGTCCATCGGGTTGAGCGAGCGGACGAAGTTGATCAGGCCCGCCGTGCCCTTGATGATGCCGCCGCCGAAGTGGGCGAGCTCGATGCCCTGGCCCACGCCGTAGTCCATCAGCTCGAGCTTGGCCTTCTCGCGGCCCGTCGGCTCCTTCGGCGCGTGTGCCAGAGCGGCGTGCACCGCGGCCTTGGCGGTCTCGCCGGCCTCGTTCCGCGCGGTCCGGGCGTCGTGCAGGATCTCCCGCGCGCGCTGCCGCTTGGCCTTGCCCGGGTCGGAGAACGTGCCGGGATGGGGCAGCGGACTGTCCCCGTTGCGGGCCGCGTTGTAGGCGTCGACCTTCTTGTTGTGCGTGTCGACGGCCGTCTTGGAGTCCTTGTCGCCCTCCTTGTACAGCGCGATCGCCTCACGTGCCTTGCCCTGCGCGCTGACGATCGCCTTGGAGTACGTCTCCAGTGCCTTGGCCGCGTTCTCCATCGCGTCCGCCGCATGCAGCCAGTCGGTCGGCAGCGTCTGGAACTTCTCCCGGAACGCGTTGGCCGCCTCGCCCTTCCATTGGCTGGGGTCCAGCTTCTTCATCCCGCCGCCGACCAGGTCGAAAGCGCGTTGGAAGTCCCGCAGGTTCTTCACCGTCGCCGCTATCTGCTCCGGCTTGCCGTGGATCAGTTCGTTCGCTTCCTCGGTCTGCCCGAGCTGCTGTTCCCCGACCTCCGCACCAAGGGAGGAGGCGGTCTCGTCGCCCCAGTCCTCGACGACTTCGGCAAGGCCGTCATGACCGTAGTGCCGCAGGCCCTGACCGGCCTTGTCGGTCACATAGTCGACACCCTCGCCGACGATCTCCTTGCCCTTGTCGATGCCGTGATCGATCTTGTCGATCGCCTTGTCGGCCAGATCGCCCAAGTCCACCATCAGCGGCTCTCCCCCCACCGCGGCTGCTCTGCCTGATCGATCGTCGCCTGATCGGGATCGAGCATGTCCTTGAACTCCTCATCCATCCGGTCACGCGCCGCCGGATCGATCAGGCCCTGACGCTCCAGCGAGTCCAACTGCGCGTCCGTGACGTCGTAGCCCGTGTTCTTCCAGGTCTGCTTGACCTCCTGATGGGCCTGGGTGAACGACTCCGGGCTGTAGTCCGCGTTGTCCCACGTGTGCTGGTCACGGATGGTGTCCCAGCTCATCTGCTTGACCTCGTCCTCGGACAGATGCGGGTTTCCGTTGAGCGAGTTCACCCCGATCTTGAACGAGTCCTTGACGTACTGCTCCTGCTCCGCGAACGAGCCCGCCGACAGGCCGACGCCCTGTGCAAAACCGTTTCCCCGCAGGGTCAGCGCACGTACGCCCCACTCCCACCGGTTGCAGAACGTCTCGAACTCCGACGTCAGACCGCCGTGCCCCAACTCAAGCCCCGACAAGGCCAGATCGGAGAACCCGCGGCCCACCGACGCCTCGCCGATCATCCCGAGCTCCTTCAGCTCGGAATGCGCCAGATTGATGCCCTTCGCGATCTCCGCCAGCGCCGCCGCCGGCGCCGCGAGCACAGGCTCACTCCCACTCACTGCGTCCCCGTTCCCCCGAGATCCACTGCCACCTCATCCGGGACGATCCCCGCCACCGGCGGAAACACCATCCCGTCCGTACTGCCCGCATCCAGCGCCACCCCGCCCGGCCCGGGCAGCATCGGCACCATCACATCCAGCAGACGCGCACCCAGAATCGTCCGGTACGTCCACTCGCGCGTCGCGTCTCCCCGCGCCTCGGCGAACCGCGCCAACGCCTCCTCGTCCGAGAACGCGCAGATCCACCGGACTCCGTTGAAGTCCGCGGTCCACAGACTTCCGTAGTCGTCGAACGGCACCAGCACGGCAGTACGCCGGAATTCGCCGAGCAACCGCGCAAACTCCCGCCGAGCCGCCGCCACTTCGTCGGCCTGTTCCCCGTCCGGCACGGTCGGCGCCGGCACTGGCGGGGTCACCGGAACCGTCTCCGGCTCCCCCACCGGCGCAACCCCAAGCTCGGCCAGCTTCGAGACCCGTTGAGGCCTCGTCACATCGTCCCCGTTGTCAGTCACTTACGCATGCTGCCATGCGCACATTCACGCGAGCAACGAAGAAAGGGTCGACCCCTGTCGCCCCCTGTCGGCTCCACGGTCAGCCGAGCGGGCGGCGCGTCTCCTCGCGGACCTTGAGTGTGGTCCGGGCCGCCTTCGTCAGGTCGATGGACTCCGCGCTCAGGCCCGCTGATTCCGTCGTCATCTCGGCGACGGCGGCGTTGGTGTTGTCGTCCGCCCATGCGCACATGGGGTAGGTCACCCGGCCTCCGCCCGCCTGCTCCGTGGCGAGGACCTGGCATGTCACCGTCGTGTTCGCCCCGGACGGGGTGACGTCCTTCGGCGGGACGATCACGCTGGTGCCCTCCGCCTCGCGGGCGCCCTTGAGGATCTTCTCCCTGGCCAGGTCCGGATCCTTGATCCGCCCGTACAGACCGGAGACGACCAGGACCCCGGCCCCTTCCGCCCCGGCGGCCGTGTACTGGCCCATCACGCCCTTCGGGTCGCGGATGACGGCCTCGCTCGCGTTGTCGAGCCCGGCGTCAGCCTGGCCCGAGCGGTCGTCGGCGAGTGTGTACCGGCCGTCGAGAAGCGTCTTCGGGAGGGTCAGTCGGTGCGTCGCGGCGGGGTAGGCGGCTCCAGAGCCCGAGCCGCCGCGGAGGCCCCCGTTACCGATCCACGACAGCGTCAGAACGCCGACGATGGACGCGGCGACGATCCCGAGGATCAGGCCGGTCCGGTTCTTCGGCGGCGGCGGCGGGAGTGGCGGTGGGGGCGCGCCCCAGGCGCCCTGCGGCGGGTAGTACGGCGCTTGCGCAGGGCCGGGGCCGTACGCGTTCGGCTGCGGGTACGCCGGGGGCGGGGGGTTCTGGTGCGCGTACGGCCCTGGGGGTGGGGGGTTCTGGTGCGCGTACGGCCCTGGGGGTGGGGGGTTCTGGTGCGCGTACGGCCCTGGGGGCGGTGGCATGGACATGATCCACACCGTATGCCAGTCGCCATCGCGACCGGTCCTGTTCGGCCACCCGAACGCCCGCGCCCGCCGCCGCGTCCGTCCGCGTACGACGAAGGCCGCTTCCCCCTCACCGGAGGGGGAAGCGGCCCCACGTCAGTCCTTCTTCGGCTCCTCCAGGCGCGGGAAGAGCACCGCACCCTTCGTCACCGTCGTGCCTGCCGGGAGCCTGCCCCATTCGCCGGCCGCCGCAAGCGGCTGGGTGGCGAGGGTGCCGAGGGAGGCCTCCGCGCCCAGGGAGTCCCAGAGCTTCTGGGAGGTCTCCGGCATGATCGCGTTCAGCAGGACCGCGACGCCGCGCAGGGACTCGGCCGCCGTGTAGAGGATCGTCGCCAGGCGGGCGCGGCCCGCCTCCGACTCGTCCTTCGCGACCTTCCACGGCTCCTGCTCCGTGATGTAGCCGTTGACCTGCTTCACGAAGTCGAAGATCGCCAGGATGCCGCCCTGGAAGTCCAGCTCCTCGCCGATCTTCTGGTCCGCCGTCGCGACGGCCTTCGCCAGGCCCTCGTGGATCGCCTTCTCCGCGTCGCCGTCGGCCGTCGCGGCCGGCAGGGCGCCGTCGAAGTACTTGCCGACCATCGCCGCGACGCGGGACGCCAGGTTGCCGTAGTCGTTGGCCAGCTCGCTCGTGTAGCGGGCGGCGAAGTCCTCCCACGAGAACGAGCCGTCCTGGCCGAACGCGATCGCCCGCAGGAAGTACCAGCGGTACGCGTCCACGCCGAAGTGCGAGGTCAGGTCCTGCGGCTTGATGCCGGTCAGGTTCGACTTCGACATCTTCTCGCCGCCGACCATCAGCCAGCCGTTCGCGGCCACCCGCCCCGGCACCGGCAGGCCCTGGGCCATCAGCATCGCCGGCCAGATGATCGCGTGGAAGCGGAGGATGTCCTTGCCGATGAGGTGGACATTGGCCGGGAAGGTCTCGTCGAACTTCTCCGGGTTCTCGTTGTAGCCGACCGCCGTCGCATAGTTCAGCAGGGCGTCGATCCACACGTAGATCACGTGCTTGTCGTCCCACGGGACCGGGACGCCCCAGTCGAACGTCGAGCGCGAGATGGAGAGGTCCTCGAGGCCCTGCTTGACGAAGTTCAGCACCTCGTTGCGGGCGGACTCCGGCTGGACGAAGCCGGGGTTCGACTCGTAGAACTCGAGCAGCTTCGGGCCGTACTCGCTCAGCTTGAAGAAGTAGTTCTCCTCCTTGAGGATCTCCACCGGCTTCTTGTGGACGGCGCACAGCTTCGTGCCGTCCTCCACCTCGATGAGATCGCCCGGGAGCTTGTACTCCTCACAGCCCACGCAGTACGGGCCCTCGTACCCGCCCTTGTAGATCTCGCCCTTGTCGTACAGGTCCTGAACGAACTCCTGGACGCGGTCCGTGTGCCGCTTCTCCGTGGTGCGGATGAAATCGTCGTTCGCGATGTTCAGGTGCTCCCAGAGGGGCTTCCAGGCCTCCTCGACGAGCTTGTCGCACCACTCCTGCGGGCTGACGCCGTTCGCCTCCGCGGTGCGCATGATCTTCTGACCGTGCTCGTCCGTGCCGGTGAGGTACCACACCTTCTCGCCGCGCTGACGGTGCCAGCGCGTGAGCACGTCGCCTGCGACGGTCGTGTAGGCGTGGCCCAGGTGAGGAGCGTCGTTGACGTAGTAGATGGGGGTCGAGACGTAGTACGCCTTCGCCCCCTGCTTCTCGGATCCAGTGGCCGCCATGGTCGAAATCCTAACGGCCACTTCAAGATCCACTCACATCGATATGGGGGCGGGGGTGGGTGGAGGCGTTCGCGGAACGTTGGGGGCCGTGGAAAGCAGGGGGTGAGGGAGGGACGTATGCGCGTACTGGTCGCCGAGGACGTTCCCCGAGCTGGTGGCGAGTGTGCGGGGGCGGGGGCCTGGTGGTGACGGTGACGGTGACGTTTTCGCCGGTCACTGTCACCACCAGGACCTCAGGCTCTGGCTAGAGCTCCCAGCCGGAGAGCAGCCCGCGGTAGAACTCGGCGTGGGCGGTCTCGGACGGGGTCGCGCCGGCGAGGAAGGTGCCGGTGCGGGGGGCGGTGAGCTTACGGAGGTAGTCGAAGGCCTTGTTGTCCTCCTCGCCCCACGCGACGAACTGCCAGTGGATCGGGCGCTCGGCTGCCTCGGCGAGCGCCTGGGTGGCGGCCGTCCTGGACTCGGGGGCGCCGTCGGTCTGGAAGACGACGAGGGCGGGGCGGGTGGGGTCGGTCTTCTCGTGGTGGGCGAGGACCTCTTCGACGGCGCGGTGGTAGTTCGTACGGCCGAGGCGGCCGAGGCCCGCGTTGATCTCGTCGATGCGGCCGTCGATGCCGGCGGGGCGGAGTTCGGCGGTGCCGTCGATGTCGGTGGAGAAGAAGACGGCCGTGACGGCGGCGTCCTCGGTGAGGTGCGCGGCCAGCGCGACGGTCTGCTCGGCGATCCGCTGGACGGACCCGTCCTTGAAGTACCCGCGCATCGATCCGGACCGGTCGACCACGAGATACACGGAGGCCCGCGCCCCCGTGAGCCCCCGTTCCTTGAGTACCGTCCCGGCCGCCTCGTACGCCTCGACCAGCTGCGGGGCGTCGGTGAGGGGGGTGGGGGTGGGGGTGGGGACGGGTGCGTCGGCGCCGGGGGCGTCCTGCGTGGCCTCTACGCCGGTTTCGGCGGCGGCCGGGGCGTCGGCCTCGGGCTCGTCCGCGAGGGTCTCGGTCGCCGCTGCGGCGGGCTCCGGTACGGCCTCCGGCTCCGCCGCGACCGGCTCGGGCTCCTCGGCGGCCGGGGCTGCCTCGGCCTCGGGCTTCTTTGTCGCCTCAGCAGTGGTGTCGGCAATCGGCTCGTCCGCCTCGACCGCGGCGACGGGCTCGTCCGCCTCGGCCTGCTCGGCTTCCTCGGCGACGGGCTCGTCAGCGGCGGACGCCTCGGCGGTGTCATCGAGCTCTGCCGCCGGCGCGACCTCGGCGGCCTGCGCCTGCGGCGCGGACTCCTCCACCGAGGCGTCTGCCTCCGACGTGTCCGCGGCCTCGGCCTCGACCGTCGCCTCGCCGGTGGTGTCGGCGACGGCCTCCGCCTCGACAGCCGGGGTCGCCTCAGCCTCCGGCTCCGCCACCGCCTGCTTCGGGAGCTCGGCCACCTCCGCCGTCGGCTCGGCGGTCTTGTCCTCCGCCACCGCGACCGCGGCCACCGGCGTCGTCGAGGACGCGACCTCCGCCTCCGCCGCGGCCTGCTTCGGGAGGTCGGTCACCTCGGCGGCCCCGTCCTCCGCCACCGCCCCCGTCGCCTTGGACGGTGACGTTCTGGCCGCCGGGACCTTCGGGTTGTCGAAGGCCGCTGCCACCAGGTCGTCCGCCGCGCGCTTGGCCTCGTCGTCCGACGGGGGCGGTGTCGGCGCGGGGTCCTCCTGGCGGGACGGGGCCGCCTGGGGCGGGACGGAGGTTGCCGGGGAATCGGCGTGCCGTTCCGCACGATCGCGTCCGAACACCTTGCGCAGCAAGCTCCGAATGCCCATGGGCGAGGCCTTTCGCATGAGTTGGGTGCGGTGAATGTCCGTACTGGGAGGAATCATCCCTGGCCAGGGCGGACACGTAAGGTTAGCGGCCCCGGGTGTGTCGCTCCCGGCGCCCCAAGCGGAACCGGAATGCCCCCCGTACGGGCCCCTGAACGACCCCCTGAACGGGCCCCAAACGGACCCTCAAGCGGACCCTCAAACGGACCCCCCGAACGGACCCGAACGGACCCGAACGGACCCCTGAGCGACCCTTGAACGGCCCCCGAACCGTCCCCGAACGACCTCCCGAACGCCCCCCAACCGCCCCCCAACAGCCCCCCGTTCCCGCCCATTCATTCGGCGTTCATTCCAGCGCCGCCCCCGGGCAGATGTCCACACATAGCGTCACCGCCGAACGGATTTCCGACACGATGTCGGGACCATGGGGCGGCGCAGTCTGCGCCGGAGGAGGAACAAGTGCGCAAACTGCTGCCGCTGCTGAGCACCAACCCGCACGGAGGCGGCCGTTCCGCCCTTACCTGCCGGTTCCGTTGTGGTGACGCCTGCTTCCACGAGGTGCCCAACACCAGCGACAACGAGTACGTCGGCGACGTCATAGCCGGCGCCATCTCCCGCCGCTCCATGGTGCGCGCCGCCGCCGTCGTGACCGTCGCCGCGGCCGCCGGCAGCGCCGTCGTCGGCTCGGGCAGCGCCCCCGCCGTCGCCGCCACCGGCGACGCCGCCTCGGCCGCCGACGAGGGCCGGGCCCTTCTCGGCGGGGCCCGCGGCCTCCGCTTCACGCCCGTCGCACCCAACACCGCCGACCAGGTCACCGTGCCCGTCGGCTACGAGCAGAACGTCGTCATCCGCTGGGGCGAGCCGATCCTCCGCGGCGCCCCGGCCTTCGACGCCGACAAGCAGACCGCCGCTGCCCAGAAGGGCCAGTTCGGCTACAACAACGACTTCCTGAGCCTGCTCCCCCTCCGCGGCGAGCGCAACCGTCAGGTCCTCGTCGCCAACCACGAGTACACCGACGAAATCCTGATGTTCAAGGGTTACGACGCCGAGAACCCGACCCGCGAGCAGGTAGAGATCGCCTGGGCCGCCCACGGTCTCTCCGTCGTCGTGGTCCAGGAGGAGGACCGCTCCGGCAAGCTCACCCCCGTCACGCGGCACGAGCTCAACCGCCGTCTCCACACCACCAGCGAGTTCGAGCTGACCGGCCCGGCCGCCGGCAGCGACCTCGTCAAGACCTCCGCCGACCCGTCGGGCCGCAAGGTCCTCGGCACCCTCAACAACTGCGCCGGCGGCACCACCCCGTGGGGCACCACGCTGCACGGCGAGGAGAACTTCAACCAGTACTTCGCCAACGGCTCCAGCGCCACCGACAAGCGCTACGGCATCGGCGCCGGCGCCTCCGAGCGCAAGTGGGAGCGGTTCGACAAGCGCTTCGACCTCGCGCAGGAGCCCAACGAGGTGCACCGCCAGGGCTGGGTCGTCGAGCTCGACCCGTACGACCCCGAGTCGACCCCGAAGAAGCGCACCGCGCTCGGCCGCTTCAAGCACGAGGCCGCGCAGCCCCGCCTCACCGCGGACGGCCGCCCGGTCGTCTACATGGGCGACGACGAGCGCTTCGACTACTTCTACAAGTTCGTCTCCTCGAAGCGGATGAAGAAGGGCAGCTCCCGCGCCGCCCGCGAGCACAACCTCACCCTGCTCGACGAGGGCACGCTGTACGTCGCCAAGCTCACCGGCGACTCCCCGGGCGAGGTCGACGGCACCGGCAAGCTCCCCAACGACGGCGAGTTCGACGGCTCCGGCGTCTGGATCCCGCTGGCCACCGGCAATGTCTCGCACGTCGAGGGCATGACCGCCGAGGAGGTGTACGTCTTCACCCGCCTCGCCGGTGACAAGGTCGGCGCCACCAAGATGGACCGGCCCGAGGACGTCGAGCCCTCCCCGCGCACCGGCCGCGTCTACGTCGCGCTCACCAACAACAAGGACCGCGGCAAGGCGGGCAAGGCGCCCGCCGACGAGGCCAACCCCCGCAACGCCAACAAGCACGGCCAGGTCCTGGAGCTGGCCGAGCACTGGGACGACCCGTCCTCCGACGGCTTCGCCTGGCGTCTCTTCCTCGTCGCGGGCGACCCGAACGACCCGACGACGTACTTCGCGGGCTTCCCCAAGGAGAAGGTCTCCCCGATCTCCTGCCCGGACAACGTCGCCTTCGACCCGTACGGCAACCTGTGGATCTCCACCGACGGCAACCAGCTCGGCTCGCACGACGGCCTGTTCGGTGTCGCCACGCAGGGCGAGCGGCGCGGTGAGCTCAAGCAGTTCCTGACCGTTCCGAAGGGCGCCGAGACCTGCGGCCCGATCATCCAGGAGCGCCGCGTCGTCGTCGCCGTCCAGCACCCGGGCGAGCTCGACGGCGCGTCCGTCGAGAACCCGATGTCGGTCTGGCCCGACGGACCCGGCAAGATCGTCCGCCCGTCCGTCGTCTCCGTCTGGCGCAAGAACGGCGGCAAGATCGGCGCCTGAGTCGCTGACAGGGTGGTGGGGGGGGGGGGGGGGGGGGGGGGGGGGGGGGGGGGAGGGGGGGGGGGGGGGGGGCGGGGGGGGGGGGGGGGGGGGGGGGCCGCCCCCCCCCCCCCCCCCCCCCCCCCCCACCCCGAGGCCCTCCCGGAACCGCACGAACTGCTCCTCCGGATCCCCCGTGTACGACCACGGCACCCACGACGCGCGCGCCCCGAGCATCCCGAGCACCTCCCGCGCCACCTCCACCTGTCCCGCGTAACAGGCCGCGTGCGCCAGATAGTTGAGGTCGGGGACCTCCTCCGGCGTCACCGGGCCGCCCGGCTCCCGGCCGCCGATCCAGCGCTCGAAGGTGCGGCGCAGCTCGTCCACCGCCAGCTCGTGCTTCCAGTGCTGGTCGAAGCCGCGCACCGGGCCGCGTCCGAGCGCCCCGTCCGCGATGTAGCGGTACTCCTCCACCCGCGCCACCTGAACCAGGACCGGCAACGGCGACCCGGGCGGCGCCACGCCCGCCGCGTCCCGCGCGAAGTCGTACATCGCCCCGTGCGTGCCGTGCCACCGCGCCGACAGGTAGCGCATCACCTGGGCGTGACCCTCGGTGTTGTACGGGTCCCGGCGCCGCAACTCGTCGAACCAGCGCCGCAGTTCACGGCGCGGCACCCCGCCCTCGTACAGCCGGGCCACCGAGAGCAGCGAGACCCACGGCATCGGGTCGGCGGGCGCCGCCTCCGCGGCCTCCCGGCACGCGGCGACGGTCGCGTCGACCCGCCCCCGGTCCACGGCCGTGCCCCTGCCGGCCGCGATCGCCGTGTCGAAGACCCGTACGACCTCGGTCGCCGCCCGCAGCACCGCCGCGTCCGGGCTGTCCGGCTCGGCCGCCCGCCACGCCTCGACCGACGAACTGCCCGCGGCAGCGTGCGCGAGGAGCCGCACCCGGTGCGTCCGGCGCGCCCAGTCCTCGCCGGTGTCCCGCAGCAGATCCCGTACGCCCTGCCAGCGGCCGATCACGATGTCGTGCCGCGCCGCGGTGAGGGCGCGGTCGCCGAAGTCCGGGTCGAAGGCCGGGGTGAAGCGCGCCGAGCGCCCCGAGCGCGCCGACCGGCGGAAAGCGGCCATCCAGGTCCTCCCTCCGAAGTCAGGAGCCAGAAGTCAGGAGTCAGAAGTGTCAGGAGTCAGAAGTGTCGGGAGTCAGAAGTGTCGGGAGTCAGGCGTCAGAAGTCCGTGGCCAGCGATTCGTCCGCGCGGCGGGCGCGGGCGGTGCTCGGCGCGAAGGGTTCCGCGGCGGCCAGCGCGCGGGCCGCGTCGAGCCTCGCCGGCTGGTAATACGCGCTGCCCTTGCGCCAGTACACGAGCATCGGGACGACGCCGACGAACAGTCCGCCGAGGCCGATGACCAGCGCGGTCGTGGAGAGTTCGCCGAGCGACTCGGCGAACGCCCACAGCATGAACGAGGCGCCGAGCAGCGGCCAGGCCCCGCCGACCAGGAAGTTCCGTACGGAACTCAGCAGCATTCCCCGGTACGCGACGACCGCGGCGAGGCCGGCCAGGCCGTAGTAGAACGCGATCATCAGGCCGATCGCGGACACGGCATCGCTGAGGATCCGTCCCATCGAACCGGCCGCCGCCGCCGCGCAGAACATCAGCAGCGCCGCGCCCCCGACGGCGGCGATCGCCACCCACGGGGTGTTCCAGCGCCGGTGCACGGTCCCGAGCGCGGCCGGCATCGTGTGGTCGCGGCCCATGGCGAAGAGCGAGCGGGTCACCTGGATGAGGGTGGTCTCCAGGGTGGCGACCGTGGACAGCAGCACCGCCGCGATCAGCAGCTTGCCGCCGACGCCCGGCCAGATCTCCTGGCCGAGGACGGCCAGGACGTTCGCGCCGCCGGACTCGATCTGCCCGGAGGTCAGCAGCACGTTGACCGCGATCGTGAACGCCTCGAAGAGCAGGAAGACGACAGCGACGCCGACGAGCGCGGCAAGGCCGGCCGTGCGGCGGCTGTCGCGGGTCTCCTCGCTGAGGTTGCTGGTGACGTCCCAGCCCCAGTAGTAGAACGCGGCGATCAGCGCGCCCGAGGCGAAGCCGGCCGGACCGTCGAAGTGGCCGAAGCCGAGCCAGGACCAGTCGAAGGCGGTCGCGTGGCCGCGGTGCATCAGGGCGGCCAGGACGAAGACGACGAGGATGATCAGCTCGACGCCCGACATGAGGAGTTGGGCCCGTACGGTGAGCCGCGCGCCGCCCAGGACGACGAGCAGCATCATCAGGAACCAGCCGGCGCCGACGGCCGCCGCCAGGGGGGTGTTGCCGGCGAGTGCCGGGTCGATCAGGGAGAGCGTGAGCGCGCCGGCGGGGAGCGATCCGGCGACCATGAACACGGTCGCGGAGACGACGAGGGCCCAGCCGGAGAGGAAGCCGAGGAAGGGGTGGAGGGTGCGGCCCACCCAGGAGTATCCGGCGCCCGCGTTGACGTCGATCCGGCCGAGGCGCGCGTAGGCGAGGACGATGCCGAGCATCGGTATCGCGCAGTAGAGCAGCGCCGCCGGTCCCGCGAGGCCGACCGCGCCGAAGAGCACGGCCGTGGTGGCGGCGAGCGAGTAGGCGGGCGCACTGCCGGCGATGGCCATCACGATGGTGTCGAAGGTCCCGAGAACATTGGGCTGGAGCCCTCTGCCGGTGGTCGTGCGCATGGCGGATGTCCTTGGGGGGCACGGGGGGCGGTGCAGGACGGAGTGACCGTGCCGCCGCGTCAGTTGTTCGCGTGACCGCGCACGGATCAAGGTGAATCGAGCGCATCGTAGTCGCACACGCGGATTCCGGTAACGGCGGTATGGAGGGTTCCGTTCGGTGACCGCCGGTAAGGGCATCCGTACGCCCCCGATGAGGCGTTTAGCCCGTAGACGCGCGGGGAGTTGCGCGCGGAGTGGCGATGGCGCGGGCCGCCATGACCTCCTGGCGCAGCGGGGCGAGGACGCCCTCCTCGTCGCCGGTCAGCTCCGCCCGTACCTCCACCAGGACGTCGGTGCCGCGCAGTCCGTCGGCCAGCTCCCGCAACTGCCGCTCCACGGCGGCGACTTCCTCCGGATCGGGAGGCGGGGCGCCGTGGTCGACGCGCACCCGGGCGGCGGTCGTGGCGTCGACGATCCGCTCCACGGCGACGACCAGCGGCCACCAGGCGGAGGCCACGGTGCCGGTCGGCGGCGGCTCGGTCAGGGCGCGCTGGAACTCCGAGCGTACGGCCGACAGATCGCGGTACAGCTTCCGCCGGGCCCGCACGCGCGCGCCCGGGTCCTCCTCCTCGGGCGGGCAGAACGCCCGTGCCACATAGGCCGCGGAGTCGGCGACGGCGTCCGCGAGCCGGTCGCCGATCCGGCTGTGCCAGGACTCCGGCCAGAGCAGGTAGCCGGCGACCAGCGCGATGGCGCAGCCGATGAGGGAGTCGTAGAGCCGGGGGAGCACCAGGCCGAAGCCCTGCCGGTTGAGGAGGTCGGAGAGCAGCAGGATGACCGGGGTGATCGCCGCGGTCTGGAAGGCGTACCCCTTCGCGGAGAAGGCGGGGATCAGCGCGGCGAGCACCATCATGACGGGCACGTCCCACCACCCGCGGGGCACTTCGGCGAGGACCGGTGCGGCGACGACGAGCCCGGCGGCCGTGCCGAGCGCGCGGAGCACGGCCCGGGAGAAGACGGAGCCGAAGTCCGGCTTCATCACGAAGGTGATGGTGAGCGCGACCCAGTACGAGCGTGGTACGTCGATCAGCGAGACCAGTGCCTGGGCGAGACCGATGCAGAGCGCGAGCCGCAGCCCGTACCGCCAGGACGCCTCGGAGAACAGGACGCCGCGCGCCACGCGGCGGGCCCGTACGCGCAGGGCGGCGGGGCGGCCGAGGCGGTCGTCCACGTTGAAGGGGTTCGGCTCCGCCTTGTGGACGACGACCGCCGCGTGGCGCAGGGCGTGGTCGACGGCCTTCTCGGCGGGGCGCGTGGCGGGCGGGAGGTCCAGGACCGGGGTGCCGGTGCGGCCCTCCTCGACGGCGTCGGCGAGTTCGCGCACGGCGGCGGGGATCGCGGGGGGCAGGGAGCGGTGGAAGCGGCGGGCGGCGAGGTGGGCGGCCGGGGCGGCCTCCACGAGCGGGATGACGACGTTGAGCTGGGCGAGCAGCCGGACGAGGACCGGAGCGCGGCCGTGCTCGCGGGCGCGGCGGGCGAGGACGAGGTCGTACGACTGGTTGAGCGAGGTGGTGACGGCCTGCCGCCGCTCGTCGTACGTGTCGCTGCCCGCGGCCTGGAGCAGGTCGGCGAGGGCCCGGTAGGTACCGGCCACGGCCGCCCGCTCGGGGGCGAGGCCGCGCAGCGGCCAGCCGAGCAGGGTGAGGACGAGGACGAGGGCTCCGCCGAGGCCGAGCAGCAGGGGCGGCTTCCACCACGGCTCGGGCATGGGCAGTCCGGCGCCGACGACCGCGTTGAGGAGCAGCAGCAGACCCGACACGGAGGCGACGGCGCCGATCGAGGAGATCATCCCGGAGACGAGCGCGATGACCGTGAGCACGACGACGGCGACCCATCCGTCGCCGAACACGAGGCTGCCGAGGGTGACGCCGAGGGCGCCGAAGAGCTGCGGGACGGCGATGTTGTAGAACCGCATCCGGTATGCGTCGGCGGTGTCGCCGATGACCCCGGACAGGGCGCCCATGGAGACCAGGGCCCCGTAGACGGGCTGCCCGACGGCGAACCCGACGGCGAGCGGAGCGGACAACGCGACGGACGCCCGCCCCACGGCGGCCCACGGCACAGGCGCGGCAACGGGCCGCAGCCCGGCGGTGAGCCAGGCCGGCGGACTGATCCGAGCGGGTCGTGCCATGCGCCTACGGTACGTGCGCGGCGGGCCTTTGCTCCCCTGGATCTGGCGTCAGCTGCGGTAGCCCTCTACCTCGGCCGCTGGGCGGACCGCTGCCGTGTCGGGGTCCTCGCCGAATTCGGCCTTCGCGCGGCGCTGGCGCAACAGGTCCCAGCACTGGTCCAGTTGGACCTCCAGCTCGGCGAGGCGGGTCCGTTCCTCCGGGAGCAGGCCGCCCATGCGGCGGCGCAGGGCTCGCTCCTCCTCGACGAGGGCGCCGATGCTCGCCAGGATCTGCTCGTCGTCGTACATCTGCTCCATGGTTCCAGCGTCCCCGATCAGCGCCCGGCGTGCAGGTCGAGCTCGGTCAGGACCGCGCGGTGGTCCGACCCCGGCAGGTCGAGGAAGCGCACGTCGCGCACCCGGAAGTCGTCGCTGACCAGCACGTGGTCGATCTGGACGTACGGCGGCAGGGACAGCTCCCGCGGCCAGGTCGGGGTCCGGGCGGAGTTCGCGAGGCGGGCGGCGTCGTGGAGGCGGCCGGCGTCGAGGAGGGAGCGGAAGGCGGCGTGGTCCTGGGAGGCGTTGAAGTCGCCGGCCAGGATCACGGGGCCCTCGTCGCGGTGCGCCGCGGCGAAGTCCGCCACCCGCCTCAGCTCGCGTTTCCATCGGCCGACCTGGCCCGGGACCGGCGGCATCGGGTGCGCGAGCTGGAGCCGTACCGTCCTGCCGCCGATCAGGGCGGTCGCGCCGGGCATCCCCATCGCGGCCGGGATCGGAGGCCGCTCGGTCAGCGGGTACGCGCTGAGGATCACCGAGCCGGTCGAGCCCTCGCCGTCCACGACGGCCTGGTGGGGGAGGGCCGTGGAGAGGGCGCCGGCGCAGGCGCGGTCGCACTCGGAGACGTACACGAGCTGCGGCCGTTCCCGGCGTACCGCCTCGACGAGGGCCGTCGTCGCCTCGCCGAACTCGACGTTGAAGGTGAGGACACGGAGCCGTTCGACCACCGGGCCACGGGCAGTCGTCGTGTCCGGGCCGTACGGGAGCGTGTACCAGGCCGTCGCCAGGACGACCAGGACCGACCATCCGGCAAGCAGTCGGCGCCTCGCCGCCAGCGCCAGAAGCGCCGCAAGCGCGGCCGGGAGCGTGAGCCAGGGCAGGAACGACAGCGACTGCGGTACGGGAGTGAACGCGTCGGTGCCGACGAGCCGGCAGCCGGCGACCAGGCTCGGTACGGCGACCAGCAGCGCGGCGGCCCAGGCGGCGGGGCGCGGCCTGGGCCGTACGCGTACGACGGGCGGTGCGGGTTCGGTTGCGGTACGGACAGGCTCCACGCCTGTCAGTGTCGCAGGGCCCGCGCGATCTCCGCGGTGATGTTTCCCGACAGGGTGCGATTGCTGCGCGCCGTCCCGGTCTTGGACTTCCCCGGCTCGACGGCGTCGATGGTGACGACCGTCGCGTCGAGCAGATTGCCGCCGCTGTCACGGAAGTTGACCATTATCGTGTAGTCGGCGTTCTTGTCCCTGGGGTTGGTGGCGGTGATCTCGGCGATGGTCCGGTCGCCGTCCGTCTTCGTCGGACCCGCCTTCACGTCGCCGGTGGCGTTCACCCCGTCCTTGACCTCGTCCATCTTCTCCTCGGCGGCCGAGGCCGCGGCCGCCGTCGCGGAGGCGACGATGTCCTCGGCCTTCTGCCGGTCCTCCTCGGTGCAGCCGGTGACGGCCAGGGCGAGAAGGGCTGCCACGGTGGCGAGTGTTCGTGTGCGGGTCACGCCGCGTCCTTGCCGTAGGACTCGTCCGTCGCCAGAGCCCAGATCACGAAGATCGAGATCGCCATGGAGAACAGCGCCCACCAGGGGTGGTACGGCAGGAAGAGGAACTGGGCGATGATGTTCAGGGACGCCAGGGCGATGCCGGCGATGCGGCCCCACTCGGCGCCCTTGAGGATTCCGGCGCCGGCGATGGCGACGACGACGCCGAGGCAGAGATGGATCCAGCCCCAGCTCGTGAGATCGAACTTGAAGACGTAGTCGCCCACACGGGTGTAGACGTCGTCCTCGGCGATGGCGGCGATGCCCTGAAGGATGTCCAAGATGCCGATGACCAGCATCAGGACACCGGCGAAGAGGGTGCCGCCGGAGGCCCAAGCGGCACTCGTGCTCGACCTGGGGGGTGCGGTGTTCTGGCTCATGGGCTCATCGTGCGGCGGTTGGTCCAGGACCGAACGTTGAGTTGCGCCGGACGAGTGGCTCAGAGGGGTCAGAGGGGTCAGAGGGTGTCGAGGAACGCTGCCAGCGCCGCGTCGAACTCCTCCGGCCGCTCCAGATTCGGCATGTGGGCCGCCCGTTCGATGACCACGAGCGTGGAGTCGGGAAGCGCCGCGTGCATCGCTTCCGCGTCCGCCACCGGGGTGTAGGTGTCGTCGCGGCCGACGACGACCAGGGCCGGTACGGAGACGGTGGTGAGCAGTTCGCGGTAGTCCGGACGCTCGGCCCGCCCGCGCAGGGCGGCCGCCGCGCCCGCCGGATCGGTGGCGCACATCATGCGGTGGACGTGCGGCGCGGCGTGCGTGTTGTACGGGGCGACCATCCGGTCCAGGACCTCGTCCGCGTACCCCCGCATCCCCTCGCGCAGCAGCCGCTCGGCGAGCGCGCGCCGGCCGGCCTTGCCCTCCTCGGTCTCGGCGGCCGGGAACGTGTCGGCGAGGACCAGGCCGCGGATCCGGCCGGGGAAGAGGCGGTAGCACTCCATGACGATCTGGCCGCCCATGGAGAGGCCGCCGAGCACGAACTCCTCGATGCCGAGGTGGTCGAGGAGCGCGGCGAGGTCGGCGGCGAAGACGGAGAGCGGGGTGGTGCCGGAAACGACGGTGGTGGCGCCGTAGCCCCGCAGGTCGGGGGCGACGACCCGGTGCGTGGCGGAGAAGCGGTCGATCTGGGGCGCCCACATCGTGCGGTCGAAGGGGTGGCCGTGGACGAGGACGAGCGCGGGGCCCGTGCCCTTGTCCTCGTAGCCGATCGTCAGGCCGTTGATCTCTGCGGAAGGCATGATCGGAGCCTAAGAGGGCGCTCTGTCTCGGTGCAATGGGATCCTTTGCTTTCGGTGCAATGAGGGCACAGGGGGCTTGGGTGGAGGAGTACCGCAGGATCGCCGATCGGGTCGCTAAGGCGATCGCCGACGGGCGGCTGCGCCCCGGCGACCGGCTGCCGCCACAGAGGGTCTTCGCGCGCCGCCACCGGATCGCCAACTCCACCGCGATCCGGGTGTACGGAGAGCTGGCGCGCCGTGGCCTGGTCGTGGGCGAGGTGGGCCGCGGCACGTTCGTACGGGCGGCTCCGCCGCCGCCCGGCGCCGCGCTCGCGCTCGCCGAGGCGACCGGGGGCACGCCGGTCGACCTCCAGCTCAACTACCCGGTGGTGGAAGGGCAGTCGGAGCTGATGGCGCGGGCGCTCGCGGCCCTCGCCCGCGCCGACGTGCTCGGCGCGGCGACGAGCCGTCCGGCAGCCGCCACGGGCACGGCGGAGGCGCGCGCCTCCGCGGTCCGGGTCCTCGCGCGGCCGGGCTGGGAGCCCGACCCCGACCGGGTGCTCTTCTCCGGCAACGGCCGCCAGGCGATCGCGGCGGCGCTCTCCGCGCTCGTACCGCCCGGAGGTGCGCTGGGCGTCGAGGCGCTGACGTATCCGCTGGTCAAGGAGGTGGCGGAGCGGCTCGGGGTACGGCTGGTGCCGATCGGGCTCGACGGGGAGGGGATGCGGCCGGACGCGCTGGCGGCGGCCCATCGCGCAGGCCCGCTCGCGGCCGTGTACGTCCAGCCGACCCTGCACAATCCGCTGTCCCTGACGGCGAGTTCACGGCGACGGGCCGAACTGGCGGGCGTACTACGGGAGTCGGGGCTCACCGCCGTCGAGGACACCACGTGGGCCTTCCTGGTCCCGGACGCCCCGGCGCCGCTGGCCGCCCACGCCCCGGAGCGGGTGGTGCTCGTGGACAGCCTCTCCAAGCGCCTCGCGCCCGGTCTGACCGTGGGCCATCTCGTCGCGCCGGAGGGCCGCGACGTGGACGACTTCGCGCGGGCGCTGCGCTCCGGCGCGTGGACGGCGAGCGGCCTCGCGCTCGCGGCGGCGACCAGGTGGGCGATGGACGGCACGGTCGCCGAGGTCGTGGCGGCGAAGCGTGCGGACGCGGCGGCCCGGCACGCGCTGGTGCGGCGGCACCTGGGCGCGTACGAGATCCGTACCTCGCCGCACGCGTACTACTGCTGGTGGGAGCTGCCGGATCCCTGGCGGGCCGAGACCTTCGTCGCCGCCGCGGCCGAGCGCGGGATCGCGGTGACCCCGGGCACGGCCTTCGCGGTGGGCGGGCGCGGGGGCGGGGGCGGTCGTGGGTACGCGGGCGGGCGCGGGGCGGCGGACGCGGTGAGAGTGGGTCTGGCGTCGCCGCCGGTACGGGTCCTGGACCGGGCGCTCGCGCGGCTCGCGGCGCTGGCGGAGTGCGGACCTGGCGGAGTATCGGGCGATATCGCGTTGCGGCGCTGATCCTGGATGTCTAGTATCCAGAATCATGAGGATGAACGAGGGCGTCGAGTGGGCGCTGCACAGCTGCCTCAACCTGGCCTGGATCGGGCCGGAACGGGCGGTCACGGCGGCGCGGCTCGCGGCGTACCACGAGCTGCCCGCCGCCTACCTCAACAAGCAGCTCCAGGCCCTCTCCCGGGCCGGCATCGTCAGCTCGGTCTCCGGCCCCAAGGGCGGCTTCCGGCTGGCGCGACCGCTCGACCGGATCACTCTGATGGACGTCGTGACCGCGATCGAGGGCCCGGAGGAGGCGTTCCGCTGCTCCGAGATCCGGCAGCAGGGCCCCGGCGCGGGACCGGCCGGGAGTTACGCCGCCGAGTGCGCGATCGCGGGAGCGATGGGCGCGGCAGAGCTGGCCTGGAGACGGGAGCTGGCGGCCCGGACGCTGGACGACGTACGGGAGCGGGCGGAGCGCCAGGCGCCCGCGGCCCCGGACCGTATCCGCCACTGGTTCGCCAACGCCTGAGCCGATCGACCCGGGGTGGCCGTCCCCCCTCGGGCCGTAATTCTGGATGTTAAGTATCCAGGTCACCCCCACGCTCACTCCACGGAAGGACCCCACCCATGAGCACCGACCAGCGCACGATCACCAACCCGGCCACGCTCCACGACCCCACCCCCTTCGGCTACAGCCACGCGGCCTCCGCCCCCGGCGAGCTCGTCTTCATCGGCGGCCAGTACGCCTCCGACGAGACCGGCGCCCCCGTCCCCGGGGACTTCGCCGCCCAGGTCGAGCTGGCCTTCACCAACCTCCGGCACGCCCTCGAAGGCGTCGGCCTCGGCTTCGAGCACGTCGTGCGCCTCGGTACGTACATCGTCGATCACGACCTCGCGAAGCTGGAGGTGCTGGGCAAGGCGCTCTACGGCGCCTTCGGCTCGCGGCTGCCCGCGCAGACGCTCAGCGGCGTCGCCGCCCTGGCGCTGCCCGGGATGCTCTTCGAGATCGACGCGGTCGCCGTCCGTCCGGCGGCCTGATCCAGTTGCGGGGGCAGGGGCTCCGGGTGTGCCCTTGAGGGTGCACGGGTGCGTGGCTGCAAGCGCGCACCGGTGCAAGCGTGCAGGGGGGCGAGAGTGAAGGAGCTCCTGCCATGGCCGCACACGCAGCATTGCCCACCCGGATGCACCCGAGTACGCACGGCTGGGGTCTGCCCCTCACACTGGGCTTCGCCTACGGCTTCTACGCGGCGGCCATCCAGCGCGAAGGCGGCGTCATCACCTGGGGCCAGGTCCTGCTCGGAGTGGTCTCAGGCGCGGTGCTCGCCGGGGCGGTGTACGCGCTGCGGCAGTGGGGCAGGGCCCTGCCGAGGGAGCTGCGCGCAACCGCCTGGGCCGTGCTCGCCGGCTGCGCGATCGGCTTCCTGCTCAGCGTGTCCGACGCCAGCATCCTGTCCGGGGTGGTCCTGGGCCTCGTGGTGGCCGGGCCCACGTTCCTGGCCACGTTCTACTGGTTCTACACGCACGAGGACGTGTCCGGCCGCCCCACGCCCCCGGGAGCGGACCGCACCCCTGCCCGCCGCCAGTAGTACGCGAACGCGGCGGCCGTGAGCAGCGGGGCCCAGGCGATCAGCGGCAGGTAGCAGGCGTGGAACAGGACTCCTGGCCGCGCGCGGAGACGGGGAGGAACGGGCCGTCCCCGCTCAGCGGCCCGAGCTCCCCACCCGTACGCGGAGAACGGAATCGTCCCCTGGCATCCGGGCCACGCCCGTCGGAGACTGGGTGGAACGGACCCGCATCCGGCAGCCCGGGGAGGCACCCGCATGACCGACCTCGCCATCGAGACCGAGGGCCTGGTCAAGGTCTTCGGCACGAACCGGGCCGTCGACGGCATCGATCTGCGTGTCCCGGCCGGCACCGTCTACGGCGTCCTCGGCCCCAACGGCGCGGGCAAGACCACCGCCGTGAAGATGCTGGCCACCCTCCTCAGACCCGACGGCGGCCGGGCCAGCGTCTTCGGCAAGGACGTCGTCAAGGACGCCGACACCGTACGCGGCCGGGTCAGCCTCACCGGCCAGTACGCCTCCGTCGACGAGGACCTCACCGGCACCGAGAACCTCGTCCTGCTCGGCAGGCTCCTCGGCCACAGCCGGCCAGCCGCCCGGGAGCGTTCGGCGCAGCTGCTCGCCGCGTTCGGGCTCGCGGAGGCCGCCGACAAGCAGATCAAGAACTACTCGGGCGGCATGCGGCGCCGTATCGACATCGCCGCGTCCATCCTCAACACCCCCGACCTGCTGTTCCTCGACGAACCGACCACCGGCCTCGACCCGCGCAGCCGCAACCAGGTCTGGGACATCGTCCGGGCGGTCGTCGCCCAGGGCACGACCGTCCTGCTGACGACCCAGTACCTGGACGAGGCGGACCACCTGGCCTCCCGTATCGCCGTCATCGACCACGGGAAGGTGATCGCGGAGGGGACGAAGGGCGAGCTGAAGGCGTCCGTCGGCTCGGGATCGGTGCACGTACGGCTCCGGGACCCCGAGCAGCGCCCGGAGGCCGAGCGGGTCCTCGCGGGCTGCCTGAAGGCCACCGTCCAGCTCGACCCGGACCCGGTCGCGCTCACCGCCACCGTGAACGGCCACGGCACGGACCTCGGCGCCGCCGAACAGGCCGCGCGGGCGCTGGCGGAGCTGGCGCGGGCCGGGATCACGGTCGACAACTTCGGGCTCGGGCAGCCCAGCCTCGACGAGGTGTTCCTGGCACTGACGGACAGGCCCGCCGACGGGAAAGGGCTGACGGACCGTACCGCCGACGGGAAAGGCGAGAAGGGGCTGACGGACCGTACCGCCGACGGAAGTGACCCGAAAGGAACGACCGCATGACCACCGTCACCACCGGCAAGGACACGCGGACCGCCGACGCCCTCGACTTCGTCGCCCCGAAGCCGGACGAGCTGGCTTCCCTCCTCATCGGCCAGGAGCGCCCGCCGCGTCCCAGCGCGCTCTCCGCGTCGCTGACCTTCGGCTGGCGGGCCATGCTGAAGATCAAGCACGTGCCGGAGCAGCTGTTCGACGTGACGGCGTTCCCGATCATGATGGTGCTGATGTACACGTACCTCTTCGGGGGCGCGCTGGCCGGCTCGGTCTCGGCGTACATCCAGTTCCTGCTGCCGGGCATCCTCGTGATGAGCGTCGTGATGATCACGATGTACACGGGCGTCTCGGTCAACACCGACATCGAGAAGGGCGTCTTCGACCGCTTCCGTACGCTGCCGATCTGGCGGCCCGCACCGATGGTCGGCTATCTGCTCGGCGACGTCGTCCGCTATCTGATCGCCTCGGCGGTCATGCTGACCGTCGGCATGATCATCGGCTACCGGCCGGACGGCGGCGTCGTAGGCGTGCTGCTCGGGGTCGCGCTGCTGCTGGTGTTCTCGTTCGCGTTCTCGTGGATCTGGACCATGTTCGGGCTGATGCTGCGCAGCGAGAAGTCGGTCATGGGCGTCAGCATGATGGTGATCTTCCCGCTCACCTTCCTGTCCAACGTCTTCGTGGACCCGAGCACGATGCCGGGCTGGCTGCAGGCGTTCGTCAACAACAGCCCGGTGACGCATCTGGCGACGGCAGTACGGGAGTTGATGGCCGGGAACTGGCCGGCGGCCGACATCGCCTGGTCGCTGGGGTGGTCGGCCCTGTTCGTGGTGGTCTTCGGGGCGGTCACGATGCGGCTCTACAACCGCAAGTGACGAGAAGCGGCCCGCTCGGGGCCACCCGGCGGGGAGGATGATCAGTAGGATGGGGGGCATGAGCGAGCCTACCGGTAAGTACTCGATCACCATGCCCCGCGACATCGCCGAAGCCGCCCGCGCGCGCAGCGGTCCTTCTGGGCTGTCGGCGTACGTTGCCGCGGCTGTCGCCCGGCAGATCGAACGGGACAACCTCAACGAACTCATCGCGGTCGCCGAGGCCGAGCACGGACCCATCGGGGAGGAAGAGATCCAGGCCAAGCGCGATCAACTCCAGCGCGCCCGCGAGGCTCAGGGCCGCCGCGGGGCGGACGCCGCGTGACGCCCTCGTCCGCCTCGTCCGCCCTGCCGGGCGGCACGTTGGTCCTCGACAGCGAGGGACTGGCCAAGGCCGTCCTGCGCGACCGGGACGTGACGGGCTGGCTTGCCTTGGCCAGGGCCGAAGACCTGCGCGTGATCACGAGCGCGGCCACGCTCGTCGAAGTCGTCCATCCTCGGATCAAACGTCCGGCCCTCGAGTGGACGCTGTCGCGCATCGTCGTCGAACCGGTCAGCGAGTCCGTCGCCCGCCGCGCCGCCGCTCTCCTCGCCGACGCGGGGCTCCATGGGCACAAGTACGCCATCGACGCGATGCTCTCCGCGACCGCCCTCGCCGCCCCCGGGCCCGTGACCGTCCTCACCTCCGACCCGGAGGACCTCACGGCCCTGTGCGGAGACCGTGTCACCGTGATCAAGGTCTGAGGCGTCGGCTCAGCCGAAACGGTCAGCGCACGGCGGGGTGGAGCGGGGCGGTCTCCGGGACGCCGGCCGACCGCAGGCTGGCGAACTCCTTGCGCAGGACGGGGACGACCTCCTCGCCGAGGATGTCGAGCTGCTCCAGGACGGTCTTCAGGGGCAGTCCCGCGTGGTCCACCAGGAAGAGCTGACGCTGATAGTCGCCGACGTACTCCCGGAAGGACAGGGTGCGTTCGATGACCTCCTGCGGGGAGCCGACGGTCAGCGGGGTCTCCCGGCTGAACTCCTCCAGGGACGGACCGTGGCCGTAGACGGGCGCGTTGTCGAAGTACGGGCGGAACTCCCGTACCGCGTCCTGGGAGTTCTTCCGCATGAAGACCTGCCCGCCGAGGCCCACGATGGCCTGCTCGGGGGTGCCGTGGCCGTAGTGCGCGTACCGCTGGCGGTAGAGGCGGACCATCTTCTCGGTGTGCTGCTTGGGCCAGAAGATGTGGTTGGCGAAGAAGCCGTCGCCGTAGTACGCGGCCTGCTCGGCGATCTCCGGATAGGGGTCTCCCCTGCTCGAGCGGAGCCGAGAGCTTGGGGAAGGATGGAGCCGTGCCAGACGAACGGCGGGACGCCGTCCAGCGGGCGGGGGGTGGAGGTGAAGCCCTGGAGGGCGGTACGGAACTTCCCCTCCCAGTCGACGACGTCCTCCCTCCACAGCCTGTGGAGGAGCGCGTAGTTCTCGATGGCGAGCGGGATGCCCTGGCGGATGTCCTGGCCGAACCACGGATACACCGGGCCGGTGTTGCCGCGGCCCATCATCAGATCGACGCGCCCGTCGGCGAGGTGCTGGAGGGTGGCGTAGTCCTCGGCGATCTTCACCGGGTCGTTGGTGGTGATCAGCGTCGTGGAGGTGGAGAGGATCAGTCGCTCCGTGCGGGCCGCGATGTGCCCGAGGAGGGTGGTCGGGGAGGACGGCACGAACGGCGGGTTGTGGTGCTCGCCGGTCGCGAAGACGTCGAGACCGACCTCCTCGGCCTTGAGCGCGATGGCGACCGTGTTCTTGATCCGCTCGTGCTCGCTGGGGGTGCGGCCGGTCGTGGGGTCGGTCGTCACGTCGCCGACGGTGAAGATCCCGAACTGCATCGTGCTCACCTCTCGCCTGGGGGTTTTGGGCTCCCCTTGTGGTTGAATCGTAAACTACCTGTGGGAACGGTGCGCCTCCCTGCCCTATTCCCGCCCCGTACGCTGGTGTCCATGTCCGACTACGAGCGCTGGAAAGAACGCGGCGTCCTCCTGCGCGTCTTCGTGTACGTCTTCGCCACGCACGCCTTCGCGGGCTTCGTCTGGCTGCTCTTCTACGTGGGTCAGAACGCCCAGAAGTAGCCGCTCCCAAGGGCTCCCGAGGGCTCCCGTAGAGTTCGCGGACGTGAGTACCGTTCCTCCCGCCCCTCCCGCTGCGATATCGGTCGTCGGCATCGGCGCGGACGGCTGGGACGGCCTTCCCGCGCTTTCCCGCCGCGTCCTGTGCTCCGCCGAGGTCCTGATCGGCGGCCCCCGACAGCTCGGCCTGCTGCCCGCCGCCGAGTGCCCCGGTGAGCGGATCCCCTGGCCGTCACCGCTCCGGCCCGCCGTGCCGGGGCTCCTCGCCGCCCACGAGGGTCGGCGGATCGCGGTCCTCGCCAGTGGGGACCCGATGTTCTACGGGATCGGCCGCACGCTCGTCGAGACGGTGGGCGCCGACCGGCTCGACGTCCTGCCGCACCCCTCCTCCGTCTCGTACGCCTGCGCCCGCCTCGGCTGGCCCGTGGAGGCCGTGCAAACGGTCTCGCTGGTGGGCCGGGCCCTCGCCGGGCTCTCCGCGTCTCTGCACGACGGCTGCCGACTGCTCGTCCTGAGCGCCGACGGTACGACTCCCGCCGCCGTCGCGGGGCTGCTGCGGGAGAAGGGCTTCGGCGAGACCCGGATGCGGGTCCTGGAGCAGCTCGGCTCGGAGCGCGAGCGGATCGTGGACGGCACGGCGGAGACCTGGTCCCACGACCGGGTCGACCCCCTCAACGTCATCGCCCTCGACCTCGTGCGCTCCCCCGACGCGCTCCGGCTCGGCGCCGTACCCGGTCTTCCGGACGAGGCGTACGAGCACGACGGCCAGCTCACCAAGCGGTACGTACGGGCAGCGACGCTCGCCGCGCTCGCGCCCGCGCCCGGGGAGCTGCTCTGGGACATCGGCGGCGGCTCGGGTTCGATCGGCATCGAGTGGATGCGTACGGACCGGTCCTGCCGGGCGATCGCCGTCGAGAAGTCCCCTGAGCGGGCCTCCCGCATCGCCCGCAACGCCGCCGCCCTCGGCGTCCCCGCGCTCCAGGTCGTCACCGCGGCGGCCCCCGAGGGTCTCGCCGCGCTCCCCACCCCCGACGCGGTGTTCATCGGCGGCGGGCTGACGGCACCCGGCCTGCTCGACGCCTGCTGGGACGCGCTGCCGGTCGGCGGCCGGCTGGTCGCCAACACGGTGACGCTGGAGTCCGAGGCGCTGCTCGCGCGGTGGTACGGCGAGCACGGCGGGGAGCTGGTCCGGCTCGCCGTCGCCCAGGCCGTCCCCGTGGGCGGCTTCACCGGCTGGCGCCAGGCCATGCCCGTCACGCAGTGGTCCGTAACGAAATCGGGAGTTCGAGCATGACCGTCTACTTCATCGGCGCGGGCCCGGGCGCGGCCGACCTGATCACCCTGCGGGGCGCCCGTACGCTGGCGGCCTGCGGCGTGTGTCTGTACGCGGGCTCTCTGGTGCCGCGCGAGCTGCTCGCCGAGTGCCCGCCGGACGCGCGGCTCGTCGACACGGCGGACCTGGACCTGGACCGGATCGTCGCCGAGATCGTCCGCGCCCACGAGGCCGGGCAGGACGTGGCGCGGCTCCACTCGGGCGACCCGTCGGTCTTCAGCGCGGTCGCGGAGCAGATGCGGCGCCTCGACGCGCTGGACATTCCGTACGAGGTCGTGCCGGGCGTCCCGGCGTTCGCGGCGGCGGCCGCGGCGCTGAAGCGGGAGCTGACCGTCCCGACCGTGGGCCAGACGGTCATCCTGACCCGCATCGCCCAGCAGGCCACCCCGATGCCGGAGGGCGAGGACCTGGCGACCCTCGGCCGCAGCGGGGCGCTCCTGGTGCTGCACCTGGCGGCGCGGTACGCCGACCGGGTGGTCGCCGAGCTGCTGCCGCACTACGGCGCGGACTGCCCGGCGGCGGTCGTGGCGATGGCCAGCCGCCCGGACGAGGTGGTGCTGCGGGGCACGCTGGAGGACATCGCTGCGCAGATGAAGGAAGCCGGCATCACGAAGACGGCGGTGATCCTGGTCGGCCGCACGCTGGCGGCCTCGCAGTTCCGCGACAGCCACCTCTACGACCCGGCGCGGGAGCGGCACGTCTGCTGACGACCGAGGCCGGGCCCACGCGGGACCGGCCGCGCCACGTCTGCTGACGACCGAGGCCGGGCCCCTCGCGGGACCCGGCCTCAGTCACCACCACGTCTCAGGCGTTGGGCCGCTTCCCGTGGTTCGCCTTCTTCTTCTTGCGGGCCCGCTTCTTGTTGCCACGCTTCGCCATGGGACTCCCTCTCGATCGGGGTTGCGCCGTGGCAAGCCTAGGTTCGCGGGGGTGCGGGCCGCATCCGCTGAACGGCTGTCGGTGGCGTGGGCTTAGATGGCCGCGTGACCGTACATGACGTGGCCCGGGCGCTTCCGGGCATCGGTGAGCTGCGAGACCACTGCCGGGCCTTGGCGCTTCTGGACGCCGTCCTGAGCCCGGAGTGGGACGGCAGGTACTACTCCTTCGACTCCCGGTGGTCCGAGACCGAGGAGATGGCCTCGATGCGGGACGGTCAGGGTAGCGAGTACGCGATCGTCTTCTCCCCGGCCGGGGCGTACATACGCGGCTTCGACCACAGGTCGCCCATGAGCCCCTACGCGCTGTTCACGGAGCCCCGGCCCTGGCCGGGCGTGCTCGAGTCGGTGCCCGAGGTGTTCCGGCCGTACGTGGACGAGCCGGCGTTCTCGGACGAGAACGGCGTCCCGGTCGTGACCGCCTGCCTCTGGCGGGAGACGGCGGACACGGCCTGGCACGCGGGCGCGATCGACTTCCCCGGCGAGGGGGACGGCGAACCGGACGGCTCGGACGTCCTCTTCGAGCTGCTCCTCGACCGCTCGGCCGAGGCGTACGCGGAGTGGGCCACGGACTACTACGAGACGCCCGTCGCCCTCGACGCCGTACGGCACGTCATGGCGCTGCGCCCGCTGACGAAGGATCTCGTCGCCGCCCTCAATCCGGAGACCGAGCTGGCCGAACTTTCCGACGACCTCGCGGAGATCGGCTACCCGACCGCCTGACTGATCGAGGACGGCCGGGGCCTGTGAGGTGGGGGCGTTACGGGCCCGCCACCGAGGAGCGGCCTACCACCGTGCCCGCGCGGTCGATGCAGATGACGTCGACCGCGACCGGGGCGCCGCGGAGGACCGTGAGGGCCTCGTCGCGGGCTCGGGCGGCCACCAGGTCGCCGAGGGGGACGCCTGCGGACTCGCAGAGGCGGAGGGCCGCCAGGCCCGTGTTCGCCGTGGCGATCTCCGCCGCCAGAGGCTCCGACGCGCCGCCCGTGCGGGCCAGGTCCGCGAGGAACGGCTTGTCGACCTGGGAGCGGGCCGAGTGGAGGTCCAGGTGGCCCGCCGCCAGCTTGGAGAGCTTGGCGAAGCCGCCGCAGATCGTGAGCCGGTCGACCGGGTGGCGGCGGATGTACTTCAGGACCGCGCCCGCGAAGTCGCCCATGTCGAGCAGGGCGATCTCCGGCAGGTCGTAGAGCGTCGTCACCGTCTTCTCCGAGGTGGAGCCGGTGCAGCCCGCCACATGCGTCAGGCCCGCCGCGCGGGCCACGTCCACGCCACGGCGGATGGAGTCGATCCAGGCCGAGCAGGAGTACGGCACGACGATCCCGGTCGTTCCCAGGATCGACAGGCCGCCGAGGATCCCGATCCGCGGGTTCCAGGTGGAGCGGGCGATCTCCTCGCCGTGGTCGACCGAGACCGTGATCTCCACGTCGCCGCCGCCCCCGTGCGCCGCCGCGACCTCCGCCACGTGCTCGCGCATCATCTGCCGCGGGACCGGGTTGATCGCCGGTTCGCCGACCTCCAGGGGCAGGCCCGGCAGCGTCACCGTACCGACGCCGGGACCGGCCCGGAACACGACGCCGGAGCCCGCCGGGAGGATCCGTACCGTCGAGCGGATCAGCGCGCCGTGCGTGACGTCCGGGTCGTCGCCCGCGTCCTTCACGATCGCCGCCATCGCGTGGCCCGCCGTCAGCTCCTCGGCCGCCAGCGCGAACGCCGGACGCCCGCCCTTCGGCAGCGTGATCGTCACCGGGTCGGGGAACTCGCCCGTCAGCAGCGCCGTGTACGCGGCCGTCGTCGCCGCCGTCGCGCAGGCACCGGTCGTCCAGCCGGGGCGCAGACCGGTGTGCTTGAGTTGTGCGTCGCGCCCGCCGCCTGCACTCATGAAAGGGCTCCCGTGCACGTACTCATTCTCGGCGGGACCACCGAGGCCCGCGCCCTCGCCGAGCGGATCCATACGAACGTACGCGTCACCAGTTCCCTCGCCGGCCGCGTCGCCGCCCCCCGGCTGCCCGCCGGGGAGGTCCGGATCGGCGGGTTCGGCGGCGTCGAGGGGCTCGTGGACTGGGTGCGCGAGCACCACGTGGACGCGGTCATCGACGCCACCCATCCCTTCGCGGAGAACATCAGTTTCAACGCGGCCGCGGCGGCCGCCACCGCCCATGTTCCCCTGCTGGCCCTGCGCCGCCCCGGCTGGGTCCCGCAGGCCGGCGACGACTGGCACCTGGTGGCCTCCCTCGCGGAGGCGGCGCGGGCCCTGGACGGCCTGGGTGAGCGGGTGTTCCTGACAACCGGGCGGATGGGACTCGCGGCCTTCGCCGACTGCCTCCAGTGGTTCCTCGTACGGTCCGTGGACGCCCCCGAACCCCCGGTGCCCGCCCGCACCGAAGTCCTCCTGGACCGGGGCCCGTTCACCCTCGACGGCGAGCGGGATCTGCTCGGCCGGTACGCCATCGACGTCCTGGTTACGAAGGACAGCGGCGGCGCGGCGACGGCCCCCAAGCTGACGGCCGCGCGGGAGGCCGGCATCCCGGTCGTGGTCGTCCGCCGCCCGCCCGTCCCGGAGGGCGTCCCCGTGGCGGCGACCCCCGAGGAGGCCGCCGCCTGGGTGGCCGGACTCGTTACTCGGTAGGAGGCGCGCCCAGCTCGGTCACCTGGACCCAGGACACGTCGTTGATGTCCGTGGCCAGGGTGTTGCCCCACTCGTCCACGGCCGCGAGGGCGAACATGACCGTCTCGCCGTCGGGCGTGGCCGGGTAGAGGTGGGAGGTCTGATCCTTGCCGATGTACGCGACCTGACGGAAGATCCACACACCGCCGCCGGGGGACTCGTCGTCCGGGTACCAGTCGCCGCGGTAGAGGTCGTACCGCCGCAGGTCGGGCTCCGTGTTCGGCTCCCACTCCAGAAGCACGCCGTCCTCGCGCGCCGTCGCCTTCAGGCCGGTGACGGGCGCCGGGGCGACGAGGTCGCCGTCGGTCGTGGCGGAGGCCGACGTGGAGACGGGGGACTCGTTGCCCGCCCGGTCCACGGCGCTCACCGTGTACGTGTACGTGGTTCCGTGAGCGACCATCATGTCCGTGTAGGAGCTGCTCTGGAGGGCCATGTCGTGCCGGTACGGGTAGCCGTTGCGGTAGAGGCGGTACCCGACAACGTCCGTGCTCGTTGACGGCGTCCACTGGAGGGCGATGCCATTGCGCGGCTCGAACACCGCCGTCAGGCCCGTCGGCGCCGCAGGCGCGTAGTCGCCGCGCGTCGCGGACACCGTGGACCGCGACGAGGCGTTCCCGGCCGCGTCCACTGCGGAGACCCAGTAGGTGTAGCCGGTCCGCTCGGTGGCGGAAGTGTCCGTCCAGGCGGGGGTGGTGACCGTGGCGACCTGGGTGACGGGCTCGGGCACGTCGGACGTCGTCTGACGCTGCCGGAAGACGGCGTACTTCGCCGCCCCGGACACCGGTTGCCACGCCAGTGCCAGCCCGCTCTGCGCGTCGGTCGCCGTCAGCCCGCCCGGCGCCGCCGGTGCCGTCCGGTCCACGCTCGCGACCGTCAGGTCCGCGCTGCCGACCGACTCCAGGCCCGCCTTGTCGACGGCGCGGACCTCGTAGAGGAACGATTCGCCGGTGGCGGGCGGGTAGTTCACGTACGAGGTGCCCGTGACCAGGCCCGTACCGCTGACCTTCGCCCAGGACGTCGTGGCCAGGCGGCGGTAGACGCGGTAGCCGGCGAGGTCCATCTCCTTGTTCGCGGCCCACCGCAGCGTCGCCTTGTTGGCGACCCGGTCGTACGCGACCGAGGCGCCGGTCGGTGCGAGGGGCTTGACCGTGTCGACGGTGGCCGCGGTGCGCGGTGCGTAGGAGAAGCTGACGTTCGCGTTGCCCGTCCAGGCCACGTAGTCCACGCGGATGGTGTGGCGTCCGGCCGGGATGGAGAGGTTGACGGTCTTGTACTGCGTCGTGGAGACGTTCCGCCACAGGTCGATCTTGCGCACCCCGTCGACGTACACGCGGATGCCGTCCTGCGTCGCGGCGGAGAACGCGAACGGTCCGCCGGAGCCGAAGTCGCGGGTGACGGACCAGCGGACGGAGAAGTCGTCCCTGGGCAGGGTGACGCCGGCCGGGTCGCCGGTGCCGTAGTTCTCGGCGATGGCGGCATCGCAGGCGGTCAGCTTGGGTGTGCCGCTGAACGAGGTGTTGGCGTAGTACTGCGCCGTCCAGACCGGGGACGTGCAGGTGACGGCCGCGGAGGCCGGGGTGGCGGTGAGCAGACCGCCGGCGGCGGCGAGCGCGGCCGTCGTGGCCAGCGCGCTCAGCCGGGTACGAGTCATCACAGAGAGAAGGGCCCTTTCCGGACCGACACGAAACGAATGAGGTGTGGGGGAAGGGGAAGGGAAGGCGGTGCGGGTGGGGCCGGTGATCCGCCGGAGGGGGACTCTACCGCCCTCGACCGGGCCGCGACCAGGGGTTTCGGCGGGGGCGCGGCCCCCTGGCGTACTCCTCGAATTCCCGGGAAGGCGCCGAAGAGGAAACCGAACCGATGCGAAGCGAACCGAGGTGCACGATGAGCACTCTCGAAGAGCAGATCGATGTCGACGCGCCGATCCAGGCGGCATGGGACGGCCTTCACCGCGTGGAGGCGTATCCGCAGTTCCTCGAAGGAGTCCGGGAGGCGCGCCCGGAGGGCGAGACCCGGGCGCGCCTGAGTACGGACATGGGCGGCCGGACGCAGGAGATCGAGGCCGAGATCACCGACCGTGACGAGGAGCGCACGATGCGGTGGAAGACCACGAGTGGTCCCGAGATGTCGGGATCCTTCTCGCTGCTGCCCATCGACAAGGAGCACACCCGGGTCCAGGCCCGGGTCGAGTACGACCCGGGCACCGTCAAGGACGCCTTCGGCGGACCGAAGGGCTTCGCCCAGGTGCAGGCGATGGAGCGGCTCGTACGGAGCGACCTGGAGCACTTCAAGGAGCTGGTGGAACAGAAGCGGTGACCTGAGCCCTACGCCTCCGGGTAGCGACCTACGCCTCCGGGAGTGACCTACGCCTCCGGGTAACGCCTCGGCGTCCAGGTGATCGTGCGCCCGTCGCCTCGCTCGACCGCGCGGGTCTGGGACGAGCCGATCAGGAGCAGCGTGCGCATGTCGACCTCGCTCGGCTCCAGGGTCTTCAGGGTCACCACCCGCACCGACTGCTCGGGCCCGCCGACGTCCCGTGCCACGACCACCGGGGTCTCGGGTGAGCGGAGTTCGAGCAGCAGGTCGCGGGCGGCCGCCACCTGGTGCGTACGGGACTTCGAGCCCGGGTTGTAGAGCGCCAGGACCAGGTCCGCCTCCGCGGCCGCGCGCAGCCGGGTGGCGATGACGTCCCAGGGCTTGAGGCGGTCGGAGAGCGAGATGGTCGCGTAGTCGTGGCCCAGCGGCGCGCCCGCCGCGGCCGCCGCCGCGTTCGCGGCCGTCACGCCCGGCAGGACCCGTACCGGAACGTCCGCGTACCGCTCCTCCGACGCCACCTCCAGGACCGCCGTCGCCATGGCGAAGACCCCCGGGTCGCCGCCTGAGACGACCGCCACCCGGCGGCCGCGCAGGGCCAGGTCGAGCGCGAACTCGGCGCGCTCGGACTCGACCTTGTTGTCCGAGCCGTGCCGGCGCTGGCCGGGGCGGAGCGACGGGACCCGGTCGAGGTAGGTGGTGTAGCCGACGAGGTCGTCGGCGTTGACCAGCGCGCCGCGCGACTCCGGGGTCAGCCAGGGTGCGCCTGCCGGGCCGGTGCCGACGACGACGACCTCGCCCCGCTCGCGGGACTCGGGGGTCACAGCGTCGATACGGGAGGGGAGGACCGCCACCGAGAAGTACGGGACCGTCTCCGGGTCCACCTCGGCGAGCTCGGAGGTCCGCTCGCCCGCCATGAACGCCCGCTCCACATACCGCGCGTCCTCGAGCCGGCCCGCCCGCTCCAGCGCGCGCCGGACGGTCGGGAACGTCCGGCCCAGCTTCATCACGACCGCCGAGTCCGTGCCCGCGAGCCGGGCCGTCAGCTCGTCCTCCGGCAGCGTGCCGGGGATGATCGTCAGGACCTCCTCCGCCTCGCACAGCGGCTCCCCGAGCCGTGCGGCGGCCGCGCTGACCGAGGTGACACCGGGGATGACGGTGGTGTCGTAACGGTCCGCGAGCCGCTTGTGCATGTGCTGGTACGAGCCGTAGAAGAGCGGGTCGCCCTCGGCGAGCACGGCGACCGTGCGGCCCGCGTCCAGGTGGGCGGCGAGGCGGGCCGCCGCCTCCTCGTAGAAGTCGTCGAGCGCGCCCCGGTAGCCGCCGGGGTGGTCCGTGGTCTCCACCGTGAGCGGGTACATCAGCCGCTCCTCGATGTGGTCCTCGCGGATGTGCTCGGCGGCTATGGACCGGGCGATGGAGCGGCCGTGCCGGGCGGAGTGGTACGCGATCACGTCGGCGGCGGCGATGGCCTTCACGGCCGCCACCGTCATCAGGTTCGGGTCGCCGGGGCCGAGGCCCACGCCGTACAGCTTTCCGGTCACTGCTGGATCTCCGCTTCGTGAGCGATCGCGTTGATCGCGGCGGCGGTCATCGCGCTACCGCCGCGCCGGCCCCGTACGACGAGGTAGTCGAGGCCCAGTTCCTGGGCGGCGAGGGCGTCCTTGGACTCGGCGGCGCCGATGAAGCCGACCGGGATGCCGAGGACGGCCGCGGGGCGGGGGGCGCCCTTCGCGATCATCTCCAGGAGGTGGAAGAGGGCGGTGGGCGCGTTGCCGATGGCGACGACGGAGCCTTCGAGGCGGTCGCGCCAGAGTTCGAGGGCGGCGGCGCTGCGGGTGGTGCCGAGCTCGGCGGCGAGCGCGGGCACGGAGGGGTCGGAGAGCGTGCAGACCACGTCGTTGTCGGCGGGCAGCCGCCTGCGGGTGACGCCGCTCGCGACCATCTGCGCGTCGCAGAGGATGGGCGCACCGGCGCGCAGGGCGGCGCGGGCGCGCGAGACGACCTGCGGGGAGTAGGCGATATCGCGTACGAGGTCGGTCATGCCGCAGGCGTGGATCATGCGCACCGCGACCTGGCTGACGTCGGCGGGCAGGCCCGCCAGATCCGCCTCGGCGCGGATCGTGGCAAAGGACTGGCGGTAGATCTCCGCGCCGTCCTTCTCGTAGTCGAACATCGTGTCGTTCTCGCTCATCTCGTGGTTGCTGGGGGGACGCGGGCCGTCGCGACGGCGTCGGGGAGTTCGGTACGGGGGGTGGGGCGCCCGTCCACGAGGTAGGCGCCCTCGCCGGTGGCGACGACATCGACCCACGTAGGGGCTTGAGGATGGCCGCAGCGGCGCTCGCACCCGGAGAAATGGACGGGGAGGCCGCCGTCGCCCGGGGTGGCGTCCGCCCGGACGTCGGCGAGGGACTTGGAGCAGCCGGGGCGCCCGGTGCAGGCGCCGACGCCGTTCCAGGGGTCGTCGGGGCGGGTGATCAGCCCGGCGCCCGCGAGCGCGTCGAGCCGCTCGGGCGCGACGCCGGTCACGACGACGCCCCGCCAGGGGGTCAGCCGTACCTCGTCGGCCGTGGCGGCGAGGGCCCGCAGCTGGGCGGCGGTCAGTCGGCCGAGTGGCGCGAGGACGTGCAGGGCGGTGTCGCCGAGGAGCCCGGGCGCGGGCGGCGCGCCCCGGGGGACCTCTGTCGTGGATACGGGCTCCGCCACGACCCCGGCCCGGGCGAGGGCCCCGGCCAGGTCAGGCCGGCACCCCTCAGGCAGCTCCCGCACCCGCCAGGCCCCGTTCCCGGCGTCCCGCGCGGCGTCGAGAAAGGCCAAGGCGGCGGCGAGCGCGGCGCGGGGCGCGTCGGCGTGAGCGACCCGAAAGACCTGGGCGCCGACGCGGAGCAGCGCGACGGATGCGCCGCACGCGGGCCGACCGGCCGCCGACGTGGCCGCGCTGCCGACCCGCGGCGCGTCCGGGTCCTGGACCCCGTCCGGGTCCTGGACCCGGGCCGCGGGCAGCCCGGCCGCCGACGTGGCCGCGCTGCCGGCCCGCGACGCGTCCGGGTCCCGGATCCCGTCCGGGTCCTGGATCCCGTCCGGGTCCTGGACTCCGGCCGCGGGCCGCCCGGCCGGCGGCGTCGCCGCACCCCCGCCACGCGGCACGTCGGGCTCCCGGACCCTGGCCGTACCCTCGCCGTCCGCCCAGGACGCCGCTGCGATCAAGGTCACATCTCCGCCGAGCCCCGCCACGTCCCCGCGGCCGTCGTCGAGGGCGAAGAGGAAGCGGCCCGAGAGGGCGGCCGCGGCGGGCTCCGCGCACAGCAGCGCGTCCAGTTCGCGGGCCCACAACTGCACGTCACCGCAGCCGAGTCCGTCCAGTCCGGCCGCCGGGGAGGCGACGATGTTCCGGACACGCTCATGGGTCGGGGAGGGCAGCAGACCGGCCCCCGCGAGCAGCTCCGCCAGCTCCGCCCCGCAGCCCTCGGCGAGGCCGCGCAGCTCCACGTTCCCCCGGGAGGTGACGCTGACGCGCCCGTCGCCCAGGTCCTCGGCCGCGCTGGCCAGGATCTCGGCCTGACGTGCCGTCAACAAACCTGCAGGCAGGCGCAGTCGGGCCAATCGCCCGTCGTCGGCGGCGTGCAGCCGAAGCGCCCCGGGGCAGGCGTCACCGCGGTCCCGTATGACGGGTTCGCCCCGGTTGGGCGTGGTGCGCGGGTCGGTCGGCATGGCGGCGAGCATACCGACGTGGATCCGGGCGACCACCGAGTGTGATCCGGCCAACCCCCCGCCTGGCCGAGGGCACGCTCTACTATGCAGATCGGCATGGGGTCCCAGGACCCCGGGGAGGAAGCCCGGTGAGAATCCGGCGCGGTCCCGCCACTGTGAGCCGGGTCCCGGAAGGGGCCGGGTGAGTCAGGAACTCCTGCCGTCCACACGACCACCCGGGGCGCGGACAACCCCGAGGAAGGCCTGCGCACGCATGCGAATTCTGTTGCTGTCGCACTCCGACACCGACCTGCTCAGCGCCCGCGCGGCCGGCGGCCCGGTCGAGTACCGGTTCGCCAACCCCTCCCGTCTCGCCCTGGACGACCTCCCGGGGCTCCTCGACGGCGCCGACCTCGTTCTCGTACGTCTCCTCGGCGGGCTGCGGGCCTGGGAGGAGGGCCTGGACGCGCTGCGTGCCGCCGGCCGGCCGCTGGTCGTGCTCTCCGGCGAACAGGCCCCGGACGCCCAGCTCATGGAGGCCTCCACGGTCCCCGTCGGCGTCGCCACCGAGGCCCACGCCTACCTCGCGCACGGCGGCCCCGCCAACCTGGAGCAGCTCGCCCGCTTCCTCTCCGACACCGTGCTGCTCACCGGTCACGGCTTCGAGGCCCCGGCCCCCGCCCCCACCTGGGGCCCCCTGGAGCGCACTCCCCGTACGGAGACCGGACCGACCGTCGCCGTGCTCTACTACCGCGCCCACCACATGAGCGGGAACACCGCCTTCGTCGACGCGCTCTGCGAGGCGATCGAGGACGCCGGCGCGCAGGCCCTCCCGCTCTACGTCGCCTCCCTGCGCGCCCCCGAGCCCGAGCTGGTCGACACCCTCCGCCGCGCGGACTCCATCGTCACCACCGTCCTCGCCGCCGGCGGCACCAAGCCCGCCGAGGCGCAGGCCGGCGGGGACGAGGACGCCTGGGACGCGGGCGCGCTCGCCGCCCTCGACGTACCGATCCTGCAGGCGCTCTGCCTCACCGGCTCGCGCTCCGCCTGGGAGGAGAACGACGAGGGGCTCTCCCCGCTGGACGCCGCCAGCCAGGTCGCCGTGCCCGAGTTCGACGGCCGGCTCATCACCGTCCCGTTCTCCTTCAAGGAGATCGACGAGGACGGCCTCCCGGCCTATGTCGCCGACGCCGAGCGCGCGGCCCGGGTCGCCGGGATCGCCGTCCGCCACGCCCGTCTGCGGCACATCCCGAACGCCGAGAAGAAGCTCGCCCTGGTCCTCTCCGCGTACCCGACCAAGCACTCCCGGATCGGCAACGCGGTCGGCCTCGATACCCCCGCCTCCGCCGTCGCGCTGCTGCGCCGACTGCGGGCAGAGGGGTACGACTTCGGGCCCGTGGAGGAGATTCCCGGTCTCGTCTCCGGTGACGGCGACGAGCTGATCTACGCCCTGATCGAGGCCGGCGGCCACGACCAGGACTGGCTCACCGAGGAGCAGCTCGCCCGCAACCCGGTCCGTATCCCGGCCGCCGACTACAAGCGCTGGTACGCGACCCTGCCGGAGGAACTGCGTACGCACGTCGAGGAGCACTGGGGCCCGGCGCCCGGCGAGATGTTCCTCGACCGCTCCCGCAACCCCGAGGGCGACATCGTCCTCGCCGCCCTGCGGCGCGGGAACCTGCTGATCCTCATCCAGCCGCCGCGCGGCTTCGGCGAGAACCCGATCGCGATCTACCACGACCCCGATCTCCCGCCCTCCCACCACTACCTGGCCGCCTACCGCTGGATCGCGGCGCGCGCCGAGGACGGCGGCTTCGGCGCGGACGCGATGGTCCACCTCGGCAAGCACGGCAACCTGGAGTGGCTGCCGGGCAAGAACGCGGGCCTGTCGGCCGCGTGCGGCCCGGACGCGGCGCTCGGCGATCTGCCGCTCGTCTACCCGTTCCTCGTCAACGACCCGGGCGAGGGCACGCAGGCCAAGCGGCGCGTGCACGCGACCCTGGTCGACCACCTGGTGCCGCCGATGGCGCGCGCCGACTCCTACGGTGACATCGCGCGCCTGGAGCAGCTGCTCGACGAGTACGCGCAGATCTCCTCCATGGACCCCTCCAAGCTGCCCGCGATCCGCGCGCAGATCTGGACCCTGATCCAGGCGGCGAAGCTCGACCACGACCTGGGGCTCGAGGACCGGCCGGAGGACGACGGCTTCGACGACTTCCTGCTGCACGTCGACGGCTGGCTCTGCGAGGTCAAGGACGCGCAGATCAGGGACGGCCTGCATGTGCTGGGCGGGGCGCCGGTGGGCGAGGCGCGGGTCAACCTCGTGCTGTCGATCCTGCGCGCCCGGCAGATCTGGGGCGGTACGCAGGCGCTGCCGGGTCTGCGCGAGGCCCTGGGCCTGGACGAGTCGGCCGCGACCCGGACCACCGCCGACGAGGCGGAGGCGACGGCGCGCGAGCTGGTCGAGGCGATGGAGGCGGCGGACTGGTCCGTGGACGCGATCCCGGCCGTCGCCGACGGGTACGGCCCCGACGTCGTCGCCGTCCTTCGGTTCGCCTGCGAGCAGGTCGTCCCGCGTCTGGCTGCCACCACCGACGAACTCACCCACGCCGTCCACGCGTTGAACGGCGGCTTCGTGCCCGCGGGCCCCTCCGGCTCGCCGCTGCGTGGCCTGGTCAACGTGCTGCCGACCGGCCGGAACTTCTACTCCGTCGACCCCAAGGCCGTCCCCTCCCGCCTCGCGTGGGAGACCGGCCAGGCGCTCGCCGACTCGCTCCTGGAGCGCTACCGCTCCGACAACGGCGACTGGCCGACCTCCGTCGGTCTCTCCCTCTGGGGTACGAGCGCGATGCGCACCGCCGGCGACGACGTGGCCGAGGCCCTCGCGCTGCTCGGCATCCGCCCCACCTGGGACGACGCCTCACGCCGCGTGAACGGCCTGGAGGCGGTCCCGCTGGCCGAGCTGGGCCGTCCGCGCATCGACGTCACGCTGCGCATCTCGGGCTTCTTCCGGGACGCGTTCCCGCACGTCATCGGGCTCCTCGACGACGCCGTACGGCTCGCCGCCGCGCTCGACGAGCCGGCCGAGGACAACTACGTACGGGCGCACGCGCAGGCCGACCTGGCCGAGCACGGCGACGAGCGGCGGGCCACCACCCGTATCTTCGGCTCGCGGCCGGGGACGTACGGCGCGGGCATCCTCCAGCTGATCGACTCGCGCGACTGGCGGACGGACGCGGACCTCGCCGAGGTGTACACGGTGTGGGGCGGGTACGCCTACGGCCGCGGTCTCGAAGGCCGCCCGGCGCGTACGGAGATGGAGACGGCGTACAAGCGGATCGCCGTCGCCGCGAAGAACACGGACACGCGCGAGCACGACATCGCCGACTCCGACGACTACTTCCAGTACCACGGCGGCATGGTGGCGACCGTCCGCGCGCTCACGGGCACCGCCCCCGAGGCGTACATCGGCGACTCCACCCGCCCGGAGACGGTCCGCACCCGGACGCTGGTCGAGGAGACCTCGCGGGTCTTCCGGGCCCGGGTGGTCAACCCGAAGTGGATCGAGGCGATGCGCCGCCACGGCTACAAGGGCGCGTTCGAGCTCGCGGCGACGGTCGACTACCTCTTCGGCTACGACGCGACGACCGGGGTGGTCGCCGACTGGATGTACGACAAGCTCACCGAGACGTACGTCCTGGACCCGGAGAACCAGGCCTTCCTGAAGGAGGCCAACCCCTGGGCCCTGCACGGCATCGCGGAGCGCCTCCTGGAGGCCGAGTCGCGCGGCATGTGGGAGAAGCCGGACCCGGAGACCCTCGCCGCGCTGCGCCAGGTGTTCCTGGAGACCGAGGGCGACCTGGAGGGTGACGACTAGCGCGTCATCACAGGGGCCGGGGTCAGGTCGAGCCGCCGGCCCCGGAAGCCCGTGCGGATGCGGCGGTCGTGGGTGACGATCATCAGGGTGCCGGGGTAGTGGGCGAGGGCGGCCTCCAGTTCCTCCACGAGGCCGGGGGCCAGGTGGTTGGTCGGTTCGTCGAGGAGGAGCAGGTCCGCGGGGCGGGTGACCAGACGGGCCAGTTCCAGCTTCCGGCGCTGGCCCGTGGACAACTCCCGTACGGGTACGGACAGATCGGCCGCCGCGAAGAGCCCGAGCCGCAGCAGCTCGTCCTCCCTGTCCGCCCCGAAGGCCTCGGCCACGGTGCGGTCGTCGTCCGCCGAGGCCGTGTCCTGGCGGAGCATCCCGACCCGGGGCGGGGTCGTCACCGTCCCGCCGTCCGGGGCCAGTTCGCCCGCGAGGACCTTGAGTAGCGTGGTCTTCCCGGCGCCGTTCGGACCGGTGACCAGGAGGCGTTCGCCGGCGGCCAGGTGCAGGGCGTCCAGGCGCAGCCGCCCCTCCACCCGTACGTCGGTCAGGGCGACCGCGCCCGCCGCTCGGCCCTCGATGTGCGCCGTGAAGTGCAGCGGCTCCAGGGGCGCGGCGACCGGGTTCTCGGTGAGCCGGTGGAGTTTCTCCCGGGCGGCCCGGATCCTGCTCATCGCACCGTGCGCCCGTGACCGGGCCCGGAAGGCGCCCGCCCCGCTGAAGGCCGCCGGGGCCTTGCGCGGGATCGCGGAGAAGCGGTCGATGTTCGTGTCGGCGAGGGCCGCGTACCGGGCCGTCTCCGCCCGCCACTCCTCGTACTCCCGCTCCCACCGGGCCCTTTCGGCGGCCCGGCCGGTCAGATAGCCCGCGTAGCCGTTGCCGTACCGGCGTACCGTCCGCAGGTCGTGGTCGATCTCCAGGACGGCTGTGGTGACCCGGTCGAGGAAGGTCCGGTCGTGGGTGACGGCGACGACCGTCCCCCGGTGGGCGCGCAGCCGCTCCTCCAGCCAGGTGACGGCCTCGTCGTCGAGGTCGTTGGTCGGCTCGTCGAGCAGCAGCAGTTCGGGGTCGGCGGCGAGGGTCGCGGCGAGCGCGAGACGGGAACGCTCTCCTCCGGAGAGCGTGCCGAGCGGGCGGGCGCGGTCGAGCGGTTCGCGTTCGCCGAGCTGCCGAAGGGCCGTCTCGACCCGCCGGTCGGCGTCCGCCCCGCCGCGCGCCTCGTACGCGGCGAGGAGTCCGGCGTACCCGTCGAGGTCCCCGGTCTCATGGAGCTCCGCCTCCGCGGCCCGGATCGCCCGCTCCAGCTCCCGTACGTCGGCGAGCGCAAGGTCGACCGCGTCGCCGACGCTCGCCGTGCCCGGGAGCTCCAGGGTCTGGGCGAGGTGGCCGAGACCGCCGGGGGCGTCGACGGCGACCGTGCCGTTGTCGGGCTGCTCCAGTCCGGCGAGGAGCCGGAGGAACGTGGACTTCCCGGAGCCGTTGTCGCCGACGACGCCGACGCGTTCGCCGGGCCGGACGGTGAGGGAGACCCGGTCGAGGACGAGCCGGTCGTCGTAGCGCTTGGTGACGTCGGTGAGTTGGACACGGAACAAGGGCGACCCCCAATGGGCTGCGAGACGAGACGTCTCGTTCTGCGTCCCCGACCGTAGAGCCTCGCCCGGCGTTACGCAAGACGCAGCGTCTCGTCAGTTCACGCGGAAGCGATCCGCAGGACCAGCGCGGCGCCGGAGAGCAGGGTGAGCACCACCGCCGGTGCCATCGCGTAGTCCTTCACCCGTATGTGCGCGATCACCGCGCCGAGGAAGTAGAGCACCAGGCCGATCGCCGCCGCGATGCCCAGCGCCGACACCGCGAGCCCGGCGAGGAGTCCGAGCGCGCCCGCGATCTTGGCCGCGCCGAGCCACGGAAGCCAGGAGTCGGGGACGCCGACCTTGGTCATGTTCTCGGTGACCTGCGGATTCCGCGTGAGCGTCATGAAGGCGGAGCCGGACAGGGCAAGGGCGAGGAGGGCGGCGACGACGGCGTAAGCGATGAACATGGCGGTGCTCCAATAGTATGGGGACTAGAATCGTTGAAGGGTATCAACGATTTACCCGTCTCCACAATGGAGCCACTGTTACGGTGTGTGTCATGGCAGCTCTTCCGTCCGACCGCCTCGGCTTCCTGCTCTCCTGGCGCGGGGAGCTCACCAGCGCGCGCATCCGCGCCGCGCTCGGCGTCGCCGGGCTGCACCCGCGCAACGCGATGACCCTCATGCAGCTCGCCCCGGGCGCCATGAGCCAGCGCGACCTGGCGGCCGCCCTGGAGGTCGACCCGAGTCAACTCGTCGCCATCCTCAACGAGTTGGAGGACGCGGGGCTCGCCGAGCGGCGACGCGACCCGGCCGACCGGCGCCGGCACATCGTGCGGATCACGGAAGCGGGCGCGGCGGCCCTCGACCTGGTGGACGCGGCGGTGAGCGAGGCGGAGCGCGAACTGTTCGCGAACCTGACCGCAGCCGAACAGGCCGTCCTCAGGGGCCTCCTGGACCGGGTGGTCGTCGATCCCGGCGAACACGAATGCGGCGCCGACTAGCCCCTCGCGATTTCCTTGTCGTGAAGCGATGAGTTCCGGGGACGCCCACGGTCTTCCTTCATGAACAGCGCGACGACCGAGGAGACCGAGAGCCATGACCGCGACCGACACCCGCACCCTCGACACGACCGGTGCCACCGTGACGTACGACATCCGTCCCGGCGGCGCGGGTGCCGAGCGTCCTCTCTTCCTGATCGGTTCGCCCATGGATGCCACCGGGTTCACCACCCTGGCGTCGCACTTCACCGACCGGACCGTCATGACCTACGACCCACGGGCTGTCGGCCGCAGCGTCCGTACCGACGGGGCGGCGGAGACGCGGCCCGAGGAGCACGCCGACGATCTGCGGCGGATCGTCGAGGCGCTCGGCCTGGGCCCGGTGGACATGTTCGCGAGCAGCGGCGGCGCCATCAACGCGCTGGCCCTGGTGGCGGACCACGGGGACCTGGTCGGGACGCTCGTCGCGCACGAGCCGCCGTCGGCGCAGGTCCTGCCGGACCGGGAGGCGGCGCTCGCGGTCTGCGAGGACGTCCACGCCACGTATCTGCGCGAGGGGATGGGACCGGCGATGGCCAAGTTCATCGCGGTGACCAGCCGAAAGGGCCCCTTCCCCGCGAACTGGGCCGACGAGCCCGCCCCCTCGCCCGCCGACTTCGGGCTGCCGACCGAGGACGACGGCACGCGCGACGACCCGCTGCTCGGCCAGAACATGCGCGGCTGCACCGGCTACCGCCCGGACTTCGCCGCCCTGCGCGCCGCGTCGACCCGGATCGTCGTCGCCGTCGGCGAGGAGTCCGAGAGGGAGTTCGCCCACCGCGCCGGAGTGGAGATCGCCAAGGGGCTCGGCACGGAGCCGGCGGTGTTCCCCAGCCACCACGGCGGGTTCCTGGGCGGCGAGTACGGCCAGCAGGGTGCACCGGCCGAGTTCGCGAAGGCCCTGCGCGAAGTCCTCGACCGTTGAGGCGACTCGGCCGCTGAGGCTCCTCGGCCGCTGAGGCTCCTCCAGCGCTGAGGCGCCTTACTGCCGTCCGCGCTCGCCCAGGACCCGTACCGCCTCGATGATCAGCTCCCAGAAGCCCGGGACGTCGACCTCCATGCCTACGTCCACGGTGGCCGGGCGGCCCGTCACTCCGTGCAGGTCCACCACCGTCGCGCCCCGCGTGTACGTGCCCGTCAGCTCGACCGACACCGCCGCCCGCACGAGGCTGACCAGCGACGGGTCGATCAGATGCGCCACGGTCAGCGGGTCGTGCAGCGGCGGCGCCTCCAAGCCGTACACCTCACGGTAGGTGGAGGCGAAGTAGGTCAGCAGCTGGACGCAGAGCCTCGCGAGCGGGGTGCCGAGGGCCGCGATCCGGGAGATGACGTCGGGCGTCGCCTGGACCTGATGGGTGGCGTTGAGGCCGAACATCGTGATCGGCAGCCCGCTGGAGAAGACGATGTCCGCCGCCTCCGGGTCGCAGAGGATGTTGAACTCCGCGGCCGGGGTCGTGTTCCCGCGCGCGGTGGAGCCGCCCATCAGCACGATCCGCTCGATCCGGGGGATCAGCTCGGGGTGGGCGAGCAGGAAGGTGGCGATGTTCGTCAGCGGCCCGGTCGGGACGAGCGTCACGGGCGCGGGATGGGCAAGCAGGGTGTCCCGGATCAGGGTGCGGGCGTCGCGCGGGTCCTGCGGGACGTCCGGCTCGCCGTCGCCGAAGCCGGGGCCGTCGAGGCCCGAGCCGCCGTGGATGTTCTCGCCGACGATCGGCGTTCCGTGCAGCGGGCGGTCCCGGCCGGCCGCGATCGGCACCCCGCGGATCCCGGCGACCGCGCACACCCGGCGGGCGTTCAGGGTGGTCTTGTCCACCGTCTGATTGCCCGCCACGGTGGTCACGGCCAGGAGGTCCACGGCCGGATGGGCGGCGGCCAGCAGGATGTTGAACGCGTCGTCGTGACCGGGATCGCAGTCGAGGATCACGGGTACGGGCATACGTCCACGGTCCCACAAGGCCCGCCCCGCCGTCACGAGCGCTGGGCCCGACCCGCGTCACGAGCCGCTGGTGTCCTGCACCGCCGGCACCGCCGCCGCGTCCACGGCGCCGTGGCGTCCCGTAACGGCGTCAGCCCAGCACCCGTACCGGCGTCCCCGTCAGGAACGCCTCGATGTCCTCCACCGCCTGGCCGAAGTAGCGGCCGTAGTTACCCCGCGTCACATACCCAAGGTGCGGCAGCGCCAGGACGTTCGGCAGGGTGCGCAACAGGTCGCCGGCCGGGAGCGGTTCGGTGGCGAAGACGTCGAGGCCGGCCCCCGCGATCCAGCCCTCGCGCAGCGCCCGCAGCAGCGCCTCGCCGTCGACCAGGCCCGCCCGTGACGTGTTGACGAGATACGCGGACGGGCGCATCGCCCGCAGTTCGGGCTCCCCGATCAGCCCCCGGGTCCGCTCTGACAGCACCATGTGCAGCGACACGAAGTCCGCGCGCTCCATCAGCTCCCGCCTGCTCGACGCGTACGCGACCCCGTGTTCCGCGGCCCGCTCCTCCGTCAGGTTCGGGCTCCAGGCGAGGACCTCCATGCCGAAAGCGAGCCCCACGCGGGCGACCCGGCCGCCGATCTTGCCGAGGCCGACGAGCCCGAGCGTGCGCCCGGCCAGGTCCGTGCCGACCGTCGTCTGCCAGGGCCCGCCCTCGCGCAGCGCCTGCGCCTCGGCGTGTACCTGTCGTGCCAGGCCCAGGATCAGCGCCCAGGTCAGCTCGGCGGGCGGCTCGGAGCTGCTGGCCGTGCCGCAGACCGTGATCCCGAGTCCGGCCGCGGCAGCGAGGTCGATGGAGGCGTTGCGCATCCCCGACGTCACCACGAGCCGCAGTCTCGGCAGCCGCTTCAGCAACTCCGCGTCCACCGGCGTCCGCTCCCGCATGACGACGAGGATCTCGCAGTCCTCGACCGCCGCGACGAGCGCGTCCCGGTCGGCCAGATGCTCGCGCAGGACGCGGACGTCGACACGGTCGGCGAGCGGACCCCAGTCGGCGGAGGCGAGGGCGACGCCCTGGTAGTCGTCGAGTACGGCGCAGCGAAGCTTCAGGACCATGCGGCCATGATCGCGCGGCCCGTGATCCTACGACAGAGGTTCCGGCCCTGCGTCCCGGTGCCGCGGCACCCGGGTGACGGGGCCCGTTCGAGGCGACAAACCCACCGGCCGCTTCGAGAATTGGCCTGATTCATCCCATTTCAGGGGAACGTTCAGGAGACCGGAGGGCGCATGAGTTCCACGGACGTCCCCGCCGAGGTACCCCGACAGGTGGCCCCGGACAAGGTCGACGACTTCGATGAGAGCGTCGCCGACCTCATGACCGACGAGACGGTACGCCGATGAGCTCCCCAGGCTCCCCGGGCGCCGACGGCGAACTGGACGCGCTCCGGGCGCGCATCGCCGCGCTGGAGGCCGAGGCCGATGCGGCGAAGGCCCGGCCGCCCCGGCACCGCGTGCGGTCCTTCTTCGCCGCGCTGCTGATCGTCGTCGGCTGCGTCCTCGCCCCGCTGGGCCTCGTCGCCGCCTGGACGGCCGACGAGGTCGGCGACACCGACCGTTACGTCTCCACGGTCGCCCCGCTCGCCTCCGACCCGGACGTCCAGGCCGCCGTCGCCAACCGGGTCACCGGCGCGGTCATGGAGCACATCGACCTCAAGGACCTCCTCGAGGGCGTGGCCCCCGAGCAGCGCCCGCTCCTGGAGAAGGCCCTCGGCCGGCTCGGGAGCTCCCTGGAGAGCGCGGTCCAGAGCTTCGTCCACGACAAGGCGGAGGAGGTCGTCGCCTCCGACGCCTTCGAGACGGTCTGGACCGATGCCAACCGCGCGATCCACACCTCCGTCGTCCGCGCCCTCACCGGCAGCGGCGAAGGCGCGGTACAGATCAAGAACGACACGGTGACGCTCGACCTCGCGCCGGTCATCGAGCGGGTCAAACAGCGCCTCGTCGACTCCGGCCTCACGGTCGCCCAGAAGATCCCCGAGGTGCACACCGACTTCACGGTCCTCAAATCCGACGACATCGGGAAGGTGAAGACCGGCTTCCGGCTGCTCCAGCTCATGGGCCTCTGGCTGCCGGTCCTGGCCGTCCTGCTCGCCGCCGCCGGGGTCCTGCTCTCCGCCCACCGGCGCCGCTCCCTGATCGCCGCGGCCCTCGGCTTCGCCGCCGCGGCCCTGATCCTCGGCATCGGCCTGACCGTGTTCCGTACGGTCTATCTCAACGCCCTGCCGGAGACGGTCTCGCAGGCCGCCGCCGGCTCCGTCTACGACGCCATGATCCGGCTCCTGCGGCTGACGATCCGGATGGTCATCGTCCTCGGTGTGGTCCTCGCCCTCGCGGCCTGGCTCTCCGGGCCCGGCCGGTCCGCCACGGTGGTCCGGCGGCTGTGGCACTCGGGCATCGGGGCCACGCGCGCGACGGCCGACCATGTGGGCCTGCGCACGGGCCCGGTCGGCCCGTTCGTCGCCCGCCACCGGACGTGGATCACCTGGATCCTGGTGGCCGCGGCGGTCGTGACGTACGTCCTCTGGAGCTATCCGACGGCCTGGGTGGTGCTGGGCCTGGCGCTGGCGCTGCTGTTCGCGCTGGCGGTGACGGAGTTCCTGGCGGAGGAGCCCGAGCGGGAGCCGGAGCCCGAAGGGGAGGCCGAGAGGGAGCCGACGTAAGGCCCCCGGGTCTCAGTCCCCGATCCGGACGAGGGCGAGGGTGATGTTGTCTGGCCCGCCGGCCTCGATGGCGGCCTTCCACAGCTCGAAAGCCGCCTTGCCGTCGTCGTGGACCCTCAGCAGCCCCTCGATCTCCTCGTCGGGCACCGGGTCGGTCAGCCCGTCGCTGCACACGAGGTAGCGGTCGCCGATGGAGAGCGGGAACGTGGCGACGTGCGGGGTGACGGCGTCGTACGCGTGGCTGCCGCCGAGGGTCTGGGTGACGGCCGACGTGGTTCGGTGCCCGGGCGCGGGCGGCGGACTGTCGTCCACGCTGACCTGGCGCAAGCCGTCCCCGGACGCGCTGTAGACCTTGCTGTCGCCGACGTTGAACGACAGCAGCGACCCCATCAGGACGAGGGTGCCCGCGACCGTGGTCCCCATGGTGGTCAGCTCGGGGCGGCCGTCGGCGGCGGCGTACACGGCCCGGTTGCAGGACTCCAGTGCCTCGCCGACCTTCTCCGTACCGTCGAGCACGGGTCCCAGCATGGCGAGCCGGCGGACGACCAGGGAACTGGCCACCTCACCGCCCGGCTGCCCGCCGAGCCCGTCGGCCACGGCGACGAGGAGCGGCCGGTCGAGGGGGAACAGCATCGTCTGGGGGCTCTCGGTCACCGTCCCGCACAGCGTCCACGGCCCGACGACGAGGCTGTCCTCGTTGTGGTCGCGCATCAGCCCGGCGTGGCTGAGGGCGGTCACGGCAATGTAAGGCGCCACGGAACACCGCCTCCTCACCCCCATTGTCCCGCGTCGAGCCCTGTCGTCCCGGGTCGGTCGTCGTCCCGGGCGGACGCCCCGGCATGCGGCGAGTGCTGTGCCGTCGCACGCTGGACCTGAGCCGCCTGTGCCGCCGGGGAGGCCCGGGGAAGGCCGAGGAAGGCCTGAGGAAGGGACGTCCGACGATGTTCGCGAGGCTGAGCACCTACCAGGGGTCACCGGTTCCGCCGGGCGGTGACCTGGCCGCCAAAACGGAGGCGATCGTCAAGCAGGTCGAGAACCTCCCGGGCTTCCGGGGCGCGTACTACCTCGTGGACCGGGCGACGGGGAGTGCGAGGTCGCTGACCCTGTGGGAGGACGAGGCCGCGATGGTGGCGAGCGAGGAGCAGGCGGCCCGGCTCCGGGACGAGTCGTCCCAGCGGGAGGGCCAGCGGGTGGTCGCGGTGGAACGCTTCGAGGTGGCGTTCGTCCGCCTGGCCCCGTAGACGGACGAGATCGCGGGGCGTGTCAGGTGCCACCTTCAAGGTGACGGTCTCGAGGGAAGTCATGACCGTCACGCTGGTTACGGGGTCGCCAGCCGTGCTTCTCGATTCCTGACCGGTCGCGTCACCTGTTTCGCCACGCACGACGGCAGCTCGGGCGCACCGTCCGCCGCGCGGCGCCGGTAGACGCTGGGCGCCATGCCGACGAGCTCGGTGAAGCGGGTGCTGAACGTGCCGAGCGACGAGCAGCCGACCTCGAAACAGACGTCGGTCACGCTGAGGTCGCCACGGCGCAGGAGCGCCATCGCGCGCTCGATGCGCCGCGTCATCAGATACGAGTACGGCGACTCTCCGTAGGCCTGCTTGAACTGGCGGCTGAGGTGCCCCGCCGACATGTTCACGCCGCGGGCGAGCGCCTCGACATCCAGCGGCTGCCTGTACTCCCGGTCGATCCGGTCGCGGACGCGGCGCAGCCGCGCGAGGTCGCTGAGGCGCTGGGCGGCTGTGAGTGCGCTCATCCATGCAGGATGGCACATGGGAGAGCTCCCTTCCCCTTGGTCACGGAGTCCCGGAGTCCCGGAGTCCAGGGCTCCCGACCCCCGGACTCAGCGAAGCTCCTGGATGCGGATGAGGTTGCCCGCGGGATCGCGGAAGGCACAGTCGCGTACGCCGTACGGCTGCTCGGTCGGCTCCTGGACGACCTCGGCGTCCGCGGCCTGCACCTTCTCGAAGGTGTCGTCGAGATCGCGGGTGGCCAGCAGGATCCAGCCGTACGTGCCCTTGGCCATCATCTCGGCGATGATGCGGCGCTCGTCCTCGGTGATCCCGGGGTCGGCGGCGGGCGGCGCCAGGAGGATGGAGGTGCCGGGCTGGCCGACGGGCCCGACCGTGATCCAGCGCATCCTGCCCTGCCCGACGTCGCTGCGGACCTCGAAGCCGAGGGTGTCCCGGTAGAAGGCCAGGGAGGCGTCGGGGTCGTCGTGCGGGAGGACGGTGGTGTGAATGGTGAGGTCCATGCTCATCACGTTAGTTGGGCCCCCCGTCCGGTGCTTCTCGATTCCTGACCGGAGGAATGGCTCCCATCGGGGCCGGCCCATAAAATTGAGATGCGCCACATGGACGCTGTGGACGCCATGGACGCCATGAATCAGCGCTGGGAAGGCGGCCGTCATGGCCGTGACGGGCGATCTCGAACGTGGCCGGGCAGCCTGCGCCGTACGGGCGTGGGCCGATGCCTACAAGGCTCTGGAACTCGCCGATCACGTGGCCCCGCTGGGCGCGGAGGACCTCGAACTCCTCGCCACATCCGCCCACATGACCGGCCGCCACGAGGACATGGTGAGCGCGCTGGAGCGGGCGTACGGCTCGTACCTGGAGAGCGGCCTGGCGCTGAACGCGGTGCGCTGCGCCTTCTGGGCGGGGATGGATCTGGCGTTCAGAAGGGAAATGGGCCGCGCGACCGGATGGTTCGGGCGGGCGCAACGGCTGGTCGAGGCCGAAGAGGGCGCCTGCGCCGAGGAGGGCTATCTGCTCATGCCCGCCGTCATGATGCAGCGGGCCGGCGGTGACTACGCCGGCGCTTACGACACGGCGGCCCGGGCGGTCGTGATCGCGGAACGGTTCGGGGACGCGGACCTGCTCGCCCTCGCCCTGCACGAGCAGGGGCACGCGCTGGTGAGGGAGGGCCGGGTCGAGGAGGGGCTCAGGCTCCTGGACGAGGCCATGGTGGCCGTCACCGCCGGGGATCTCTCGCCCATCGTCACCGGGGTGATCTACTGCGCCGTGATCGACGCCTGCCGTGCGGTGTACGAGCTCCGCCGCGCCCAGGAGTGGACCGAGGCGCTGACGTCGTGGTGCCGGCAGCAGCCCGACCTGGTGGCCTTCAGCGGTGAGTGCCACCTCCGCCGCGCCGAGATCATGGAGCTGCACGGTGCGTGGCGGGACGCGCTGGCGGAGGCGGAACGGGCGGGCGAGCGGTTCCGGCAGGAGATGATCCAGGGGCGGACCGCTCCGTCCTCCTACCGGCAGGCGGAGATCCACCGCCTGCAAGGGGCGTTCGCGGCGGCCGAGGAGGCGTACCGGGAAGCCAGCCGGTGCGGAGGGGATCCGCAGCCGGGTCTTGCCCTGCTGCGGCTGGCCCAGGGGAACGAGGGCGCCGCGGTCGCCGCGATCCGCCGGGTGAGCGAGGAGACCACCGAGCCCTTGGCGCGGGCGAGGCTGCTGCCCGCCTGCGTCGAGATCATGCTGGCCGTGGGAGACACGCAGGCCGCGCGAAGCGCCTGCGACGAGCTCGGGGCGATCGCCGAGAGGTACCGGGGCGGCGTACTGCCTCTGATCGCGACGGCCGCCCGCGGCACGGTCGAGCTGGCGGCGGGTGACGCACGGTCCGCCCTGATCGCGCTCCGTAAGGCGGAGCAAGGGTGGCAGGAACACGACGCCCCGTACGAGACCGCACGGACGCGCATGGTCATCGGCAGGGCCTGCCGTGCGCTGGGCGACGACGAGACGGCGGAGCTTGAACTCGAGGCGGCCCGCGCCGAGTTCGAGCGTCTCGGAGCCGTACCGGACGTCGCCCGGGTCGACGCGATCACCCGGGGCGCCGGAGCCGAGGAGGCGCCCGGGAGCATCGCCGGACTGACCCAGCGGGAGCAGGCGGTCCTGCGCCTGGTCGCCGCCGGGAAGCACAACCGGGAGATCGCGTCCGCCCTGGTCATCAGCGAGCACACCGTCGCCCGACACATCCAGAACATCTTCGCCAAGCTCGACGTGTCGTCGCGGACCGCGGCGAGCGCCTTCGCGTACGAGCACCACCTCGTCTGACGTGGTGAGAACGGACCACGCCCCCCTTCCGGGGCGAATTGGTGAATCCGGGCGATGCCCGCCATCCCTCCCGGCGAGGACGCTGAGAGCGGATGGAGGTGGCGACGATGAACAAGTCCCCTGCCGACAGCGGCATCCGCGAACGGCTCCTCGCCGGGTTCCCCGCCACGGAACGACGCATCGACCTTGCCGGAATCCCGACCGCCGTACTGGAAGGCGGTGACGGCCCCCCACTCGTACTCCTGCACGGCGCCGGGGAGTTCGCCGCGACCTGGATGCGCGTGATGCCGGAGCTGATGCAGACGCATCGGGTGATCGCTCCCGACCTGCCCGGCCACGGCGCCTCGGAGGTGGGCGAAGGCCCGCTGAAGGCCGATCGCGTCTTCGCCTGGCTGGGCGAGCTGATCGAGCGGACCTGCCCGTCCCGGCCCGTCCTGGCGGGTCATCTGCTCGGCGGCGCCATCGCCGCCCGGTTCGCCTGCGACCACGGAGACCGGCTCGACCGGCTGGTCCTGGTGGACTCGTACGGGCTCGGCCGCTTCCGCCCCGCCCTCAAATTCGCCCTCGCGATGACCCGCTTCATGGCGCGGCCCACGGAACGAGCAGCCGACCAGCTCATGGACGCCTGCATGACCGACCTCGGCCGGCTGCGCGAACAGCTCGGCAATCGCATGGAGTTGCTGGAGGCGTATGCCCTCGACCGCGCCCGGTCACCGGGCCAGAAGGCGGCTCTGCGCAGCCTCATGCCGGAGTTCGCGATGACCCCGGTCCCGGAGGCCGACCTGGCCCGGATCGCCGTACCCACGAGCCTGATCAACGGGAGGCACGACCTCCAGGTGCGGCTGAAGGTCGCCGAGGCGGCGAGTGCTCGTTACGGCTGGCCGCTGCGCGTGATCGAGGACGCGGCCGACGACCCCGCCTTCGAGCAGCCCGCGGCCTTCCTGGAAGCGCTGCGGACGGAGATCGGACAACCCCGCGTGACGGAGAGGAGGCAGTGATGGCCATCGCCATGCTGGTGGACAATCCACACGGCTCACTGGAGATCTACGACAAGGCCCGGGAGCGGCTGGGCATGCACGAGAGGCCCTTCGGCGGCATCTTCCACGCCGCCGGGCCGAGCCCGGACGGCGGCTGGCGTGTCATCGAGATCTGGGAGTCGGAGGACGAGGCGAGGCGCTTCATCACCGAGCGTCTGGCCCCCGCCCTCCGGGCCGCCGGCGCCCAAGGGCCGCCCCCGACACCCCAGTTCTGGCCGCTCTACACCACCTACCTGGCCTAGCGAGGAGACCTCCGGCCTCCGCGGGTGAACCCCACCCACGGAGGCCGGCCTCACGCGGTCCGTCTCACGCGGTCCGCCTCATGCGGCGCGTAGCTCCTCCACCGCGTGCTTGGACAGGCTGACCCGTACGAGGGCGGCTGCCAGGCGGGCCAGATCCTTCTCGGGGACATGCCGGGCGAGGCCGGCCGGAGTGTGCGGGAGTCCGAGTTCGGCGGCCGTCTCGCGGGAGCGTTCGTCGAAGAACGGGCGCAACTCCGGCCACACCGCCTGGGCTTCCCGGCAGAAGATGTCCGCGCCCACCGGCCCGATCCTGGGCACTTCCTGGAGCAGCTCCCGCAGCTTCTCCGTGTCGCCCGCGGCCTCTTCACGGAGCTTGCGCAGATCGCCGTCGTAGCGGTCGAGCAGCAGTTCCGCGCCGTTACCGAGCGCGGTCGCGGTGCTCTCGTCGTACCGGACGTAGTGCGCCCGCCCGAGGGCGTCCACGCGCTCCTGCCAGGTGGAGTCCGCCATCGCCTGGGGCGTCCGCATGCCTGCCGTGAACAGCTCCCGGGCCGCGGCGGCGGCGATCTCCGCCTTGATCCGGATCGAGCACAGGACCGTGAGGACGAGGAGTTGGTACAGCGGGGCGGGCTTGTCGGTGAGGGTGATGCCCGCTTCGTCGGCATAGGTCTGTCCGTGCTCACGCAGCAGCTCATCGATCATCCGGGCGGTTTCCATCGGACACTCCTTCCGACTCCTCGGGCTGTGTACAACCCACGGTCGTTGATGGCTCACGCCGGGCGTTCGCGGACCACCTCCTCCGGCCGCTTGTCGTCGCGCAGCCCGAGGAAGCGCGGGTGGCGGAGCCGACCGGCCTTCGTCCACTCGGTGAAGCCGATCTGCGCGACGAGCCGCGGGCGGACCCAGACCGCATGGGACTCGCGGACCTCGTCCGCGAAGGGTGAGCCGTCCTGGCGGAGCCGGTCGAGACGGTCACGCAGATTGCGCAGGGTCGCGTCGTCGTAGCCGGTGCCGACCTTGCCGGCGTAGCGCAGGCGGCTGCCCCCGTCGGACTCGTAGTAGCCGAGCAGCAGAGCGCCGAAGCCGATCCGGCTGCCGGCCGGCTCGGTGAAGCCGCCGACGACCAGCTCCTGGCCGCCGGCGCACTTGAGCTTGAGCCAGTCGGTGGAGCGTCGGCGGACGTAGGCGCCGTCCGCACGCTTGGCGATCAGCCCCTCCCAGCCGCGGGCGCACGCCTGGTCCAGCAGGTCGTGGCCGTCCTGGTTGCGGTGCGGGGTGAAGCGCAGCGGGGCCCCGAACGTGAGCACGTCGCGGAGCAGGGCTTTGCGGGTGCGGAGCGGCAGCCGGGTGGTGTCCCGTCCGTCCAGGCGCAGCAGGTCGAAGACGTAGTAGGTGACGGTGACGCCGCTGGCCCGGGCGGCGCGCGCGTCGGTGAGCTGCATGCGCTGCTGGAGCAGGGCGAAGTCGGTGCGGCCGCGCCGCAGCGCGACCATCTCGCCGTCCACCGTGAAGTCCCGGCACGTCTGGGCAGCGAGCGCGTCCACGACCTCCGGGTACGTGGCGTTCAGCGACCTGCCGGTACGGGAGAGCAGCCGGACGTCGCCCTGCTGACGGGCCGCCAGGACGCGTACGCCGTCCAGTTTCCGCTCGAAGATCCACTTGTCGTCGAACGAGCGGCGGGAGCTCAGCGTGGCCAGCATGGGGGTGCCCGGCGCCGACGCCCGGCGCAGCAGGTCCTGCTGCTCGCTGGGCAGCCGTTCGAGCAGCCGGCTCATGACGCGTCACCCGGCCGGCTCATGACGCGTCACCGCCGGACGCCTCGTCCTGCTTCGCGACCTGCTTGAGCGTGTGCCCGCTGCGGGCCGAGCGGGCTCGCCAGGGGTCGGGGGTGCCGTCGCCGGAGGCACGTTCGTCGTCGTGCTTGACCAGCAGCCACGCCTCGCGTTCTCCGTCGCTGCCGGTGCGGATGCGGGTGAGCGAGTAACCTCCGTGCAGCTTCCGGCCGTCCAGCCAGAACGAGGCGTGGCCCTTCTCCAGGGCGTCGGAGAACGGGATCTCCTCGTCGTGGCGGTCGGTGGAGAGGTTGCGGTAGGTGCCCTCGTCCCAGACGATCACGGTGCCCGCGCCGTACTCGCCCGCCTCGATGACACCCTCGAACTCCCGGTACTCCAGCGGATGGTCCTCGGTCGGCATGGCAAGGCGTTTGTCGTGCGGGTCGCTGGACGGCCCCTTCGGGATCGCCCACGACTTCAGCACACCGTCCACCTCGAGGCGGAAGTCGAAGTGCAGCGCGCTCGCGTCATGGATCTGGACGACGAAGCAGGGCCGCTCGTCGTCCGTCTTCCCGCCGGTGCCGCCCTTCGGCTCGGCGGTCTTGGAGAAGTCACGCCGACGGCGGTACTCCGCCAGCGACTGCCTCGCTGTCATGGCCTCCTCCTGGAGTACGGCGGATCATGTGCGGAGCCGGTCCGCTGCCGCGCCGAGCGAGCGGGGCCGGGGCGCGGGGCTCCAGGGGTTCTCCTTGAGGAGCCGGTCCGCGTCGGCGAGTTTCCACCGGCGGGCGTCGAGTTCCGGGTCGTCGAGATCGCCCCAGGCGAGCGGGGCCGCGACGGGAGCGCCGGGGCGGGCGCGTACCGAGTAGGGCGCGACGGCGGTCTGGCCGTAGGCGTTGCGCTGGATGTCGAGGTAGATGCGCCCTTTGCGCTCCTTCTTGCGCACCGCGGTCGTGAGCCGGTCCGGGTGACGGTCGGCGAGGGCACCGGCGATGTCGCCCGCGACGGCGCGTACGTCGTCGAAGGCCATGTGCCGGTCCAGAGGCACGAGCACGTGCAGTCCGCGTGAGCCGGTGGTCATCAGCAGGGCCGGGAGTTCTATCTCGTCGAGGAGTTCGTGGAGCCACCGCGCGGCCTCGCGGACCCGGGCGAAGCCGTCGTCGCGGCCGTCGTCGGGCGGGTCGAGATCGAAGACCAGCCGGTCCGGATGATCGGGCCGGTCCGTCCTGGAGAGAAAACGGTGCAAGGTGATGCAGCCCTGGTCGGCGAGGAGGACCAGAGTCGCGGTGTCCTCGCACACCACGTACGTGACGGTGCCGCCCTCCTTGGGCAGTTCGGCGCGGTGGACCCAGTCCGGGAAGTGCTCGGGGATGTCCTTCTGCATGAACCCCGAATCGTCGATGCCGTCCGGATGGCGCTCCAGCATCAGCGGGTGGCCACGCAGGTGCGGCAGCATCCGCCGGGCGACGGTGCGGTAGTAGGTGGCGAGGTCGGCCTTGGTGATTCCCTGCTCGGGGAAGAGCACCTTCTCCGGCCTGCTGACCTCGACGGTGCGCCTGCCGGCCCGGACCTTGTGTGCCGCACTCATCATGTCCCCCTGTTCCGGATCTGGCCGGATCTGGACGTGAACCCCTGATCGGCGGGTGCCCGTCGGCCCCGGGCACAAACGGTCGCGAGCGGTGCGTGGCCGAGGGCCGGCCGGGTAGCCGCGCGGCAGGAACCACAGGCAGGGGGGCAGGAACCACAGACAGGGCGGGAGGCAGCGTGATCAAGCCGTCCGAGGTCGTCTCCTTTCTCGTGGCGCTGCTCGTGGTGTGGCGCCAGAGGCACGGGGGATGGCCTCCGTCGAGGCGTACGGAACCGAGCGGGCCCGCGCACGGCATGTGATCGCCGGCGGGCCGCTCACCCCGATGACAGCGTGTACGTCCGTCCCTCGCGACCCCACTCGCCCCAGCCGGGCGGCTGTCCGGCGTCCATCGCCCGCAGGCAAGGGCGGCCGATGTGCGCGTACACCAGGCGCCGTACCTGGTGCCGCGCGGCCTCGGAGCCGATCTCCTGTACGTGGGCGTGGCCGCCGACCCCGCCGCGGAAGCGGATCCGCCGGTCCCAGCCGGCCGCCTCCGCGAACATGAGGTCGGCGCCCGCCGCCCAGTCCGGGAACTCCCAGAACTCCGGCGCCCACACGGCCACCACCCCGCCGGCCTCGATCCGGTAGCCGCAGGTGGGGTGCGAGGTGTGGACCACCGGACACGCCCGGATCCGCAGCTCGCCCAGGTCCAGGTCGCCCATGCGGAGCGGCACACCACGTTCCGCCGCCATGCGGCGCATGACCGAGCGGAGCTCGGCGTGTTCGTCGGTGACCAGCCAGCCGTCCACGTGCTGCGGCGGATCCGCCCCGGGTCCCCCGTCGAGGGCGACGGAGCGGCGTCGGTAGCGGACCAGGAGCCCCGCCGGTGCGAAGCGCGGCGAGTTCATCGCGCCCACTCCCAGCAGGGTCATCCGCAGACGCCACGCCACGTGCGACACCTCCGACCGACAGGGACCCATGCCTGCCCCGTACATGCGCGCCCCGTATACGGACAGGATGACCCAAGCCGTTCCCGTACGTCCGTGTCAGCAGGCGGCGCCCGGGTAGCCGCCTGCCGAGAGCCCGTGCCTCACTACGGGCCACGGGCCGGAGCGGGACGGAGACGGTCATGGGTACTCCTCCAAACGATCCCGTACCCCCGAGTCCCACGCCGGCACCAGGACCAGGCCCTGGTCCGCAGCCGGGGCCGGTGCCAGGACCGGTCCCCTCGCCGGGCGGGCCCGACCCGACCCCACCGGCACCACCCCAACCGGAACCCGACCCCCAGCCCCCACCCGCCCCACGGCCCGAGCCGCGCCCCCACCCGGGCCCGCTGCCCGGTCCCGTACCGGCCCCTGAGCCCGTCACACGAGGAAGGAAGTCGTCATGACCATCCGTAACGATCGGAGTCCCCACGTGGTCGTGGGCGTCGACGGCTCGTCGGCCTCACAGGAGGCGTTGCGGTGGGCGGTGCGGCACGCGCGGCTGATCGGGGCGACCGTGGACGCGGTGGCGGCCTACGACGTACCCGGAGCAGCGGCATGGTCCGCTCCCGCCGTGGACGCCGCATTCGACGAGGAGAAGGCCCGGCAGGCCCTGTCGGAGGAGCTCAAGGCCGTGCTTCCCGAGGGCGGTGGGGTGCCGATCGCGGAGCACGTGGTGCGGGGCAACCCCGCCAAGGTGCTGATCGGAGCATCGGTCGGCGCCGAGCTGCTGGTCGTGGGCAACCGGGGGCGGGGCGGATTCGCGAGCCTGCTCCTTGGCTCCGTCAGTCAGCAGTGCGCGGTGCACGCGTCCTGCCCGGTCGTCATAGTCCGCCCGGAAACCGCCGACTCCTGACGCCGACTCCTGACCAAGTCTCTCTGGCTACGGGCCGGCTACGGGAAGCAGGAGCTACGGGAAATAGGATTCGAGCGTCCCGCGACGCCGGATGTCGAGCGCCGCGCAATGGAACGAGCCGCCGAACGGCGCGTAGTGCAGCAGGTCGCCGAGGATCGGCTCGAACCCCCACCGCTCGAGCGCGCGCAGCATGTCGACGTGGTGGCGCTCCGCGATCGCGTGCGTCTCGTCGATCATCAGGATGTTCATGCTGAGCCACTTGCCGCAGATCGAGGTGATCTCAAGGAGTCGCTCGTCGATCGGGTTCGGCTCGGGGGCGACCAGGACGTCCCATGACCTCAGGACGTCGGGCAGGTGGTCGACGTCGACGTACTCGGGGTTGACCAGCACCTTTCCGGGCGCGAGCGGGAGGAACGTCGTGTCGATGTGCATGGGGGTGCGGCAGCGGCTCTCGATCTCGTGGATGCGGTAGCCGGGGCCGAGGTGACGGCGCAGCCACTCGATGCCCATGCGGTTGGTGACGTTGCTCCGCGTCACGAAGAGGTCGCGCCCGGCGCGGACGAAGTCCGCCGCGTCGAACACCGGCTCGAACTCGTTGGTGATGTGACGCGGGGGTTCGCCGTCCTTGGGGACGGTGTAGTCCGCCTCGAACAGCTCGTCGGTGAGCTGCGGTTTCGGCGCCGCCGTCCAGCGCGCGCCGCGCCGGAAGTAGTCCTTGATGACCGTGCGGTAGGGGTGGGTCTCGAAGTAGCGGCACGGCCAGGCCATCGGTGTCTCGATGATCTCGTCGCCGATCACGAGCAGGCTGTCGCGGGGACAGGTGGGGCCGAAGCCGCGCGAGGACCAGTCGGGGGTGCCGAAGCGGCGCTTGTGGTCGACAGGGTCCGGGCGTCTGACGGTGACGTCGAGGGACCGCAGGAGAGCGATGAAGTCGTCGAGTTCCCGCTGGGCGGGCTCGATCAGCCGCTTCGGATACGTGGATCCGGCGGCGAACCTGTGCAGCCGCGCGGCCCAGGGCGGCAGGTTGCATGTCACGACCGGGTGGCTGGAGGGGATCGTCGCGCCCTCGAGGCGTCCGACGATGACCTCCTCCAGTGGGTCCCACTCGTTGTGCGAACTCACCGGCGACACAAGAGGCTTCGCGGCGTCGACCGCCGTGGCCGATGGCGCCGGGGTCGGCGTGACATGAGACTGTGCACGGAATTCCGGCACGGTTGGCTCCTGTCGTCACCGTCGGGGTGATCGTCAGGCGGCCTTTTCCTCGCCGCCGGAGATGGCGATCCGGCGCGGCTTGGTCACGCCCGACTTGGGGATGCGGACCCTCAGCACTCCGCTGTCGAGTCCGGCCTCGATCTTGTCGCTGTCGATGTCGCCGGACAGAGTCGTACGGTAGGAGAACTTGCCTTTGCGATGGGCGAGCACCTTGCCCTCGGACTTCTCGTCCAGCTCGCCGGTGATGCACAGATCGTTGCCCTCAAGCTCCACGGCGATGTTCTCGCGGGGAACGCCGGGCATCTCGGCCTTGATCACGTACGCGTCGTCGGTCTCCTCCTCCTCGGCCATGGGCGTCCACCCCTGAGCGGCGATCATGGGAGTGGCCATCGTGGGAGCGGCGGCCTGCTCCAGGAAGCGGCCCATCTGGTCCCACATGGTCTCGAAGTCGTGCCAGGGATCCAGCAGACCGTGCCGGCGCCACATGGGGTCACTGGTGCTACGTCGAACCGGGAAGGTCATGACGGACTCTCCTTCCTTCAGCGTGCACAGCGCGACTTCCCTGTTCCCCCGCTGCCATGCACGTGGGGACGACGGCCGGGCGATCGAAGGGGATGCCCAGGGCGGCGCAGAGACGTTGCGTACGCAGGACTGCGCTGAGCGTGGCAGGAGACGGGTCGTACGGCAGCAGCTCGACCACGACGCGCGAAGGGCGGTGCCCGTAGAGAAGATCCTGGACGTCGAGAACGGCCGCGGCACGGCTCGTGACGTCCAGCTGACAGCAGAACCTCAGGAACAGAGTGCCGCTCTTCACGGTGTGCCCGACGAGCATGACGACCTCCAACCAGGGGTGGCAGTAACCCTCCCCACCCCGGGAACAGTGTCCGCCCCGGCACGGCGACTGTCTCGTTCAGCGGATGCACACCACGAGCAGGCAGATCTCCGCCGGCGAGGTCGCGGCCGGCGCGGGGCTCGCCTCGGAGGTACCCGTACCGGTGCTGTCTGTGGGCGCGGGTGCGGGCGGCTGCGTAGCCGGCGTCTGCACCACGTCCGCGGTGTCCGGCTGCGGAGCCGACGTCTCCGTGGTACGAGGCGGGGCGTCGGCGGTCGGCTGGGCGGGCGGCGGTGTGGCGGGGAGGGGCGCGACGGCGTGGTGCCGGCGCGGACGCTCGGGCGGGAGCGACTGCGAGGGAGGAGGCGTGGGCGAGGAGCGGTGCGTGTCGGGCGGTGTCGAGGTCGGGCGGGTCTCGTGCTCCGCCTCTTCCCCGGCGGCTTGTTGCTCGGCTTGTTCCTCGGCGGCGCCCATGCCCGGGTTCTGCGGCGCCGTGGCCGCCTGTGCCTGGTCGCCGGACTGCCGGTCCATCGCGGTCACGGTCAGACCGCCGCCCACCAGTGCGAAGGCGGTCGCGACCACGGCCCGGCGCTGGTTCTTCCGCCAGCGCTCACGCTGGCGACGCCGCGCCGCCCGCCCTTCCGGCGCGGTCGGCACATCCATGAGCTCCTCGGCCGTGGCCGCCGCATTCGCCGTCGCCATGGTGGCCGAGGCCGGGGCGACGCGAATGTGGGCGATGTCCGGAGCGATGTCCGGGGCGTAGGCGCCGCATCCGGGGCACACCAGGGCGCCGTTGAGATGCCGCCGACACGAGGAGCAGTAGTCCATTTCCCGGTCTTCCTGAGTTGACATGCCGTCGACCCGCCGGGGTGGCGGTCCGGTCACGTTCGCAAAGGGAATCGAGCGGCCAGCAACGCTAACGAAGCTTTCGAAAGACTGTGCGCAGCCGGTGCGCAGCCTGTGTGAGGCTCCTGTGGGGATTGCCCCGCTCACTGAGCGGCCGGCCCCGTCAGGGGACAACCGGCCACGGGACGGCGGTCGGTGACTGCTCGAGCGTGAACAACCCGCCGTCCGGGTTTCTCGGCCGCCTCCTCGACCGGGCCGCTGTTCAGGCGGGCGACCGGCTGTCCGTCGTGGCGGAGGACGACCTGGTCCTCCTCGTACGAGACCTCGCAGCAGCCGTGGCCGGTGTCGTCCTCGTCCGCCGCCCATTCCAGGACTTCGCCGTAGAGGACGGCGGCGTCGAAGGCGTTCTTGGTGCGCAGCTCCAGCCACGCGGGCGCCTCACCGTCGCCGACCCGCCACTCGGAGAGGACGCGGCCCTCCCAGATGCCGAAGGCCGCGCCTTCGGGGTCGGTGCCGAGGGCGGCCCGCCCGCGCGGCGGGTAGGAGACGGGACCGACGCCGGATCCGCGCGACGGCCTCGTCGGCGTCGGCCACGGCGAAGTACGCGGTCCATGCGACCGGCACGGCCAGCTCACCGGCCAAGGCGCCGATACCGGCCACGGGCACGCCGTCCGACTCAGCGACGGAGAACGCCCGGCCGAGACTGCCCGCGAGGGGGCGGGCGCGCGCTCCCTGCTCAGCGCGGCTTCCCTCAGAGTCAGTCCGTATTCCGGCTGGTCGAGGCGGTGCCTCGGCGGCGACGCCAACCGCGCTGCAGGAGCCGGATCAGGCAGACCGCGGCGGCCACCCACACCGCGGCGAAGAGCCAGAGCAGCACCTGGGAGGACGTGGCGACCGTACGTACGAACAAGGTCACACAAGCGACTCCGAGACACGCCGTGCACAAGCCGAGGCGGTGCCGGAGCATCCAGCCCCAGGCGCGGGACCACGGTGTGCTTTCCAGTCCGAGGGTGCGCAATCGGTGATCAAGGGGCTCATCGCCCCGCAGGTCCTCCTCGATGCCGTCGAGGATCATCTGCTCCTTGCGGGAGAGCTTCCGACCGTCCATGACGAGCTCCCGTCTGAGGCTGCCCACGAGTTCCTTGCTGTGAGGGGGCCGGGGTCTCCTTACGGACGGGATCCCCTCACTCCCTGCCCTTGTCACGCGGGTGCGGGGGCTCGTCCACGGGTGGCTCCGGGTCGTGCCACTCCTCCGCCCTGGTCGGGTGGCCGGAGGTGACCTGTCCCCTGACCTCCTTCTTGCGCTCGTCGTCCAGCCGCGGGCCGGACTTGCTGCTGCCGCGATCCGGTTCCTTCATCGCGATCTCCGTGTGGTCGTGCGATGTCTCCGATCACCCCACCGGTGCCCGCCGGCCCCCGGCACAAACAGTCGCGAGCGGTGCGTGGCAGAGGCCCGTCCGGGTAGGCGCGCCGCAGGAACCACAGGCACGGCGGGAGGAGGTAGCCATGACCCGGCACATCAACGAGATCATGTCCGAGCGCGAACCGGACTCGCCGCTCGCGGACATCTCCGCCGCCCACGCCAACACCTGACGCGGCCCGCTCACGTCTCGGAGGCGATCGACCATGGCGATCGCGCTTTCCCTGGTATCCGCCGACGGGGCCCATCTCCTGGTCCCCGCGGACGAGGTCACCGCTCTGCTACGGCACCTCGCTGACAGCTACCTGCGTTCCCTGGACGAGAGGGGTCTGGAAGCCGAGGAGGCCAGGATGCTTGCCAGGGAGCTGCAGGCGGTCGCCGACCAGCTTGACGCGGAGTGCATCGCGTTCATGCCGTCGCGGGACGAGGAGCAGTGAGCGCCGACGGCACGGCGTACCGTGGATGACACCGCGGTGAATGCAGGCCCTGAATACAGGAACGGCGACGGCGGACGTCATTCCCACCGTGCGCCCCGGGCGAGAGGTCGTGAGTCCGATATGGCGGTCTTCGAGCTGATGGGCGTGACTCTGGTGTCGGACGAGTTCGACCGGATCACCCTTCCGTTCGACCCGGACGGGCGGGAAGCTGTCGACCTTCCGGAGGGCGCGGTGGTCAGCGTCGCCCTGACCTTCCGGGTCGGCGAGGAGCTCGAAGGGTTGACCTTCGAGGAGGAACGGCGGCGCGAGGGACACCTGATCGCCACCGGCCGTACCGCACTGGGCGGGTTCCGGCCGGGCGGGCCGTACGAGATCCAGCTGTCGGCCGAGCGGCTTCCCGTCGGGAAGGCGAGCTGCGGTACGTACGAGGTGGCGGGGCGGTTCACCGACGCCGAAGGCCGCGAACTGGCACGGGAGAGCCACCGCTTCCGGATCGTCCACGTGGGGCCACCGGAAGAGCTGAAGGGACGGCGGCGCCAACGCTCCGCGACCGCGGCCGAGGCCCCGGTGCCGCCGGGAGCTGCTCGGCGCTGACCGTTTCGTGGTGGCGGGCGACCCGGCCTGCTCCGCTCACCCGCTCGGGTCACCCCAGGTGTGGGCGGGCGGTTCCCGGTGTGGACTTGGCGCGGATCGACCAGTGATCGCGCCAGGCGGAGGAATGCACCGACCACGAAGAAGCCGAGCATCGTCTTCGCCCACGACCTGTGGGCCGACGGCTCCAGCTTCAGCAAGCTGACCCCCGCGCTGCAGCGCGAGGGCCACGAGGTGATCTCGGCCGAGGCCGTCCTCGACCTGATCCGCAAGGCGGCCGACGCGGTGGCCGCAGCGTAGATGTGGACGGTCGCACAGTGGGACCGAGGGCCCCCAGGGGAGGCATCCATCTACCACCCCGTACCCCCGGTCCCACTACGCGGCTATCCCATCCCACCTGCCGCCAAACCTCGGCGCCGACGAGCTCGACGGTGCGTGAGAGCACAGCACCAGGCGGTAGCCCTTACCTGCGGGTAGAGGTCGTTCAGCCGGACTGGGCGGGGCTGGATTCGAAGTGGAATGCGTTGATGAAGCAGTCTCTGGGCTGCTGAATCGCGAAAGTGATGCAGTCCAGCAGGGACTGGGCAGCCAGCGGGGCGTGGGAGTCGCGCGGGGTCGCCTCCCATTCCGGCGACAGGATGTCGCGGGAACTGTCGAAGTCGGGCGGGAACAGGGAGATGACGCGTACACCCTGCGGACGCAGGCGGCGGGAGAGCGCCTCGGTGAAGCCGCGCTGGGCGTTCTTGGCCGCGTAGTACGCCTCGTGGGCACGGGCGTGCTGGGAGCCGGGCACACCGCAGACGGAGACCATGGTGACGACGTCGGGCCGGTCGGAGGCCAGTAGCAGGGGCAGCACGTTCTTGGTGACCAGGATGGTGCCGGTGCCGCCGGAGGCGAGGGTGTCGACCACGTCCTCGTCGGAGACGGACAGCAGGTCGGGGGCCTCGAGCCACCGGGCGCCGTTGTTGACGAGCACGTCGATGCGGTCGGTGTGCTCGCCGAGTTCCTTGGCGAAGGCGCGGATCGAGACGGGGTCGCTCAGATCGCACGCGAAGGCCTGCACCTTGTCGTGGCCGCGGGTACGAATCTCGGCGCACGTACGCTCGGCCGCCTCGGTGGTGCGGGCAGCGAGGAAGAGTTCGGCTCCGAGGCCGGCGAAGTGGTGGGCCAGTGCGCGGCCGAAGTCACGCCCCGCACCCGTGATGACCACTCGGCGGTCGATGAGGCTCATGTCAGGGGCTTTCCATCAGGGTGAGCGGCCGGTGTGGCGGCCGTGAGCAGAGTAGTCTCACGGCGATCAGACTGTGGATGCCGGGGCCACCCGCACGCGTCCAAAGTCCCGTTGGCAGCCGTTCGTTGACGGCTGCGACGCGTACGGTCTCCGTCCCTACGGGCACGTTGTGGCACGGCCTTTCGAGGGGCCCTGTCGGGTCTGTTCGTCCGCCGGGTCACGGCTCCAGCAGTCGGCGGACGGTGTGCACGATCTTCGGAGCGTCGGCGGTGTCCTGTCGTTCGAGGGCCCAGGTCGCTGACCTGAGGCTTTGCCGTGGAGCGGATGGCGGGAATCGACAGCGCCGTGCGCGCCGGGGACGACCCGTAGCCAGTTCTTCGTGATCACCTCCAGCCGGGGGCTGGTGGTAGGGGCCAGTCGGGCGGGATCGGCCGTGGACGGTCGGACGTGAGCGGGGAGTCGGGCGCGCGGCCGCTGAGCCAGGCGAGGAGGGCGCGGCCGGAGCCGGCGATCTCGGGGCCGGTCGGGGACAGGGTCCAGGACTGGCCGAGGTCGAGGGCTTCGACCCGGGCGACGGGGAAGTCGCGTGCGGCGAGCGCCGTGAGGGTGTCGTCGAGGGCCCAGGTCACGTACGTGCTGGGCCAGTCGGTCGTGCGGTAGCCGACGTTCAGGTCGACGTGGTGCGTTTCGAGCTCGCGCCAGCAGCGGTGGAGGGTGTACCAGGCCGGGTGCCGCCAGCCCGCCAGTGCCGTGACCAGGGTGTCCAGGAGCTCCACGGGCATCGATGTGGCGTCTTCGGCCAGGCGCGCAAGGCGGCTGCGCAGGTCCGTGGCGAGCTCGGCCGCGGGGCGGTCGGCGTCTTCCCGGGCAGCACGGGCGAACGCCTCGGCATCCGTCCTCGGGGCGGGGTCGATGCCGGTGCGGGCTATGGCGAGCAGCCGCCGGTAGGCGCCGACGCTGTGAGCGACGTGCGTGATGACGTGGCCGCGGGTCCAGCCTGCCAACGCCGAGGGCGCGCGCGTCTCCGCGTCGGTCAGCGTGTCGAGGGTGGCGGTGATCCGGGCAGCGGAGCGGGTGACTTCCTCGAGTACGTCGAGCATGTTCGTACCGTAGAGGCGGGTGATCGTCGCCGAGCGTCGGACCGACATGTGACGCGGGCTACCGGCCCCTGAGCAGGCCGCCGATCGCCGCGATGCCCGCTGTGACGGTGCGTTCGCCGACGTTGCCGAACCCAAGGATCAGCTGCACCGGCTCCGTAGCGTGCGAGGAGCGGCAGGCGCTCATTCCGTACAGTCCGACGGACCGGGCTCGGGCGGCGGCGATGAGGTCCTGCTCGTCGGCCGGTCCGTCGACGTGCGCCACCGCGTGAAAGCCTGCCGCGAGGCCGGTCAACCTGACCTCGGGAGCGTGTTCGGTGAGCGCTGCCAGCAGGGCGGTACGCCGTGCCCCGTAGGTCGTCCGCATCCGGCGCAGGTGCCGGTCGAAGCGGCCTGACTCGATCAGTCTCGCGAGGGCGAGCTGATCGAGTGTGGAGGACCCGCGGTCGTTCAGCTGCTTGTGCTCGGTGATCAGCTCGGTGAGCGCCGGCGGGCAGAGCATCCACCCGATGCGCAGCGCGGGCGCGAGGGACTTGCTGACGGTGCCGATGGAGATCACGCGGTCGGCGGCGAGTCCCTGCAGTGCGCCCACCGGCTCCCGGTCGTAGCGGAATTCGGCGTCGTAGTCGTCCTCGATGACGACGGCGTCCCGCCTCCTGGCCCAGTCGATCAGTGCGAGTCGCCGCTCGGGTGCCAGGGCGACGCCGGTGGGCCACTGGTGCGCGGGGGTCAGGACGACCGCGCGGGCGTCGGTCGCGGCGAGTGCGCGCACGTCGATCCCGCGCTCGTCGACCGGTACAGGGGTGGCCGACATGCCGACCGAGGCCGCGGTGGAAGAGATCGTGGCCGGTGAGCCGGGGTCCTCGTACGCCACCGTACGGACACCTGTCCTGGACAGGGCGGCCAGGGCCAGGCCGAGTCCCTGCGCGTAGCCGGAGCAGATCACGATCCGTTCCGGTTCCGCCGCGGCGGCGCGCACCCGCCGCACGTATCCGGCCAGGACCTCGCGTAGTGCCGTACTGCCGCGTGGGTCTCCGTAGTCGAGCGCCGTCGTCGGCATGGTGCGTGCCGCCTCGCGGGTGGCCCACAGCCAGTCGGCGAGCGGGAAGCTGCTCAGGTCGGGGACGCCGTACCTGAAGTCGGCCACGAGGCGTGACGGCGCCGGATGCGGTGACGTGGGCACCGGCGGTACGCCCGCCCCGGCGGCGACCCGGGTGGCCGAACCGACGCGCGTCACGAGGTATCCCTCGGCCTGGAGCTGTGCGTAACAGTCCTGCACAAGGCCGCGTGACAGGCCGAGCGCCCGGGCGAGTTCACGGGAGGACGGCAGCCGTTCACCGATCTGCAGCCGCCCGGTACGGATCGCGTCCCGCAGCCGGAGTTCCAGCTGGGATCGCAGCGGCTCGCCGCTGTCCCGGTCGATGACCAGCAGCAGATCGGGGGACAGACCGGACCACTCGAGCGGCATGGAATTGGAGCTTACTGGCGATCCGCTCGGCCCTTAGCTTCCTCGTGTGACCAGGATGAGCAACTCTCAAGCCGACGGCGCCGGTTCGCGGCCGGGACTGGTGACGCGGCCCCTGCTGCTGCGCTTCGTCTCGGTCATCGGTGCCTCGACGAGCTTCTACCTGCTGTTGTCGGTCGTCCCCCTCTACGCCGAGGCGTACGGAGGCGGTCATGCCGCGGGCCTGGCCTCGGGTGCGCTGATGCTGGCGACGGTCGGAGGCGGCCTGGCCACTCCCCGGCTCGTCGCACGCTTCGGTTACCGTCTGCCGCTGGTGGCAGGGCTGGTCCTGCTCGGTACGCCCGCGCTCGTGCTGACCGCGTCCGGGGGCACGGTGTGGATCACGGCGGTCTGTGCCGTGCGCGGTCTGGGCTTCGGGGTCACGGTCGTCGCGGGTGGCGCTCTGACGGCGTCGCTGATCCCGCCCGAGCGCCGTGGTGAAGGCCTGGCGCTGGTCGGCATCGTGTCCGGGGTTCCGTCGCTGGTGGCCCTGCCGCTGGGGGTGTGGTGGGCAGCGCACGTCGGGTACGGACCGGTGTGCGCCGCCGGCGCGGTGGCCGCGCTGGCCGCCATCGTCTCGGTGCCGGGCATGCCGGACCGAGAGCCGGCCTCGGGGCGGTCGATCGGGGTCCTGGCCGGGTTCCGGACGGCCGCTCTTCTGCGGCCCGTCATCGTCTTCTCGGCTACCGCGCTCGCCGCCGGAATCATCGTCACCTTCCTGCCCCTTGCCGTCCCGTCGGCTTCCACCGGAGTCGTCGCCGCGGCCCTGTTCGTCCAGTCAGCCGCATCGACCGCGGCGCGCTGGGTCGCGGGCCGGCACGGCGACCGGCGCGGACCGGCCTCACTCGTCGTGCCCGGCCTGGTCGTCTCGGCCGCAGGGACGCTGCTGACCGCTCTGACCCACAGCCCGGTCGCCGTCGTCGTGGGCGTTGCCCTGTTCGGGGTCGGATTCGGAGCCACCCAGAACGCGACGCTGACGCTGATGTACGCGCGTGTCCCCGAATCCGGCTACGGCACCGTCAGCGCCCTGTGGAACGTCGCCTACGACGCGGGCATGGGCGTCGGCGCCGTCGGCTTCGGGATGCTCGCCGGCCGGACCGGCTACCCATGGGCCTTCGCCCTTACCGCCGCACTGATGCTCACCGCCCTCGCCCCGGCCAGGCGCGACCGCTTCCTACAGCGAGTCAGCAGTGACACCGGCGGCCGCACCGACGACGGGTGAGGCACGAGAGGCCTGGACAACGACGAAGGCCCAGGTCGCCGACATGGGCCTTCGTTCAAGAGTCAGAGCGGAGGCGTCGGGCAGGCCTCCGGCCCGTCGATGCATTCCTCACCGAAGTGCTCGACCAGGTAGCCGTTGTCCGCGAAGTCGGCACCGCCCCGCCCGCACGGTCGACGTGACCCAACAACCGTTGCCCCACTGCCGCTTCGCAGCCTGCTCTCGGTTCATGGAGCCGAGCGAGATCGCTCGTACCTGGATCAGCCGGCGAGCCGCCTGAGATCGGCCACTAGGGCGTGACGGCGGACTGACGTACGGGGTCGCGTCCAGCTGGTCCTGCGGTGTCCCGAATGCGGGTCCTGGAGCGTACAACCATTTGGCTGCTCGGGGGTCTCAACCGGAGAGGCGCATGGTGCGCCTGATGTTTCGGGAGGAATGCCTGTGCCTCTGGTCCGTTCGGCGCGACGGCGGCTCGCCGGCGCCGTCACCACCGTTCTCGTCGTCACGCTCGGGGCGACCGCGCTGACCGCTCCCGCGTACGCCGCTCCGGTCGCGGGCGGGGTGCTCGCGGCGGACGCGACGACGACCGCGGACCCGATCGCGTACCCCAAGAGCAGCAAGCTCGTCGGGGCCGGTGTGACCGGCTTCCTGACGACCTCCAGCACCGGCATCACGGCCTTCCGGCGCTACTCGGACGGCACCGGGCAGGGGTACGACGGCGCCGTGTACCTGCGGTCGACGCCGACGACCGACTTCCTGGTCTTCAGAGGCGCGTACCAGATCACGCAGCGGAACCTGGCGACGTACGGTTCCCTCGACGTCCCCGTCGGTTCCATGACGGGTGACGCGAGGTGGGCGGGCGCGGCGGGTGACGCCGTCTTCACGACCGTCGTGACCGAGGCGGGCACGGTGCTCCGCAAGCACGTCGACGAGGCCCCCACTGTGACGGTCACCGGGCTCCCCACCGACGCGACCTCCGTCATGGTCATGCCCGCCACGCCCGCCCACGCCAAGGTCACCTTCACGCAGAACTCGTTCGGCAAGTGGGGCCTCCTCGACCTCGCCACCGGCGACCTGACTCTTGGCACTCCCGGGATCGGCGCGCAGGCGGTCTCCGCGACCCACACTGCGTGGTCCGCTGCCACGGCGACGGACCAGGGCCCCCGGGTCTTCGTCGCGGACCGGGCCACCGGCGCCGTGCAGGAGGCCCCGGTGCCCCCGGTGCCGTCGGTCGGCAACCTCCAGGTCGGCCTGGTCGGCGACTGGGTCGTGTACGGACAGAAGGGCGGCATGGGATTCGCCCAGCCGAGCGTCCACCACGCCATCACCGCCTACAACCTCACCACCAAGACGACGGTGAAGGTGCTCGACCACGCCTACGAGCTCACGTCCGCCCCCGACGGCAGCCTGTACGCGCGCGGCGGCCTCGTCGGCCAGGGCGAGGGCATGTACCGGATCGCGGCCACGGGCGGCGACACCCTGAAGGCCGAGTTGGTCGCGGCGACCGGCGAGCCCACCGAGGTCGTCGCCACGGACTCCACCGTGCCCCCGGCGGTGCTCGACCTCGACCAGGTCAACGGGTTCACCTTCAGGTGGACGCTGTCCCGTGAGGTGCGGGACCCGAAGGTCACCGTCCGCCATGTGCCGACCGGGAAGACCCACACCCTGACCGTGGCATCCAGCACCAGCACGCCGGTGTTCGCCTGGGTCGACAACAACTGGGAAGAGAACGCCCCCAACGGCGACTTCACCTGGGAGCTGACCGGCGAGCCGGTCAACGGCATCGGCCCGGCCGTCACCGCCAAGGGCACGTTCACGGTCGTCCGCAAGGTCCAGCCGCACGACTTCAACGACAACGGCAGCCCCGACCTGCTCAGCCGGGACTCCGCCGGCCGCCTGTGGCGCACGGACCTCTTCTACCGTCCGATCGACGAGTGGCGCGGCATCAACGAGGCGGGGGCCAGGACCTACCTCGGTTCGGGCTGGGGCGTCTACGACCGGATCGAGGCCGCCGGCAACCTGGGCGGCACGCCGGTCGGCGACCTCTTGGCCCGCGACAAGTCCGGCGTGCTCTGGCTGTACCAGGGCAAGGGCACCGGCAACTTCGCCACCCGGGTCCAGGTCGGCGGCGGCTGGCAGGTCTACGACAAGATCACGTCCGGCAGCGACCTGACCAACGACGGCCGCGTCGACGCGCTCGCCACCGACAGGTCCGGCGGGCTCTGGCTCTACCCCGGCACCGGCAGCGCCACGAAGCCATTCCTACCCCGCCAGAAGATCGGCACCGGCTGGGGGATCTACAACGACATCACGGCCGTCGGCAACATCGCGGGCGGCACCGCCGACGATCTCGTCGCCCGTGACAAGGACGGCGTCCTCTGGCTCTACCTGGGCAAGGGCGACGGCACGTTCGCGCCGCGCACGAAGATCGGCGGCGGCTGGAACGCGTTCCGTCCACTGATCGCCGCCGGTGACGCGGACGGCGACGGGCGCCCCGACCTCATGGGTCTCGGCGTGACCTACCAGACGCCGAAGCTGTACAAGAGCACCGGCGACTGGAAGGTCCCGTTCCGGACCGGCGAGGTAATGCACCTGGAGCAGGTCGACGCGAACACGTCGGACCTCGTGTTCTGACCTCGCCGCACCGCGGAGGGGGGAGGCCGCCGAAACAACAGGCGCCTCCCCAGGTGCGGTAGAGGATCGCGTAGCGATTCGGGCGGTCGAGGGTCTCGAAGAAGGCCGCTGCGGCCGGGTCGGTGGCCAGGGCGGCGGCGAGGTCGTTCGGCACGGATGCCGGGGGATTCGGCGTGGTGCTCCCCGACCTGGGCTGCAGCCCGCCGGTTACAGGCCGCCGGTGAACAGCAGCTTGTTGGGGGTGCCGGTGCTGAGGTTGGTCAGGAGGCCCTTGGTGGAGTTGCCGTCGAGCCACTGGCTGATCTCGGCCGGGCTCGCCGTGGGGTGTTCGGCCTTGTAGAGCGCGGCGACGCCGGCGACATGCGGGGCGGCCATGGAGGTGCCGCTCAGGGCGACGGCTCCGCCGCCGAGCTTTGCCGACAGGATGTCCTGACCGGGCGCGAAGAGTTCGACGCACCGGCCGTAGTTGGAGAAGGACGTCTCCTCGTCCCACCGGTTGGAGGCCGCGACGGTGACCGTGCCCGCCGCCGACGCGGGCGAGACGTCGCAGGCGTCCTTCGCGGAGTTGCCGGCCGCGATGACGGGCAGTACACGCGCGGAGGCAAGGGCCGTGGCTGCGTTGTTGACGGCCACGGACTTGTCCCCGCCGAGGGAGCCGTTCAGGACCGCGGGCTGTCTGGCGTTCCTGGCGACCCAGTCGATTCCGGCGATGATGCCCGAGTACGAGCCCTGGCCGTCGCAGCCCAGCACGCGGACGCTCACCAGGCTGGCCTTGCGGGCGACCCCGTACGTCATTCCGGCGACCGTGCCCGCGACGTGCGTGCCGTGGCCGTTGCAGTCCTGGCCATTACGCCCGTCGCCCACCGCGTCGAAGCCGAACGTGGCCCGGCCGCCGAACTCATCGTGCTTGTAGTCGATGCCGGTGTCGAGGATGTACGCGGTCACCCCGGCGCCGCTGCCCCGGGTGGTGAAGTCGTTGTCGAGCGGCAGGTTCCACTGGTTGATCCGGTCCTGGCCCCAGGAGGCGGCCGGGCTTCGGGTGGCGGCGGGTGCGGACGGCTGGGGCTTGGCGAGGGCCACCGCGTCCTCCTCGACCGACGTCACCCCCGGCGTCTGCCTGATGGTCGCCAGCTGAAGCGCGGTCAACGGTGCCGCGAACCCGTTGATGGCCTTCTCGTAGACGAACGTGGGCTTCAGGTTCAGCTTCTCCGCGACCTTGGCCGCGTCGGCCGCCTTGTCGAGGGTCACGATGTACTTGCCGGGCACCGCGTTGGCGGCGGTGACGAGCGGCGCCGGGGTCGGCTCCGGACCGGCGACGGCCTCGGACGCGGTCGCCGTCGGGACGGTGAGGGCCAAGGCGGTCATGGCGACGCTCGCGAGAGCGAGTCGGGTACGCGTGTTCATGTCGGTGAGGGCATCATGCAGAAACGATCAACCTCTACGACATTCGCGACCGATTCAGACGGATGCCTGAAGCGTCACCGTAATGCGCTCCGCCGAAGCGGTGTCATGAGCCCGAACGGGTTGGTGCCACCACCCGAGGGTGCCGGCCGACTTCTGGTCGACGGGCGCGCGTCGCCGAGGGCGGCACGGGTGACGCGCTCGGCTCCGCTGTCAGCGGACCCGAGCGGCCGTCGCCTGGGTGAGGACGGTGCCCGGTCGGTGGCCGCGATCTCCGCCTCGGCGAGGGCTGCCGAGAGGGCAGCCCATGCGGGGTCATCGAGGACCGGCTGGGCGTGGGCCGGTACGGCTGCTCAGGGCAGCGCGGTGGGCTTGCGCGGCGGGGGTACGGCGACGCGCTGATCACGTGGAACCTCGCCGACTTCCCTGAAGGCGACTGGCTGAGCGTGGGGTGCGGGTGGTCGATCCGGATTCGTACCTGTGCGGGCTGTATGACGAGTTGCCGCATGAGGTGGTGGAGACGGTGGTCAGGCTCGCCGGAGAGAAGCGCAACCCGCCCGTCACGGTCGCCGATGCCCTCGCCCGACTTGCCAAGGCCGGCCTACCCGGCTTCGCTGACCTCCTGACGCAGCACCTCGGACCCGAATGAGGCGATGTGATGGCGGGTGGCGCGAAGGTGGCGCGCGGCACCTGAGGGGAAGGTACCTGGGAGCTCGTACTGACCACTGTGCACCCCTCTCGAGGGCACGGATGGCACTTGCTCTGGGGATGCTGACACCGGATCAGGTGGTGACTGCCAGGTCAGCGTCCCAGCCTGGTCCGTCGGTGACCAGTGAGCCGGCGAGGACGTGGCCCCGCCGAATGCGTAGAAGTCTTCCCCACCAGCTCCTCCTCGGGCCGGGGCATCCGGACGGGCCCGAGGGTGGCCCGGTCGTCCCTCTTGTGTCAGGAGCTGGCCTGACCCCCGACCGGTTCGGGCTTGGCCGCCCCCGGAGGGGGCGGTCAGCCCTTCCCGTCAGAGACCGAGGGCTTCGGCGGCCATGGCAGTCCCCCTCACACAGGCCTCGATCGTGGCGAAGGCGAGATCACGTGAGGCGGAAGTGTGGTGGCGCAGGGCGAGAATCCACTGTCGTCACAGGAGTCCACCGGGTCCACCGGGAGTTGGGCGCTACCTCCAAGCCCAGCCCTGTGGGGCCGGGGCACGTTCATTCGAGATCGCCGACGATGCCCAGTACCAGTGCCAGGCGCCGCTTGGGTACCGAGCCGAACTTCCGGCGGACGTTCATCACGTAGTTGCGCGCGGTGCCGACCGAGATGCCCAACTGGTCGGCGATCTCCACAGCGGTGAACCCCTGGGCCGCGAGTAGTGCGACGTCGCGCTCGCGAGGGGTGAGGCCGGCGTTCACCTGATAGCGCTGGTTCTCCGGTACGTGGAGCAGGCCGTGATGGAGGGAGCGGTCGCGGGCGAGCGCGGCGAGGGATCTGTCGGCTCCCGTCGAGGTGAGGAGTTCGGCGGCGCGGTCGCGGGCGCGGGTGCGTTCGGGCAGGGAGGGGGCGACCTTGGCGGCGGCGTGGTAGGCGCGGCCGGCGGTGATGGGCTCGCCCAGGTCGGCGAGGGCGTCCGCGCCCTCGATCAGCGAGATCCAGCCGCGCTTGCCGGCGATGTGCCCCTCGACGATCGAACGGATGGCGGCGGCGCGCGGGTAGGGCGACCAGAACCGGGCCATGGCGGCGGCCTCGTCCCGCGCCGCGCCGGGTGCGATTTCGGTCAGCGCCAGCAGGGCGTCCTCCCAACCGACGTGGTGCTCGGCGTCGCGTGCGAGCCGCAGGATCCGGGGGAGCCCGCGCGCCGGGCGCGGCTCTCGGCGCGCATGACGTATGTACGCGAGGGTCGCCGCCGCGCTCGCGCCGTACGGAGGCGATGTCGCGTATGCCACCTCGACGACCGCCTCCAGGTCGTCGTGCCGGAGGCGGCGGGCCGTCTCGAACGTCACCGCGGCGGCGACCGTACGGCCGAGTTCGCGGATGCCCGGGGCGGCGCCCGTCATCGCGATCGCGGCCTGCTCCTTCGCGGTGTCCAGGTGTCCCGTACGGTGCCGCACGAGCGCCTCGACCGCGGCGAACTTGTTGACCCAGGGCCCGCGGCCCACCACCCGGCCGCGGGCGACGGCCTCCAGGGCGGTTTGATAGTCCCCGAAGTAGGCACAGGTCAGCGCCCAGTTCAGGTAGTTGAGCGAGGCGATCTCCCCGGTGACCGCATCGAGGTCGGCCGGCAGAAGGGAGGCGGCCTGGCGCCAGCGCTTGGGCGCGCGCTTGCGTCCCTGGTAGGTCTCCCCGGCGGCAAGCATGCCGGCGACGAGGGCGATGATCCACGGTTCGCCGGACTGCTGAGCCAGGGCCAGGCCCCGGCGCGCTAGTTTTCGCCGGTAGGAGGGGCTGAGACCGGCGTCGGCGGGAAAGGACATGCGGCTCAGCGCGAGGGCCTGTCCCCCGATGTCTCCTACCGCGGTGAACTCGAAGAGGGCCCGGGTGCCGTACTCTGCCATCGCCTTGCCCCGGGCGGCCCGTGCCTGCGCGAGAAACACCGCACCGCGTGCACGGGGGGTGTGGCTTGCGGCGGCCAACTCGTCGAGGAATTCCCAGGGGGCGGCTCCGGGTGCTCCCCACCGGGTGAGCAGCGAGACCATCTCGGCGAGGGCGACCCGGTCGTCGTCGGTGAGCCGCGGCAGTTCCGCCAGGAAGTTCCTGAGTGTTGCGAAACCGAGGTCGGCTCGGCCGCTGAGCGCGGCCGACTCGGCGTTCCGGAGCTGTTCCTGGACGGCGATCGACACGTTCTCGGCGAAGTACGCATGGGACTGGACCGGCAGGAGCGGGCGTGCTCCGGACGCGTTGTCGTTCATGGTGGCAGCAAGAATAGGTGCAGTTTTTGGATTGTCCAGGGGGCTGAGCCAGGGCTTTCATGACCGCTTACGGGGGCATCCCTTCCAGCTGAGGAGTGCCCATGAACGGATCCCGCAAGTTGGTCGCGTCGGCGCTCACCGCAGCGCTGATCGCGACGCCGGCGGTCGCCCACTCGGCGACCGATGACCAGTTGTCCGTACCGGCGTCGATCATCGCCGGTGACGAACCGCAGGACTCCATGGACGTGCGGCGTGACCTGCCGCCCCTGTCGCCCACGGAGGCGCAGCTCGCCGCCGTCTCGGCGCTGCAGACATCCGTACCCGGCGGCAGATCGCCGCGAATAACCTGGAACACCGCCTATGGCACACCTCGGACCGTGCGAGCGCCCGGCGGTTATCTCACCGGTCCTCAGAGCGGCGAACCGCTAGCCATCGCGAAGGGGTGGCTGCAGGCGAACCGCGAGGCGTTCGGCCTGTCGGCCGCGGACGTCGAGGCGCTGGCGGTGCGGCGTAACCACGAACTCCCCGGCATCGGCGCCCGGGTGGTGAGCTTCACGCAGACCTTCGGCGGCGTCGAGGCCGTGCACGGCGGCGTGCTGACGGTGACCGTGGCCAAGGACGGCCGCGTGCTGTCCTACGCCGGCGATCCGGTACGGAGCGGCGGCCTGCTCGCCGGGTACGACAGGTCCCCGGCCGACGCACTCGCCGCTGCCGTGTCGTCCCTGTCTCCTTCGTCGGTCTTCGTCCCTCTGCCGACGGGTGAGACCCAGGCGGGGTACCAGGTGTTCGCGGCCGGGCCGTTCGCACAGGTGCAGCGGGTCCGCAAGGTCGCGTTCCCGACGGCCGCTGGTGCCCGCCCGGCGTACAGCGTGCTGTTCGTCAAGAGCCTCGACGAGGCATGGGACGTGGTCGTCGACGCGGCGACCAGCAAGACACTGGCCAGGCACTCCCTGGTGCAGCACGAAGGCCCCTTGGAGCCCGAGGGCACGGTCTACGAGAACTTCCCGGGCGCCACGCAGGGCGGCGGGCCGGTCATCAAGAGCTTCGGCCCGAACGCCTCGTCGCCCGGCGGCTGGGTCGACCCGACCGGGGCCCTGGGCCTGCCTGGCCCCACCACGCTTGGCAACAACGCCAACACCTTCGCGCAGTACACGGCCCCGCTGGCGCCGACCGACGAGCACAACCGGCCGGTCAGCCCGACGGCGCAGTTCAACTACGCGTACGGCGCCAACTGGGCGCGCACCAAGGGCCAGACGCTGCCGCCGTCGTACGTCCTCGACCGCGATCCGGCGGTGACCAACCTCTTCTTCCACCACAACCGGATCCACGACGAGTACTACCAGTTCGGCTTCACCGAGACCGCGGGCAATTTCCAGGTCAACAACTTCGGCAAGGGTGGCCAGGGCGGCGACCCGATCAGCGGCCTCGCGCACTCCGGCGCCGCGAGCGGTGGCGCGCCGACGTACCTCGGCCGGGACAACGCCAACATGCTGACCCTGCCCGACGGCATCCCGTCGTTCTCCAGCATGTACCTGTGGGAGCCGATCAACGACGCCTTCGAGGGCCCGTACGCCGACGGCAACTTCGACCAGACGGTGATCCAGCACGAGTACAGCCACGGTCTGTCCAACCGGTACGTCGGCGGCGGCGGGCTCGGCTCGCTCGGCGGCGAGCAGTCCGGCGCGATGGGCGAGGGCTGGGGCGATTGGTACGCCATCAACCACCTGGGCCGCGAGGGGCTGTACGACAAGGCCGTGGTCGGCGAGTACGCCGTGGGGAACGCCGAGCGGGGCATCCGCAACTGGGCGTACGACAAGAGCCCGTTGACGTACGGCGACTACGGCTACGACATCACGGGCCCCGAGGTCCACGCGGACGGCGAGATCTGGACCGCCATGCTGTGGGACCTACGCCGCGCACTGGTCCAGCGGTACGGGAACAAGGCGGGCAGCGACATCGCCGAACACCTGGTGACCGACGCCATGCCGCTGTCCCCGCCGTCGCCGTCGTTCCTCGACATGCGTGACGCGATCCTCGACGCGGACACCCTGCGCTTCCACGGTGACAACACGGACGCCATCTGGACGACGTTCGCCCGCCGCGGCGCGGGTCTCTCGGCCTCTACGTCGGGATCCGAGGACACCGACCCGAAGCCGGGCTTCGACCACGCGGCCCCGTCGCGCAACGGTCTGCTCGCCGTCAAGCTGGTCAACGCCTCCACCGGCCGGCCCATCCCCGACGCCCGGGTGATCATCGGTGAGTTCGAGGCCAGGGTGACGCCGCTCGGCATATCGGGCCCCAGCGGTGCCGTGTCGGCGCCGATGGTCGACGGCACGTACACGATCACCGTGCAGGCGCGCGGCTTCGGCATCCAGAAGTTCCGGGGCCTGTCGGTGCAGTCGGGCAAGACGACCGGGCGGACGCTCAAGCTGGCGCCGAACCTCGCCTCGAAGCACAACGGCGCGACCGTCGTGAAGACCTCCAGCCAGGACGAGGGCCTTCCCGCGAGCTTCCTGATCGACGACACAGAGGCGACCGCGTGGAAGACCAAGGACGCGGGCACGCCGTACAACGCCGGAGCGAACCAGGTGGCCGAGGTGAAGCTGGCCAAGGAGGCGCAGGTCTCCAGCATCGCGGTCAGCACGCTCAAGCCGACGACGGCCGGACGGTTCAACGTGACGAAGGACTTCACGGTCCAGGTCTCGACCGACGGTGTGCTGTGGCAGACCGTCAAGGCGGGCACGTTCGGTGCTTCGGCTCCGCGGCCGACGGCGCCGGACATGCTGATCCAGACCCTCGAGCTGGACATACAGGTCAGGGCGAGCCATGTCCGGGTCTTCATCGATTCCATCCAGGGGGAGACGAAGACGTACGCCGTGCTCTCCGAACTGGAGGTGTTCGGCAACGCCTCCGGTGTCGAGCCGCTGCCGTTCACGCCGGACGAGCCGGTCAGCGAGTCGGGAACGATCCAGGCCGGTGAGCCGCAGGGGCTGTGGTACCTCCCGGGCACCGAGCCCTACCGTCCCGGCGTGACTGTGGCGTCGTGGCAGGCCGCCTGCGGCACGACGCCGACAGCTCAGGGTGTCGACGCGTGGATCACGAAGCTGCCGGCCGGCTGGGGTGACGGGCTGCATGTGGCGTCCTACATCGCGCCGGAGGGCCAACTCGGCGAGATGCAGATGTTCTTCTACGACTCGACGTGCAAACCGATCGCCGGCGACTTCGCGGTTCCGGGCCAGAAGCTCGTGATCGCGCCGGGCGCGGCCTACATCGGACTGCTCTACCTGTACGGCACGGACTACAAGTTCACCCTCACCGCGCAGCAGGCCGGCTGAGCATCGGCGCTCAGGGCCGTCAACCAGGAGAGGAACGCATGTATCGCAACAGCAAGCTTGTCATGGTCGCGTCGTTCATCGGTGCCGCCGCCCTGTTGAGCACCTCGGCCGGACTCGCGCATGCCGGCACCAACGACCCCTTGAGGGCCGACCAGTGGGGCCTGACCCAGGTCCATGCCGAACAGGCCTGGGCGACCAGCACCGGCACGGGTGCCGTGGTCGCCGTCGTCGACACCGGTGTGGACCTGAATCACCCCGATCTCAAGGCCAACCTGGTGGCCGGCGCCACGTTCACGGACTGCGGCCAGGCGGGCGGGCCGTGCGGGAACGGCGACTTCCGCGGCCCCGACGGGCAGAACAACGGTGACGAGCACGGCACCCATGTCGCCGGCATCGTGGCCGCCGTCGCGAACAACGGCACCGGAGTCGCCGGGGTCGCGCCGAACGCCAGGATCATGCCGGTCAAGGTCCTGGAGAACGGCAGCGGCACCTTCGAGGACATCGCCGCCGGCATACGGTGGTCGGTGGACCACGGCGCCGACGTGATCAACATGAGCCTCGGCGGGCTGGCCGGAACGCAGGCCCTCACCTTGACGGGCCTGGAGACCTCGGTCACGGAAGCGATCGCGTACGCCAACGCGCAGGGCACCTCGGTCATCGTCGCCGCTGGGAACTCCGCCACCGCACTCTGCAACACCCCGGCGTGGGAGCCCGGCGCCATCTGTGTGGCGTCCACCGACCGCAACGAGCTGAAGAGCTGGTTCTCCGAACTACCGAACAAGCCCGACCTGAAGGCCGTGGCAGCGCCCGGCGGCGCGGGACTGACCTCCTGTCAGGACGACATCGTGTCCACCGTGCCCGTCGGCACCGGGGCCGCGTCCTGTGGCCAGAAGGACTACGACTACTACGCCGGCACGTCCATGGCCACCCCGCACGTGGCAGGCGTCGCCGCCCTCCTCTTCGCACAGGGCCGGACTCTGGCCAACGTCGAGGACGCCCTCCTCGACACGGCCCGCCAGCCGGTCACCGGCCTGACGGGCATCTACTCCCCGGCCTACGGCTGGGGCGTCGTGGACGCCGCCGCCGCGGTGGAAATTGCCGGTGCGACCGCAGCCAAGGGACGTAAGGGCGGCACCGAGAAGCGTTGATCCGATCGGACTGCCTGGACCGTCGGGCGGCCACCCAGGCGTCCCATGACGAAGCCCCAGGTCGCTGACCTGGGGCTTCGTCATGGAGCGGATGACGGGAATCGGACCCGCGCTATAAGCGAAGGTGGCGTTGCCCTCGTCGATGCCTGCCTGGTAGATCGCAACGACCTCTTCGGCGTGTGCCGCGGTCAGGGGCACGACGACGGCGGTCGCTACGGTCACGCGGCAGACGCCTGGGTGAGGAGCGCGCCCATGGCCGCGAGGACGGCGGGCTCCACGCGGTAGTACACCCAGGTCCCGCGCCGCTCCGAGGAGAGCAGACCCGCCTCCTTCAGCTTCTTCAGGTGATGGGAGACAGTCGGCTGCGAGACCCCGACGTCGGAGATGTCGCAGACGCACGCCTCGCCGCCCACGTGTGAGGCGACCGCCGAGAACAGGCGCAGCCGGACCGGATCGCCGAGGGCCTTGAACATCTTCGCAGTCCGCTCGGCCTCCTCGGCGTTCAGCGGGCGCTCGGTGAGCGGCGGGCAGCAGCGGACGACCTCGGGCTCAAGCAGCGGCAGCGCGGTGACATTCGACATGCATCTATGTTGACACATGTCGAACCAGGCGCCCAGGCCGCGGGCCGCCTCAGGCGCGTTCATTTCGATGAATGTCTATGTTGACGAGTGTCGATTCAGGTGCCATGCTGGCGGCACAAGAGATCGACGGATGTCGAAACAAAGGGGAATCGTCGTGAACACCACCGCCACCGACCAGCTGCCCGTCGTGGTCATCGGGGCCGGGCCCGCCGGCCTCGCCGCCGCCGCGAACCTCGTCGAGCGCGGCCTCGAACCGCTGGTCCTGGAGGCCGGGCCGACGGCTGGTGCGGCGGTACGCGAGTGGGCACACGTCCGTCTCTTCTCCACGTGGGGCGAGGTCACCGACCCGGCCGCCGAGAAGCTCCTGGCCCCCACCGGCTGGGTAAAGCCCGACGCGAAGACGTACCCGACCGGTGGCGACTGGGCGGCCGACTACCTCCAGCCGCTCGCCGACGTCCTCGGCGACCGCGTTCGCACCGGCGCCACGGTCACCGGTGTGTCGCGCGCGGGCCGCGACCGGATCGTGGACGCGGACCGCGAGGCCCAGCCTTTCGTCGTCCACGTCGCGTACGCCGACGGCCGCGAGGAGCGGCTGTTCGCCCGCTCGGTCATCGACGCCTCCGGCACGTGGGCCACCCCGAGCCCGGCCGGTGCGTCCGGCCTCACCGCCCTTGGGGAGAAGGCCGCAGCCGACCGCGTCACCTACCGCGTCCCCGACCTCAAGGACCCCTCCGTCCGAGCCCGATACGCGGGCAAGCGCACCGCCGTCATCGGCTCCGGCGCCTCCGCCTTCACCGCTCTTGCCTCCCTTGCCGAGCTGGCCGAGGCAGAGGACGGCGCGGGGGCGAAGGCCGTATGGATCCTGCGCCGCGGCATCTCCGGCTCCACCTTCGGCGGCGGCACGGCCGACCAGCTCCCCGCCCGCGGCGCACTGGGTCTTGCCGCGAAGGCAGCGGTGGACGAGGGCCATGCCGACGCCGTGACCGGCTTCCGTACGGAGGCGATCGAGCGCGACGGCGACCGCCTGGTCCTCGTGGCCGAGGACGGCCGCCGGCTCGACCCGGTCGACGAGGTCATCGTCCTCACGGGCTTCCGCCCCGACCTCTCCTTCCTCTCCGAGCTCCGCCTCGGTCTCGACGAGCGCCTCCAGGCCCCGGTCGAGCTGGCCCCGCTGATCGACCCCAACCAGCACTCCTGCGGCACCGTCTACCCCCACGGCGTGAACGAGCTCTCCCACCCCGAACAGGGCGTCTACCTCGTCGGCATGAAGTCCTACGGCCGCGCCCCGACCTTCCTTGCCCTCACCGGATACGAGCAGGTCCGCTCCGTCGTCGCCGCCATCGCGGGCGACCGGGAGTCGGCCGAGCGCGTCGAGCTGGTCCTCCCTGAAACGGGCGTCTGCGGCGGCGCGGGCCTCTTCGATCAGCCGCAGGCCGACGAGGCGGACGGCGGAGGCTGCTGCGCTCCCGCCCCCGCGCTGATCCAGCTCGGCACCACGACCTCCGCGCCCTCCTGCGGCTCGTGACCGACCTCAACACCCGCACGGACGGGGTCGCGACCGGAACGGGGGACCGGTCGCGGCCCCGCGCCGTGCTCCCCGCCCTCTGCCTGACGCAGATCACCGGCTGGGGGATCGTCTACTACGCCTTCCCCGTTCTGCTCTCCCGCATCACAGCCGACACCGGCTGGTCCCTCGGCGCGACAACAGGTGCGTTCTCGCTGGCCCTTCTCGTCTCGGCGGCAGCAAGTGTGCCCATAGGCCGGATCCTGGACCGGCGCGGCCCGCACCTCGTCATGACGGCCGGCTCCATCCTCGCCGTCGTTGCCGTGCTGGCCGTGGCGGCAGCCCCCAACCTGCCTGCCTTCTACGCCGCCTGGGCCCTCGCGGGCGTCGCGATGGCCGCCACGTTCTACCACCCCGCCTTCGCCGCCCTCACGCGGTGGTGGGGTCCCGACCGCGTCCGCGCCCTGACGATCGTCACCCTCGCCGGCGGCCTGGCCTCCACCGTCTTCGCCCCGCTCACGGCCGCCCTCGCCGAACACCTCACCTGGCGCACCACGTACGTCATCCTGGCGGGCATCCTCGCCCTCGTCACCATCCCCGCCCACGCCCTCGCCCTACGAGCCCCCTGGCCACCCCTGCCGCCGGGTCCCGGCCCTGAACAGCCGACCGGGAAAGACGAGACCGCCCGCAGCCGCCCCTTCGTCCTGCTCGCCATCGCGTTCACGCTCTCCGGCTTCGCCATGTACGCGGTCGTCCTCGGCCTCGTGCCCCTCCTCGAAGAACGCGGAGCGAGCCCGACCGCCGCCGCCTGGGCCCTCGGTCTCGGCGGTGCCGGCCAGACCCTCGGCCGCACGCTCTACGCGGCCCTCGCCGCTCGCACCACCGTCACCACCCGCACCGCCACGCTGATCGCCCTCGGCGGCGCCACCACCTCAGCCCTGGCCTTGGTCCCCGGCCCCATCCCGCTCCTTGTCCTGCTCTCCGTCCTCGCCGGCGTCGTCCGCGGCAACCTCACCCTCCTCCAGGCCACCGCGGTCACCGACCGATGGGGCGCCGGCCGATACGGCCACCTCTCCGCCCTCCTCACGGCCCCTGCCACCATCGCCGCCGCCCTTGCTCCCTGGGCCGGCGCCACCCTCGCCGGACCCCTCGGCGGCTACAGCGGCCTCTTCCTCGCCCTGGCCGGAAGCTCCGTCGTAGCAACCCTCCTGGCGATGAGAACGGGTCCGCGACGCCCTGTCGGGACTACGGGGGACTGACGTCCACCAGCGCTCGACAGAGGGCGGTGGCGTCCGCGATCGCCTCCCGGCAGTCGGCGTCCAAGAGCACCGGCCGTTGCCCGACTCGGCGCAGGTACCTCTCGTCGACGACGTCCGTCGTTGTGGGTGAAGACATGGCGCGCTGCCCACGACCGCGTCAATCCGGTGGAGGGCGCCGGCGTCGACCCAACGGACCTGGGCGTGCTTTCGGGGTTCGCGGTTCTCGGGTTCGCCGGCTTGTGCCCGATGGAAGCTCGTACTAGATCCTGAACGACATCTTCCGGCTCAACTACGGCGCCTGAGGCGATCCGAGGCCCCTGAGCGGGCGCCACGAAGGTGGCGTGAACTGCTCGAACAGCGGACACATGCAGTTGTACTGCTGCTTGTGGCGGATCAGAAGCAATGCGCAGTGGTGCGGACCGGGCGCTACCAAGGGGTCTAGGGGTGGCACGTTCGGAGCAGGTATCAGTGCGCGTGATGGCCACCGGCAGCCGGGGCCGCCCTCACCTGCACGAGGGTCACGAGTCGGCCATCTTCACCCAGTCCGGGCAGGCAGAGGTATGGCACGGTGAGGGCCTGGCCGAGCACGTGGTCCTCCACGCCGGTCACTACATCCACATCCCTGCCGACACCCCGCACCTGCCGGTGAACACCGGCACCGAGGAGATGGTGTGCCTGGCCGCGCGGACGGACCCCGACGAGCAGGAAGGGGTCCGGCTCCTGGACCTGCCGGCCTGGCTGGAGACCCGAGTCGGCCCCCTGTCCATCGGGGCCGGCTGAGCCCCGCCGGGGCGTCCTGTGGAACGGTTTCGGCCCCGGACCGTCTCCACGACGCTCTCGTTGGCCTGGGTCGCCTCCGGCAAACACGGGGATCGACGGCGCCCCGATCGGACAGGCGGGCGGCGGACTCGTCGTTGCCGTCGATGGCGGCACCCACCAACTGCTGATGTCGGTGATCCGCATCCGAAGCCAGCGGCGTCTGAGAGGTCGCCCTGTGCCGACCTCGAACGAGCGTCCGCCCGGGTGCGGGGGCCGACTCGTTCAGGCGGCCCCCGCTGTCGGCAACAGCTTCTCAGCCTCCCAGAGTGTGGTCGATCACGTTGCCGAGGCTGCAGTTGTTGACGTGGTTGCCGGCCCAGTCGCCGAGGACGGGCACGACGGCCAGTTCCTGCAGGCAGACCGCGGCTGCGGCGAAGTTCCAGTTGTTGGCGGCGTTGACACCGCCGCCGAAGTTGCTGTCGTTGTCTGCCTGTGCCGGGGCGGCCATGCCGATGATCACGAGGGGCAGGGCGGCGAGCATGATGATCTTCTTCATGTCGTGAGCAACGAGTGCCTCCGCCACAGGATGCGCCGGTCATCGTGGACTCACTCACTGAGCGGTCGCTCGTGTGGGCGCGCGACGCAGGGCCAATGCGGCTGCGTTTGTAGGGAGCGAATTCGCGGGAGGTGAGCCGAGTGCGGCGGGTCACGCAGAGCGTCTCGTGATTCGAGACGACTCGGCTGCCAGATGGTGCAAGTGGTGCGCCGTGTGCCCTCCGAGCAGGGCATTCCTGCGAGTTGGGGCGGGGGACGCTTGGCGACTCGGAGCCTTCCGGCCGACTTGGCGGCGGGCCGTACCGCTATGCGCCTTCAAGGATGCTCCTCGGTGACCGGGTACGCCATACGGTGACCGTGCGTGCGGACGGCCGTGCCGAGGGCGGCCGACTCCAGGCCGGCGGTCAGCCGCGTTCTTCCTCTTCGGCCTCCATCCGCCTGATGCCCTGGTGGGTCAGGGAGACCATCGCGGGTGTGTTGCCCGGATCCCAGTCGACGGTGATCAGGCCCTCGCCGGCCAGGTACGTGCAGGCCGCCGCCAGGTCCTCCTCCGGGATGCGCAGGTCGTTCCGCAGCTTTCGCCCAGGGACTCCGAGAAGGCGGTTGCCTTCGGTGGCTTCGTAGAGGGCGGTCAGAACCCGTTCACGGTAGACCTGTCGCTCGCGGAGTGTCGCCATGGCCGAGTCCTTTCGTGCGTATGGGTCTGATTGCTCCTCAGACCTCGTCCACGTGGGTGCCGACGCCGGTGAGCGGCCTGCTGGTGGTCAGCCAGGACCGTGCGGGTCCGGCAGCGGATTCGGTGTCGACGGTGAGGTGGAGCCGGGTGCCGCCGTCGGGGGCCGGGTAGCTGCGCTGTTCCGGTCCGTCGAAAGAGCGGCGGATTGCTTCGGCGACCGCGCGGGCGGCCTCGGGGGAAGCGGCGACGATGCGGATCTCGGCGCGTCCTGCCTGCGGCAGGGTCTCGTGCTCGGTGGGGTACAAGGTGTGGGGTCCCTTCAGAGGACGGGCGAGAGGCCGGCGGGTGGGTTGTCCCGGGTGTCGGGTGCCCCACCCGCGGCCTTCGGTCGGAGGAGTGGTCTGGGTTCAGGGCCAGGTGCCCGTGCTCCTGCGGCTGGGGGCTTGCCCTGTCGGCCTGTGGTGGCTGTGGCCGGGTGGACGGGCGATGGCCGGGTAGGGGTCGCTGAAGAGGTACGCCGCGATGCGTGCGTCGTGCTGGGCGTTGAGCCGGTGGATCAGTGCCATGCCGAGGGCGGTCATGGAGACGATCGCGGCGATGAGGATGACGGTCGCCATGTCGTCACCTCCACCTGTTCCCCGGAAGGGGGATCATCCGCGCGCCGATGACGGGATGCCGGACGGGCGGCGGGATGGCCCCGCCATCGGTCTCCCAGACGTCCTCCCTGCCTCGGACGTCCCGCAGGCGGAGGCCGATCGCGGTTTCGTCGGACATGAGGGAGTCGGCGGTGAGGCGGCTGCCGGGGGTCGCGGCGGCGGTCATCAGCCGGGCGGCTGCGGCGGGTTCGGTCTCGGGCGGGATCACCAGCAGATCGCAGCGGCCGACGGTGTAGGAGAGCAGGATCATCTTGTCGGGATCCTGTTCGGTGAACCAGCCGACATGCACGGTGTGCCCGGAGACGGGAACCTTGTGTGGGACGACGGGCCAACGGGTGGGGTTCACCGTGACGCGTGTGATGCGTCCGAAGCGGCCCTCCAGCGCGTCGATCAGTGGCGGAAGTTCGGCTGCGAGATCGCGTGAGAACGGCCACCAGGCGCCGTCCAACAGGCCGGCGCGTGTGGTCTTAGGCGTCAGCGCCAGGCGCGCCAAAAGCGGGGAAGCGATGGTGGTCATGATCGCGGACCCGTCTCCGGGCCGCCCTGCAGGGCGGCCCAGTGTCTTGATCGCCGGAAACGACGTCCGCGTGGGAGCGGGTGTTCGAGTTACTCCCGGTACTTGAAGCCTACTCCGCCCCGTGCTCGGACGAGCGGTTTCTGACCAGGTGGTTTCCGACTGGGAACACCGCCCGGCCGATGCTCGCGGGCGTGGTCGCAGGCGCGCGGAGTACCGTGAGACCACGGCGGTTTCTCGCCGGCCATGAGGTGTCGGCGGCCCCGCGCAGGCAGGCGGACCACCATGGCCGAATCTGACGCTCCCACCCCTCAGAAGCTCCTCCCGGACGAGATCCACCGAGCGGTGAAGCCCGGCACGGCCGTGCTCCGACTGCAGACGACGCACTCCCGCGAAGGCGTCCTCGACGGCGCGTGGTGGCCCCGCTCCCGGGACGTCGTGACCGAGCTGCCCGCCCTGATCCAGGCGCTCACCGCACACCTCGGCCCCATCACGAGGGTCGGCCTGGACACCGCCGCCTGGGAGGAGGTTCCGACTCGTGTGGTCGTCGACGACCGTGTGGTGCACCTCGACTCCTTCCCCGTCGGCGACGACACCGTCCTCATCACCCGTGGCGACAACGACCACTTCGCCCTGATGGTGGTACCGCCGGACACGGCACCCGATGCGGCACGTGACGCCATGGCCCGCGCGGTCCGCGCCGACAACGTCACCCAGGCCGCCGAGATCCTTGTCGCCCCGCTTCCCGAACCGGTCACCGACCACGAGGAGTTGGGATGATCCACATGGCCGACATCCGTGAGTGGCGAACCTACGACGTGGTGGACACGCGGGGCCGCAGGATCGGAGAGCTGGAGGCGATCTACGTCGACACCAGCACTGACGAGCCCTCCATGGCCACGATCCGGGTCGGCCTGCCCACCCGCCACCGTCTGGTGTTCGTTCCCCTGGACGGTGCGACGGTGGGGCCGGGCTATGTGAAGGTCGCCCACGACAAGGCGCTGGTGAAGCAGTGCCCTTCGATCGGCACCGACGACGTACTTCCCGCCGGGGACGAGGAAGCGGTCTTCGGACACTACGGCCTCGCGTACAAGCCCGGGGCGAACGGTGAACGGCAGCTGGCCCGCCGCTGAGCCCCCGCCCGACCGAGGAGGCAGCACTCATGTCGGTCTTCCTGGCCTTGATCATCGTCGCGATCGTGCTGGGCATGATCGGCGCCACCGCCGACGGACTCCTCTTCCTTCTGTTCATCGGCATCGCGGTGTTCGTGGCAGCCCTCCTCTACGCCGCCATGCGCACAGGACGACGCTCTCCGCGCCGCCGCCCAGTCCGGTGACCGACCGAGCATCTCGGCTACGAGAAGGGCGACAAGGCCGGGGCGGGCTCGGGTAACTCCCGCAACGGCAGCTCGCGCAAGCGGGTGGGTGCGGTCGCCAACCGGCCGGTCTGCATCGCCGTCGGGATCAACCTCGAAGGCGAGCGTGACGTGCAGCATGGGGGTAGGCGCCGGAGGCGAGGGCGCCAAGCGGCGGTCCCCGGGCCGCAGCGTGGGCCGTACACTCGGCCCATGGGTCGCACACGTTCCTCGAGGCAGTGCCTGCAGCAGGCCGCCTCCGGGATGCGCCCGGCTGCCGGGGTTCCGACCGTCGTCGACCCGGCCGGCGCGGCCCTCGCAGCGGCGCCCAAGACCCGCCGTACCGCCCTGCACGGCCACGGCTAGCGCTTCGCGCCTCCGGCTCCTCCGCTCCACATCACCACAGCAGCTTCCCGGCATGCCGCCGGCGCTGCCGCCTGGCTACGGCCGCACGCCCGGGCCCGAGCCCCCTCGAAGGGATCATTGTGAAGCTGAGCGAATTGCTGGCCGGGCAGGAGCACCACGTTCTCCAGGGTGATCCGGACACGACGCTGATCACCGCGGGACCCACCTTCGACGCCGACCGGGTAACGCCTGGCTCGCTCTTCATCGCCGTACCCGGACACCGGGAGGGCGGCCTCGGCTCCGTCTCGCCGGCCTTGGCCCTGGGCGCCGCCGCCGTACTCGTCGACGGCAGTGAACCCGCCCTGCCGGCCGGGGTATGGCCCCCGGGCATCTGCGCCGTCCGGGTACCCGACACGCGGACGGCCGCCGCGGTGGTGACCTCCCGTTACTTCGGCGAGCCCGGGCGGCAGATGGACATGGTGGCGATCACCGGCACCAACGGGAAGACCTCCGTCTCGTACATGGTCGAGTCCGTCCTGCGGATCGCCGAGGGCTCCAGGGTGGGGGTGATCGGAACCGCCGGAAGCAGGATCGGCGACGAGCCGATCCCCATGCCGCCATCAGTGCTGACCACGCCGGAATCCCCCGACCTGCAGTACCTACTGGGGTACATGCGCGACCGCGGGGCCGCCGGCGTGGTGCTGGAGGCCACCTCGATGGCGCTGCTGACGCACCGGGTGGACCGTACGTTCATCGACGTCGGGGTCTTCACCAACCTGACGCAGGACCATCTGGACGACCACGGGACGATGGCGAACTACCGGGACGCCAAGCTGCGGCTCTTTCAGGGCCTGTGCCGGCATGCGGTGGTCAACACCGACGACCCGGTGGGCGCGGGCATCGTGTCGATGATGCCGGGTGCGGTGACCACCTACGCCCTGGACCGCCCGGCTGACTACCGGGCCACCGACCTCGTGGTGAGCGCCTCGGGTACGCGGTTCACCCTTCACCACGACGGACGCGCCTACCCGGCCTCGATCCCCGTCCCCGGCCGGTTCTCGGTGGCCAACGCGCTGGCCACCGTGGCAGCCTGCCACGTGCTGGGGCACCAGCTGGGCCCCCTGGTCGACGCGCTCGACCGGATGCCGCCGGTCCCGGGCCGACTGGAACGCTTCCGGACCCCGATGGGCACGTCGGTGATCGTGGACTACGCCCACTCGCCGGACTCCCTGGACAAGGTCCTGACCACCATCCGGGGCTTCGCCCACGGCCGGGTGATCACGGTCTTCGGCTGCGGCGGAGACCGCGACACCACCAAACGGGCCGCGATGGGCCAGATCGCCGGGACCCATTCCGACCTCTGTGTCCTGACCTCGGACAACCCCCGCAACGAGGACCCCGAGGCCATCCTGGACCAGGTCACCCCCGGCCTCACGGCGACCGGCACCCCCTTCCGGCGCTACACCGACCGCCGCCAGGCGATCGCCTTCGCCCTGACCGCGGCGGGCCCCGACGACACGGTCCTGATCGCCGGCAAGGGCAGCGAACCACACCAGATCGTCGGCGAGGAGCTGCTCCCCTTCAGCGATATGGCCACGGCGCGCGAACTGGCCCAGACCTAGGCAACGAAGAAGGCCCAGGTCGTTGACCGGGGCCTTCTTGGAAGAGCGGATGACGGGAATCGAACCCGCGCTATAAGCTCGGGAATCACTCGGCACCAGGGCGCCTGTAGGCCTTTGACCTGCTGGAACATTCCCCGAGAGGTCCGCGCTGGCGGTTGGGCCAGGCCCTCTGGTGACCGCTGATCACCGTCCTACTGGCACCCAGTGGCACGGGCCCCGTGCGGCTCAGCCCCCCCGTAACTAACTGCTACGCCTTCCGCGCGGACGTCCAGCCCTGGCGGCGGAGGTTTTCGAAGCCGTCCAGGAGGAGGTCCAGGGCGAATTCGAACTCGAACTGGTCGTCGCAGCCGCCACCGACCGTGGAGCCCCTGTCGTGTGCGGCCGTCGCGGCCAGTTCCGCGATGTTCGGGTAGCGCGCCGCCAGCCCGGGGTCCGGTGGTCCGGAGGGGCCCGAGGTGTCGAACAGTTCCTGGCTGAAGCCGAGGAGGCGGCTGCCCATCGCGTGCATGACGTGGTGCGTGAGGTCGGCGGAGAGGCCGCCGTCCCGGAAGCTCCCGGCCATCGAGTCCAGGTACGCAAGCACGGCTGGGGTGGGGCTGGTCCGCGACTCGATGACCCGGACCGCCCAGGGGTGGCGCAGCAGGACCCGCCGGGCCGAGAGGATCCGCCCGCGGACCACGTGCCGCCAGTCGGGGCCCCCGGCCGGCGGGTCGATCTCGCCGACGACGGCGTCGGCCATGCCGTCGAGCAGCTCCTCCTTGTTGGCCACGTGCTTGTAGAGGGCCATCGGTACGACGTCCAGCTCCTGTGCGAGCCTGCGCATGCTGAGCGCGTCGATGCCGGTGACGTCGGCGAGCGCGACGGCGGCGCGCAGGACGCGGTCCCTGTTCAGGGGGATCCGTTGCGTGCGCGTGGCTTCCTGCCGGGTCATTCCGGTTCGGCCCCTTCCCTCCTCGACGGCGCCCCCTCCTTGACGAGTGTACGCCGTACACCTTTGGTCGCCGTCAGGTGTACGGCGTACACCTCCACCGAGCGAGGGGTACAAAAATGAGTCCGGACCGGAGAACCGCAGTAGCCGCCGGGTCGCTGTTCCTGCTGACCGAGGCCGCCGCGATAGCCGGGGCGGTTCTGTACCGCCCCCTGCTGGGCGCGGCGGACGGCCGGCTCGCGCAGGGCGTCGACACGCGGGCACTGCTCGGGGTGCTCTGCGAGGTGGTGCTGGTGGTGGCGGTGGCCGGTACCGGGGCGGCGCTGTTCCCCGTCCTGCGGCGCCACGGCGAGGGGCTCGCGCTCGGGTACGCCTTCGGGCGGCTGCTGGAGGCGGCCGTCATCGCCCTCGGGATCGTCGCGGTCCTGGCGCTCGTCACCCTGCGGCGGGACGCGGGGGCGGCGGACGGCGCCGATGCCGCGCTGGTGGCCCTGCACGACTGGACATTCCTGCTCGGGCCCAATATCGCCCTCGGCCTGAACACCGTCCTGCTCGCGTACCTGGCGTACCGTGCACGGCTCGTACCGCGCTTCATCGCCGTGCTCGGGCTGGTCGGCGGACCGCTGATCTGCGCCTCGGCCGTCGCCGTGATGTTCGGGGCCTACACGCAGCTCTCCGTGGCGGGGTCGGCCGCCGCGCTCCCGGTGTTCGCCTGGGAGCTGGGGCTGGCCGGGTGGCTGATCGTCAGGGGGTTCGGGCCCGGCTCAGACGCCGCGTCCCGGGCAGACGGAGAAGTGGCTGATCCGGCAGGTGTCCGTCGGTGAGGCCGACCCGAGCTTGACGGCCGTGCCGTCCGCCAGGAAGCGACCGTGCTCTCGTTATCGCCGCCATCGCCGTGAAGGACTGAGAGATCTGGACAACAAACAAGCCCCAGGTCGCTGACCTGGGGCTTTTGCTATGGAGCGGATGACGGGAATCGAACCCGCGCCACAAGCTTGACCGCTGTTCACCGCACTGAAGCGCACGGATGGGGCACGCGCCTGGGTAATGAAGGCCAGCTCGCCACCTTCGTTCGGCGCGCCGAGCATGACGGCTTCGCGAAGCTTCGTTTTGGTGATCGGGAGGTCCTCGATGTCTGGGGGAGCCGGCCGGTCGGCGCCTGCGGCGCGTGACGCGGCGCCGTGACCCCTCGTCCTTGCCGGACGTTCTCTGGGCAATGGCGTAGATCGAGAAGAGGTCGCCTTGAGCAGCTACAGCGGTGGGGCTGCGGCGGCCCCGACAGTCGGGGTCGTGGTCGCCCGGACCGGACGGCTGGCAAGTCTGGGAGACCCGCTGGCCTTCGCGATGTCGCTCGTGGCACGTGGTCCGGCCGGGCGCTGGGTGCGGCTGGTGAGCCGGGACAGCCGGTCGAGCGCGGAGGGCGCTCGGCAGGCGGTACGGGAGCTGGCGCGGGACGAAAACGCCTCCGTCATCGTGACCCTCGCGGGGACGGAGGTCCTGCCGGCCGTGGCGGATGCCTGTGAGAGAGAAGGCGTCGCCTGCGTGTCGAGCACCTTCCCCTGGCAGGTGTACTACTACGGGCGAGGGGCGGACGACGACAGCCCCTTCCGCTGGACGTACCACTTCTGCTGGGGGCTGGACGACATCGCGGAAACCTTCGCCGACCTGTGGGAGTGCGTCGGTGGTTCGGAGGGGGCGGTCGGCTGCCTGTGGAACGAGGGACCGCAGGGCATGTGGTCGCGACACGGTACGAGGGGATTCGCGCCGAGGGCTCGCGCCCGGGGCCACCGTCTGGTCGACCCGGGCGGATACGCGGAGCCGGCCGGCGACTTCGGCCGCGACATCGCGGTCTTCCGCGCCGAGGGTGCCGACATCGTCACGAGCGCGGCGACCGCGCGCGACCTGGCATTGTTCCGCCGACAGCTCGCGGAGGCCGCCTGGCGCCCCCGGTTGATCACCTGCTCCCGGTGGCTGGCCTACCCGCCTGTGGTGGCGGACGACGGCGCGCGCCCGGCCCACGCGAACATCGCGACCCTGGTCTACTGGACGCCTGCCGTCCCCTACCGGTCCTCGATCGACGGGATGAGCGCGGCGGAGCTGGCCGAGGTGTACGAACAGAGCACCGGCAGGCAGTGGTTGCAGCCGCTCGGACTCGCCCACGCGCTGTTCGAGGTCGCGCTCCATGCCCTGGCGACGGCGGAGGACCCGGCCGACCGGGGCGCCGTGGCCGCCGCCGTGGGCAGAACCCGCCTGGACACGATCGCGGGACCCCTCGACTGGACGACCGGCCCCGTTCCCAACGTCGCCACCGTCCCGCTCGCGGGCGGACAGTGGCAGCCGGGCCGACGGCACGACTACGAGCTCGCGGTCGTGACCGACCGGCGGGCGTGCGGGCTTCCGCCGAATGCCGATCTGCTGCCTCTGTGACCCGCGCGCCTCGCCCGCGCCGCGCGCGCTCCGGCATCCGACGGACCTTCCCGCGACGCCTCCCGGAATTCCACTGCGTGTGGCAGATGCTGGGGCGCGGACCGCATTTCAACGAACGAAGGAGACCCTCGATGAGTGAGGCCGCCTACCAGGAGAAGATCGCAGCCCGTTTCAGCCGGTTCGATCGCGACGGTGACGGTGTGGTGACCGAGGCCGACTTCCACGAACTCGCCGGGGACATCCTGGCCGAGTTCGGCCTGTCGCGGAACTCGGCCAAGGGCAGCGCGGTGACAGCCGGCGCGCGGCACCTCTGGACTGCCTTCGCCGAACTCGCGGACAGGGACGGCGACGGGAAGATCACCAAGGACGAGTTCGTCCAGGCGGCCAGCGCTCATCTCCGCAACAACCGCGCGGCGTTCACCCGCATGGTGGAGCCCTGGGCCAAGGCCGTCATCGAGGCTGCGGACGCCGATGGCGACGGCACCGTGACCGTCGACGAATGGGCGCGCATGCTCCAAGCGATGCGGGCAACGCCGGAGATGGCCCGGGCCAAGGCGGCGGCCCTCGACACGGACGGCAGCGGCAGCATCGAGCTGGAGGAGGTCCTGGACTCCGCGGTCAAGTTGTACGCCACGGACGATCCGACCCCGGATCTCGCGGCGACCCGCTGACGCCTGCTCCCAGGTCGCGAGCGTCTCCTCGCCCCGCACCCACTCGACCTTCGTCGGCGCACGCCGACGGCTGAGAGGTCTGGCATAACAAACAGCCCCAGGTCTCTGACCTGGGGCTTTGTTATGGAGCGGATGACGGGAATCGAACCCGCGCTATAAGCTTGGGAAGCTCATGTTCTACCATTAAACTACATCCGCCTGGCGGTCCGTTGATCGGTACCGCAGACTCGGACACTGTACCCCATCCCTGAAGTCGAGGCGTACCTCCCCGTGACGGAGTGCCGCCTGGAGACGTGTCCCCTTGATCCCCTAATGTGGCTCTCTCGTCCACCACTTGTCGGGGAAGGGACTTGATGGGTTCGATGGAGCGCACCGTCGTCCGATGTGCCGAAGGGCATGTGTTCAGTACCACCTCGTTCCCGTTGCAGCAGCTCGGGGCCGGGCGGATCGGACCAGGGCGGCTCGTCCGGTGTCCGCGGTGTGCGCGGTTGCGGCACGCGGTGCCTGTGGAGCTTGAGCAGCGCTGAGGGGTGGAGGGGCGCGGAGCCTTCCCGATTGGGGCAGGTCCGCGCCCTCTGCGTATCGTGGGGGCGTGCTTCTCTCAGACAAGGACATCCGGGCCGAGATCGATGCCGGGCGGGTGCGCATCGACCCGTACGACGAATCCATGGTGCAGCCCTCGAGCATCGACGTGAGGCTTGACCGCTTCTTCCGGGTGTTCGAGAACCACCGCTACCCCCACATCGACCCCGCCGTCGAGCAGCTCGACCTGACCCGCGAGGTCGAGCCGGAGGGCGACGAGGCGTTCATCCTGCACCCCGGCGAGTTCGTGCTCGCCTCGACCTACGAGGTCATCTCGCTGCCGGACGACATCGCGTCCCGGCTGGAGGGGAAGAGCTCCCTCGGGCGGCTCGGGCTCGTCACGCACTCCACCGCCGGGTTCATCGACCCCGGCTTCTCCGGGCACGTGACCCTGGAGCTGTCGAACCTCGCCACCCTGCCGATCAAGCTGTGGCCGGGCATGAAGATCGGGCAGCTGTGCATGTTCCGGCTGAGCTCGCCCGCCGAGTTCCCGTACGGCAGCGAGCGCTACGGCTCGCGCTACCAGGGGCAGCGGGGGCCGACGGCCTCCCGTTCGTACATGAACTTCCATCGGACCCAGGTGTGACAGCAATGAGTGACGTACGGGAGAACCTCACCTACGAGGGCTTCGGGCGCGCGATCCGCGAGCTCGCGCAGACCATCGCCGACGACGGCTACGAGCCCGACATCGTCCTCTCCATCGCCCGCGGCGGCGTCTTCGTCGCCGGCGGTCTGGCCTACGCCCTCGACTGCAAGAACATCCACCTCGTGAACGTGGAGTTCTACACCGGTGTGGGGACGACGCTTGAGATGCCCGTCATGCTCGCGCCCGTTCCCAACGCGATCGATTTCAGCGACAAGAAGGTCCTGATCGCCGACGACGTCGCCGACACCGGCAAGACCCTCAAGCTCGTCCACGACTTCTGCGTCGACCACGTCGCCGAGGTCCGCTCCGCCGTCATCTACGAGAAGTCGCACTCCCTCGTGAAGTGCGAGTACGTGTGGAAGAAGACCGACGAGTGGATCAACTTCCCCTGGTCCGTCGAGCCGCCCGTCGTCCGGCGCGAAGGTCAGGTTCTCGACGCCTGACGATTTCGAAGACTGAATGAGAAAGGCCCCCGCCTTCCGGTGGGGGCCTTTCCTTCTGCGTACGTACGTGACTACAGCGTGCCCAGCTTGATCAGCGACAGCAGCGCCACCAGCTGGATCGCCGAGGCGCCCAGCGCCTTCGGCCACGGCAGGTCGTGCGAGCGGCTCACCATCAGTGTGAAGAGCGCGCCCGCCGCCAGCCAGGTGACCCAGCCGACGACCTGCACCAGGCCGTTCTCGCCGCCCAGGAAGAGCGCGAAGAGCAGCCGCGGCGCGTCCGTGATCGACATGATCAGCATCGACAGGCCCACCGTCGGCTGCCAGCTGCCGTCACCGCCGAGCTGGCGCGCCAGCGTGTGCGTGACCGCGCCCAGGATCAGACCGCCGACGACGAAGCCCGCGCCCGTCATCAGGACGTACGGGATCGCCGTCGACAGCGTCGCGTTGATCGCCTCGTCGCGCGCCTTGTCGAAGCCGAAGATCGCGAGCAGTCCGTAGAGGAACGTGACGATCAGCGCCGGGCCCCACACCGCGTGGTCCCGCATCTGCAGGAACGTCGGCGCCGGGCGCAGCACGATGCCGCTCAGCAGGGCCTTCCAGGGCAGGCGCGGGCCCGTCGGGGCGGGCGACGCGGCGCCCGCGTTGTACGTGGCCGCGTCGCCGTAGGGGTCCTCGTTCACGCTGAACATCTGCGTGTGCCCCGGCGTGTTCGCCGCGTAGTGCTGCTGCTGATGGTGTTGCTGCTGCGCCCCGTACGGGTCCCCGAAGTACTCCGGCTCGCCGTACCCGCCGCCGCCGGCCTGAGGGCCCTGTTGGGGCCACTGCTGCTGCGGGTGGGGCGGCGGGGCCGCGTTGTACCCGTACGGCGCCTGCTGCGGTTGTTGTTGCGGGGGGCGGTTGTCCCGGCCGCGTCCGTTCCTGAATCCAGCCACGTCCACGAACGTACCCGTTCCCGGCTGTACGGCGCTCATTTGCCCTTAGCTGCCACGGAGCTGTGACATGCCCCAGCCACGTCCACCTACGTACGAAGGGCCGCCCCCGCGAACCTTCCGCGGGGGCGGCCCCTTTCGTACGTACGGGCTACCGAGTCACTCGGCCGACACCGGCTCCGGCTCCGCCTCGACGTCCTCCGGCTTCGTCTTCACCGAGTCGAGCAGCAGCTGCGCCACGTCCACCACCTGGACGGACTCCTTCGCCTTGCCCTCGTTCTTCTTGCCGTTGACCGAGTCGGTCAGCATGACCAGGCAGAACGGGCAGGCCGTCGACACGATGTCCGGGTTCAGCGAGAGAGCCTCGTCCACGCGCTCGTTGTTGATGCGCTTGCCGATCCGCTCCTCCATCCACATGCGCGCGCCGCCGGCGCCGCAGCAGAAGCCGCGCTCCTTGTGGCGGTGCATCTCCTGCTGGCGCAGGCCGGGGACGGCCGACATGATCTCGCGCGGGGGCGTGTAGACCTTGTTGTGGCGGCCCAGGTAGCACGGGTCGTGGTACGTGATCAGACCGTCGACCGGCGTCACCGGGATCAGCTTGCCCTCGTCGATGAGGTGCTGGAGCAGCTGCGTGTGGTGGATGACCTCGAACTCGCCGCCCAGCTGCGGGTACTCGTTCGCGATCGTGTTGAAGCAGTGCGGGCAGGTCGCGACGATCTTCTTCGCGGACTTGGGCTTCTTCGTCTCAGGATCGTCGTCGTCCTCGCCGAACGCCATGTTCAGCATCGCGACGTTCTCGGCACCCAGCTGCTGGAACAGCGGCTCGTTGCCCAGACGGCGCGGCGAGTCACCGGTGCACTTCTCCTCGCCGCCCATGATCGCGAACTTGACGCCCGCCATGTGCAGCAGCTCGGCGAAGGCCTTCGTGGTCTTCTTGGCCCGGTCCTCCAGGGCGCCCGCGCAGCCGACCCAGTACAGGTAGTCGACCTCGGTGAGGTCCTCGACGTCCTTGCCGACGATCGGGACCTCGAAGTCGACCTCCTTGGTCCACTCGACGCGCTGCTTCTTGGCCAGGCCCCAGGGGTTGCCCTTCTTCTCCAGGTTCTTGAGCATCGTGCCGGCCTCGGACGGGAAGGCGGACTCGATCATCACCTGGTAGCGGCGCATGTCGACGATGTGGTCGATGTGCTCGATGTCGACCGGGCACTGCTCCACGCACGCACCGCAGGTGGTGCAGGACCACAGGACGTCCGGGTCGATGACGCCGTTCTCCTCGACGGTGCCGATCAGCGGGCGTTCGGCCTCCGCCAGGGCGGAGGCGGGCACCGAGGCGAGAGCCTCCGCCGACGCCTTCTCGTTGCCTTCCATGTCCTTGCCGCCGCCTGCCAGCAGGTAGGGCGCCTTGGCGTGCGCGTGGTCGCGCAGCGACATGATCAGGAGCTTGGGGGAGAGCGGCTTGCCCGTGTTCCAGGCGGGGCACTGCGACTGGCAGCGGCCGCACTCGGTGCAGGTGGAGAAGTCGAGGATGCCCTTCCAGGAGAACTGCTCGACCTGGGAGACACCGAAGACGGCGTCCTCGGCCGGGTCCTCCCAGTCGATCTCCTTGCCGGCCGTCGTCATCGGCTGGAGCGCGCCGAGGGCGGTGGAGCCGTCGGCGTTCCGCTTGAACCAGATGTTCGGGAAGCCGAGGAAGCGGTGCCAGGCGACGCCCATGTTGGTGTTGAGCGAGACCGTGATCATCCAGGTGAAGGACGTGACGATCTTGAGCGCCGCGAAGAAGTAGGTGAGGTGCTGGATCGTGCTCAGGTCGAGGCCGTCGAGCAGCGCGATCAGCGGGTACGAGGCGAAGAAGCCGGGCTCCCAGCTGGTCACGTGGTGCTGGACGCCTTCGAGGGCGCGCAGCGTCATGATGCAGACGCCGACGATCAGGATGACGGCCTCGACGAAGTACGCCTGGCCCGTCTTGGAACCCGCGAAGCGCGACTTGCGGCCCGCCCTGCCCGGCCGGCTGAGCTGCCGGATGACGATCAGGGTGAGGATGCCGAGAACGGTCATCAGGCCGAGGAACTCGGTGAAGACCTCGTACGGCAGCCAGTCGCCGATGATCGGGATCAGCCAGTCGGCCTGGAAGAGCTGGCCGAAGGCGTTGACGATCGTGAGCAGCAGCGCGAAGAAGCCGATCGCCACGAACCAGTGCGCCACGCCGACGACGCCCCAGCGGTTCATCCTGGTGTGGCCGAGGAACTCCTTGGCCAGCGTGAGGGTGCGCTGCGTGGGGTCACCGGTGCGCGTGCCGGCGGGTACCGGCTGACCGAGCATCACGAAGCGGTAGATCTGCGCGATGGCGCGGCCGAACAGCGCGACGGCCACCACCGTGATGGCGATCGACACGATGATCGCGGCGAGTTGCATGAGGGGCTCCTCGGGCGGGCCTGCGAGGCGGAGTGCCGCCACTTCGAGTGTGGCACTACTAAGCGGTAACTTATTCAGTCCGTGCTGAGATTACCCGTCGGGTCGCCACCCTGTAAGCGACCCCTGCGGTGATCTGTGTCGCTCAGGCAAGCCTTGCCGCGCGGCGTCTACGGACTGCTGGAAGCGTACGCGCCAGGATGGCCAGGTCCATTCCCAGCCAGTGATGGTCCACATAGTGGAGATCGAGCAGCTCGCGCTCCTCCCAGGGCAGCTCCGTCCGCCCGCTGATCTGCCACAGCCCGGTCATGCCCGGCCGTACCGACAGCCGGCGGCGCGACTCGCCCACGCACTCCCGGTGTCCGGGGGTGAGCGGACACGGGCCGACCAGCGACATCTGCCCCCGTACGACATGGAGCAGCAGCGGCAGCGCGGCCAGCGGGCTCCTCGTGCGGAACGTCAGCATCGTGAAGGACCGCCCGCCCTGGCCGGCGACCGTCCGGCGGCGCAGCACGCCGCCCGGCCCGGCCGTGGCGAGCGCGACGGAGAGGGCGACGGCCGCGAGCAGTGGGGACAGGACGGCCAGCAGGAGGAGTCCGCCGAAGAGGTCGAGTGCGCGCTTGGCTGTCATGAAAGCTTCCTCACACCCTTTCCGAGGGACATCCACTCCGAGGGACATTCATGGGATATTCAGGGTGTATGCCTGCTACGCCCGCTTTGCCCGACAGGGCATCCGGACTCTCTCATGGCGGAGGGGTCAGAGCCCGGGAATGACGCGCCCCGGGCTGCCACCGGCCGCCTATGTGAGTGGAGCTCGTAGCGAAGAGTTGAGTCGCCTCCACTCAGCTCTGTTGACGCGTCGATCGCCGTCGTGCATCCTTGAGTGAGTTCCACTCAAGTCAGTCAGCTGGAGGAATTGAAATGGCACGTGCGGTCGGCATCGACCTGGGCACGACTAACTCCGTCGTCAGCGTTCTGGAAGGCGGCGAGCCCACCGTCATCACCAACGCCGAGGGCGCCAGGACCACGCCGTCCGTCGTCGCATTCGCGAAGAACGGTGAGGTGCTCGTCGGCGAGGTCGCCAAGCGCCAGGCGGTCACCAACGTCGACAGGACCATCCGGTCGGTCAAGCGTCACATGGGCACTGACTGGCACATCGAGATCGACGGCAAGAACTTCAACCCGCAGCAGATGAGCGCCTTCATCCTGCAGAAGCTGAAGCGCGACGCCGAGGCGTACCTGGGCGAGAAGGTCGTCGACGCGGTCATCACCGTCCCCGCGTACTTCAACGACTCCGAGCGTCAGGCCACCAAGGAGGCCGGTGAGATCGCGGGCCTCAACGTCCTGCGTATCGTCAACGAGCCGACCGCGGCCGCCCTGGCCTACGGCCTGGACAAGGACGACCAGACGATCCTCGTCTTCGACCTCGGTGGCGGCACCTTCGACGTGTCCCTCCTGGAGATCGGCGACGGCGTCGTCGAGGTGAAGGCCACCAACGGTGACAACCACCTCGGTGGTGACGACTGGGACCAGCGCGTCGTCGACTACCTGGTGAAGCAGTTCGCCAACGGCCACGGCGTCGACCTGGCCAAGGACAAGATGGCTCTCCAGCGTCTCCGCGAGGCCGCGGAGAAGGCGAAGATCGAGCTGTCGTCCTCCACCGAGACGTCGATCAACCTGCCGTACATCACCGCCTCCGCCGAGGGTCCGCTGCACCTGGAGGAGAAGCTCACCCGGGCTCAGTTCCAGCAGCTCACGGCCGACCTTCTGGAGCGCTGCAAGACGCCGTTCCACAACGTCATCAAGGACGCGGGCATCAACCTGTCCGAGATCGACCACGTCGTTCTCGTCGGTGGCTCCACCCGTATGCCGGCCGTCGCCGAGCTCGTCAAGGAGCTGACCGGTGGCCAGGAGGCCAACAAGGGTGTGAACCCGGACGAGGTCGTCGCCATCGGCGCCGCCCTCCAGGCAGGCGTCCTCAAGGGTGAGGTCAAGGACGTCCTGCTCCTCGACGTGACCCCGCTGTCCCTCGGTATCGAGACCAAGGGCGGCATCATGACCAAGCTCATCGAGCGCAACACCACGATCCCGACCAAGCGGTCCGAGATCTTCACGACGGCCGAGGACAACCAGCCGTCGGTGCAGATCCAGGTCTACCAGGGTGAGCGCGAGATCGCGGCGTACAACAAGAAGCTCGGCATGTTCGAGCTGACCGGTCTGCCGCCGGCCCCGCGTGGCGTCCCGCAGATCGAGGTCGCCTTCGACATCGACGCCAACGGCATCATGCACGTGACCGCGAAGGACCTGGGCACGGGCAAGGAGCAGAAGATGACCGTCACCGGCGGCTCCTCGCTGCCGAAGGACGAAGTCGACCGGATGCGCCAGGAGGCCGAGCAGTACGCGGACGAGGACCACCGCCGTCGCGAGGCCGCCGAGACCCGCAACCAGGGCGAGCAGCTGGTCTACCAGACGGAGAAGTTCCTCAAGGACAACGAGGACAAGGTCCCCGGTGAGGTCAAGACCGAGGTCGAGACCGCCGTCGCCGAGCTGAAGGAGAAGCTCAAGGGCGAGGACACCGCGGAGATCCGTACCGCCACCGAGAAGGTCGCGGCCGTCTCCCAGAAGCTCGGCCAGGCCATGTACGCCGACGCCCAGGCCGCGCAGGCCGCCAGCGGCGAGGGTGCCGAGGCTCCGAACATGTCCAAGGAAGACGACGTGGTCGACGCCGAGATCGTCGACGACGAGAAGCCCGGAGACGCGAAGGGTGGCGCTGCCTGATGACGGAGGAGACCCCGGGCTTCGAGGAGAAGCCTGACGTCCCCTCCGGCGCCGACGACGCCGCCGAAGCCGCCGAGACCCCCTCCGCGGAGGAGGGCTCGGCGGCCCCGGCCGGGGACGCCGCACAGACGGCCGGTCTGACGGCGCAGCTGGACCAGCTCCGCAGCGCGCTCGGCGAGCGCACCGCGGACCTCCAGCGGCTCCAGGCCGAGTACCAGAACTACCGCCGACGGGTGGAGCGTGACCGGGTCACCGTCAAGGAGATCGCGGTCGCGGGCCTCCTGACGGAGCTGCTGCCCGTGCTCGACGACATCGGCCGGGCCCGGGACCACGGCGAGCTGGTGGGCGGCTTCAAGTCGGTCGCCGAGTCGCTGGAGACGGTGGCCGCCAAGATGGGGCTGCAGCAGTTCGGCAAGGAGGGCGAGCCCTTCGACCCGACGATCCACGAGGCCCTGATGCACTCGTACGCGCCGGACGTCACCGAGACGACCTGCGTGGCGATCCTGCAGCCGGGGTACCGGATCGGCGAGCGGACCATCCGGCCCGCGCGCGTGGCGGTGGCCGAGCCCCAGCCCGGGGCGACGCCGGCCGCGAAGGAAGAGAAGCCGGCAGACGAGGAGAGCGGTGGCCCCGAGGAGGGCTAGCGCGAGGATCGTCCGAGAGGAGGGACGTCGATGAGCACGAAGGACTTCGTCGAGAAGGACTACTACAAGGTTCTCGGCGTCCCCAAGGACGCCACCGACGCCGAGATCAAGAAGGCGTACCGGAAGCTCGCCCGCGAGAACCACCCGGACGCCAACAAGGGCGACGCGAGCGCCGAGGCGCGCTTCAAGGAGATCTCCGAGGCGAACGACATCCTCGGCGACCCCAAGAAGCGCAAGGAGTACGACGACGCCCGCGCGCTCTTCGGCAACGGCGGCTTCCGGGCCGGCGGCCCGGGCGGCGGCTCGTTCAACTTTGACCTCGGCGACCTGTTCGGCGGCGCCCAGGGTCCCGGCGGAGCGGGCGGGGCGGGCGGCTTCGGCGGCGGCCTCGGCGACGTCTTCGGCGGACTGTTCGGCCGGGGCGCGGGCGGCGGCGCGGGCACGCGCACGCAGCCGCGCCGCGGCCAGGACATCGAGTCCGAGGTGACGCTCAGCTTCACCGAGGCCGTGGACGGCGCCACCGTGCCCCTGCGGATGTCCTCCCAGGCGCCCTGCAAGGCCTGTTCGGGCACCGGAGACAAGAACGGCACACCCCGGGTGTGCCCGACCTGTGTCGGCACCGGCCAGGTCTCGCGCGGTGGCAGCGGCTCCTTCTCGCTCACCGACCCGTGCGTGGACTGCAAGGGCCGCGGCCTGATCGCCGAGACCCCCTGCGAGGTCTGCAGGGGCAGCGGGCGGGCCAAGTCCTCCCGCACCATGCAGGTCCGCATCCCCGCCGGCGTCTCCGACGGGCAGCGGATCCGGCTGCGCGGCAAGGGCACGCCCGGCGAGCGCGGCGGGCCGAGCGGTGACCTGTACGTCGTCGTCCATGTCGACGCCCACCCGGTCTTCGGCCGCAAGGACGACAACCTGACCGTCACCGTGCCCGTCACGTTCGACGAGGCGGCGCTCGGCGGCGAGATCAAGGTGCCGACGCTCGGCGGCCCGGCGGTGACCCTGAAGCTTCCGGCCGGCACGCCCAACGGCCGGACGATGCGCGCCCGCGGCAAGGGCGCGGTCCGCAAGGACGGCACGCGCGGCGATCTGCTGGTGACGGTGGAGGTCGCGGTGCCCAAGGAGCTCGACGACAAGGCCCGCGAGGCCCTCGAGACCTACCGTCAGGCGACGGCGGGCGAGGACCCCAGGGCAGAGTTGTTCCAGGCCGCGAAGGGAGCTTGACCCGATGGACCCTCGACCGGGACGCAGCCGTAATCCGTACGAACTGACCGACGAGACGCCGGTGTACGTCATCTCGGTGGCGGCCCAGCTCTCGGGCCTGCACCCGCAGACGCTCCGGCAGTACGACCGACTCGGCCTGGTCTCGCCCGACCGCACGGCGGGCCGGGGCCGGCGCTACTCGGCCCGCGACATCGAACTGCTGCGCACCGTCCAGCAGTTGTCGCAGGACGAGGGCATCAACCTGGCGGGCATCAAGCGCATCATCGAGCTGGAGAACCAGGTCGCGGCGCTGCAACAGCGCGTCGCCGAACTGTCGGCGGCGGTCGAGGGCGCGGCGTCGGCGATGCGCCAGCGCGAGGCCCAGGTGCACGCCTCGTACCGGCGCGATCTGGTGCCGTACCAGGACGTGCAGCAGGCGAGCGCGCTGGTGGTGTGGCGCCCGAAGCGGCCCGGCGCCGAGTAGCCGACCGGCTGTTCTCGTACGCGAACGAGGCCCCCTCCGCGGCAGGCGGAGGGGGCCTCGTCGGCTGTACACCGCTTTACGGGATGAGTTCGCCGACGATGTCGCCCACCGTCTCCCACCACGGCGAGGCCCCGGTCCCGAACGCGGCGGCCAGCGCGGTGCCGACGGCGCGGTCGCGGGGCGTGAGCTCGACAGCGGGCTTCCAGTCCGTCTCGACCCGGCCGTCGCCGGAGGACTCCAGGGTGCCGATCCGCCGGCCGTCGCGGACGAGCCGGCTCTCCTTCCAGGAGCACGGCACCAGGCGGTAGCGGGTCCCGTCGACGCGGGCGTCGACTCGGTAAGACCATCGCAGCAGCCGCCCCCGGGCCGGCCGGATGCGGGCGGGCTGTCCGTCCACGGTGAGGGTGAGGAGGGCGGCCTTGCGGGTCCCGATGGGGACATGCCGGTTCACCGGGGCCCCCGGGGCCCGTACGAGCTCCACGGTGGGCATTCCGTACCCGGAGACCCGCAGGGTCCCGGCGGGGCCGTCCAGGTCGATCTGTACGTACACGGTCAGTTTTCCTGCTCCAGGATGCCGGACTGGGCGATGAGGTAGCCGAGTTGCGCGCGGCTGCCGCTGCCGAGGGCGGAGGCGAGCTTGGCGATGTGGGCCCGGCAGGTCCGGACGTTCATGCCGAGCCGCCGGGCGATGGCCTCGTCGACGTGGCCCTCGACGAGGAGTTTGGCGATGGAGCGCTGGATGCCGCTGATGCCGTCCAGCGGGGGCTCGTAGGTGACCGGGTTGTCCAGGGGGATCGCCTGGAGCCAGAACTGCTCGAAGACGCCGACGAGATACTCGACCAGACCGGTGTGGCGCAGTTCCAGGGCGACCAGCCGGTCCCGGCTGGCGGGCACGAACGCGACCTTGCGGTCCACGATGATGAGGCGGTCGATGATCTCCTCGAGCGTGCGGACCTCGACCTCGGGCCCTATGCGTTCGAGGTAGGCCAGGGTGATCGGCTGGTGCCGGGCGGTGTGCTGGTAGAGCGTGCGCATGCGAATGCCGCGGCCGAGCAGGGGTCTGACGCGGCGGAGGGCCTCGCCGAAGGTGTGGGCGCTGCGGCCGCTGCCGGGCTGCACGGTCAGCAGTTCCGAGGAGCACTCGGCCACCACGCGGTCCAGGGAGGTGTTGATTCTGGTGAGGCCTTCCAGGACGGTGATCGCGTGTGTCGTGGAGGGGTCCTGGGCGCTCACGGACATGAATGGCTCGAACGCGTCGGAGAGTTCGATGCTGAGCCGTCTACGCTCCTGGATCTCCTTCTCGATCGGGAGCAGGAGCCGGGCCAGGGCGGCCGAGGGGGGAACCGGCCGGAGCCACTGCACGTCGTCGGGGTCGGGGCGGAGGAGGTCGAGGTCCATCAGACAGGGCGTCGACTCGATGTCCGACCGGGCGATCCGTCCGGTTCGCAGGGCCTCTTTATAGACCCGTGTGCCCGCTTCGCACAGCTCGGCGTGCGTATGAGGATGCCCAGTTTTATCCGGTTCTATTTGCATATGTACACCCCCAGGCTTTTCCGATACAGGAACATGATGCATTGAGCCAGTGGTGGAAACGTGAGGAGTGAGCCATCGTCGTGCCTGCGGGGGAGCAGGAGATACACACCAAGTGAGGTTGCTCGGTCATGGCCAAGAAGCTCATACGCACCGTAGTTGGTGTCGCGTTCATAGCTGCTGCCGCGGTCGGCGCGGTGGCCGCTACCGAGGATCCGGGCTGGGGCCTCGCTCCGCAGCAGGTCGTCGCCAAGGGCAGCGACCCGGGCTGGGGCGCAGCGCCGGCAGCCGACTCCGACCCTGGTTGGGAGTCCGTGCGGGCATGACGGTTCCCGAAGATCCTCGATTCCGGCGTGAGATGGCCGCTGCCTACCGCTCCGGGTGGCATTTCATCGACCTCGTCACAGCCGTGCCGCACGGTGGCGATTCGTTGATGGTCACCCTCTTCGGTGAGCCGATCATCATCAGACGCGGGGACGATGAGGATATTCGCGCCTACCGATGTCTCCGGAAGCCCCGTGGCGCTCCGCAGCCCGTCCGCTGTGCCATCCGGTACGGCATGATCTTCGTCAATCTCGACCAGCGTGACCACCAGCTCGTCGAGTCCGAGACCATCACCGCCACCCCCCGCAGTGCCTGAGCGGTTCCCCCGTCGTTGTAGATCGCTCAGGTGCTTCCCCCACACAGCGGCGCCATCGCGGACCTGAAACGCGATGGCGCCGCTGTGCTGTGCGCGTAAGCCCACCGGTCAGGCCCGGCCCATGGCCCGCGTCAGCGCGATCTCGATGACCACCCGGTCCGGGTTCGGCGCCGGGGTCCGCCCGTACCGTGCCGCGTAGCGGTCCACGGCGTCCGCGACGACATCCGCCTCCGTACGGATACGGGCCACGCCCTCCAGCGTCGCCCAGCGCCCCTTGTCCACCTGGCAGACCGCGACGCGCGCGCCCTCCGGGCCCGCGGCCAGGACGTTGGCGACCTTGTGGCTGTGCTTGTTGGTGATGACCCTCGCCAGTCCGTTCTCGGGGTCGTACGTCACGCCCACCGCCACCACGTGCGGCGTGCCGTCCGCGCGCGGGGTCGTCAGGGTGCACATGTGGTACTCGCGCCAGAAGCTCAGATACGAGTCGTCCGGGTTCCTCGGGTCAGTCGCCATGCCCGGAACCTACCCGTGGCAGGAGTACGGCCGACACCTTGAGCGGAATAGACTCAACTTTGTGTACGCTATATGAGTCATAAACCGGGTAGGAGTGCAGCACAGCCGGATGCCGAGGAGGAGACAGCGCACGTGGACGCCGAACTGACCAACAGGAGCCGGGACGCGATCAACGCGGCCACCAGCCGCGCCGTGTCCGGCGGGCACGCCGACCTGACCCCCGCCCATCTCGTGCTCGCGCTGCTGGAGGGTCAGGACAACGAGAACATCATCGACCTGCTTGCGGCCGTCGAGGCCGACCAGGCCGCTGTACGGTCCGGGGCGGAGCGTCTTCTCGCCGCCCTGCCCAGCGTGACCGGATCCACGGTCGCGCCGCCGCAGCCGAACCGTGAGCTGCTCGCCGTGATCGCCGAGGCCGACAAGCAGGCCAAGGAGCTCGGGGACGAGTACCTCTCGACCGAGCACCTGCTCATCGGGATCGCGGCGAAGGGCGGACAGGCCGGCGAGGTGCTGGCCCAGCAGGGGGCGAGCGCGAAGAGGCTGCTCGACGCGTTCGAGAAGAGCAGGGGAGGGCGCCGGGTGACCACACCCGACCCGGAGGGTCAGTACAAGGCACTGGAGAAGTTCGGCACGGACTTCACGGCCGCCGCGCGGGAAGGAAAGCTGGACCCGGTCATCGGGCGCGACCAGGAGATCCGGCGCGTCGTCCAGGTCCTCTCCCGCCGCACCAAGAACAACCCGGTCCTCATCGGCGAGCCCGGCGTCGGCAAGACCGCCGTCGTCGAGGGCCTCGCCCAGCGGATCGTGAAGGGCGACGTCCCCGAGTCCCTCCGCAACAAGCGCCTGGTCGCCCTCGACCTCGGCGCGATGGTCGCGGGCGCCAAGTACCGCGGCGAGTTCGAGGAGCGCCTGAAGACCGTCCTCTCCGAGATCAAGGCCAGCGACGGCCAGATCATCACCTTCATCGACGAGCTGCATACCGTCGTCGGCGCGGGCGCAGGCGGCGACTCCGCCATGGACGCCGGCAACATGCTCAAGCCGATGCTGGCGCGTGGCGAGCTGCGCATGGTCGGCGCGACGACGCTCGACGAGTACCGCGAGCGGATCGAGAAGGACCCCGCCCTGGAGCGTCGCTTCCAGCAGGTCATGGTCGCCGAGCCGAGCGTCGAGGACACCATCGCGATCCTGCGCGGACTCAAGGGCCGGTACGAGGCCCACCACAAGGTCCAGATCGCCGACTCCGCCCTCGTGGCCGCCGCGACCCTCTCCGACCGGTACATCACCTCCCGCTTCCTGCCCGACAAGGCCATCGACCTCGTCGACGAGGCCGCCTCCCGGCTCCGTATGGAGATCGACTCCTCGCCCGTCGAGATCGACGAGCTCCAGCGCTCCGTGGACCGGCTGCGCATGGAGGAGCTGGCGCTCAAGAACGAGACCGACGAGGCGAGCCGGCAGCGCCTGGAGAAGCTCCGCCGCGACCTCGCCGACCGCGAGGAGGAGCTGCGCGGCCTGACCGCCCGCTGGGAGAAGGAGAAGCAGTCCCTCAACCGCGTCGGTGAGCTCAAGGAACAGCTCGACGCCCTGCGCGGCCAGGCCGAGCGGGCGCAGCGCGACGGCGACTTCGACACCGCCTCCAAGCTGCTGTACGGCGAGATCCCGACGCTCGAACGGGAGCTGGAGGAGGCCTCCGAGGCCGAGCAGGAGGTCTCCAAGGACACGATGGTCAAGGAGGAGGTCGGCCCCGACGACATCGCGGACGTGGTCGGCTCCTGGACCGGCATCCCCGCCGGCCGCCTCCTGGAGGGCGAGACGCAGAAGCTGCTGCGCATGGAGGACGAGATCGGCAAGCGGCTGATCGGCCAGACCGAGGCCGTCCGGGCCGTCTCCGACGCCGTGCGCCGTACGCGCGCCGGGATCGCCGACCCCGACCGTCCCACCGGCTCCTTCCTGTTCCTCGGCCCGACCGGTGTCGGCAAGACCGAGCTGGCGAAGGCGCTCGCGGACTTCCTCTTCGACGACGAGCGGGCCATGGTCCGCATCGACATGTCGGAGTACGGCGAGAAGCACTCCGTCGCCCGCCTCGTCGGCGCGCCCCCCGGCTACGTCGGCTACGAGGAGGGCGGCCAGCTCACGGAGGCGGTGCGCCGCCGGCCGTACAGCGTCATCCTGCTCGACGAGGTGGAGAAGGCCCACCCGGAGGTCTTCGACATCCTGCTCCAGGTCCTGGACGACGGCCGGCTGACCGACGGGCAGGGCCGGACGGTGGACTTCCGCAACACCATCCTGATCCTGACGTCCAACCTGGGCAGCCAGTACCTGATGGATCCCCTCACCTCCGCGGAGACGAAGCAGGAGCAGGTCCTGGAGGTGGTGAGGGCCTCCTTCAAGCCGGAGTTCCTCAACCGGCTCGACGACCTGGTGGTCTTCTCGGCCCTCTCCGGCCAGGAGCTCGGCCGGATCGCCCAGCTCCAGATCGACCGCCTCGCGCAGCGGCTCGCCGAGCGGCAGCTCACCCTGGAAGTCACCCCGGCCGCGCTGGCCTGGCTCGCCGACGAGGGCATGGACCCGGCCTACGGCGCCCGCCCGCTGCGCCGCCTGATCCAGACCGCGATCGGCGACCGGCTCGCGAAGGAGATCCTCGCGGGCGAGGTCCGCGACGGCGACACGGTCCGCGTGGACCGCTTCGAGGACGGGCTGATCGTGGGGCCGGCGCAGTAGACCGGCGTCAGAGGTCGAAGGCCTTGAGGCGTACGAGGGCGGTGTCGCCGCCCTCGTACGTCACGCCCAGGTCCACGAACAGGGTCTCGTCGTACGACACCTCCGAGCAGGAGCTGAGCCCGTGATCGCAGGACATGGCCGGCTTCCGGTCCGGATAGACGGCCGCGAGCCACGGCTCGTACGCGGCGCGCGGCATCCGGAACTCCACCGTGACGATCGTGTCCTGCCAGTGGGCCTCCGTGCACACAGGGTCCTGGGCGCTCGCCGGCAGCGACCCGCGCGCGAACTCCATCGCCTCCGCGCAGTCGACCGGCTCCGCCTCGCCGATCGAGTCCCAGGCCATCGCGCCCCAGACCAGTAGGGCAAGCGGCCCCCCGCAGAAGAACGACACGAGCACCGTCACCCAGATCCAGGTCGACGCGCGCGGCCGTACCGGCTTCACTTTGTCCCCCATAGGCACCAGATCTTGTCAGCCCGCAGCGGATCGCGGGAGGTGGGGCTTGCGCCGTACCGCCCGGGATGGGAGAGGATGGCGGCAACCGTACGAAGGGATATTCACGGTGAGCATCGACCCGTCCTCGATTCCGAATTTCGGGGGCCAGCCCCAGCCTCAGGCCGCAGGACCGGCGGGCCCCGTCGTCCCCGACCAGGACCTGGTCAAGCAGCTCCTCGACCAGATGGAGCTGAAGTACGTCGTCGACGACGAGGGTGACCTCGCGGCGCCGTGGGAGGAATTCCGGACGTACTTCATGTTCCGCGGCGAGGAGGACCAGCGTGTCTTCTCCGTGCGGACGTTCTACGACCGCCCGCACTCCGCCGACGACCGCGCCAAGGTTCTCGACGCGATCGACGACTGGAACCGCCGCACCCTGTGGCCCAAGGTCTACACGCACCTGCACGAGGAGGAGGACGGCTCCGCCACCCTCCGCCTCATCGGCGAGGCGCAGATGCTGATCGGCACCGGCGTCGCGCTGGAGCACTTCGTCTCCTCCACCGTCAGCTGGGTCCGCGCCTCGATCGAGTTCGACAAGTGGCTCGTGGAGCAGTTCGGCCTGGAGGCCCCTGAGGACAAGTCCTCCTCCGACGGCGACGAGGCCTGAGCCTCACCCCGAAGCCGAACGACAGCCCGGCCGGCGCCGCGATCACCACGATCGCGGCCCTCGGCCGGGCTTTCGTCAGTGGGCGTGGGTCAGCCCGCGAGGCCCTTCAGCCGGGAGACGGCCTCCTCAAGGACATCGGTGCGCTTGCAGAACGCGAAGCGGACGAAGGGCTCGCCCGCCGCGCGGTGGTCGTAGAAGACGGCGTTGGGGATCGCGACCACGCCCGCGCGTTCGGGGAGGGCGCGGCAGAAGGCGAAGCCGTCGGATGCGCCGAGAGGGCGGATGTCGGTGGTGACGAAGTACGTGCCGGACGGGCGGTAGACGTCGAAGCCCGCCTGGGCGAGGCCGTCGCACAGCAGGTCGCGCTTGGCCAGCAGGTCGGCGCGCAGGGAGTCGACGTACGCGTCGGGCAGGCGCAGAGCCTCGGCGACGGCGTACTGGAACGGGCCGGAGGCCACGTAGGTGAGGAACTGCTTGGCGGACCGGACGGCGGTGGTGAGCTCGGGGGTCGCGGTGATCCAGCCGACCTTCCAGCCGGTGAAGGAGTAGGTCTTGCCGGCCGAGCCGATGGTGACCGTGCGCTCCCGCATCCCCGGGAGGCTCGCGATCGGCACGTGCTCGGCGTCGTCGAAGACCAGGTGTTCGTACACCTCGTCGGTGACGACGAGCAGGTCGCGGTCGACGGCGAGCTCGGCGATCGCGGTCAGTTCCGCGCGGGAGAGGACCGTGCCGGTGGGGTTGTGCGGGGTGTTGAGCAGGATCAGCCGGGTCCGGTCGGTGACGGCGGCCCGCAGCTCGTCCAGGTCCAGCACGTACCGATTTTCGTACGGGCGGAGGGTGACGGGGACGCGGGTGCCGCCCGCCATCGCGATGCAGGCGGCGTACGAGTCGTAGTACGGCTCCAGGGCGATCACCTCGTCGCCCGGCTCGACGAGCGCGAGCAGCGCGGCGGCGATCGCCTCGGTCGCGCCCGCCGTGACCAGGACCTCGGTGTCGGGGTCGTAGCTGAGGCCGTACCGCTTCAGCTGGTGCTCGGCGACGGCCGTGCGCAGCTCGGGGACGCCGGGGCCGGGCGGGTACTGGTTGCCGCGCCCGTCGCGCAGCGCCCGGACCGCGGCCTCCCGGATCTCCTCGGGGCCGTCGGTGTCGGGGAAGCCCTGCCCCAGGTTGATCGCCCCCGTCCGGGCGGCCAGTGCGGACATCTCGGCGAAGATCGTCGTTCCGAACTCGGCGAGCCGGCGATTGAGCAGCGGTCGTGTCATGTCCGTCATCCTGGGCCGAAGCTCTGGGCTTCCTCAAGTGCGCTTTGGCATGGCCACGGCCGGGGGATCCCCCGGTCATGGGAATCCTTCTCTTCACGGCCGGCATCGCGGCCGTCATCGGGATCGTGGTGTGGGTGGTGGCCCGCGGGCTGAGGAGCACCCCGAAGGCCGGTGCCGACAGCTGGTGGGCCGGTCCGGGCAGGGGCTCGTCGTCCTCGTCCTCGTCGTCTTCGTCTTCGTCTTCGTATTCGTATTCGTCGTGCTCGACGTCGACGTCGTCGTGTTCGAGCTCGTCGTGTTCGAGCTCGTCCTGCTCGTCCTGCTCCAGCTCGTCCTCGTGCAGCTGACCGGCGGCCGGTCGGGCTCGAAGCTCTGGAGTTCCTCAAGTCGGATTTGGATGTGAGTCGTGCGGGGCATCCCCCTCGCACAGACCTACGGGGGTGTCACAGATGGAAGTAGTCATCGCGTTCATCGTGCTGATGGTGGTCATGGGCCTGGCGTCCGCCGTCGGCGGCTCGCGGCGCGGCGGCCGGCGCCGGCGTCGGGGCGGCTGGGCGGACGGCGGCGGGGGCGGTTGCGGCTCGGACGGCGGCTCGTCCTGCGGCGGCGGTGGCGGCTGCGGCGGTGGTGGTGGCGGGGGCGACTGACACGGGGCAGTCGTCCACGCGAACACACAGGTGCCCGGAAGTCCAACATCCGCCGGGCACCTTCGTGTTGGAGCCCATGCCGCGAGTTTGTTTGAACAATTGAACTGTGGGGTCCCCGAAGGGGATGGAAACCACGGCAAGTTGGGTAAAAACGCTGCGAGTCGCTCGAAGTCCGTGGTTCCCTCGCTGTTGATAAGAGACAGCCCTCGGACCGTGTGTGGACCCGAGCCGGCGATCCCCCACTCCCGTTGAACCCTTTCTCCGGGGCGCCCCCGGCCCACCCGTCAAACCGTGTTTGCGGAGCCGACCCATGCTCACGACCCTGAAGACCTCCTACACCGACACGCGTGCGGCCGATCTGGCCTGGGCGCTCGGGCGCGAGCCGCTGCCCGCCCTCGCTGTGCTCGACCTCGAACTGACTGGCGCCAAGCTTCAGTTGCGACTCCTCGGCGCCTCCCATCAGGTGCTTCTGGAGGAAGAGGAGCGCAGCTGCTCGGAGACCGTCGCCTGTATGCCCGGCAGCAGTACGCCCCTGCCGCTGGGCGTCTCCAAGCGCATCGGCGGATGGGAGTACGAATTCGCCGCCCGCGTCGAGAAGCTCTCGCACGGCTCGTTCGCGGGCCGCGCCCAGGAGTTGCTCGCCCTCGTCGCCGACCATCCCAACGGCCTCGCGGGGACGTTCCCCGGCTCCCCGCACGCCTTCACGGCGATGCTGGCGCAGCGCCACGAGGGTCAGGTGCGGTGGCGTACCTGGCACGCGTACCCGCAGGAAGGGCAGTTGGTGGTCACCAGGACGCAGATCGGCGCTCGTATGCCCGCGACGCTGTAATGCGCCGCCCCTTAGCCTCAGGTGCACTCGTGTGGGTGACAAGCGGCGACAGATGTGTGACGTAGCGTTACGAACATGATCGATCCGACCCTGACCATGCCACCCAAGAGAGTGACGCGGCTGCCTGTGCGGCCGAGCGCGGTGCGGTATCCGGTCCTGGTCGTCGTCTTCGTCTGCGCCGCGTGCGGTCTCGTCTACGAGCTGGAACTGGTCGCCCTCGCCTCGTACTTGATCGGCGACTCGGTCACCCAGGCCTCCGTCGTGCTGTCCGTCATGGTCTTCGCGATGGGCGTCGGGTCGCTGCTCGCCAAGCGGCTGCGCTGTCGCGCCGCCGTCGGCTTCGGCCTGGTCGAGGGCGGGCTCGCGCTGATCGGCGGCTGCTCCGCCCTCGTGCTGTACGCGGCCTTCGCCTGGCTGGGCGAGGCGCGGTACGTCCTGGTGGCGTTCTCCCTCGCCATCGGGGTGCTCATCGGGGCGGAGATCCCGCTCCTCATGTCGCTGATCCAGCGGGCGGAGTCGGCGCGTCCTCCTGGCGTACGGGAGTCCGGCGCGTGGGAGTCCGGCGTACGGGATTCCGGCGCGCGGGATTCCGGCGGGCGGGATTCCGGCGTGCGGGAGAAGGAGAGCGCCGCGGATCCGGCCGGTACCGTCGCCGACCTCTTCGCCGCCGACTACGTGGGCGCGCTGGTCGGCGGCCTCGCCTTCCCGTTCCTGCTGCTGCCCTGGCTCGGCCAGCTGACCGGCGCGCTCGTCACCGGCGCGGTGAACGCCGTAGCGGGCGGCGGGCTCGTGCTGTGGCTGTTCCGGCGCGACCTGACCGGCCGCTCGCGGGCGCTGCTGATCGGCACGAACCTGGCGGTCCTCGCCGTCCTCGCCACCGCCACCGTCCTCGTCGACGACTTCGAACGGGCCGCGCGCCGCGCGGTGTACGGCGACAGTGTGCGGGTCGCCGTCCGGACCGACCTCCAGGAAGTGGTGGTGACGGGGGAGAGCGGCAGCCCGCCCGACCTCTTCGTGGACGGCCGGCTGCGGGCCGGCGGCGAGGACGCGTCCCGGTACCACGAATCGCTGGTGCACCCCGCGATGAACGGGCCGCACGCGCGCGTGCTGATCGTCGGCGGCGGCGACGGGCTCGCCGCGCGGGAGGTGCTGCGCTATCCCGGAGTCCGGTCGGTGACGGTCGTCGAGCTCGACCCCGGAGTCGTACGGCTCGCCCGGGACCACCCCGAACTCGCCGCGCTCAACGGCCATGCCTTCCAGGACCCGCGCGTCCGGGTCGCCTACGCGGACGCGTTCCGCTGGCTGCGCGGGGAGGCGGCGGCGGGGGCGACGGGGGCGACGGGGGCGGGCGAGGGGCCGCGCGAGCGGTACGACGTGGTGATCTCGGACCTGCCCGATCCGGGGATCTCGGCCGGCGCCAAGCTGTACTCCGAGGAGTTCTACGGCCTCGCCGCCCGGGTCCTCGCCGACGACGGACGGCTCGTCGTCCACGCCGGCTCCGCCTCCGCCCGCCCCCACACGTTCTGGACGGTCGACTCCACCCTCCGCGCGGCCGGCTTCGCGACCCGGCCCTACAGCGCGCACGGCCGCGGTGCGCATCTCGCCGCGGGCCCGGACCGGGCCGACCGCTCGGGCGGTACGGGTGCGGGGACGGGCACGGGCGACTGGGGATACCTCCTCGCGGCCCCGGGCACCTACCCGCCCGAGCTGGGCCTCGCGGCCGACGCGCCCCGGCTGCGGTCCCTGACGGCCGGCGCCCTCGTCTCGGGGGCGCGGGCCGTGGAGCGGACCCGGGACGAGCGGGGCGCCGTACCGCCGCCCTCGACGCTGGTCCACCCGCGCTACGGCGGCTGAGCGCGTACGGGCCCGCCGGCCGATCGCCCTGGGAAACAGGCGACGACGACGCCCCGGCTGAGTAGGCTCGGCTTCCATGGAGCATGAGGTGTTCGTTCCGGTACCGGCCGAGGCCCTCCGCGAGGCCCTGACGGACCCCGCACGGGTGGCGCGCTGCGTCCCCGGCCTCCAGCAGGACGCCGACGCGGAGGCGGGTCCGCTCTCGGGCCGGCTGAGGATCCGGGCCGGCGGCCACACGATCACCTACCAGGGCGCGCTGCGGCTGGCCGAGCGCGATGGTGTCGTCGCCGTCGAGGGCAAGGGCAGCGAGGTCCGCGGCAAGGGCTCGGTGCAGCTCTCCCTGGCGATCGCGCTCACCCCGTTGGCCGACGGCACGACGCTCACGTTCACCGGCAACGTGAAGCCGGAGGGCAGGCTCGCGGACCTCCCCGAGGAGGCCCGTGAGTCGGCGGCCCAGCGGCTGATCGAGAAGTTCGTGTCCGTCCTGGCCACCGCCGCGGAGAACGACCGCGCGGCGCTGGCTGAAGCGCCGGAGGCGCCGGAGAGCGGGCCCGTGGAGGGAATGGCGGCTGAGGCAGGGGCCGGGTCCGTGGACGGTGCCGGGGCCGAGGCCGGGACGGACGCCGACGCCGGGGACGTGGACCGGGCCGTGAACAGGTCCGTGGACGGGGTCGAGGACAACACAGACGACGACGAGGCCGACAGCGACAGTGACGGGGTCGATGACGGCGTCGAGGAGCCTCACCGCCCGTCCGTCTTCGAGACGCCCGTCCCCCCGCCCTCCCTCGACCCCTTCCAGGGCTCCGACTTCGAGGACGCGCCCGTCGAGTACCCCGCCGAGCCCCCGGCCGCAGAGGCCGCCCACGCGCGACGGACGATGATCGGACGGAGCGCCGAGGAGGTCGACCACGCCCCGCCGCGCGGCCGGTACGCCCCCGTCCCGGCCGCCGAGTCCACCAGCGCGGGCGCCACCCTGCGCTGGATCGCCCCCGCCGCCGCCCTCGCGATCGCGTCCGCCGTGGTCGTCGGCCGGGCGCTGCGCCGCCGGCGCTGATCCCCGTCTACTGTCGGGGCGTGAGCAAGCAGACGCGACTGACGGCGGGCGACGCCGAGTTGACCATCAACCCCGACAACGGCTGCCGTATCGAGAGCCTGCGCATCGGCGGCACGGAGCTGCTGCGCCAGGGCGAGCGGTACGGCTGCTTCCCGATGGTGCCCTGGTGCGGGCGGATCGAGCTGGGCCAGTTCCGCAACGGCGACGTGAAGCACCAGCTGCCCCTCAACTCGCCGCCGCACGCCATCCACGGCACCGGCCGCGACACCGCGTGGACGCCCGCCCGGACGGCGGACACGAGCGGACGCACGGCGGCGTTCACGTACGAGCTGGGGGACCCCTGGCCGTACGCCGGCCGGGTCACCCAGACCTTCGAGCTCACCGAGGACGGGCTCACGCTCCAGCTCGGTGTCGAGACCCTCGCCGACTCCTTCCCGGCGCAGGCCGGCTGGCACCCCTGGTTCAACCGGAGCCTCGACGACGGCGCTCCCGTACGCATCGACTTCACGCCCGACTGGCAGGAGGAGCGCGGCGCGGACCACCTCCCCACCGGGCGGCGGATCGGCCCCACCCCCGGCCCCTGGGACGACTGCTTCGGCATGCCCGACGGCGTCGACGTCACCCTCACCTGGCCGGAGCAGCTGGAGCTGAAGGTGACCAGCCGCGCCGAGTGGGTCGTGATCTACGACAAGCAGGAGGAGGCGGTCTGCGTGGAGCCGCAGTCCGGCCCCCCGAACGGCCTGAACACCCTCCCGCACTACGTGACCCCGATCGAGCCGCTGGAGATCGCGGCGACCTTCGCCTGGCGGCGGCTTTAAGCTCATGAGCATGACTGACGTACGCGCTGACCTGCTCCAGCAGATCAAGGACAAGGCCGTGGTGCACGGCAAGGTGACCCTCTCCTCGGGTCTGGAGGCCGACTACTACGTCGATCTGCGCCGGATCACGCTGGACGGCGCGGCCTCGCCGCTCGTCGGCCAGGTCATGCTCGACCTGACCGCCGACCTGGAGTTCGACGCCGTGGGCGGTCTGACGCTGGGCGCCGACCCGGTCGCGACCGCGATGCTGCACGCCTCCGCCGCCCACGGCAAGCGCCTGGACGCCTTCGTCGTCCGCAAGGCCGCGAAGGCCCACGGGATGCAGCGCCAGGTCGAGGGCCCGGACATCAAGGGCCGCCGCGTCCTGATCGTCGAGGACACCTCCACCACCGGCGGCTCCCCGCTCACCGCGGTCGAGGCGGCGCGCGCGGCCGGTGCCGAGGTCGTCGCGGTCGCCACGATCGTGGACCGGGCGACGGGCGCGGGCGAGAAGATCAGCACCACGGCGGGCGTGCCGTATCTGTACGCCTACGCGCTGGACGAGCTGGGTCTCGCCTGACCGACGCGAAGTCGTGACTTAGGTCCGGGGCGGCCCCCGACGGCATCCTGACCTGCGGCTTTGACCAGGGGCGGAGTGTTTCACGTGAAACGCTCCGCCCCTTAGCCATGGTGTCCGCGGAAGAGTCTGGAAAGATGGGCCCCGACGATGACGTCGCCCCAGGTCAGGGTCTAGTAACGCACCCACCCGCACATCACAAGGAGCGGACGAATGCCCATCGCAACCCCCGAGGTCTACAACGAGATGCTCGACCGGGCGAAGGCAGGCAAGTTCGCCTACCCGGCCATCAACGTGACCTCCTCCCAGACCCTGCACGCCGCGCTGCGCGGCTTCGCGGAGGCCGAGAGCGACGGCATCATCCAGATCTCGACCGGTGGCGCCGAGTTCCTGGGCGGCCAGCACAACAAGGACATGGTCACGGGCGCCGTCGCCCTGGCCGAGTTCGCGCACATCGTCGCCGCGAAGTACGACATCACGGTCGCGCTGCACACCGACCACTGCCCGAAGGACAAGCTGGACGGCTATGTCCGTCCGCTGCTCGACATCTCCGCCGAGCGCGTCAAGGCCGGTCAGAACCCGCTCTTCCAGTCGCACATGTGGGACGGCTCCGCCGAGACTCTCGCCGACAACCTGGCCATCGGCCAGGAGCTGCTCGCCAAGGCCGCCGCCGCCAAGATCATCCTCGAGGTCGAGATCACCCCGACCGGTGGCGAGGAGGACGGCGTCAGCCACGAGATCAACGACGAGCTGTACACCACCGTCGACGACGCGATCCGCACCGCCGAGGCCCTCGGCCTGGGCGAGAAGGGCCGCTACCTGCTCGCTGCCTCCTTCGGCAACGTGCACGGCGTCTACAAGCCGGGCAACGTCGTCCTCCGCCCCGAGCTCCTCAAGGACCTCCAGGCGGGCGTCGCCGAGCGCTTCGGCAAGGCCAGCCCGTTCGACTTCGTCTTCCACGGCGGATCCGGCTCCACCGCCGAGGAGATCGCCACCGCGCTGGAGAACGGCGTCGTGAAGATGAACCTGGACACCGACACCCAGTACGCCTTCACGCGTCCGGTCGCCGACCACATGTTCAAGAACTACGACGGCGTCCTGAAGGTCGACGGCGAGGTCGGCAAGAAGTCCACCTACGACCCGCGCACCTGGGGCAAGCTCGCCGAGGCCGGCATGGCCGTCCGCGTGACCGAGGCGTGCGCCGCGCTGCGCTCGACCGGCACGAAGCTGAAGTAGGACACGTTGTGACCGAAGGGCCCGGCACCAAGTGGTGCCGGGCCCCTCGCGTATCCGGGAGGTCTGGGTGACGACGACGTACGACTTCGACCGTGAGATAGACCGGCAGGGCACGTGGTCGGTCCAGTGGGACGGCATGGCGGACCGCTTCGGGGCCGGCGAACTGCTCCCCTTCACCATCTCCGACATGGACTTCGCCTCCCCGCCAGAGGTGCTCCGGGCGTTGCGCGAGCGGGTGGAGCACGGGGTCTTCGGCTACACGGACTGGCGGCTCGGTGAGTTCCGGGAGGCGGTACGGGACTGGTACGCGATCCGCCACGACACCGCGCTCGACGTCTCGACGCTCGTCTACGCCCCGTCCGTACTGAGCCAGCTCTCGCAGCTGCTCCAGATGTGGACCGGGCCCGGCGACGGGGTCGTCGTGCACACCCCGACGTACGACGGGTTCCGCAAGGCCGTCACCGGTCTCGGGCGCGAACTGCGCGGCGTACCGGTCGGGGACACCGAGGCGCTGGAGGCGGAGCTGGCACGGCCGGACAGCCGGATGCTGCTGCTCTGCTCGCCGCACAACCCGACCGGCCGGGTGTGGCGGGAGGAGGAGCTCGCGGAGTTCGCGCGGCTCGCCGAGCGCCACGGGGCCGCCGTCGTCAGCGACGAGATCCACGCGGACCTGGTGGCGGACGGCCACCGGCACGTGCCGTGGAGCCGGATCGCGGAGGCGGGGCGCGGCCGGCGGTGGGCGCTGATCACCTCGGGCACGAAGGCGTTCAACTTCCCGGCGCTGACCGGCTCGTACGGGATCATCGGCGACCCCGACGAGCGGGCGGCGTTCGTCCGCCGGATGGAGACGGGCGAGGGGCTCGCCTCCCCGGCGGTGCTCTCCTTGACCGCCCACATCGCCGCGTACCGGCAGGGCGGGCCGTGGCTGGACGAGCTGCGGGCGTATGTGGCGGGCACGATGCGGCTGGTCGCGGAGCGGCTGGCGGCGGGGCTGCCGGGGCTGCCGGGGGTGAGCTGGACGCCGCCGCAGGCCGGGTATCTGGCCTGGATCGATCTGCGGCCGCTCGGAATCGACGAGAGCGCGCTCCAGCGCGAGCTGGTGGAGACGGAGAAGGTCGCGATCATGCCGGGCGGGGTGTACGGCACGCCGGGCTTCGTCCGCCTGAACGTCGGCTGCCCACGGAAGAAGGCCGAACGGGGCGTGGACGCGCTGGTGCGGGCGGCGGGGCGGCTGCGGACGCGGTGAGGAGCCGTGGACGGATACCGGGGAGCGCGGTGTCGGCGGGATGATCTAGTCTGCGCTCACCCGGCCGCTGAAGCAACGCGGCGGGAGGCCATTGGGGGGTCACATCATCGTGCGCAAGCGCACTCTCTCGGCCGCGACGTCGCTCGCGGTCCTCTTCAGCTCCGCGGCACTGGTCGCGGGTACGGCGGGTACGGCTGCTGCCGACAGCAGCAAGGTCCTGCCGGTGTCGTCCGTGGGCGACATGGTGGTGGACGGCGTCCACCAGAAGATCTTCATCAGCGACCCGTACCTCGGGAAGGTCGTCGCGACCGACTACGCCGGTACGGTCCTGGCCACGGCCACCGGCCTGCCGGGCGTCACCGGCCTGGCGCTCTCCGGGGACGCGGGAAGCCTGTATGCCGCGGTTCCGGGTGACGACGCCGTCGTCTCCCTGGAGACGCAGACGGTCACCGAGACCGCCCGGTACGCGATCGGCGAGGGCACCGACCCGCAGCACCTCGCCCTCGCGGGCGGCAAGATCTGGTTCGGCTACGGCAACGGCGACCACGGCGACATCGGCTCGCTGGACGTCTCCGGCGCCGAGCCCGTGGTGACCCTGGCGCAGGACGCCGAGACGAACTACTCGGGCGCCCCGAGGCTCGCCGCCTCGCCGACGAACCCGAACAGCATCGCCGCCGCGTCGTCCTACTACCACCGGTTCAAGGTGGGCGTGTACGACGTGACCGCGGGCGCGGCGAGCCGCACCGCGCGGACCGCCGACAGCGTGAGCAATCGCAGCGTGATCAACGATCTCGCGTACACCTCGGACGGCAGCCGTCTCATCACGGCCGGCGCCGGGAACCAGCACGTCGTGTGGCAGACCGCGGACCTCGCCGAGGTCGGCGGCTACGCCAGCGACTACCACGGCGCAGCCGTGGCCGTCGCACCCGACGGCACCGTCGCCGCGGGCTCCGACTCGTCGTACGGCAAGGACGTCTTCGTCTACCGGCCCGGCGAGACCACCTCCGTGCGGCAGTACGACTTCCCCGGCACCGGCACCTCCAGCGGCGGGGACGACCTCGCCAACGGCGGCCTGGCCTGGGAGCCGGGCGGCAGCCGGCTCTTCGCGGTCACCACCGCCTATGGGGCGAGCGCCCGCCTGCACGTCCTGGACACGCCGACCATGTCCGCGCCGGCCATCACGGTCAAGGTTCCCGCGACCGCGCCCCTGCTCAAGGCGCTCACCGTCACCGGTACGGTCACGGCGTCCCTGCCCTTCCCGGCCGGCACGCCGCTCACCGTCACTCGGTACGACGTCGAGGCCCCGCAGGGCAAGGCGCTCGGGACCAAGGCGCTCGGGGCGAACGGGGCCTTCTCGTTCACGGACACGCCGACCGCGGGCGGCGGCGTGACCTACAAGGTCGCGTACGCCGGTGACGCCACGCACAACGGTGCTTCCGCGCAGGCCCGGGTCGAGGTCTCGCGGAACAAGACCGCGCTGACGCTGGACCGCCACGGGCTCACCGTCGACTTCAACACCCCCGTCTGGTACACGGCCACGCTCGGCCCGACGTACAAGAACCGCGTGGTGGAGATCTATGCCGACCCGTACGGCTCGGAGCCCAAGCGGCTGCTCCGGCGCGGCACGGTCAACTCGGAGGGCAAGCTGGCGGTCCAGCTGAAGATGACCCGTGACACCCGTGTGGGCGCGTGGTTCGCCGGTGACGCGCGCTCCGCCTCGGCCGTCGCCTGGTCCACCGTGTACACGCGGGCGGGGGTGGCGACCTCGATGTCCCGGCACTACACGTGGACGAAGATCGGCACCACCGGGTACCGGACCTACCACCAGACGACCGACCCGCTGATCAGCGCGTGGCACAACGCCTACCCGGGCCGCAAGACCCGGCTCGATCTCCAGATCTGGTACGCCGGCGCGTGGCAGAACGTCGGCTCGGAGTACTTCCAGCTGAACGCCAATGGCATGGCGTACGTGACGGTGGACGGCGACGGGGCGGCCGGCTACCGGTTCCGGGTCCGCGCCGCCTACATCGACGGCTCTGCCGGCGACTACGTGAACACCACGGCCTACGGCTCGTGGCAGTACTTCAACTTCACCCGCTGAGGCGCTCCCGAGCGACCCGACGAGCCCCGTTCGCCGTTCCGGCGGGCGGGGCTCCGCCGTTCGCGGGACCATGCAGGCATGGACATCCGGCTGAGCTCCGGGACGGGGCGGTGGATCGTCTTCACCACCGTCCTCGCGTCCGGGATGGCACTGCTGGACTCCACCGTCGTCAACATCGCCCTGCCGCACATCGGCGAGGACCTCGGCGCCGACATGGCCGCGCTCCAGTGGACCGTCAACGCCTACATGCTCACGCTCGCCGGTCTGATCCTGCTCGGCGGGGCGCTCGGTGACCGGTACGGGCGGCGGAAGGTCTTCGTCGTCGGGGTCGTGTGGTTCGCGATCGCGTCGCTGCTGTGCGGGCTCGCGCCGAACGCCGGGGTGCTGATCGCCGCCCGCGCCCTCCAGGGCGTCGGAGGCGCGCTGCTCACCCCCGGGTCGCTCGCGCTGATCCAGGCGAGCTTCCACCCGGACGACCGGGCGAAGGCCGTCGGGCTGTGGTCCGGGTTCGGCGGGGTCGGCGCGGCGATCGGGCCGTTCGTCGGGGGGTGGCTGGTGGACGGGCCCGGCTGGCGCTGGGTGTTCCTGCTGAACGTGCCGCTGGCCGCGCTGTGCGTGCCGGTCGCGCTGCGGCATGTGCCCGAGTCGCGCGACGAGTCCGCGCACGGCCGTTTCGACGTGCTCGGCGCCTTCCTGGGGGCGGCCGGGCTCGGCCTCGTCACGTACGCGCTGATCGCCGAGACGTGGTGGCCGGGGGCCCTCGGGCTCGCGGTCGGGGCGGTGTTCGTCCTCGTGGAGCGGCGGCGGGGCGAGACCGCGATGGTGCCGCCGTCGGTCTTCGCGTCCCGGCTGTTCACCACGGTCAATCTGGTGACGCTGTGCCTGTACGCGGCGATCGGCGGCTTCTTCTTCCTGGCCGCGCTCCAGCTCCAGGTGGTGTCCGGCTACTCGGCGCTCGCGGCGGGGGCGGCGCTGCTGCCGACCACCGTGCTGATGCTGCTGCTCTCGGCGCAGGCGGGCGAGCTGGGCGAGAAGATCGGGCCGCGGATCCCGCTGACTGTGGGGCCGCTGCTGTGCGCCGGGGGGATGGTCCTGATGCTGCGGGTGGGCGAGGACGCCTCGTACGCAGGGGACGTGCTGCCGGCGATGGTGGTGCTCGGTCTCGGTCTGACCGTCCTGGTGGCCCCGCTGACGGCGACCGTCCTGGCCTCGGTGGACGTGGCGCGATCCGGCCTGGCGAGCGGGATCAACAACGCGGCGGCCCGCGCGGCCGGTCTGCTCGCGGTCGCGGCGCTGCCCGCGCTGGCGGGCATGGGACCCGAGGCGTACCGCTCGGCGGAGGAGTTCGGCGAGACCTTCCGCCGGGCGATGCCGATGTGCGCGGGACTGATGGTGGCGGGGGCGGCCCTGGCCTGGGCGACGGTGCGCCGCCCTGCCCTGCTGACCTGTCACCCGGAGTGCCGCTACTACTGCGCGGTGGCGTCACCGCCGTTGGACCCGGGCGAACGGTCGGAGCCGGGGGAATGGTCGGGGTCCGGTGAGCGGTCGGGGCGGGGTGAACGGTCGGGATCCGGTGAGCGGTCGGGATCCGGCGAGCCGTCGGCGCCCGGCGAGCGGTCGGGCGGCCCGGGGGAAGCGGCAGGGGGCCCGCCGGGGGCGTGAGGCCGGGGGCCGGGCGGGCCGGTGGGCCGGGCGCCTGAGCGTGCCGAAGTCGGCCGGGGCGTGAGGCCGGGTGCCGGGCGGGCCGGTGGGCCGGGAGCCTGAGCGGGCCGAAGTCGGCCGGGGGGCCCGAGCGGCCGGGGTGTCTGTGTCTCGGGTGCTCTGCGTCCGGGCGTCCGGGCGGCCCGGCATCCCAGGCGGTCGGGAGGCCGCGGGCGGGCCAGTGGGCCCCGGGCCCGAGGGAGCCGGAGGCTGTCACAGGCGTGAGGCAGACTGGCCCCATGGCCATCCACGAGAACCTGCTGGGGGGACCCGCCCCCACCCACCTGCCCGACGACCCTGAGCCGCGCGAGCTGCTCGCGGCAGGCACGGCGCCGGCGGACGTCGCCGCGAAGTACCCGACGTCCTCGCTGGCCTGGGCCCAGCTCGCCGACGAGGCGTACGAGGCCGGTCGCGTCATCGAGTCGTACGCGTACGCCCGTACCGGCTACCACCGCGGCCTGGACGCGCTGCGGCGCAGCGGCTGGAAGGGCCACGGCCCGGTGCCGTGGGAGCACGAGCCGAACCGCGGCTTCCTGCGGGCCCTGCACGCGCTGGCGCGCGCTGCCGGGGAGATCGGCGAGAAGGACGAGTACGAGCGCTGCTCGACGTTCCTGCGGGACTCGTCGGAGACGGCGGCGGAGACGCTCGGCTGACGTTCACGGACGTACCCCGGCCCGCGGGGCGCGGAGCCTCCTGAAGGCACCGCCCCCATGGGCCCCGCCGAGGGCTGTTCGATGGTGTTCGAAGGGGCCGGTACGATCCTTCGGACCGTTGTACCGAGATCCGCCGGCGCAGAGGCCCTCACCCTCTTCCCCCCACCCGGCCGACGCAGGGAGAAGTCTGTCTTGGGCAAGCGCGCCGCCGCACCCGCGGGACGGAGACGAAGCCAGAGCGGCCGACGGGGCCGGGGCCGGGGCCGCTCCGGGCGGAGCCCGATAGGACGCCTCGTCCTGCCCACCCTCGCGCTGATCACGCTCTCCCTCCTCGGCGGCGCCGCCCTCGCGCACTACAACAGCGCCCAGGACTCCGGCGGCGAGGCCACCGCGGCCCCCACCACCGACCGGACGACCACGCCGCCCCCTCCGCCGGCCACGACTCCTACGCCGAAGCCGAAGCAGACCACGCCCCTGCCGAAATCGACGCCGACGCCCAGGAAGACGACCGTGCCGGCCTCCGGCGCCGGTACCTTCACCACCGCCCAGTCCTCCGGCGACGCCGTCGGCACCGGTGGTTCCCTGCGCCGCTACCGCGTCCAGGTCGAGGACGGCGTCGACCTCTCCGCCCGCCAGGTCGCCGCCGAGATCCAGCAGATCCTGGCCCACCCGCGCGGCTGGGCGGCGCACGGCCGTGGCCGCTTCCAGCTGGTCTCCGAGAACGCCGACTTCGTCATCCGGATCGCGACGCCGGCCACCGCCGACAAGCTCTGCCTCGCCCAGGGGCTCAACACCCGCGGCGAGCTCAACTGCGAGACCTCGCAGGGCGTCGTCGTGAACCTCAAGCGCTGGATGCTCGGCTCCCCGACGTTCTCCGGCACCCCCGCCGAGTACCGGCACCTGATCATCAACCACGAGGTCGGGCACGAGATCGGCATCCGGACGCACATGACCTGCCCGGGCGCCGGGAAGCTCGCGCCCGTGATGATGCAGCAGATCAAGGGGCTCAAGGGCTGCCGTTCGAACGCGTATCCGTATGACGAAGACGGCAGCTACATCGAGGGTCCGATCGTGCCATGATGCGCATGGGACCGCGCGCGACGAAGCGGGCGGGCCCGAGGGGACCGGGGCTCCACTTTCTCTCACGGAAGGAGCGGACCGCTACCCGGTAGTTGCGTATCGAGGAGACAGCAATGTCCACCTTCCCCGATGCCTCCGGAGCCGGTTCGGTCGAAGACCCGAACCTCGACTTCGCGGGCACGACGCCGTACGAGGACTACGTACAGGCGGACGTTCTCACCCACCTCCAGCACCTCCGCTCGGACGACCCCGGCGAGATGGTCTTCCTGGTCACCACCCAGGTCATGGAGCTGTGGTTCACCGTCATCGTCCACGAGTGGGAGACCGCGAGCCGCGCGCTGCGCGAGGACCGGATACCCGTCGCGATGGACGCGCTCAAGCGCTCCGTGCGCGAGCTGGAGGCGCTGAACCACTCCTGGCGACCGCTGGCCCAGCTCACCCCCGCGCAGTTCAACTCCTACCGCGCGGCCCTCGGCGAGGGCTCCGGCTTCCAGTCGGCGATGTACCGGCGGATGGAGTTCCTGCTCGGCGAGAAGTCCGCGTCGATGCTGGTGCCGCACCGCGGGGCGCCCCGGGTCCACGCCGAGCTGGAGAAGGCGCTCCAGGAGCCGAGCCTGTACGACGAGGTCCTCAGGCTGCTCGCCCGGCGCGGGCTGCCCGTACCCGAGGCCGTGCTCGGCCGCGATCTGGCGAAGAAGTACGAGCCGTCGCCCGAGATCGAGGAGATCTGGGCCGGGATCTACGCCGACCCCGACCAGAACGGCGAACTCGTCCGCCTCGGCGAGGCGCTCAGCGACGTCGCCGAGCTGATCTGGCGCTGGCGCAACGACCACCTCGTCGCCACCCGGCGGGCCATGGGCTCCAAGACCGGGACCGGCGGCTCGGCGGGCGTCGCGTGGCTGGAGAAGCGGGCGCAGAAGAACGTGTTCCCCGAGCTGTGGACGGCGCGCAGCCATGTCTGACGTACTGCGCGAGAACGCGCTGCGGCTCGATGCCGAGGACCCGCTGGCCAAGCTGCGCGAGAAGTTCGCCCTCGACGACGACACGGTCTACCTGGACGGGAACTCGCTCGGCGCGCTGCCGGCGCACGTGCCCGACCGGATGGCCGACGTCATCACCCGCGAGTGGGGCCGGCTGCGCATCCGCTCCTGGGACGAGAGCGGCTGGTGGACCGCGCCCGAGCGGATCGGCGACCGGATCGCCCCGCTCGTCGGCGCCGCCCCCGGGCAGCTCGTGGTCGGCGACTCGACCAGCGTGAACGTCTTCAAGGCGGTCGTCGCGGCCACCCGGCTGAGCACGGACGACCGGGACGAGATCCTCGTCGACGCCACGACGTTTCCCACGGACGGGTACATCGCGGAGTCGGCGGCCCGGATGACCGGCCGCCGGATCGTGCCGCTCGCGCCCGCCGAGATGGCGGACGCAGCCGGGCCTCGCACGGCCGCCGCACTGGTCAACCACGTCGACTTCCGTACCGGCCGCCTCCACGACCTGCCCGGGATCACGGCCGCGCTGCACGCGGCGGGCGCGCTCGCGGTCTGGGACCTGTGCCACAGCGCGGGCGCCCTGCCGGTCGGCCTGGACGAGCACGGGGTCGACCTGGCCGTCGGCTGCACGTACAAGTACCTCAACGGCGGCCCCGGTTCGCCCGCGTACCTGTACGTCGCCGAGCGCCACCAGGCCGCCTTCGACTCGCCGCTGCCGGGCTGGAACTCGCACGCGGACCCGTTCGGGATGACCCCCGGGTACGCGGCGGCGGACGGCGCGCTGCGGGGCCGGGTCGGTACGCCCGACATCCTGTCCATGCTGGCGCTGGAGTCGGCGCTCGACGTCTGGGACGGCGTCGCCGTCGAGGACGTCCGGGCCAAGTCCCTCGCCCTGACGGACTTCTTCCTGGAGTGCGTACGGGAGTACACGCCGACCGGCCGCGTGGAGTCGCTGACGCCGGAGGCGCACGGGGAGCGCGGCAGCCAGGTCGCGCTCCGGTGCGCCGAGGCGCCCGCCGTCATGGCGGAGCTGATCCGGCGCGGGGTGGTGGGCGATCTGCGCCGCCCGGACGTGCTGCGGTTCGGCTTCACGCCGCTGTACGTCGGCTTCGCGGACGCGGAGCGTGCGGCCCGGGTCCTCGCGGAGGTCCTGGCGGAGGTCCCGGCCGACGCTTCGGGTTCGTAGGGCTGGGGTAGGTCCGATGATCGCTTGATCTGTGGGGGCGTCAGTCCTGGTACCGTCCCCGCAGGTCAGGCCAATTCGGCCCCGTCCCCGAGAGGTTGGAACAGCATGCCGGACCCCGCCGCGCGCGACGCCGCCGAAGAAGCGTCGGCGTTCTCGCACCCGGCCGTCGCCCCGGACACGTCCGCCGCGTACGGCGAACACCCCGACCAGGTCGTCGACTTCTACGCGCCGCGCGACGGCCGGCAGCGTGCGCCGCTGGTCGTCGCGCTGCACGGCGGTGCCTGGCGGGCGCCGTACGACCGGCAGCATCTGACTCCTTTCGTGGACTTTCTGGCCCGCCGTGGTTTCGCCGTCGCCAACGTCGAGTACCGGCGGGGCAGCGCCCTCCCCCGGCAGGGCGGGACGGGACCGGTTGCCGGCCGCTGGCCCGAGACCTTCGACGACGTGGCCGCCGCGCTCGACGCCGTACCGCGCCTCGCGGCCGAGCATCTGCCGCAGGCCGATCCCCGCCGGATCGTGCTGACCGGCCACTCCGCGGGCGGCCACCTGGCCCTGTGGGCCGCCGCACGGCACGTCCTCGCCCCCGACGCGCCCGCGCGCTGGCGGCTGGCCTCGCCGCCCGCGCTGCGCGGAGTGGTGGCGCTGGCCCCCATCGCGCACTTCGACCGGGCCGTGGAGCTCGGGGTGTGCGGCGACGCGGTGACCCAATTCCTGGGTGGGGACGGCGAGTTCGACGTACGGGCCCGGCATGCCGACCCGGCTCTGCTGCTCCCGACCGGGATCGCCACCACGATCGTCCAGGGCCGGGACGACGTCGTCGTCCCGCAGGCCGTCGCCGACGCCTATGTGGAGGCGGCGGCGAAGGCGGGCGAGACGGTCGGCTTCACGCTCCTCCAGGACGTCGGCCACTTCCCGCTGATCGACCCGGCGGCGGACGCCTGCGCGGTGGTCGCGGAGGAGATCGCCCAGCTGGCGTGGTGACGGCCACGTAGTACTTGGGACGGACGCGGAAGGATCCCCATCCAAGGGGACGACCGCGTCCGTGGCCCCCCGTACCGTGGCTGGCGTGACAGACACCCGTGAAACGAGCCGCAGCCCCGAGTTCCGCCTGGCCCAGGGCGCGCTCGGCGGGCTGCGCCAGGACCTCTTCCACAACGCCTTCGCGTACCGGCCGCTGCCCCCGATGACGGGTGACGGCCCGGTGACCCGGCGGCTGCCGGAGCGGATACGCGACAAGGCCCGCTGGACCCCGCACGCGATCGTGGGGGCGTTCGCGTTCTTCCTGTTTGCGGTGGGGATGGACATCGCGTCCGGCAACGGCCTGTTCGTCCTCGCGTTCGCGGGGATGCCCGCCGTGGCCGTGCTGCTGACCCTGGTCCGCCCGGTCCTCGCGTTCTGGACGTCGCTGGCCCTGACCCCCTTCGTCACCGCCCTCGGCTCGTACGGGGACGGCTGGCCGTGGGGCCCGACCGCGGGCATGGCCCACGTGGTGGTCATGACGGTGGTGGCCGCCAGGACCCGGCCCCGTACCGCCGCCTGGATGTGGGTGGTCTCCGCCGTGTACGCCTTCCTCGCCACCGGTCTCCTCGGCCGGGGCGACGGGGACGAGGCCCTCGCGGTCCTCTTCCCCTCCGCGCTCGCGCTGCTCGTCGTGACCGTCCTGCAGGTCCGCCGCGAGGCCGAGAAGACCGTCACCGCCCAGCAGACGGTGACAGCGGTGGAACGCTCCAAGCGGACGTTGCTGGAGGAGCGCACGACCATCGCCCGCGAGCTGCACGACGTGGTCGCCCACCACATGTCGGTGGTCGCCATCCAGGCGGAGGCCGCCCCCTACCGGGTCGAGAACCCGCCGCCGGAGCTGGAGCAGGCCTTCGTCACCATCCGCGAGAACGCGGTCGCCGCGCTGACCGAGCTGCGGCGCGTCCTCGGAGTCGTACGGGAGGAGGACTACGAGGCCCCCGACGCCCCGCAGCCCACGCTCGCCGATCTGGAGGGGCTGGTCGCGAACGTCCGCGAGGCCGGGCTCGACGTCGAGAAGACGGTGACCGGCGCGGTGCGGGAGCTGCCGCAGGGCGTGGAGCTGTCGGCGTACCGGATCATCCAGGAGGCGCTGAGCAACGTGCTGCGGCACGCGCCGGGCGCGGGCGCGAAGGTGGAGGTGTCGTACGTCCTGGGCGGTCTGGGCCTGCGGATCGTCAACGGTCCGGCGCGGGGCCTGGTCAAACCCTCCCCGGGGGCGGGGCACGGGATCACCGGGATGCGCGAGCGGGTGACGATGCTGAACGGCGAGATGACGGCCGAGGCGACGGAGGACGGCGGATACGAGGTGACGGCCTTCATCCCCGTGAGCCGCGAGGAGGCGGACCAGTGATCCGGGTACTGATCGTCGACGACCAGATGATGGTCCGCGAGGGCTTCTCGGTGCTGCTCGGCGCGATGCCGGACATCGAGGTCGTCGGCGAGGCCGTCAACGGACGCGAGGCGATCGCCCAGGTGGCGGCCCTGCGGCCGGACGTGGTCCTGATGGACATCCGGATGCCGGAGCTGAACGGCATCGAGGCGACGAGGGAGATCGTCGCGGCGGACGCGGACGCGAAGGTCCTGGTCCTGACGACCTTCGACCTGGACGAGTACGTGTACCAGGCGCTGCGCGCCGGGGCCTCGGGCTTCCTGCTGAAGGACGCATCGGCGCGCCAGCTGGCCGACGGGGTCCGGGTGGTGGCGGCCGGCGAGGCGCTGCTCGCGCCGACGGTGACGAAGCGGCTGATCACCGAGTTCGCGAAGGCGGCGGAGACTCCGAGGGCGCCCGCGTTGTCACAGGTGGGGGAGCTGACCGAGCGGGAGACCGAGGTCCTGGTGCTGATCGCGCAGGGCCTGTCGAACGCGGAGATCGCCGAGCATCTGGTGGTGGCCGAGTCGACGATCAAGACGCACGTGAGCCGGATCCTGGTGAAGCTGGGCCTGCGGGACCGGACGCAGGCGGCGGTGTTCGCGTACGAGGCGAGGCTGGTGCAGGTCGGCGGGTAGGCGCGGCGGGTATGCGCGGTGGACGAGGCGCGGTGGCGAGGCGCGGCGGGTAGGCGCGGCGGCGAGGTGCGGTCGCGAGGCGCGGTCGCGAAGCGCTGAGGGTAGGCCGGTCGGGGAGGAGGCGGGTAGCGTCCGGTCATGGACGTTCCCTTCGAGCCCTGGTCCCCCTCCTTCGTCGCGGACCCGTACCCCGCCTACGCCGAACTGCGCGCGACGGGCCGGGCGCACTGGTACGGCCCCACCCGCCAATGGCTGATCCCGCACTACGCGGACGTGTCGGCGCTGCTGCGGGACCGGCGCCTGGGCCGCACGTACACGCACCGCTTCACGCACGAGGAGTTCGGGCGTACGGCTCCGCCCGCGGCGCACGAGCCCTTCCACACCCTCAACGACCACGGGCTGCTCGACCTGGAGGCGGGCGACCACACGCGGATCCGGCGGCTGGTGTCGAAGGCGTTCACGCCGCGCACGGTGGAGAACCTGGCGCCGGCGGTGCGGCGGCTGGCGGCGGAGCTGGTGGGTGGCCTGGTCGAGCGGGGCGGAGGGGACCTGCTCACCGAGGTCGTCGAGCCTCTGCCGGTCGCCGTGATCGCGGAGATGCTGGGGATTCCGGAGACGGACGAGGAGCGGGGGATGCTGCGGCCGTGGTCGGCCGACATCTGCGGGATGTTCGAGCTGAACCCCTCGGAGGAGACGGCGCGGCGGGCGGTGCGGGCGTCGGTGGACTTCTCGGCGTACCTGCGGGAGCTGATCGGGCGGCGGCGGAAGGATCCGGGGGAGGACCTGATCTCGGCGCTGGTGGGCGTGGAGGAGCTGACCGAGCAGGAGATGATCTCCACGTGCGTGCTGCTGCTGAACGCGGGCCATGAGGCGACGGTCAACACGACGGTGAACGGCTGGTGGACGCTGCTGCGGCACCCGGAGGCGCTGGCGGCGCTCCGTGCGGACCCGGACGGAATGTTGTCCACAGCTGTGGAGGAACTGCTGCGGTACGACACGCCGCTGCAGATGTTCGAGCGCTGGGTCCTCGACGACATCGAGGTCGGCGGCGTCGTGATCCCGCGCGGCTCGGAGGTCGCCCTCCTCTTCGGCTCGGCCAACCGCGACCCGGCGCGCTTCACGGACCCGGACGTCCTGGACCTCTCCCGCGCGGAGAACCCCCACATCACCTTCGGCGCGGGCATCCACTACTGCCTGGGCGCCCCGCTGGCCCGCCTGGAACTGACCACCCTCTTCGCCGAACTCCTCCACCGCGCCCCGACCCTCCGCCTCTCGGCCGAGCCGAGCTGGAAGCCGGGCTACGTGATCAGAGGCGTCCACGAGCTGCTGGTAGAGCTCTGACCTTCACGCCGCCGGCCCCCGTCCGGGCCCCCGCACGGGTCCCGCGCGGGGGCGTGTACGCCGTCACGGCGACCTCGACCGGTCACGGCGGCCCTAGACCGCCTCACGCGGCAGCGTCAGCCCCCAGGCCCCCTCCCGTACCGTCCACGTCCGCCGCCGGACCGGGCCCGAGACCACCGAGTCCGCGCGGTAGCGGAAGTCCGGGCCCGAGACCGTCAGGGTGCGGGCGTCGGTGTGGAAGGGGGGTGCGGACGGGGGGTGGATCGTGATCGCGGCCAGGCCCGCCAGGGACCGTACGCTCACGCCCTCCACCGGGGCGTTCACGTCGCTGAGCAGGACGCCGTCCGCCTCCACCCGCAGGCGGTGGACGCGGGTCGCGGCCTGGGCCGGGGCCGGGCGGACCAGGGTGCGGACCAGGGACCGGCAGGTGTCCCAGACGGTCGGCGGGGTCACCGTCGGGACGCGCACCGCAGGGATGCTCAGGTCACCGAGCACGACCCCGTCGCTGTCGTCGACGAGCAGGTCCAGCCGGTGCACCACCCCGTCGAGCACCGCCCGCGCCGCCGCCACCGCACTCCGCGGCACGCCGAGCGCGTGCGCCACATCCAGGGAGCCGGGTTCCCCGATCGGTACGAGCGACAGCGCCCCGTCCGCGAGCTCACGCTCCCGGTGCAGCAGCGTCACCGTCCGTAGCAGCGCGCGGTCGTCTCCGACCACCACGGGGCGCCGGGAGCCCCGCCGGGCAAGGGCCCGGGAGAATTCCTCCGGGCCGTCCGGCAGGCAGATCTTCGCCTCTGCCCCCGCACACAACACATCCTTCGCGATCCGTACGGACTCGCCGTCACTTCGGCGGGCGACCGGGTCGATGACCACCAGCAGCTGGTCGTGAGCCGACACCTCGGTCCTTCCTCGGGTAGCATCTTTGTGCAAGAGCCCCTTGCGCTATTGCGCCAGGGGCTTCGTCTATTCCGGGGCACACCGGTGAGGCGGCCTCGGCCCCTGACCTTGGACATGCCCCACCCGGAAGGGGTGTACGCCTGTGCCCGCACTTGTGCTGCTCGGTGCTCAGTGGGGTGACGAGGGCAAGGGAAAGGCCACCGATCTCCTCGGTGGATCAGTTGACTATGTAGTGCGTTACCAGGGCGGCAACAACGCCGGCCACACCGTCGTCGTCGGCGACCAGAAGTACGCGCTGCATCTTCTCCCTTCCGGAATCCTCTCCCCGGGGTGCACCCCGGTGATCGGGAACGGTGTCGTCGTCGACCCGGCTGTCCTGCTCTCCGAGCTGAGCGGACTGAACGAGCGAGGCGTCGACACGTCCAAGCTCCTGATCAGCGGCAACGCGCATCTGATCACCCCGTACAACGTCACCCTCGACAAGGTGACGGAACGGTTCCTCGGGAAGCGCAAGATCGGCACGACGGGTCGCGGCATCGGCCCGACCTACGCCGACAAGATCAACCGCGTCGGCATCCGGGTCCAGGACCTGTACGACGAGTCGATCCTCACCCAGAAGGTGGAAGCGGCGCTGGAGGGCAAGAACCAGCTGCTCGCCAAGCTCTACAACCGCCGCGCGATCGACGCCGCCCAGATCGTCGAAGAGATGCTCCAGTACGCGGAGCAGATCAAGCCGTACGTCGCCGACACGACCCTGATCCTGAACCAGGCGCTCGACGACGACAAGGTCGTGCTCTTCGAGGGCGGCCAGGGCACGCTCCTGGACGTCGACCACGGCACGTACCCCTTCGTCACCTCCTCGAACCCGACCGCGGGCGGCGCCTGCACGGGTGCCGGCGTGGGCCCGACGAAGATCAGCCGGGTCATCGGCATCCTCAAGGCGTACACGACCCGCGTCGGCGCCGGCCCGTTCCCGACGGAGCTCTTCGACGAGGACGGCGAGGCGCTGCGCCGCATCGGCCACGAGCGCGGTGTCACCACCGGCCGTGACCGCCGCTGCGGCTGGTTCGACGCGGTCATCGCCCGCTACGCGACCCGCGTCAACGGCCTTACCGACTTCTTCCTCACCAAGCTCGACGTGCTGACGGGCTGGGAGCAGATCCCGGTCTGTGTCGCGTACGAGATCGACGGCAGGCGCGTCGAGGAGCTGCCGTACTCGCAGACGGACTTCCACCACGCGAAGCCGGTCTACGAGATGCTGCCGGGCTGGTCCGAGGACATCACCAAGGCCAAGACCTTCGCGGACCTGCCGAAGAACGCGCAGGCGTACGTGAAGGCCCTGGAGGAGATGTCGGGCGCCCCGATCTCCGCGATCGGCGTCGGCCCGGGCCGGACCGAGACGATCGAGATCAACTCGTTCCTGTAGCCGTTACGGCCGCGCTGCGCGCGCCAAGGGCCCGCACCCCGTACCCCGGGGCGCGGGCCTTCGGCTTGCGAGGCCGCCCTCCGACTCCTCGGCGCCTAGATGCGGTAGAACTCGCCGGGCTCGCCGTCGAGCATGGGGAACATGAGCAGGCGTTCCTTGCCCTCGGAGCGGTCGATCAGCAGGTAGCCGGCGACCCCGCCCGGTACGCAGTCGCGGTCCGAGGCCTGGGGGTCGGGGGTGGTCGGGCCGATGACCAGCGGGGTGCCGCTGCCGGCGAGGAGCGCCGTGGAGGTGCAGCTGACCGCGTCACCGGTGAGGTTGCCCTCGTCGTCCTGGCGGGGGTAACCGCTGTGGTACCGGAAGAGCGGGGCGCCGATGGGGCCCTGGCTGATGGTCACCTCGTCGGTGTAGCGCTCGGCGTTCTCGCCGTAGACCAGTCGGTTGGCCTTGGTCCTCCAGGTGCCGACGAAGGCCTTCGGGACGACGGCCGTGCCGGTGGGGGCCTTGCGGAAGGTGGCCTTCGCGGCGCCCGAGGTCCATTCCAGGACGTCGGGGGAGCGCAGAGCGAGCCTTTGGTGCGCGGCGGGGGTGCAGCGCTGGGCGGGCACGCTGGTGGTCACGTCGGACTCGCCGAGCACCACCTTGTCCTCGTCGGCCGAGACGAGCCGGGAGCGGCCCATGCACAGCCGATTCTCGCTCACCTGGACGTAGACGGCGGCCTTGGCGCCTGCCTCGCCCTGGGTGAGCTCGATCCGCATGGTCTCGCGCGGGTGGTCCGGGGCTCCTTGCAGGACGCCTTCCCAGGCGCCGAGGAAGGTTGCCGGCACGATCCCGGCGGGGCGGGCGGCCACGCTGCTTGTGCTGCCGCGGGGACGGTTCTTCTGGCCGTCGGCGCCTGTGTCCGTGTCCGGGTCCGGCCACAACGTGTACGCGACGGTGGCGGCCGCCGCGAGGACGAGCGCGGTGGCCGCGGCGACCAAGGCCGTACGACGTCGGCGTGGCGGCCTCGGAGCCGGTACGGGTGTGGGGTCGTCCGGAGAGGAGGAGGCCGTGCCCGTGGTCCGGGACTCCGCCTCGGCCTCCAGGAGCTGGGCCGCGTGGCGCCCGAGGCGGGCCAGCACCTCCGCGGGCAGCCACGGGTCGGCGACCGTGATCGTCTCCACCAGCTCGGTGGCCGAGGGCCGCGCGGCCGGGTCCTTGCTCAGGCAGGCCCGGACCAGACCGGCCAGTTCGGCCGGGAGGTCCGTCAGGTCGGGCTCGTCGTGGGCGATGCGGAACATCGTGGCGTGGACGCCGCTGTCCGCCGTACCGAACGGGGAGCGGCCGGTCGCCGCGTAGACGAGGACCGAGCCGAGGCAGAAGACGTCCGAGGCCGCGGTCAGCTTCTCGCCGCGCACCTGCTCGGGGGACATGAAGCCCGGGGAACCGACCACCGCGCCCGTGCTGGTGAGTCCGCCGTCGGTGATCGTCTCGACGGCGCGGGCGATGCCGAAGTCGATGATCTGCGGGCCGTCGACGGTGAGCAGCACGTTGGACGGCTTCAGGTCGCGGTGGACGAGTCCGGCGGCGTGCACATGGGTGAGCGCGCGGGCGAGCCCGGCCGCGAGCGCCCGTACGGTCGCGGGCGGCAGCGGCCCGAACTCGTCGCCCACCACGGCCCGCAGCGACGGCCCCGGGACGTAGCCGACGGCCACCCAGGGGGACTCGGCTGCCGTGTCGGAGCCGAGGACCGGGGCCGTGCCCGTGCCGCCGACCCGCTCAAGCGCGGCGACCTCACGGGCGAACCGGCGCCGGAACTCGTCCTGCGCGGCCAGCTCCGCGTGCACGACCTTCACCGCGACCGTGCGGCCGCCTGCCGAACGGGCCAGGAACACCCGGCCCATCCCACCGGCGCCAAGGCGTCCGAGCAGGCGGAACGGGCCGATGCTGACCGGGTCTTCCGCGTTCAATGGTTCCACGTCGAAAGAGGATGCCAGACCGCCCGGCGGGGGTGTCCTCATCCTTCGCCGCAGATCCGCAGACCCTTGGGTGTCGCGCACGGCAGGTGCCCGTGGGTGCGGATGACGTCCTGGCCGCTGCCCCGGCTCAGGTAGGTGAGAAAACTCGAGGTCAGCGAGTCGGCCGGCGGCTCGCCCCAGGTGTAGGCGTACTCGATCTCCCGGTACGGGTACGTCGACTCGCCTATCTCGTCCACGTTCGGCACCCGGCCATCGATGGCCACCCGGTGCAGGCCCTTCAGCCCGCTCGCGGCGCGGAGTTCGGCGTAGCCGATGGCCCCAGGCAGCTTGGCCACGGTCGACAACACCTGGTCCGTGCTGTCCAGTTCGCAGCGGACCACCCGGGCCCCCAGGTCGTCCTGGTGCTCGCAGTCCCGTGAGGAGTTCGCGGGCTCGTTGCGGCCGAGGACCCGGCGCTGGAAGACCTCGCGCGTACCGGAGTTGGCGTCCCGGCTGACCAGGAGCACCCGCTTGTCGGGGCCGCCCTCGATCTGGTTCCAGTTGGTGATCTCCCCGTTGTAGATGCCGCGGACCTGGTCGAGGGTGAGGTTCTGGACCGGTATCTCGTCGTTGAGGACGAGGGTGAAGAGGGAGACGGCGACCATGCTCTCGCGCAGCTGCGGAAAGCCGCCGGGCTTGCGGCCGTCGGAGAGCGCGACGACGGGCGGGGAGCCCTTGCCGCTCGCGGCGCCGGCCGCGGCCAGTTCCCGTATCCCCGCCGTCGAACCGTGCGCGTCCACCACGACGGTGGACCCCTCGCAGTCGTTCTCGTACTTCCTCGCCAGCTCCCGCACCGCCGGGGCGAAGGCGGTGGAGCCGGTGACCGTGAGGGTGCCCCGGGCACAGCCGATGGGCGGCGGGGTCTCCCTGCCGACGATCATGGCGGCGAGGGTGACCACACAGGCGGCGAGGACGAGGGCGATGTTCCGCGCGGCGGGGCTGAAGGTCGGTGTCTTCTCGTCGACGCTCCGGCTGTGGTTGCGGTGGATCTCGGTGTCCTTGAGCGTCCTGTCGAACTCGATCTCGTCCTCGGCCACCCGGTCCGAGAGCAGCACGAGCAGCTTGAAGTACTGCCTGCGCGCGAGGGACACCTTGGGCATCAGGACAGCGTCGCCCTCCTTGCGCAGCCCCGGGGGCGCTGCCAGGTGGCGTCTGACCCGGGGGAATTCCGGGGGGACGGTGGCGACGACGGCCTGGACGGTCTTGCCGTCGAACGTGACCTTCAGCCCCTCGAACACGTCGGACTGCTCGTAGTCCGCCTGGCCGATGTCGCGGGCGCCGTCGTTCTCGATCCGGATCAGGACGAGAGTGGAGCCGTTGGCGTCGCCGATGTCGCCGTCCCGCAGGGTCAGGTCGCCGACGGTCGCGTCCCCCTCGCGCAGGGGCGTGTTCAGCTGCACGCGGTATCCGAGCCTCCTGCCCCGCTGCAGGAACCGCTCGATCAGGACCACGCCGGCGGAGACGAGGACACCGAGGAGCGCGGTGACCACGGCGATGACGTTCTCAGCGGTAAGCCAGTCCACGGGACGAGACGGTACGGACGTGTGTGCGGTTCGGTGCGGAAGGTCGCGGCTCGCCACCAGGAGTTCTCCCTTCGTTCAGTCTCGGATGAGTTGGCGGAGTATCGGTTGCCGGGGGTGTGGACCGTGGGTGTAATGGGCCACGAGGGGGGGCCGTCGGAGAGGAACCCCATGCGTGTCGTCGAAGTGACCGCCTACGGCGGCCCTGAGGTCCTGAGGATGGCCCGCCGGCCCGAGCCCGAGGCCGGTGACGTCCCCGGCCGCGTACGCGTTCGTCTGAGGGCCGCCGGTGTGACCCAGGCCGATCTGCGGATCCGCGCGGGTGTGTACGCCGACAAGGTCGGCGATCTCAGGCCTCCTTTCGTCCTCGGGACGGACTTCGCGGGCAAGTTGCTCGATCCCGTGCCCGGCATGGCGGAAGGGACCCGCGTGGCCGGTTTTGTGCCCTGGTTCGAGGAGCTGACGGGCGAGGGCACGTACGCCGAGGTCGTACAGGTCGACCCGGCGTGGCTGGCACCCATTCCGGACGACGTGGACTTCACCGTGGCCGCCTCCGTCCCGCTGGCCGCGATCACCGCCCACCAGGCCCTCGAACGGCTCGCGCTCCCGGAGGGGGCGACGGTGCTCGTCACTGGCGCCAGCGGGGTCGTGGGCCGGTTCGCGGTCCAGTTCGCGGCGGCCGGGCCACTACGGGTGGTGGCGGTCGCGCACGAGGGCGACGAACGCGAGCTGAAGGTCCTCGGCGCCGAGCACAGCATCCCGCGCGGCGAGCTGCGGGAGGTGCTCGAGAAGCTGCGGGAGTTCGCCCCGGAGGGGGTGGACGGTGTCTTCGACGGGGCCCTCGTCGGTCCCCCCGCCCTCGCGGCCGTGAAGGACGGCGGCGCCTTCGTCGCCCTCGCCGCAGACCTGACGCCGACGGCCGAACGGAACATCCGCGTCGAGACCGTCTTCGGCAGGCCGGACGCCGCCCGGCTGAAGGAGATCCTGGAGAAGGTGGCTGCCCGGGAGCTGATCACCCGGGTGGCCGACGTCATGCCTCTGGAGGAGGTCGCGGAGGCCCACCGCAGGGCGGAGGCGGGCCACCGGCCGGGCCGCGTCGTGCTGATGATCTGAGCGCGGGGTGCGGGGCGCGGGGCGCGGGGCCCGGGGTGCGGGTCGCGGGGCGCGCGGCGCCCGCGTTGACGTCCTCGCCCTAGACGCCCAGGCCGTGGTGGTCCGCCCAGGTCGTGATCGCCGCGGCTATCTCCTCGGGGCGGTCCTCCGGGGCCTGGTGGCCGGCGGGCCCGCAGTAGACCGTCTCCAGCGCGGATATGTGCGCCTCGCACCAGGCCGCCATGGGCTGATCCACCATCAAGGTCGGCGAGCCGTCGAACGTCAGCAACAGCTTCGGCACCTCCGGGCTGTCGGCCAGCCACGCGTCGTACGCCTCGATGCGGGCGATGACCTCGGCCGGCTCGCCGTCCAGGGGCATCGCGCGCGGCCACGCGAGCAACGGCCGCCGGGACTCGGGCGTCGGGTACGGCGCCCGGTAGACGTCGAGGTCCGTCTCGCTCAGGCCGGTGAGGACGGTCTGCGAGAAGGAGTCCAGGAAGACGTTCTTCTCCAGCACCAGTTCCTCTCCCAAGCCGGGCGTCCTGAACGCCCGGAACCGGTCCCGTGCCTTCTCCGGATACTCCTCCCAGGTCATCGGCCGCAGGATCGTCTCCATGAAGGCCACGCCCCGCACCCCCTCCGGATGCCGGGCGGCCCGGTCGAAGGCGAGGGACCCGCCCCAGTCGGTCCCGATGAGCACGACCTCCTCCAGCCCCAGCGCCTCGAACCACGCGTCCAGATACCGCGCTTGGTCCGCGTACGAGTACGCGATGTCCGGCTTCCCCGAGCGCCCCATCCCGATCAGGTCCGGGGCGAGGAGCCGCCGCCCGCCTCCGACGGCCGGGAGGACGTGACGCCACAGGTGGGAGGAGGTCGGGTTGCCGTGCAGGAAGACGAGGGGGGCGGCGCCCGCGGGGGCGTCGGCGCCCGACTCCTCGTAGTACATCGTCGAATCGAGGACATTGATCGTAGGCATGGTCTGTTCACTCCTCTAACGTTGGTCCTGCTAACGTTTGTGGCACTAACGAAGCTATATCGTTCGGACCACTAACGCAAGAGGTAATCTGCGGGCATGACGACGGAGCATGGAGGCGACGCCTCCGAGATGGACGAGACGGGCGCGGAGGGCGAGCCGGGCGAGACGGACGAGATGGGCAGCCCGGCCCCGGCCCGCCTCCGCGGCCTGCCCAGCCGCCTCCTGGCCCTGACCGCCGCCCGTGCGGACCGCCTGGTCAGTGCGGGCCTCGCCGAGCAGGACGCCCGCAAGTGGCACTACGCCGTGCTCGCCGCCCTCGACGACGGCGGCCCGACGAGCCAGGCCGGCCTGAGCCGCCGCACCGGGATCTACCGCAGCGATCTCGTCGCCGTCATCAACGAACTCGCCGAACGCGGACACGTCGAGCGGACCCCCGACCCCGAAGACCGCCGACGCAACGTCATCACCCTGACCGAGCAGGGCCGCAGGCACCTGGAGCGCCTGGACGAGGTGCTGGCCGGAGTGCAGGACGAGCTGATGGAAGGGCTGACGAAGCTCGAACGAGAGCTGCTGACAAGCCTGTTGGAGCGCATGCTCAAGAACTGAGGGGCGGGGCCGGGAGTAGACCAATCACCGTCACGAGTGTTGGTCTAGACCTTGACAGGTTCAGACCAACAGCGCTTCGCTGGCCTTCCCCCACGGAAGGGCGAGCGCATGTTGCGACGTCTGCTCATTCTCCTGTCCGCACTCTGTACGGCCGTCGGACTGGCCGTGTTCCTCCCCGCCGCCACGGCCGGCGCGGCACCCGCCTGCGTGACCGCCTGGAACTCCGGGAGCGTCTACACCGGCGGCATGACCGCCTCGTACAACGGCCACAACTGGTACGCCAAGTGGTGGACCCAGAACGAACGCCCCGGCACGACGGACGTCTGGCGCGACGAGGGCGCGTGCGGCGGTGACGGCGGTACGACTCCGCCGCCGTCGCCGTCCGGATTCGTCGTCTCCGAGGCCCAGTTCAACCAGATGTTCCCGAGCCGGAACTCCTTCTACACGTACAGCGGGCTGGCGGCGGCCCTCAGCGCCTACCCCGCCTTCGCGACCACCGGCAGCGACACCGTGAAGAAGCAGGAGGCCGCGGCCTTCCTCGCCAACGTCAGCCACGAGACGGGCGGCCTGGTCCACATCGTGGAGCAGAACACCGCCAACTACCCCCACTACTGCGACAGCAGCCAGCCCTACGGCTGCCCCGCCGGCCAGGCCGCCTACTACGGCCGCGGCCCCATCCAGCTCTCCTGGAACTTCAACTACAAGGCCGCCGGCGACGCCCTGGGCATCAACCTCCTCAACGACCCCTGGCGGGTCGAGCGCGAGGCGGCCGTCGCCTGGAAGACCGGCCTCTGGTACTGGAACACCCAGAACGGCCCCGGCACGATGACCGGCCACAACGCGATGGTCAACGGCGCGGGCTTCGGCGAGACGATCCGCTCCATCAACGGCGCGATCGAGTGCAACGGCGGCAACCCGGCCCAGGTCCAGAGCCGGGTGACCAAGTACCAGCAGTTCGCCCAGATCCTGGGCGTCCCGACGGGCGCGAACCTGTACTGCTAGATCCGCTAGTTCTGCCAGGCGACGAACGCACCCCAGGCGGCGGGCTCCACGGCGAACGTGGGCCCGTCGCTGACCTTGGAGTCGCGGAGGTGGACGGAGGTGTCGGCGCCGCCGTTGTCGAAGGCCACTTCGACGCAGCTACCGCCGCCGCTGTCGCTGTAGCTGGACTTGAACCAGTGCAGGGTGTCGCTCATCTCTGTTCTCCTGCCAACCGCTCGATGAGGCCCAGTGACTCGCGGGGGTCCAGGGCCTGTGCCCGGATCTTCGCATACCGCTGCATGTGCGTACTGACCTTTGCCCGGTCGGTGATCAGCAGGCTCTCGCCGTGGACTTCCAGGAACGTCACCCGGTCGTGGGCAGGGGTTTCGGCGATCTCCAGCGTGCCTCGATCGCCCGCGTACTCGCCGCCCAGAGCCGCGTCCAGCGGCAGCACCTGGAGATTCACGTTCCTCCTCCGCGCGCACTCCGCCAGATGCGCGAGTTGCTCGCACATGATCTCCTCGCTACCGATGGGGCGTCGCAGCACCGACTCATCGAGTACCAACTCGATCTCGCACGGCGGTTTGCGGTCGAAGAGTGCCTTGCGCGCCATGCGCGCGACCACCAACTCCTCGACCCGCTCCGGCGATGGCTCCGGGAACCCACCCGCGATCAGCGCCCTGGCGTACGCCTCCGTCTGGAAAAGGCCATGCACGACGTGGTTCGCGTACAGCCACAGTGCCACCGCCTTCTGCTCGATCGGCGCGTAGCCGCGGAACTGCAGCGGCAGCTTCTCCAGCCGTACGAGCTCCCGCATCTCCTCGAAGATGCCGGTGCCCCCGCCCAGTACCTCCTCCAGCTTGACGAGCATCTCGTCGCTGACGGGGTGAATCAGGCGCTCCATGGCGCTGATCGCCGCGCCGGTGTAACCCATCTGCACCCCCAGCTGGTCCTGCGTCAGGCCTTTCTTCACCCGCAGCCGTTTCGCCACCACGGCCGCCATCCGTGCGGCCGGTCCGACCATTTCCTTGTTTTCCGCTCGCGTCATCGCGATCCCCATTCGAACTCAACCGATCTCAAACGGTCTCAACTGCTCCCCGCCGAATTCGACTGTCTGTGAGGTGCGTTGGCGCAGGTCAAGGGGTTGCCGACGCGCTCTCCTCAGTCGTGGAAAACGCTAGCGGCGACGCGGGAACATGTCCTTGTGAATGCAGAGAATCGACAGGTAAACATGGATTGGATTCCAGTTTCCGGATTCCAACTCCGCAAGGCAGGCGTGCAATTCGACGCCGTACGCGTCGACGGCATCGACGGCCGTCGGCTGGCCGACTGGATGGAGGAGCTGACGGGCGGCGATCCCGGGCCGGTCGTCACCGAGGCGAACGGGCGGCAGGGCGTCTACTTCCTCGTACCGCCCGGCACGACCGCCCGTCGCTCCTGGCCGCGTGGCGTCACCCGGTTCAATGCCGGCCCCGCCCACGTGAGTTACGTACCGGTCCCGGCGCTCACGGGAAGGACCTGGCCGCTCGCGTGGAGGTGTCCGCCGAGCGGGCACGACCGCTTCGTACACCCGCTGCTCCTGCGCAGCGCGGTCGTGGAGCTGTTCGCCTCTGGAGGGGACAACCCAGGCGCGACTGATCAAGCCTTTCCTGATCAAGCCCTGCCCGATCAAGAAGAACTGATCAGGAAGAACCGATCGCAGAAATGATCAGGCCGCCGTGACCATCGCATTCCCGCCGTGGCCAGGTGGCGACCCTGCCGTGGACCGTACAAGCGGAATGTAGGATTCCCCGACGCGTGAAGGAAGGAACGACGTGTTCGACTCCATGTTCTCCGGCCGTGACCTCGGTCGGTTCCAGGCCGCCTCGGGCGCCCGTCCCGGCTCTCCGGCGGGTCTCATGCCGCGTTGCGCCGCAACTGTCATCGACTTGGCCATTGCCGTCGCGGTCATTCTCGTTCCGCTGGTCGGCCTCGACCGGACTCTCACGGCCGCCGATGTCGCCGACGGTGAAGCCCGTGCGATCTGGCGCACAACCGCCGCACTTTGGGTCGCGGTCTTCTTCCTGCTCTACTCCCCGCTGAGCGTGTCGCGCTGGGGCGCGACTCCGGGCAAGCGGGCCCTGCGCCTCGAAGTGGTGCATTTCGAGACCGGTGAGCGCATCGGCTACGGCTCGGCCGTCGCCCGGCACCTCACGAACCTCGTGGTGGCCGGCATCCCGGTGCTGTGTGTCGCCAACGTCTCGTGGATCAATCTCAGCAAGGACTGCCGTGGCATGCACGACAGGGTTTCGGGCGGCGCGGTGATCCACCGCCGGTGACGGTGCGGTCAGGGCCGGTTCAAGGGCCAGGTCCATCGGCAGCCGGGCCGCATCGGTGTGGCGTCGGCGCAAGGATGCGTCATGCCTCTGCGGTGCCCCCTTTCTCACCCACCGCAAGCGTGGCGTCCCCCGTTCACCACCAGGCCGGCCTCGTTCGCGACCGCCTGACCCTGACGCGCCCTAGGGCTGTGCGGTCGTCGTCGCGGCCGGCGCCGGGTACGGGTCGCGGAACGTGAAGGCGAGCGGGCCCGGTCCCTGGTCGCGCACCATCGCGACCCGTTCCATCGCTTCGGCGATGCTCGGCCGATGGCCGGCCGGGACCCACCACAGGGCCTGATGGGCCTCCATCATGCGGTGGAACCACTCGCGACGGCGGGCGAGCACGCGCAGGTGGTCGGACTGGTACGTGTAGGCCCGCAGGGCCTCGACGGACTCCCAGACCGAGCAGTTGATGAGGAGTGTGTCGTCGTGCTCGTCGGGGCGGAAGCCGGTCGCGTCCTGTCCTTCGTCGTCGACCATGCGCCAGACGAATCCGGGGCTGTTGTCGGCGAGGGCGTTGATCTCGGGGAGTTGGGAGACGAAGCCGGCCAACTCGGGGCTGTCCAGCGGGGCGATGATGCGGCCGATGTTGACCTGTGCGAGGTGAAAGCCAGTCATGGGCCCAGGATGGCCCCGCCTAGCTTCTATCGTCAACAGATTCATTTTTAGACTTCAGTGCCACGCAACACCCGCCGGGGGAGGGGTCCATGGCTGGTGACCAGTGCTCCGTCGACGCCAGGCCCTCGATGAGCGCGAGGTTCATCCCGCAGATCAGGGCGGGAAACTGCTCGGCCAGCGTGTGGAAGGGGCAGTTGCTCAGCCGCAGCGTCTCCCCGTCCCAGAAGGGCTGGTACCCGCGGGCGCGCAGCGCCTCCACCAGCTCACCGGCGGCCGCATCCGGATCCGCGGCCGCCGTCGCGCCCATAGCCCTCGCCGCGGCCTGCAACTCCCGGTCCAGGCCCGCGTTCTCGACCACCTCGGCGAGCAACTGTCCGACCGAGTCGTACGACCGGGGCGGTACTGACACGGCGTGCTCGCCCTCGGCGCGCCGGTACACCTTCGCCGGCCGCCCGGCCCCCGGTCCCGTGCGACCGGACAGCCGCCGGAACGACACGGTCAGCAGCCCGGCCTCGACCAGTTTGTCCAGGTGGAACGCGGCCAGCGACCGGGATATCCCGACCGCTTCCGCGGCCGCGTCGCGTCCTACGTCACCCGGGGTGGCGGCGACGTGCCGGTAGAGCCTCCGGCGGACGGGATCGGCCAGCGCGCCGAGTGCGGCGAATGCGGAGTCTTCGGTGGTCACTCCGGAATTCTAAGACCAGCGATTGCTGCGAAAACGGGACGTCAGGCCCCGCCCTCCGCCTCGATCGCGTCCAGCGCCGCCGACAGCCGGTGGAGCACCCGTACCGTCTCCTCGAACGCCTCCAGGCCGCCCAGCTCGTGCGTGAGGCGGGCCGCCAGTTCCGCGTGGCCGGGGTCGATGCGGCGGATCGCCGCGCGGCCTTCCTCGGTCGGGGAGAGGAGTTTGGCGCGGCGGTGGGCCGGGTTCGGTTCGTACGCGGCGAGGCCCTTGGTCACCAGGAGGTCCGCGATCCGCTGGACGCTCTGGCGGGTGATGCCCATGACCCGGGCGATCCCGGCGACCGGGAGCGGCTCGGGCAGGACCGCGCCCAGGACCTGCCACCAGGCGGCGGTCAGGCCGGCCGGCTCGGCCAGTTTCTCGGAGACGGCGAGGAACTGGCCGTTCAGGCGGAAGACGCCGAGGGCCGTACGGGACAGGGCGTCCTGCTCTTCGCGGCTCACGCGTTGAGCTCTTCGTACGCCGCCGGGTCCGAGTCGTGGAAGAGGCGGTACCAGGCGTCCAGCTTGGCGCCCTCGAAGGCGCCCATCTTCCCGAGCACCTCGCGGGCGAACGCGACCGGCTCGGTCGGTCCGGCGGTGATCAGGTCGCCGTCGGTGACGGCGTCCGTGTCGACGTAGTGCTCGCCGCCCTTGTAGCCGGTGGCGGCCAGGTAGAACGAGACGGCGCTGGTGTGCGCGCGGCCGTCGAGCAGGCCCTCGCGGGCCAGTCCGGCCGTGGCGCCGCAGATGGCGGCGACGGGGACGCCCGCGTCGAGGAAGCGGCGGGCTGCGGCCGCGAACGGGGCGAGGTCGTCGCTCGTGTCCCAGAGGTCGCCGCCGGGGAGGATCAGGAGCGCGCTGTCCTCCGGGCGGAGGTCCTCGAGGGCGAGGTTGGGGGTGATGCGGAGGCCGCCGATGGACGTGACGGGGTCGGTGGTCGGTCCGACCGTACGGATCTCGTGGCCGGTCCTTGCCAGCCAGGCGGTGGCGTGGCCTGTCTCCCAGTCGGCGAGGGCGTTGTAGACGGCGAGGTGGACGGTGCGGGTCATGTGGGCCTCCTCGGAGTGGCTATGACAGCAGACTGTCATGTCGACAGCCTACTGTCAAGGTGTGCTGCCGCCCCACCCCCCGTGTGGGCAGTCGTCCCGCTGGGGCGGGACGGGTGGGCACACGGGACGGCGCCCATGCGGGCGCGTTCCGCTCATGGGCCCGACCCGCACCCCGAGGCCGTTGCG
>NZ_JBVHXA010000022.1:0-43222 GCF_055563935.1 Streptomyces sp. NPDC029169
CTACTTCGCCCACGAGCGCGAGGTCTTCGCCCGCAACGGCATGTGGCTGACGGCCGGCGAGTGGGGCGGCCCCAAGGACACCGAGACGGTCCAGACGCGGCTGATCCGCTACCGCACCGTCGGTGACATGTCCTGCACGGGCGCCGTCGACTCCGAGGCCACCACGCTGGACGCCGTCATCGCCGAGATCGCCGCCTCCCGCCTCACCGAGCGGGGTGCGACCCGCGCCGACGACAAGATGTCCGAGGCCGCGATGGAAGACCGCAAGCGCGAAGGGTACTTCTAGCCATGACGAGCACGACCGAGCAGTTCGCCGAGTTCGCCGACGTCTCGGCGACCACCCTGCTGCGTTTTGCGACCGCCGGATCCGTCGACGACGGCAAGTCCACCCTGGTGGGCCGGCTCCTGCACGACTCCAAGTCGGTCCTCACCGACCAGCTGGAGGCCGTGGAGGCCGCGTCCCTCAAGCGCGGCCAGGAGGCGCCCGACCTGGCGCTGCTGACGGACGGCCTGCGGGCCGAGCGTGAGCAGGGCATCACGATCGACGTGGCCTACCGCTACTTCGCGACCCCGCGGCGCCGGTTCATCCTGGCCGACACCCCCGGGCACGTGCAGTACACCCGGAACATGGTCACCGGCGCCTCCACCGCCGAGCTGGCCGTGGTCCTGGTCGACGCGCGCAACGGTGTGGTCGAGCAGACCCGGCGGCACGCGGCCGTCGCGGCGCTGCTGCGGGTCCCGCACGTGGTCCTGGCTGTCAACAAGATGGACCTCGTCGACTACGCGGAGCCCGTCTTCGCCAAGATTGCCGAGGAGTTCACGACGTACGCCTCCGAGCTCGGCGTCCCGGAGATCACCGCGATCCCGATCTCCGCGCTGGCCGGCGACAACGTGGTGGAGCCCTCCGCCAACATGGACTGGTACGGCGGCCCGACGGTCCTGGAACACCTGGAGACCGTTCCGGTCAGCCACGACCTGACGGCCTGCCACGCGCGCTTCCCCGTGCAGTACGTGATCCGTCCGCAGACCGCCGAGCACCCGGACTACCGGGGGTATGCGGGTCAGATCGCGGCCGGTGCCTTCCGGGTCGGCGAGCAGATCACCGTCCTCCCCTCGGGGAAGACGTCCACGATCACCGCGATCGACGCGCTGGGCGAGTCTGTGGACATCGCCTGGGCGCCGCAGTCGGTCACGCTCCGGCTCGCCGACGACATCGACATCTCGCGCGGCGACCTCCTCGCCCCGAGCGGTGACGCCCCGGCGACCAGCCAGGACGTCGAGGCGACGGTCTGCCATGTGGCGGACCAGCCGCTGACCGTGGGCCAGCGGGTGCTGCTCAAGCACACCACCCGTACGGTCAAGGCGATCGTCAAGGAGATCCCGTCCCGGCTGACCCTGGACGACCTCTCCCAGCACCCCGAGCCGGGACAGCTGGTCGCCAACGACATCGGCCGGGTGAAGGTCCGTACCGCCGAGCCGCTCGCGCTCGACGCGTACGCCGACTCGCGCCGTACCGGATCGTTCCTGCTGATCGATCCGGCGGACGGCACCACGCTCGCAGCCGGCATGGCGGGCGAGTCCTTCGCCACCGCCAAGGCCGTGGTCGTCTCGAACGCCGCGGACGACGAGGGCTGGGACTTCTGAGATGACGTACGACGACGTCTACCGCACCTTCGCCAAGGAGGGCGGCCGCGTGGGTTCCGGCGCCCTCGGCGCGGGCCGCGGAGGGGTCGCGCGATGTGCGAGCTGACGACGCCCATGCGCCGGGTACAGGGCGCGCTGCCGCTTCACTCGTACCACGAACGACATAGCCGAAGAAGCCTTCGAAGACCCTGAGGGGAACCACCCGTGCCTGCCTCCCGTACCACCCTGCGCCGCTCCTTCGCCGCCGCCGCGGCTCTGCCGCTGCTGATCGGCGCGCTCGCCTCGTGCGGGTACGGGTCCCAGGCGAAGAGCGACGAGAAGAAGGTGGCCCCGAAGGGTGCGAAGCTCTCGGCGGACACGGTCCGGGTCGGCTACTTCCCGAACCTGACCCACGCCACGGCCCTGGTGGGCGACGCAGAGGGCATCATCCAGAAGGAGCTGGGCGGTACGGAGCTGAAGGCGTCGACCTTCAACGCCGGTCCGTCCGCGATCGAGGCGCTGAACGCCGGCTCGCTCGACATCGGCTTCATCGGTCCCTCCCCGGCGATCAACGGCTACACCAAGTCCCAGGGGAAGAATCTGCGGATCATCGCCGGTTCGGCCTCCGGTGGTGTGAAGCTGGTCGTGAACCCGGACAAGATCAAGACCCTGGACGACGTCAAGGGCAAGCGGATCGCGACGCCGCAGCACGGCAACACCCAGGACGTGGCCTTCCTCAACTGGATCTCGGAGAAGGGCTGGAAGGTCGACGCCCAGAGCGGCAAGGGCGACGTCTCCGTGCTCCGTACGGACAACAAGGTGACCCCGGACGCCTACAAGTCCGGCTCGATCGACGGTGCCTGGGTGCCGGAGCCGACCGCGTCCAAGCTGGTCAGCGAGGGCGGGAAGGTACTGCTCGACGAGTCCACGCTGTGGCCCGACAAGAAGTTCGTGATCACGAACATCATCGTGTCGCAGAAGTTCCTCACCGAGCACCCGGACGTCGTGGAGGCGGTGCTGCGCGGCTCGTCGAAGACGAACGAGTGGATCAACGCCAACCCGGACAAGGCCAAGGCGTCGGCCAACGCCAAGCTGAAGGAACTCACCGGCAAGCCGCTGAGCGCCCAGGTGATCGACAGTGCGTGGCCGTCGCTCCAGTTCACCGACGACCCGCTGGCCGCGACCCTCCGGGCGCAGGCCGACCACGCGGTGAAGGCCGGTCTCCTCAAGGAGCCCGACCTCGACGGCATCTACGACCTGGGGCCCCTCAACAAGGTCCTGAAGGCGGCGGGCCGGCCCGCGGTCTCCGACGCCGGTCTCGGCGTCAAGTAACAAGTCCGCAGCTCATACCCAGGAGGTGACGACCATGGCCACGACCGCGACGCTCGCCAAGGCCGAGGACCGTACGGCGGTGACGCACGCCGCCCGTATCGAGCATGTCTCGAAGTCCTTCGGCGGACCCGCCGGCGGGCAGCTCGTCCTCGACGACATCTCGCTCGATGTCGCCCCGGGCGAGTTCGTCACCCTCCTGGGGGCCTCGGGGTGCGGCAAGTCCACCCTGCTCAACCTGGTCGCCGGGCTCGACCGGCCGTCCGCGGGGTCCATCGAGACCCCCGGCGGCCGGCCCGCCCTGATGTTCCAGGAGCACGCGCTCTTCCCGTGGCTCACCGCGGGCAAGAACATCGAACTCGCGCTGAAGCTGCGCGGGGTGCCGAAGTCCGAGCGCCGCCCGGAGGCCGAGCGCCTGCTCGAACTGGTGCGGCTCTCGGGCTCGTACCGCAAGCGGGTGCACGAGCTGTCCGGCGGCATGCGCCAGCGTGTCGCCCTGGCCCGGGCGCTCGCACAGGCCAGCGACCTGCTGCTGATGGACGAGCCGTTCGCGGCGCTCGACGCCATCACCCGGGACGTGCTGCACGACGAGCTGACCCGGATCTGGCGCGAGACGAACCTGTCGGTGCTGTTCGTGACCCACAACGTGCGTGAGGCCGTGCGCCTTGCCGAGCGCGTGGTGCTGCTGTCGTCCCGGCCGGGGCGGATCGCGCGGGAGTGGACCATCGACATCCCGCAGCCGCGCCGTATCGAGGACGCCGACGTGGCGGAGCTGTCCGTCGAGATCACCGAAGAACTGCGTGGGGAGATCCGCCGTCATGGCCAGCACTGATACGAAGACCGACGATCTGGCCGGTCTGGAAGCGGGCCTCGACGCGCTGGACGCGGTGCAGGTCCGCCGTACGCCGGTGCGCGAGGTCCTGCTGAAGAAGGTGCTGCCGCCGGTCACGGCCGTCGTGCTGGTGCTTGTGGTCTGGCAGCTCCTGGTGATGGCCGAGGTCACCGACCAGTCCAAGCTTCCGTCGCCGTCCGCGGTGTGGGACAGCCTGACCACCATGTGGCTGGAGGGCACGCTCTTCGGCATCCTCTGGACGAGTGTGTCGCGTGCGCTGCTCGGCTTCCTGCTGGCGCTCGCCATCGGTACGCCGCTGGGGCTGCTGGTCGCCCGCGTGAGGTTCGTCCGCGCGGCCATCGGGCCGGTGCTCGCGGGTCTGCAGTCGCTGCCGTCGGTGGCCTGGGTCGCCCCGGCCGTGCTGTGGATCGGCCTCAACGACAGCATGATGTACGCGGTGATCCTGCTGGGCGCCGTACCGTCGATCGCCAACGGCCTGGTGGCCGGTGTCGACCAGGTCCCGCCGCTCTTCCTGCGGGCCGGTCGCACGCTCGGCGCCACCGGCCTGAAGGGTGCCTGGCACATCGTGATGCCGGCCGCGCTGCCCGGCTACTTGGCTGGTCTGAAGCAGGGCTGGGCGTTCTCCTGGCGGTCGCTGATGGCCGCCGAGATCATCGCCTCCTCGCCCGATCTGGGCCTGGGCCTCGGCCAGTTGCTGGAGAACGGCCGGAACAACTTCGACATGCCGGGGATCTTCCTCGCCATCATCCTGATCCTGCTCGTCGGCGTCGCCATCGACCTGCTGATCTTCAGCCCGCTCGAGCGTGCGGTGCTGCGCGGCCGCGGTCTGCTGGTGAAGAGCTGACCATGAGCGCCCCTGTTCTCCTCGTCATCGCCCACGGCAGCCGCGATCCGCGGCACGCGGCGACCGTGCACGCGCTGGTGCGCGGGGCCAGGGCGCTGCGCCCGGGGCTGCGGGTGGAGACGGCGTTCCTGGACTTCAACCTCCCGTCGGTGCCAGGGGTGCTCGACCGGCTCGCGGCCGACGGGGTACGGGACGTGGTGGCGCTGCCGCTGCTGCTGACCCGGGCCTTCCACGCGAAGGCCGACATCCCCGCCGTGCTGCGGCAGGCCCCGGCGGGCCTGCGGATCCGCCAGGCGGAGGTGCTCGGCCCCTCGCTGCTGCTGGTCGCGGCGGTGGAACGGAGGCTGTACGAGGCCGGGCTGACCCCCGGCGACAAGCGCTCGACCGGGGTCGTCCTGGCCTCGGCGGGCTCCACCGACCCGGAGGCGATCGCAGCGATCGCACATACGGCGCGGGAGCTGCGGCGCACCGGTTGGTGCTCCGTGCGGCCTGCGTTCGCCTCCGCATCTCTGCCGAGGACCGAGGACGCGGTCCGGGCGATGCGCGCCGACGGCGTGCGCCGCGTGGCGGTGGCCCCCTATGTCATCGCCCCGGGCCGCCTCCCGGACCGCATCGCGGCGGGCGCGGCGGAGGCCGACGTCCTGGCGGACGTCCTCGGCCCGTCGCCCGAACTGGCCCGGCTGCTCGTGGAGCGGTACGAGGAGTGCGGGGCGCCGCGCGCGGCGGACCTGACGGCGCGGGCCGCCGGCTAGGACCTGGCGGCGCGGGGTCGCCGGTTAGGGCTGGGACCTGGGGTCGCGGCCGCTGGTGGCGAGGGCGTGGTCGAGGTCGGAGGCGTTCTCCGGGGCCGTGCCCGGGGCGGCGAAGCCGTCGTACTGGCGGTAGACCTCGGCGTGTTCCTCGACGACTCCGCGTACGAACGTTCCCGTCGCGTCGGGGACGGTGAAGTCCTGGCCGGTGGAGCGGGCCAGGTCCCAGCCGTGCAGGGTGAGTTCCTTGACGATCAGCGCGGCGATCACCGGCGCCGGCATGGTCACATAGCCGGTGTCCACGTCTCCCTCCCAGGCGTCCGGCTTCTCCCAGGCGGCGAGCGCCCGGTCGAGCTGGGCCGCGTACCGCTCCGCCCAGTCGGCGTCGGCCGCGAAGTCCCGCTGGACGGTGGACTCGGGGAGCTGCGTGCGCAGGGCCCGGTGCTCCAGGCCGTGCGCGGAGTAGAGGACGAGATGGTTGACGAGCTCGCGTACCGTCCAGTCGGCGCAGACGGACGGCCGGCCGAGCTGGTCGGCGGTGACGCCGCGGGCGACGCGGGCTGCCTCGGCGGCAGCGACGGTGAGGTGGGCGTGAATGTCGTTCATGCCGCCGAGGCTACGAAGCGTCGCGTCCCCGGTCTTGAAGAATCGCGACACGGTGCGCTCAGCTGAAGTCGAGACCGCCGGTGCGGGTCCGCTTGAGCTCGAAGAGGTCGGAGTGGCCGGCGAGCACGCGGAAGCTGTCGAAGAGCTCGGCCGCCTCCGTGCCGCGCGGGATGGCCCGCAGGACCGGTCCGAACCAGACGGTTCCGTCGACATGGATGGTCGGCGTGCCGACGTAGCCGTCCGCCGCGGGGTCCTTTCCGGCGTCGTGGCTGCGCCGGACCGCCTCGTCGTACGACGTGTCATGGGCCGCCGCGGCGAGTTCGGCGGGGAGGCCGCATTCCGCGAGGGACTCGGCGATCACGGCGTCGAAGTCGTCGTTCTTGTCCTGGTGGATCCGGACGCCGTAGGCGGTGTAGAGGCCGCGCAGGACGTCCTCACCGTGCTGCTCGGCGGCCGCGGCAGCCACCCGCACCGGGCCCATGGTCCTGTCGACGAACGCCCGGTAGTCGTCGGGCAGCTCGCTGCCCATGTTGAGGAGGTACAGGCTCATCACCCGGAAGCGCAGCTCGATGTCGCGGTGCTGTTCGACCTCGAGCATCCAGCGGGAGGCGATCCAGGCGAAGGGGCAGGCGGGGTCGAAATAGAAGTCGACGACGGGTTTCGGCTGCGTCTCTATGGTCATGGAAGGAGCGTAGCCCAGCAGTGGCAGCCCGGACCGGTCCACTCACGCCCCCGTCGAGTGGGCCACTTCCCGCCGGCCGGCGGCGCCTGGACGCGCTCAGGCCCGCGTCATCTCCACGAGCTTGACCACGGTGTTCCAGTTGCGCGAGGTGGCCACGATCCCCTTGACGAGGGCGGGCCGGGAGAGCGCCTCGCCGAGCTTGGACTGGCCGAGGCCGCGGGGCGCGTAGAGGTAGAGCGCGCGGTCGCCGAGCCGGAACTCCTCGGGGAGGAAGGCCTTCTGGTCGATCGAGGCGAACCGCTCGGGGCCGACCGGTTCGGAGAAGTACGTGACGTGGAGCTGTCGGCCCTCCAGCTCGGCGGCCGGGAACGGGCAGGCCTCGGCGACGGCGGCGAGATACGCGTCGTCGCGGACGAGGCAGTCGACGCGGAAGCCGAACCGCTTCTCGATGGCGTCCTCGATCGCGGTGGCCAGTTCGTCGTCGCTCAGCGTGTCGGTGTCGGTGGTGAAGACGACGTTCCCGCTCTGCAGATAGGTCCGGACGTCGTGGTGGCCGAGCCCTTCGAGGACTGAACGGAGGTCCGCCATCGGCACCTTGCGGTGTCCGCCCACGTTGATTCCGCGCAGGAGCGCGGCGTACGTCGTTGTCATGACCGACACGATAAGGCGGCCGCCGCGCCCCGTGGGGGAGGGCACGGCGACCGCCGGTCCATCGGGTGGTGCCGCTACTCGACGATCTTGAGCAGCTTGTTGGCCGTGCCCTCGCTCGGGTTGCTGATCTTGTCCGGAGTGGCTCCGGCGACCAGCGCCTCGGCGACCTGGTCCGGCGTGGCGTCCTGGTGCGCCGCGAGGTAGACGGCGGCGGCGCCGACCACGTGCGGGGTGGCCATGGACGTGCCGGAGATGGTCTTCGTGCCCTCGTCGCTGTCGTTCCACGCCGAGGTGATCTCCGAGCCCGGGGCGTAGAGGTCCACCACGGAGCCGAAGTTGGAGAAGCTGGACTGCTGGTCGTCCTCGGTGGAGGAGGCCACGGTGATCGCCTCCTGGACGCGGGAGGGGGAGCCCTCGCCGGCGTCGGAGGACTCGTTGCCGGCGGCGACACCGAAGGTGACACCGGAGGCAATGGCCTTCTTCACGGCCTCGTCGAGAGCCGGGTCGGCACCTCCGCCGAGGCTCATGTTGGCGACGGACGGGCCCTGGTGGTTCTGGGTGACCCAGTCGATGCCCGCGATGACCTGCTCGGTGGTGCCGGAGCCGTTGTCGTCGAGGACGCGGACGGCGACGATCTTCGCCTTCTTGGCGACGCCGTGCGCGGCGCCGGCGATGGTGCCCGCGACGTGGGTGCCGTGGCCGTTGCCGTCCGAGGCGTCGTCGTCGTTGTCGACGGCGTCGAAGCCGGAGGTGGCGCGGCCCTCGAAGTCCTTGTGCGTGATGCGGACTCCGGTGTCGATGACGTACGCCGTGACACCCTCGCCCGCGCTGTCGGGGTAGGTGTACTTCTTGTCGCCCGCGGTGTCGGTCTGGTCGACCCGGTCCAGACCCCACGACGGCGGGTCGGTCTGGGTCTCGTTGATGGAGAACTTCTTGTTCTGGACGACCTTGGCGACGGCCGGGTCGGCGGCGAGGCGCTTGGCCTCGGTCTCCGTAAGGCCGTTCACCGAGAAGCCGTTGACGGCGGAGTCGTAGCTGCGGCGCAGGGTGCCGCCGTACTCCTCCGCGAGCTCGCCCTTGTCGGCCTTCTCGTCCAGCAGAACGATGTAACTGCCTGCGACGGCGCCTTCGACGCCGAGCCCGTGAACCGTTCCGAGGGCGGGCGTGGGGGCCGCGCCGGCGAACGGGCTGGTGAGGACGGTGACTCCGGCCGCGGCCGCGATCGCGGTCGAGACGGCGATGAGCTTCGTCCGGCGGACACGCTTGTGTATTGCCATGAAGAGGGGTCTCCTCGTCAGGATTTGTGGGGGGTTGAGCCACCGGAAGGAAACTCTCCGGCGGCTGCCTCGAAACCCTTGCTCATTGACGAGTGCAAATCAAGACCTTCATGCAGCTGTGACTTAGTCAACAAGCCTTCGTAATAATAAAATCGGCCAACTCGCCCAAGTCCGGCACGCGTTAAGGCCACCGGGTTTCACCCCGGGGGCCATCGATACGCAGGGTTACGGGAGTTCGACGTTGGCCGGAATCGTCCCCAGCTCCGCCGGTTCGACGAACGCCTCAGTCCGCATTCGTCGGGAGTACGCCGATCTGCCTGTCCGGGGTGTCGAGCCACACAGTGTTCTCGCCGCCGGTCACGGTCAGCCCGTACCGCTCGACGCCGGGCCGGCCGTCGGCGAGCCACGTCGCGGCGATGTCTTCCAGCTGGCTCCACAGCCGCTGAGGGCCGCCCTCGTAGGCGCGCGGGGAGCCTGCGGGGCTGGTTTCCAGGACGGCCCACGAGCCGTCCGGGTGGAGGAACCAGCGGCCCGACACGTCGCCGGACGTGAGCCGGAGCCGGGTGATGCCGGGCATCGCGATCTGCGCGGCCCACATCAGCGCAGGGCTCTCCACCGCGCCCGGGTCGACCTGCACATCGACGGGCTCGGCGGAGTCGCGGTCGGCGAGCGCGGCCCGCATCAGCGGCCCGATGTCCGGGCGAGCGAGCTCGCGCGACAGCATGAACGACACCTGCCCGTTGAGGAACAGGCCCTCCGCCTTGCCGTCACCGGTCTTGACGAGCCGGATGTACCCGTACGCGTCCAGGCCTCCGTCAAGTGATACGAGAATCGCCCCGCCCTCCTCGGTCTGCTCGACCCACGACGCCGGCACGTGGCTGGGCGAGTACGCCGCGATGACCCCGCCGTACGGGGCACCGTCCCAGCAGCCCTTCCCGGCGTCCCCGGCCAGGAGCCGAGGCCGGTAGCCGAGGGACGCCAGCCGCTCGCGGACGAGGGCGGACAGCCGCGGATCGTGCTCGCAGCTGGTCACGAACTCGTCGCCGTATCGGGCACACGCGAGGGCGGTCGAGTAGCCGGTACCGCTGCCGGCCTCGTAGATCCGCCGCCCCTCAGGCACGTCGAAGTCCTCGAACATGCCGACGACGACGCCGGGCAACGTGGACGAGCTCGTCGGCACACCAGTGACGCCCTCGCCCGCGACGGTCGTGGTGCCGTGGTCGAGCTGAGTGACCCACGTCTTGTTCTGGTAGACGAGGGTCAGCCACCCGTTCTCGCCGCTGTCGCGACCGACCTTGGTGTAGCGGGTGATGCCGTCCGTGCCGGTCCCGTCGGTGAAGAACTCCGGCAGAAACACCTCCCGGGGAACCGTCTCGACAGCCTTCCGCCAGTGCGGCGACCGCAGCGACCCGTCGGCCTCCAGCTCGTCGGCGAGCCCGGCTCGCAGGCTCCGCGAGGTCTCGTCGTCCTGAACGCTGAGGTCAGTCATGCATCGTGCCCTTCTCCAGGAGTTCCGCGATGGCGTGCGAGATGGGCACGCCGGTCTTGTGCTCGATCCACGACCACTGGCCGTTCGGGTTCACCTCCAGGAACCGCCACTGGCCGGACGGCGTCACGATGAAGTCGAACGCGCCGAAGACGAGACCGAATTGCCGCATGAACGCGGTCACAGCCTGCCGTACCCGGCCGGGCATGGTCGTCGGTTGGTAGGTGAGGCTCTTGTAGTCCGTGCGCCAGTCGATCCGGGCCGCGTCGGAGCCGGCGTGGATCTCCACAGCGAAGAACCGGTCGCCGACCACGGTCAGCCGCACCTCGTGCGCCTTGTCGAGCGAACGTGCGCGCCGCATCGGGGTCGTTGGTGATGATGCTGCGCGGGGGTTCGAGGCCGAGCCGCCGGGCCACGGTCAGCTGCCACGGCTTGTGGTTGGCGTCCAGGTCCCGCGCAGGATGGTTGATCCACAGGCACGGCAAGGACACGGCTACCCCAACGAAACCCGCCCGGGACTGGGCGGCGGCGAACCGCCGCCCAGCCTCGGACATGCTGTCGGGCAGCCGGAACTCCTCGGGCCTTCGGAAGTACACCGACCGCACCTTGGCCAGGTCGAGGGTGCGGTGCCGGTTGTCGAGCACCCCGCCCCAGCCCTCTCCGAGCGTCGCAGTCAGCGAGAGTTCCATAGGGAACCCAGCGGTGTCGCACCGGAACACCGGGATGCCCCGGGTATTGAGCCGGTCGACGACCATGTCCGCTGTCGAGTCGAGCTGGTTGGTGAGAACCAGCACCGTCCCGCCGTCAGGCTCCGTCACCTCGGGTTCTCCTAGTAGAAGTCGGTGCCCTCGTCGTTCTGGCTGTCGGAGTTGGTGTTGCTGCTGGTCTCACCGGCGGCCGTCATCGCCCACGGGTTGCCCTCGCGGGTGATGGCGATCTGCAGGTTCGTGTCGTAGGTGACGCCGTTGGTGTCGACCGGTTCGCTGGTCTGCCGTGCGGCGAACCGCATCGCGAACGGCTCCATCGGCGGCCGCACCACGGCCGCCGTAGCGATAGCGCTCAAGGCGCTCTCCTCTCTGATGTGACGGGTTCCGTAACCGCCCGGGACGGGCGGCCGGTGGTTCCCCGGCCCCAGGCGGGGCGGGGGGTCTCAGGGGCCGGCGCCGGGCCGGCCGAAGCCGATAGTGTTCTGCCGCTCGTGCGCCGCGTAGCGGGCCAGGTGGTCGACGGCCTTCGCCAACAGCCGCAGGTTCGCCGCCGGGTCGACCACGGGGTCTTCGGCGACTGCCCGTGCGTGGCGGACGGTGTTGACGGCGATGTCCCGGGCTCGGGAATCGGCCAACTTGTCGGCGTAGGCGTCGGCCGGGTCGGCGAGCGCCCGGATGTAGCCGCGCAGCCGGACCCGCAGCGCGTCGCACGCCGGGCCGGTCGGCCGCCCCCGGGCCAGGTCCAGGGCGAGCCGCACATCGGCGGCCATGTCGTAGCTCGTGGGCTGGGGAGTCGCCGCGTTCTGGCCGGGCATCACAGGAGCGGGGGGCGCGACGCTTTCCGCGTGGTTGGGGTCCAAGGGCTGCACGGGTCTGATCACCGTTTCCGTACGAGGGGCGTCGAATCTTCGGTGTGGTGTTGAGTCAACGCCTGAGCACAGGCCGTGAGGAGGTGCCAGGCTGTAGGCCAGCCGTAGGCCCGCGTGGGCCGGCCGGAGGGACCCTCACGTCCCCGGCATCAAGACGGAAAGGGGCGGGGGTGCCCGAGAGCCCGGACATCGGCGAGCTCATCCGGCAGGCGTGCGACGCGCGCGGCTGGGGGCCGACCAAGCTCGCCCGCGAGTTGGGCATCGCGGAAGGCCGGGGCCCGAACGGCGTCGACCGGCAATCGGCCCGCAGGTGGATGGTCGGCAAACGGGACCCGCGCTACTGGCTGCCGTACATCGTCGAAGTCCTCGACCTCAGCGCGGCACCGGCCGGAGAATCTTCCGGGTCTCTGGGCCTCGGCGCGGATACCGTGGCGTCAGTCATCGAGTTGGGAAGGAGCGACGTGCTACGGCGGAACTTCCTCGCCGCGACGAGCGCTTACGCTCTCGGCGCTCTGAATCTGCCGGACTCCGAGGCCATCACCCGCCGTGTCAACAAGCCAGGCGGCGTCAGCGTCGGTTCCGGCGAGGTCGCGGCGATCCGGCAGATGACCAAGGTCCTCGGCGACGCGGCCGCCGAGCTCGGCGGCGGCCACGCCCGACACCTGGCCGTGCGCTACCTCGTCGACGACGTCGAGCCGTGGCTGAACGGCTCCTACAAGGAGAAGACCGGCCGGGCCCTGTTCGCCGCCACCTCACAGCTCGTCCACCTCGCCGGCTGGATGGCCCAGGACGAGGGCAACGAGGGCCTGGCCCAGAAGTACTACGGCCACGCCTACCAGCTCGCCGCCGAGGCCGGCGACCCCGAACTCGCCGCGACCGCCCTCCGCGGCCTCGCAGTTCAGGCGATCGACCTCGGCCCGAAGTTCCACGCGATCGCCCTCCGCCTGTCCGAGCGCTGCGTCGAGGAGGCCAAGCACCTGTCCGACGGGCGGGCCGTCTCCTACTACCAGACGACCCTGGCGGACGCGGCCGCCATCGACGGAGACCGCCGCCTCGCCACCACGGCGCTCACGGCCGCCCAGAAGGCGATCGAGAAGACACCCGACGCCCCGCCCGGCGAGTCGTGGGCCTCCCACTTCAGCATCGGCCGATGGGCCCACCACTCCGGCATGATCCACGCCCGCCTCGGCGACCTCGACCAGGCCACCGAGCACCTGCACCAGGCCCTCGACATCCACGGCCTGGACCGGCGCCGCAGCCGCGCGATCGTCCTCGCCGACCTCGGCCAGGTCCACCTCCGCAGGGGTGACCTCGACTCGGCCCTGTCCGCCTGGACGTCGTTCATCGACTGCGCAGACGGCATCCGGTCGGTGAAGATCAGCGAGGCGGCCAACGACATGTTCGTCCGCCTCGACCGGTTCGTGGCTATGCCAGAGGCGGCCGAGCTCCGGGAACTCGCGAAACCGCTGCTGCCCGAGCAGGACGCCTGAGAGGCTCAGCACGCGTTAGACGGCAGATAAGGCCCATGGACATTGTGAACTGGGTCGAGACGGGCGTGTACGGCCTGCAGGCCGGTCAGCGGCCGGACAGCACGGTCGTCACCAAGACGGCTGGCGGCATCAGGCCCGGCGAGCTCGCCCGGCTTGTGGCAGATCGCTGCGATGAGCGGCCCTGAGGTCGGCCCCACCGACCCGTGGACACCGGACCTGGCCCGCACTGTCCTTCAGGCCCTCGGCCTGCCACAGGCAGGCCCCATCGCGTAGTTCTCACTGATCAGGGGCCCGCTCCGTTACAGTCGCCAACACTCACGCCGACGTCCAGCGGCTCTCCAGGCTGGTCACCACTGGTTCATTGCCCTCAGCTCACTGATCGGCACTGGATGGCTGGGGCCCGGTAGCGGGCGTCTGCGGCCTTGGATGGTCGGCACACCAACGCTGATGCCAACCTCGAATTTTCCTCAGTGGCGCTCTTCGCCCCAGTTGGTTCTCGAAGCGAACCAACTGGGGAAATGCGGGAGCGGGAAGTGGAAGGAGGCTGATCGGTGGGTACCTGACTGGCGGCTACGACGAGCTCGTTACGGGAGCAGGGCCGCCACGCCGTCCATGATCCGCTCCAGGCCGAAGTCCAGCGCATCCCCGGCTTGTGGCGTGAAGGCGCCCTCTGCGACCGCTGCCGTGAGGGCGGGAAAGCGGTCCGCGTGGCGTTCCAGGACGTCGGCCGTGAGGTGGGCCCACTCCCCGTTCGCGGCCTCGTCGTGTTCGACGGTCTGCTGGGCGATGTTGCGGATGTGGCCCACGAGCAGTAGGAACGTGTCATGCCGCTGGGGGGCTGACAGGCCGGTTCCGGCGAGCGCGGCCAACGCGGTGTCCAGCCAGCCGAGTTGATGGGGGCCCATGATCTGGCGGCGCATGCCGGTGGCCGTCAGGATCCACGGGTGGCGGCGGTACACGGCCGAGCACTGGCGGGCCCACTCGGTCAACTGCGGGCGCCATCCGCCGGGGATGTCGGCGACTGGGACCGGGGGGCCGATCGCGAGGTCGACCATCAGGTCGACGAGTTCCGCCTTGCCGGGGACGTACCGGTAGAGCGCCATCGCGGTGACGTCGAATTCCTTGGCGACCCGCGCCAGCGAGACCGCGTCCAGGCCCTCTTTGTCGGCGATCGCGATCGCCGCCTCGGCGATCCGGCCTACGGTCAGCGAGGGCTTCGGACCCCGGCTCGACTGCCCCTGCTCGCCCCACAGCAGCGCGAAGCTCGCCTTCGCGCCGCCGCCCTGCTTCCCCGTCGACTTCCGGGGCTCTGTCGCGCTCATCCTCAACTCCCTCACCGTCACGTGTTGACGCCACACATTAACTGTTTATAACGTATAGCCAACTGATTACGGCATACACAGTTTATGGACGCGGATCTCAGGGAGTCGTCATGCTCGCCACCATCGTCGCCACCTCCGCCGCCGCACTCCTCGCCGCACCGACGGCCGGAATCCTCGGCCACCGAGCCCTGAAGCGCTCCCACAACGCCTCCCTCATGAAGGTCGACAGCCCGAACGGCATCGACGAGCAGGGCTTCGTCCGCATCGGCGGCATCGACCAGTGGGTCTCGGTCCGCGGCGAGGACGTGGCCAACCCTGTCGTCCTGGAGCTGCACGGCGGCCCCGGCGCCTCGACCGCGATCTTCGGGCCGCGCACCAGATCCTGGGAGAAGCACTTCACGATCGTCCGCTGGGACATGCGTGGCACCCTCAAGACCCTCGGCCGTAGCGGAGCCGACGGACAGGGCGAGATGACCTTCGAGCGGATCTACGCGGACGCGGTCGAGGTCACCGACCACATCCGCACCCGCCTCGGCGTCGACAAGGTCGTCCTGCTCGGCCACTCCTACGGCAGCGCCTTCGGCCTGCGGCTCGCCCGCGAGTTCCCCGAGCGCTACTCCGCGTACGTCGGCACCGACCAGAACATCCACGACTCCGGCCGCGACAAGTCCATACACCAGGCACTCCTTGCCCGACTGCGGGCGGCCCGAAAACACGAGGAACTCGCGGCGGTCGAGGCCCTGGAGGCCGACAAGCACAGCTGGACCGCCCGCGAGCGCGCGATGCACGCCAAGTTGCTGGCCACCAGCGACCCGCTGACCCTGGACACGATGAAGAAGGTCGTCATGGGGTCCCTGTGGCTCTCGCCGCTGCACTCGCTGCGCGAGCTGGGGCACTTCGTCAAGGGCATGAGCTTCTCGGAGCAGGTCACCGCAGGCACGTCGGGGTTCGACGACTGGGCGGACGGTACCGAGTTCGAGATCCCGTTCTTCTTCTTCCAGGGCGAGAAAGACGTCCTTACGTCGCCCGACCTCGCCCGCCGCTTCTTCGACGACGTCCATGCCCCGGTCAAGGACTTCGCACTGATCGAGGACTGCAGCCACTTCGCGGCGTTCCGCCGGCCGGAGCGGTTCCTCGACCTGCTGCTCGCTCACGTACGGCCGGTGGTGGTCGCCGGCGAGTCAGTTGCTGCAGCAGACATCTGAACGGGTTGCGGCCAGCGGGCCCGGGCCCGGAGCGAGCCATCCAGACACCCCAGAGCACCACCCGACGGGTGGGGAGATCAACTGAGCAGGTTTGGCCACGTCATGAGCACCATCTGGGGAGATTGAAGGTTCTGTCCGCACTTCCGTGAACGACGTTCGAGCGCCTTGACTGGCGGATCGTTCCTCCGGGGCAACTCTCGATGGTGGGGGTTACTGCTCGATCGATCGAAGAGTTGCTGTTCCCAGGTGTCGACGGTGTTGCGGTGGAAGACGTCACGACGGACGACTACCTGGTCGTCGTGCGAGCTTTCAGTCGAACAGTTCTGCGGCCATGCTCCGCCTGCGGGATCCGGTCAAGACGTGTGCACAGCCGTTACGAACGGAGGATCTCCGATCGGCCCGTTGCTGGCAGGTCGGCGGTCATTCTGCTGACGGTACGCCGGTTCTTCTGCGTCAACAGCGAATGCGAGCGCCGGACGTTCGTCGAGCAGGTTGATGGGGTCAGCGAGCGATACCGCCAGGCCAGCACGGGGCTTCGCCAGCTATTGCATGCCATCGCGGCGGAACTCGTAGGACGTCCCGGATCCAGGTTGTGCCGAAAGATCGCCGCGCCGGCGGGGAGAATGCGACTGCTCCGGCTCCTACACGCTCCGCCCGTTTCGCAGCAGGCACCGCGCTACCACCCGCACGGTGTCTCCCACGGTCGGAGTGCGGTCCAGGATGTGCGTTGACGGAGCGTGCCTGCTCCGGGAACGTTCAGGGAACGCGGGCCGGTGAGACTTCAAGGCATACGCGCCGTGGACCCGGCCCGACCGTCGGCCGGCGAGGCGCGGGACCGAGGAGGCTTCGATGACCAGCACGCGACTCGCGGTGGGCGACCGGGCTCCCGACCTGGCCTGCACCACGCTGACCGGGGAGAAGGTGTCCCCCGTCGGGCGGCCCGGGCAGACCGTGATCCTGAAGTTCTACCGCTTCGCCAACTGCCCGCTGTGCAACCTGCACGTACGGGAATGGGTGCGCCGCGCGGACGAGGTGCGGGCCGCGGGCCTGACCACGCTCGCCGTGTTCCACTCCCCCGTCGAGGCGATCCGCTCCCAGCTCCTCAAGGGCGCCGAGATCCCGTTCGACGTGCTCGCCGACCCGGAGAAGCGGCTGTTCCGCGCGTACGGGGTCGAGGAGTCCCTGGGCGGGATGCTCCACGCGAAGGTCATGGGCGACAACATGCGGGCCATGGGCGCCGGTTACCTCGGCATGCTGCCCTTCGGGCACGAGGGCGGTATCCGGGGGCATCCGGCGGACTTCCTGATCGGCCCCGACGGGGTGGTCCGCATGGCGCACTACGGGGCCCACTACGCCGACACCCTCTCGGTCGACGACGTGCTCGCTGCCGCTACGCCGACAACGCCCGCACCGCCGCCAGCGGCCGCACCGCGCCGAGGCGGTCGAAGGTGACCGCCGCGTCGTCCAACAGGGCCCGGTCCTCGGTGCTGGTGCCCGTACGGGTGTCCGGGAAGGCCGACGCCGCCTGAACCTTCGAGCGGGCCGACCAGAACGGCTGCCCGGCCCGCTCGTAGAGCCGGGCGGCCGCCAGGAAGTGCGTCCGGGCGGCGGCCGGGTCCTCCTGCGCCGTGGCCCGGGCGCCCTGCGCGGTCTCGGCCATCGCGCTCCAGGCCGAGCTGCTGAACATCCCGGCGACCTCGGCCGCGGCCCCGGCCCGGGTGACGGCTCCGTCCAGGTCGCCGAGCGCGGCGAAGGCCTCGGCGGCCACCGGGTTGAGCAGCGCCGAGCAGCTCGGGCAGCTCCCGTCCCGCTCGTCAGCCACCGCCGCCGCGCGCACCGCCCGCAGCGCCTCGTCCGGAGCGCCCCGCTCCAACGCGTCGAACGCGGCCGTCGCGTACAGCCGCCCCCAGGCGTGCCGGGCCATCGTCCCGGCCGAGGCGAGCGCCATCCCCCGGTGCAGGCAGTCGGAGACCCTGGCGCTGTCCCCGCGTCCGGCGGCGAGTTCACCGAGCCGCTGCCAGGGCAGCACCCCGGATCGGCTGTCGAGCGAGCTGTGGAGCTCCACGCTGCGTTCGAGGCAGCCCGGCGCCTCGTCCCAGCGGCCCTGGAGCAGCAGCGCCTCGCCCAGCAGGCACCAGGCGAAGGCCTGGGCGCGGCGCGCTCCGCGAGCTTCGGCGAGATCCAGCGTGTCGCGGGCGTAGGCCTCCACCGTCTCGGACAGGCCGTCGCCGTACAGGTGGTACTGACCGATGCAGCAGTGGATGTCGAAGATCCGGGCCAGCTGGGCGTCGGTGTCGGCCGTCTCGCCGAACCGCTCGATCTCCAGCTGGAGCCCTTCCCGCCAGGCGCCCCGGTAGTGGCAGACGATGGCGAGGGTCTCGCTCGCGGCGGCCACGTCCGCGCCGGTGCCGAACCGCTCGGCGGCCTTGAGGCTCGCCTCCGCGCGGTCCTGCGCCCCCTCCATGTCGCCCGTCTCGTACAGCCAGGTGGCGCGGGCTCCGGCGATCCGGCCCGCCTCGGCCTCGTCGTCCAGGTGCGCGACGACGGTCTCGGCGGCGCGCAGGTGGGGTTCCGCCTCGGCCGGGTGGTGTCCCATGAGGTGCGCGGTGGCCGCCTTGCGGTGGCGCCGGGCGGGTACGGCCTCGTCGTCGCCTGGCAGCCGGGCGGCCGTGCCGAAGGCGGCCGCAGCGCCCGCTGCGTCCCCGGACAGCACCCGCAGGTCCCCCACCTGCTCCCACAGCTCCCCGGTGAGTCCGGCCGGCTGCTCGGCGAGGCCGGCCCTGATCCGCTCGAAGAGCCGCTGCGTGCGGACGTCGGGCACGGCGTCCACCTCGTCGGCGAGGGCTCCACGCAGCCGCTCGTACACGGCGAGGGCGTCATGGCGGCGCCCGGCGAGCGCGTGGACGCGCATGAGCGCGGAGGCCGCGTCCTCGTTCGTCGCGTCCTCGGCCAGCACGGTGTGCAACGCGGCGGCGGCCCCGTCCAGGTCCGCCCGGGCCTCGAGCAGCCGGGCGTGGCCCACGAGCAGCGCGAGGTGTTCGGCGTGCAGGGCCTCGCGGCGGTCCGCCACCCAGTCCTCGTACCGGAACTCGGGCAGCAGCTCGCCGCCGTACCGTGCGATCGCAGCCTCGTAGGCGCTGGGGTCCTTCTCCCGGCGCGCGGCGAGTGCGGCCCCTTCGAAGGCGTCCACGTCGACCTCGGTGAGCGTCGCGGGGGCGAGGCGGAGCAACTCGTCGACGGAGGCGATGTACGTGTAGGTGGCCGCGGGGTCGGGGTCGAGGACCCGGCGCGCCTCGTGGAGGGTCTTGCGCAGCTGGTTCGCTCCGGCGGAGGGGGACAGATCCGGCCACAGGGCGTCGAGGAGCTGGTCGCGGAGCAGGCGGTGGCCAGGGGCGAGGGCCAGCAGGGCGACGAGCGCCTTGGCCTTGCGCAGCCGCCACCGCTCGTCGGCGATCTCGCGGCCGCCCACCTCGGCCAGGAAGCCGCCGAGCAGTTGAATGCGCAACGCATTCTGCCCGCTCATACCTGCAAATCTAGTCCTCCCCTGCCGTCCCCGCGTCCCGTCCTCCCGTCCCGTCCTCCCGTCCCGTCCTCCCCTGCCGTCCTCCCGTCCCGTCCTCGCGCGGCTCAATCTCGCTGGTAGCGGGCGAGGACGAGGTTGCCGTCCTTCTCCAGGCGCTTGCGCAGCTCCGCCGCGTCGATCGCGCCGCTGTAGTACTCCTGGTAGGCCGGGGTGGCGACCTTGTCCTTCCACTCCGGATAGCCGCGGACCGACTGCGCGGGCGCCGAGCGCAGATGCTCGGCCACGGCGGCGCCGGTCGCCCAGCCGTCCTTCGCCGTGTGCAGGGACGGGTCCGCGAGTGCGGCCGTCCCGGTGGGCAGCATCCAGTCGCCGCGGGCGAGGCGGACCATGTTGGCCGGCTGGAGGAAGAAGTCGAGGAAGGCCGCCGCCTCCTTCTTGTGCGGGCTGTCCTCGGCGATGGAGAGTGTCTGCGGGCTGACGCCCTGGGCGAGCCCGTTCTGCCCGGCGGGCGCGGGCAGGACGATCCACTCGAAGCCCTCCGGCGCCTGCTGGGCGATCTGCTGGCGGTACGAGAAGCCGAGCGGGACCATCGCGTACTTTCCGCCGAAGAAGCCCGGCAGGGCGTCCGATCCGCCGGTGCCGAGGGTGGAGCGCGAGGCGCTGAGGTCGCTGTTCACCTGGTCGTGGATGGTCCCGGGCACGATGTCGTCCCGCTCGGTGAAGCGGAGGGTCACCTTGCCGTCGGCCCCGCGGTGGAAAAGCTGTCCGCCGGCCGAGAGCCCCAGGTTGAGACTGACCGAGACCGGCTCCTTGAGCGGCCAGGCGATCGCGTATCTCCCCTGGCCCATCTTCGCCGTCAGGTCGTGGGTGACCTGCCGGAACTCCTCCCAGCTCCAGGGCTTCTCGGGGGTGGGAATCCGTACGCCCGACGACTCCAGGATCTTCTTGTTCGCCATGATCATGCGCGGTTCCTGGAGGAAGGGAACGCCGAAGATCCCGTCGCCGAACGTCGTCGTCTCCCAACTGCGCGCTGGAATCTCGGACTTCAGGCGTGAGGGCAGGAGGTCGGTCAGGTCGGCGAGGTAGCCGCCGTAGGCGAAGTCGGCCAGGTCGTCGGAGGCGTCGTGGATGATGTCGGGCGCCTCGCCGCCCTCGAAGGAGGTGAGGAGCTGGTCGTGGACGGAGTCCCAGCTGCCCTGGACGTAGTCGACCTGGATGTCGGGGTGCGCGGCGTTCCACTCCGCCACCAGTTCCTTGTTGGCGTCGACGGACTCCTTCTGCCAGGCGAGCGACTGGAAGCGGAGCCGGATCGGGCCGCCGTCGGGTTCGTCCCCCGCCGAGCAGCCGGTGAGGAGCAGCGCGAGCGCGGCGGCGGTCGCCGCCAACCTCCGTACCCGCATCAGGACTTCACCGCCCCGGTCAGCATCCCGCTGGTGATGCGCTTCTGGATGATCGCGAAGATGACGAGCGAGGGGATCGTGGCGAGGAACGCGGCCGCCGCGAGCGGGCCGAGGTCGGCGACGCCCTCCGCGCCGAGGAAGTGCGTGAGGACGACCGGCAAGGTCTGCTTCTCCGGGGTCTTGAGCAGGACGAGCGCGAAGAAGAACTCGTTCCACGCGGTGATGAAGGCGAAGAGCGCGGTGGCGACGATGCCGGGGGCGAGCAGCGGGGCGGTGACCGAGACGAGCGTACGGAGCTTCCCGGCGCCGTCGACGGCCGCGGCCTCCTCCAGCTCGGGCGGCACGGCCCGTACGTACCCGGCCAGCATCCACAGCGCGAACGGCAGCGACCAGACGACGTACACCATGACCAGACCGAAGAGGCTGTTGATCAGGTGCAGGTTCTTAAGGACGAGGAAGAGCGGGATGATCACGAGCACGAACGGGAAGGCCTGGCTGATCACGACCCAGCCGGTGGCGGCCGTGGAGAGCCGGCCGCGGTGGCGGGCCATCACATAGGCCATGGGCGTGGCGATGACGACGGCGATCAGGGCCGCGGCGAGGGCGGCGACGAGGCTGTTCCCGGCGGCCTGGAGCAGCGGCTGCTCGTCGAACGCCTGCCGGAAGTTGGCGAGGGTCGGGTCCTCCGGGATCCAGGTCGGGTGGAGCGAGCCGAGTTCGGTCGCCGGCTTGAAGGCGGTGGAGACCAGCCAGAGGAACGGGAAGGCGAGGAAGACCAGGTACGCAAGGAGCGCGAGGTACTGGCCGAACCGCGCGGGTCTGCTGGTACGGAGTGTGCTCACCGGGCCTTCCCTCAACGTTCCTCCTTCAGCCGTCCGACGAGATAGAGGGCGAGGAGTACGGAGATGACGGCGACCATGACACACCCCATGGCGGCGGCGTAGCCGAACTGCCCGTAGCGGAAGGCCTCTTCGTAGGCGAAGAGCATGGGCAGCCGGGTGCGGCCGCCGGGTCCGCCGTTGGTCAGGACGTAGACCAGGGCGAAGGAGTTGAAGTTCCAGATGAAGTTGAGGGCCGTGATGGCGAGGGCGACCGGCTTGAGGGCGGGCCAGGTGACCGTACGGAAGCGGCGCCAGGCGCCCGCGCCGTCGAGGGCGGCGGCCTCGTGGAGTTCGTGCGGGGTGTTCTGGAGGCCGGCGAGCAGGGCGACCGTGGTCTGCGGCATGCCCGCCCAGACGCCGACGACGATCACGGCGGGCAGGGCGGTGGCGAGTCCGGTGAGCCAGTCGCGTCCGTCGCCGAGGCCCAGGTCGCGGATCGTCTCGTTGAGGATGCCGGCGTCGGGGTTGTAGACGAGCCGCCACATGATGCCGACGACGACCTCGGGCATGGCCCAGGGAATGATCGCGAGCGCCCGGGCCAGCCAGCGGAACCGGAGGTTCTGGTTGAGCAGGAGCGCGAGGCCGAGGGCGAGCAGGAACTGCGGGACGGTGACGCCGATGGCCCAGAGCAGGCCGATCCGGAACGAGTCCCAGAAGAGCGTGTCGTGCAGCAGGTCCTGGAAGTTGAGGGTGCCGACCCACTGGGTGGCCTGGGTGCGGCCGGACTGGGCGTCGGTGAAGGCGAGCGCGATGCCGTAGAGCAGAGGGCCGACGCTGAGGATCAGGATGGGGATGAGCGCGGGCAGCACCAGGAACCAGGCGCCGTGGTCCCGCCCGGCACCGCGTGGTCTCTTGCCGGCGGCCGCTGGTCCGCCGGACCGCTTCGTCGCGGTCGCCACACTCACAGCACACTCATAGAGTTGACCCCTTATGCGCCTGTTGCCACACCGCACCGGCCTCCGTCATGGTCCTGACGGTCCGTCGGCCCGTCAAGGCCACCTGCGCGGATGCGAGACTTTGGCTGATTTCGCACAGGCCGGGCGCCCCGGCCGGGAGGGACGGAGCGACGCATGGACGAGGCACGGGCACGGGAGATCCTGGCCGCCGCGGGGCTGCCGGCCCGTGATCCGGAGGCGTTCCTGCTCGCGCTCGGAGAGAACGCGGTCTTCGCCGTGGGCGCGTTCGTGGTGAAGATCGGCCGGGGCGAGGAGCTGCTCCCCCGCGCGGAGCGGGAGCTCGCGCTCGCGGAGTGGCTGGCGGAGACGGACGTACCGGCCGTACGGGCGGCGGAGCCGAAGCCCCGCCTCGTCGACGGCCACCCGGTCACCCTCTGGCACCGGCTGCCCGAGGCCGTCCGGCCGGCCGAGCCGCGGGACCTGGCGCCCCTGCTGCGGCGCATCCACGCCCTGCCGGAGCCGGAGGGCTTCACGCTCCCGCCCCGCGACCTCCTCGGCGGTGTGGAGCGATGGCTGCGGCTCGCCGGCGACGCGATCGACCCGGCCGACGCGGCCTTCCTGCGCGAGCGGCGCGACTCCTTCGCCCCGTCGGCGGCCGCGCTCACCCCGCACCTCACCCCCGGCCCGATCCACGGCGACGCCCTCCCCCGCAACGTCCATGTCGGCCCCGAAGGGCCGGTCCTGGTCGACCTGGAGACCTTCTCCTCGGATCTGCGCGAACACGATCTGGTGGTGCTCGCCCTCTTCCTCGACCGGTACGGACTCGATCCCGGCGCGTACGACGCCTTCACCGAGGCCTACGGCTGGGACGTACGGGAGTGGGACGGGTGCGCGGTCCTGCGCGGGGCCCGGGAGACCGCGAGCTGCGCCTGGGTGGCCCAGCATGCGCCGACGAACCCCAGGGCGCTGGCCGAATTCGAGCGGCGCGTGGCGTCGCTGCGGGAGGGTGATCCCACGGTCCGGTGGTACCCCTTCTGACATCATGTCGGGGTCGGCTCGCGAATTCCCACTCACGAACGGGGTGTTGTGATGCGCGTGGAACTGTCCGAGGTGACGCTCGACGTCGAGGCGAGCGGAGACGGTCCGACCGTCCTGCTCGTGCACGGCTTCCCCGACAGCCACCATCTCTGGCGCCACCAGATGCCGGCTCTGACCGCGGCCGGGTACCGGTGTGTCGCTCCGACACTGCGAGGGTTCGGCTCGTCGGACCGACCGGAGGGCGGCCATGAGGCGTACCACCCGGCCAAGCACGTCGGCGACCTGCTCGAACTCCTCGCCCGCCTCGACGCCGACCGCGTCCATCTCGTCGGGCACGACTGGGGCTCGGGCATCGTCCAGGGCCTCGCCCAGATCGCGCCCGAGCGGGTGGCGTCGCTGAGCATCCTGTCGGTGGGACACCTGGCGGCCATCCGCGACGCGGGCTTCGAGCAGAAGCAGCGGTCCTGGTACATGATCCTGTTCCAGTTCCCGGGGCTCGCCGAGGACTGGCTCGCCCGGGACGACTTCGCCAACCTCCGGGAGATGCTGGGCGAGCACCCGGACGCGGACGCGATCGTCGAGCCGCTGCGGGCGCCGGGCGCGCTGACGGCCGCGCTGAACGTCTACCGGGCGGGCCTCCCCGCCGAGGTGCAGTTCGGTCCGCCCCTGCCCCTCCCGCCGCTGCCGGGTCCGGTCATGGGCGTCTGGTCCACCGGCGACCGCTTCCTCACCGAGCAGTCCATGACCGGCACCGGCAAGCACGTGGACGGCACCTGGCGCTACGAACGCGTCGAGCACGCGGGCCACTGGCTCCAGCTCGACCAGCCGGAACGGATCAACACGCTGCTCCTGGACTTCCTGGCGGAGAACCCGATGGGCTGACGGCGCCGGCCTCCACCCGCACGACAGGCGTCCTGCTTCAGCCGGTCACCGTGGCCGGCTCCCGCAGGGGCCAGGACGGGTCCACGAACGCCTCCGGGGTGCCCTTGCGGCGCAGGAAGTCCTGGAAGTCCTCGGCCCAGGCGCGGTACCAGTCGATCTGACGCTCGTGCAGCTCCGCCGGGGTCAGCGCGGCCACCGCCGCGTGCCGCTCGGCTATCGCGACGGCCACCCGCACGGCGGCCAGCGCGTCGGCGGCCGCCTGGTGGGCCGCTTCGAGGACGACTCCGTACTCGGCGCAGACCGCCTCCAGGGTCCGCTTCCCCCGGCGGTAGCGGTCGACGGCCCGGTCGATGGTGTACGGGTCGACGACGGGGCCTATCGGCGCGCCGCCAAGGCGTGAGCTCAGCGAGGGCAGCCCGTGGCGGCGCAGCTCGGCGGAGAGGAGCGTGAGGTCGAACGAGGCGTTGTACGCGACGACCGGGACGCCCTGGGTCCAGTACCCCGTCAGGGTCTCGGCGATCTCGTCGGCCACCTCGGCCACCGGCCGCCCCTCCGCCGCCGCCCGCTCGCTGCTGATGCCGTGGATCGCGGACGCCTGCGCCGGGATGCGGATCCCGGGGTCGGCGAGCCAGTCCCGCTGCCGCACCACCCGTCCGCCGTGGACGCCGACGACCGAGGCCGTCACGATCCGCGCCTCCAGCGGTTCGGTGCCGGTCGTCTCCAGGTCGAATCCGACCAGCGCTTCCCCGTGCCAAGCCATCGGGCCTCCTTACGTGATCTCCCCCGTGGTGCTGAACACCCTCGCACGAGCCACTGACAACGACCCTCGGGCGACCTCCCCCGAAGCTCAGGAGACCGGTCGGGAGTCGAGCCAAACCGACTCGAACTCCTCCCTGTATGTGGCGAAAAGTCCGAATTCGCCGTCACGCGCCTGTTGTCCGGAACGCACCACGTTCCGCCCGCCCCCGCGGAGCACGAGGACCGGCGCCTCCATCCCCCGCGCCTTCCGCAGATACGGCTGGACGACCGCGACCCCGTCCGGCCCGTCCCCGTCCACCAGATACGCCGTGAAGCGCGGGGTCTCGTCGAAGACGTGGATCTGGAAGGCGCCCGGGTCGCGCAGCCGGGCCCGCACCCGCCGCATGTGGAGGATGTTCATCTCCACCGAACGGCTCAGTTCGCCCTTCTTCAGGCCCAGTTCGCGCTCGCGCCGCTTGACGGCGCTGCTCGCCGGATTCAGGAACAGCAGGCGTATCCGGCAGCCGGACTCGGCGAGCCGCACCAGCCGGCGCCCGGAGAAGTTCTGCACGAGGAGGTTCAGGCCTATGCCCGTGGCGTCGAGGCGGCGCGCCCCGCCGAAGAGGTCCTCGGCCGGCAACTGGCGCTGCAGCCGCACCCGGTCGGGGTGGACGGAGACCACGTCCGCGTATCGGTCGCCGACCAGGTCCTCGACCGCGTCGACCGGCAGCCGGTCGGCGGACGGCACACCGGCGCCGCTGCCGAGGATCTCCAGGAGCCGGGCGGAGGCCCGCTCGGACTGGGCGAGGACGGTCAGCGACAGGGCACGGTTGCGGGAGACGACATTGCGCGTCACCTCCAGCTCGTCCAGGGCGAGTTCGACCTCGCGCCGGTCGTCGAAGTACGGCTCGAAGCACGGCCAGTGCTGCACCATCAGCTCCCGCAGCTGCGGGAGGGTGAGGAAGCTGAGGACGTTGTCGTCGGCCGGGTCCAGGAGGTAGCCCTTGCGGCGCGAGACCTCGCGGACGGCGACGGCCCGCTGCACCCACTCCTGCCCGGCGGGCCCGGCCGCGGCCACCACCCACTCCTCGCCGTGCACCGGCTCGTACACCGGACGCAGCACGGCGGCGACCACGGCGCGCAGCCGCTGTTCGACGAGATTCAGCCAGATGTAGGCCCGGCCGGCCCGCTGGGCGCGCGTCCGCACCTCGCTCCAGGCCTCGGCGCCCCAGTCGAGCTCCGCCCCGATCTCCATCGGCCTCGCGACGGAGACCGCGCCGGGCGGTACGTCCACGGGGTCGGGCGAGCCCCCCTCGTGACCCGCGTCACCTGGGGGCAGCTCCAGACCTCCCGAGCTCACCCGCGCACCGCCTTCTGCTGTTGGACGCCCGATCCCACCGCCGTCTGACGACGATCAAGGAAGGGTACTCCGCGAGCGGGAGGCGGTGCAGCAGGATCGCCAGGCTGCTTGCTCAACTCCCCTGATTCGGAGCCCCGTTCTGGCCGACGAGATCGGCCGGAGTGAGCGGATTCATAGCGGTGACGTCCCTGGGTGCGAGCTGGAAGCCCTGCCAGTGGACCGGCATCGGCTGCTGGTCCTCGTCCCGGGCGATGTGGTGGAACCCGATGTTGACCCAGACGGCGGGGTCGGTGAGCGTCTCGCCGTTGACCCACTTGTCCACGCTGTCGGGCTTGCCGGCCCCGCAGTCGAGGATGTTGTTGCTGGCGAACTGCTCACAGGCGCGGCTCTGCGTGAAGTAGATGTCGTGCTTGGTGAAGCCGCGCCCCGCGTGGGTGTTCGAGGGTCCGGGCACGATCTCGTACGAGCGCGGATGGCCGTCCTTGTTCTTGCCGCTCGCGCTCACCACCCGCCACCAGCGCATGTTCTTCGCGTCGCCCGCGAGTTCCTTCGTCACCGGGGTGCGGGTCGTCTTCACGGTCGGGCCCCCGTTGCGGCCGGGGGCGGTGACCTTGGAGTCGTACTGCTCGATCCGGTCCTTGACGCTGCCGTCCAGGCCGAAGTCGAGCCGCCAGAAGACGTTGTGGGCGTGGCTGGTCGCGTAGGAGCGGGCGCCGGGGCCGATGGGCCAGCCACGGCCGTCGGTCGCGCTGTAGTCGCCGGGCGAGAGGCTGCCGGTGGCGCCGACGTTGGCGGCGATCGTGCCGTCGGAGGAGAACCGCCACTCGGTGATGTACTCGTACCAGGCGACCTTGTTGACGGTGTAGACGAGCAGGTCCTTGCCCTGGGCCTGCCAGACCTTGGTGCCCTCGTCGTTGGCCATCCGGTACGCGTGGCCGCGCGCCCGGGTCGTGGTGCACAGGCCGGTGACGTTGCCCCGCTCGGGCATCTTCACCGTCCGGAGCGTGCCGCCGGGGCACTCGGCCGGCTTCAGGTTCTGCAGGCCCCAGCCGAAGCCGGCGCCGGTGAGGTCGTCGTACTCGGCGTTGCCGTCGTCGTACGGGACGTGGATCTGGGCGAGCTTGGCGCTGGTGAGGACGCGTATCGGGGCGGTCGCGCCCTTCGGCTGGTAGGTGACCTTGTCCAGGACGAGCCCGGAGTCGGTGTCGTAGCGCCAGCACATGCGCCAGGTGGTGCCGCCGTCGAGCTGCTGTTCGATGCGGTACGCGGCGGAGCAGTCGGGCCGGGTGGGTGCCGGGGCCGCGGTGGCGGCGCTCACCGGTCCTGCGGCCGCCGTGGCGGTGCCGAGCAGCGCGGCGGCGGCGAGGACGGCGCCCTGCCTGCGGGCGCGCGAAAGATACGGGTGGGGCATGGCGTGCGGAACTCCCTCGTAGGCAGTCGGTGGTCAGCCGACGCGCGTGACGGTCCTGGCGCTGAGGTCGACGATCAGATTCCGGGTGTCGATCCACGAGCCGTTGAGGATCTTGGTGACGAGCCGGACGCACCGATGCTCGCCGCACTTCGCGAGCGCGGCCGGAACGTTGGTCTCGCGGTAGGTGCGGTAGACGTCGCCGTTGAACCAGAGCTGGTCGGCCGAGGTCAGGGACTTGCCGGTGGCGTCCTTGTAGTCCTCGCGGACTCCGTTGCCCAGCGGGCTCGCGAGGATCAGCTCAAGCGCCTCGCGCAGCTCCTCCGGGTGCGCGGAGGGCTGTACGCCGCGCTGCACGCCGGTGTGCTCGACCTTCCCGGTCTCCAGGTTCACGGTGCGGGTGAGCAGAGCGTCCGCCTTGTAGTCGTAGAACCGGACCTCGGCGCGGCGCGGCGCGCCCGGCGTGTCGGCCTCCTCCGGCAGCGGATCGGCCAGCTCGGTGGCCAGGTGCTGCGGGCCTCGTGCCCCCTCGACGTCGCGCTGCGCGGACGCGCCCGGCGGGGTCAGCGCCAATGCCTCGGCCCGCTTCAGCTCGTCGTCCGTGAGCGGATCGGTGCCCACGCCCTTCTTCCCCTCGGGCGGCACGTCGGCCAGGGCGGCCGGCTCCGGCGCGGTACCGTCGGACGCGCCCCCCGACGGCGACGGTACGGACGCGCCGGTACGGCCCCGGGAGCTCCCGGCGGTGTCGTCCGCGCCCGCGGTCCCCGGCAGGGTGATCCCCACCATCACCGCGGTCCCGGTCACCGCCAGGGCCGTGCCCGCCACCACCTTCCCCAGATGGCGGCGCACTATTTCGTACACACTTCCCCCTCTGATCCCCCTCGTTCTGCGGTCACCCGGTAGGAGGGCCCGAAGTCCTAGGAGGTTGCCCCACTTTCGGGCAGGATCTGGCCGGAGTGCACCCCAACACCCGGATCAGAATGGAAGAGTCGTATCTATGCAGGTCTGGCCGGGACAGGCGTATCCCCTGGGCGCCACCTACGACGGCGCAGGAACCAATTTCGCGGTCTTCTCGGAGGCCGCCCACAGGATCGAGCTGTGTCTGCTCCATGACGACGGCTCGGAGACGGCGGTGGAGCTGCGCGAGACGGACGCCTTCGTCCGGCACGCCTATCTGCCGGGAGTGATGCCGGGTCAGCGGTACGGATTCCGGGTCCATGGTCCGTACGCGCCGGAGCGGGGGCAGCGCTGCAACGCGGCGAAGCTGCTCCTGGACCCCTATGCCCGCGCGGTCTCGGGTTCGGTCGAGTGGGGCGAGGCGGTGTACGGCTACCACTTCGGGCGGCCGGACTCGCGCAACGACCTCGACTCGGCGCCGCACACGATGACCTCGGTCGTGGTCAACCCGTACTTCGACTGGGGCGACGACCGGCGCCCGCGCACCGACTACCACCGGACGGTGATCTACGAGGCGCATGTGAAGGGCCTGACCATGCTCCACCCGGAGCTGCCGGAGGAGCTGCGCGGCACGTACGCGGGGCTCGCGCACCCGGCGGTCATCGGGCATCTGAAGGAACTGGGCGTCACGGCGCTGGAACTGATGCCGGTGCACCAGTTCGTCAACGACCACCGGCTGGTGGACGCGGGGCTCTCCAACTACTGGGGCTACAACACGATCGGCTTCTTCGCCCCGCACAACGCGTACGCCTCCTGGGGCGACCGGGGCCAGCAGGTCCTGGAGTTCAAGTCGGCGGTACGGGCCCTGCACCAGGCGGGGATCGAGGTCATCCTCGACGTGGTCTACAACCACACGGCCGAGGGCAACCACCTGGGCCCCACGCTCTCCTTCCGGGGCCTGGACAACCCCTCGTACTACCGTCTCTCGAACGACCGGCGGTACTACACGGACACCACCGGCACCGGAAACTCACTGCTCATGCGGTCCCCGCACGTGCTCCAGCTGATCATGGACAGTCTGCGGTACTGGGTGACGGAGATGCATGTCGACGGCTTCCGCTTCGATCTGGCGGCGACGCTGGCACGGCAGTTCCACGAGGTGGACCGGCTGTCGTCCTTCTTCGACCTCGTGCAGCAGGATCCGGTGGTCAGCCAAGTGAAGCTGATCGCCGAGCCGTGGGATGTCGGCGAGGGCGGCTACCAGGTGGGGAACTTCCCGCCGCTGTGGACCGAGTGGAACGGCAAGTACCGGGACTGCGTACGGGACTTGTGGCGTGGTGAGCCGCGTACGCTCGCCGAGTTCGCGTCCCGGCTCACCGGCTCGTCCGACCTGTACCAGGACGACGGCCGCCGGCCGCTCGCCTCGGTCAACTTCGTGACCTGCCACGACGGTTTCACGCTCCGTGACCTCGTGTCGTACGACGGCAAGCACAACGAGGCGAACGGGGAGGGCAACCGGGACGGCGAGAGCTACAACCGTTCGTGGAACTGCGGGGCCGAGGGCGACACGGACGACATCGGGATCCGGGAGCTGCGGGCCCGGCAGATGCGGAACTTCCTGGCGACGCTGATGCTCTCGCAGGGGGTGCCGATGCTCAGCCACGGCGACGAGTTCGGCCGGACGCAGGGCGGCAACAACAACGCGTACTGCCAGGACAACGAGGTGTCGTGGGTGCGCTGGCCGGAGCCGGGCGCTTCGGAGGAGGGCACGCTCCTGGAGTTCACCCGGGCGATGGTGCGGCTGCGGCGGGACCATCCGGTCTTCCGGCGCCGTCGCTTCTTCCACGGGCGCCCGGTGGAGGGCACGCACGACGAGCTGACGGACATCGCCTGGTTCACGCCGGAGGGCGAGGAGATGACGGCGCGGGACTGGCAGGCGGCGCACGCACAGGCGCTGTCGGTCTTCCTGAACGGCAACGCGATCTCGGAGCCGGGGCCGCAGGGGGAACGGATCGCGGACGACTCGTTCCTGCTGATGTTCAACGCGTCGGCGCAGGAGCTGGAGTTCGAGGTCCCGGTGGGCCACGGCGAGAGCTGGCGGGTGGTGGTCGACACCTCCCACCCGGAGGGCATCCCTCCCCAGGAGGGCCCGAAGGTGGCGGCAGGCGAACGCGTCTCCCTGGCCCCCTTGAGCCTAACGGTCCTGAAGCGCCCGGCGTAGGAGTCGGGCCGCACCCCCATGCACCCCGCGGGGGCGGCGGCCCCCTCCCCATCCCCCGTTGTGGGCATTCGTTCCGCTGGGGCGGAACGGGTGGGCACAACCCGCGTGCGGCGGTCAGGGGATGGGCGCCGGATTCGGGGGCGCGGGGGACGGCGTGCTCGGGCGCACCGACCAGGACAGCGCCGCGCACAAGACGGCCGCCACCACCGCCACCGCGAAGGCGGCCGCCGCGCCGTGCGTGTCCGCCAAGCGGCCCGAGAGCGCCAGCGCCAAGGCCTGGCCGCCGACGACACCGCTCGTCAGGAAGGCCATCGACTCGGCGAGCCGCGCGGCGGGGACAGTCCGCTCCGTCAGGCCGAAGACCGTGATCAGGTGCGGCGCGTACGCGGCGCCGAGGACGACCACCACCGCGTACAGGGCCACGAGCGAGTCCACGAACAGAAGCGGGACCGAGAGCACCACGAGCGCGGCGGTGGCCGCCCGCCACCGCGTGGGCAGCCCGATCCGCGCGGGGACGGCCGCCATCGAGAGGCCCACGGCGGCGCTCATCACCCCCATCGCGGCGTAGACGAGTCCGGCCTGCGCGGGCGCCCCGAGCTTCTCGGTGAGCGCGGTGATCCCGGCCTGCGAGGCCCCGAACATGGCGCCCTGGAGCACCATCGTGACCCGGAGGGCGTACACGGAGCGGGGCAGCCGCGTCCGTTCGGCGGCACCCGAAGGGGTGGTCGCCCGTACCGTCACCCCGGCCGTCGGGTGCAGCGCGAACGCCGTGCCGCACGTCGCCAGCAGCGCCGCCGCCGTCAGCAGCGCCGCGGCGGGGTGCGCGAGGGCGGCGGCGAGGCCCACGAGGGCCGGGCCCAGGACGAAGGAGACCTCGTCGAGGGTGCCTTCGAACGAGAGCACCGTGCCCACCAGCCGGTCGTCCGCGCCGGAGCGCCGGGCCAGGGCGACCGAGCGGGTCCGGGCGAGCGGTCCGACCTGCGGCACCGTCGCGCCGGCGAGCGCGCCGAGGACGATCAGCCAGCCGGTCGCCGCGTGCGCCAACGCCGCGAGGACGAGCGCGGCCACGGCCACCGCGTTGGCCAGGGACGCGCTCAGCACCACCCCGCGCTGTCCGCGCCGGTCGGCGAGCCGCCCGATGACCGGACCGGCCACCGTCTGCCCCGCCGCCAGCGCGCCTCCCGCGAGCCCCGCCGTCGTCAGGGACCCGCTCGTCTCGGCGACCAGGAGCAGGCTGCCGAGCTGGCACATGGCGGTGGGCAACCGCCCCAGGAAGGAGACGACCGGAAGGACCGGTCCGAGCAGTGCCAGGGTGTCGCGATACATCCGGAGCATCGCCAGAACGTAACGCGATGCACACGAACGGACGCATGAGGCGATGACACAGAAGCCGCCGCGCCGGGTACGTACGTTCGCATGACGCCCTCGCTCCCGTCCCAGCCCCCCGCCCCGAAGGTCCCCACCGCCACCTACCGGCTCCAGCTCCAGCCCGAGTTCCCCTTCCCGGCCGCCGAGCGGGCCGTCCCGTATCTCGCCGGACTCGGGGTGTCCCATCTCCACCTCTCGCCCGTCCTGGAGGCCGTGCCCGGCTCGACGCACGGCTACGACGTGACCGACCACCGCTCGGTCCGGGCCGAGCTGGGCGGCGAGGACGGGCTGCGGGCCCTCGCGGCGACGGCCCGGGCGCACGGTCTCGGCCTGGTCGTGGACCTGGTGCCCAACCACATGGCGGCGTCGCCCACGCACAACCACGCGCTGCGCGAGGTGCTCCGCGAGGGCCCCGACTCGCCGTACGCACGCTGGTTCGACATCGACTGGGCGGCGGGGGACGGCCGGATCCTGCTGCCCGTGCTGCCGGCCCGGCTGCCGGAGGTACGGGACCGGATGCGGGTCGCCGACGGCGCGCTGCACCTGGACGGCCGGCAGTTCCCGCTGCGCGCGGGTACGGAAGGGCTGCCCCTGGCCGAGCTGCTCGACGCCCAGTGGTACCGGCTCGGCTGGTGGCGGCTGGCCCGGACCGAGCTCAACTACCGGCGCTTCTTCACCATTTCGGAACTGATCGGGGTACGGGTCGAGGACCCCGAGGTCTTCGACGCGACCCACGCCAAGATCACGGAGCTGGTACGGGACGGGGTGATCGAGGGGCTACGGATCGACCACCCGGACGGACTCGCCGACCCCGAGGGGTACTTGGAGCGGCTGCGGGAGGCGACGGGCGGCCGGTGCTGGACGGTGGTGGAGAAGATCCTCACCGGCCCGGAGGCCCTGCCGCCGACCTGGCCGGTCGCGGGAACCACCGGCTACGACGCCCTGCGGCAGGTGGAGGGCGTCTTCGTGGACGGCGTCGGGGCCGATGAACTCTCCGAGGCATACCGGGAGTTCGCGGGGAGGGCCGGGGACCGGGGCGGCCACTGGGAGGCCACCGCCCACCGGGCCGCGTACGAGGTGGTGACGCACGAGCTGGCCGCGGAGACCGCCGTGCTGACGCGGCTCGCCGACCGGATCTGCGCCGCCGACCCCCGGCTGCGCGACCACGCCCCCTGGGCGCTGCTGACCGCGATCCGCGAACTCCTCGTCCGGGTCCCCGTCTACCGCTTCTACCGCACCGACGGGGAGTCGGTCCTGACCCCGGAGGCGGCGCGCGGGGCGAAGGCGGCCTTCGCCGTGCCGGAGGAGGCCTCGGCGGTCGACACCGTGAGGGACCTGGCCCTTGGCCGGCTCGGCGACGGGCCCGAACACCGGGCGTTCCGGGCCCGGTTCGCGCAGACGTCCTCGGCGCTGCGCGCCAAGTCCGTGGAGGACACCGCCTTCTACCGCTACACCCCCCTGCTCTCGGCGAACGAGGTGGGCGGCGACCCGGGGCGGCCGGCGGTCGCGCCCGAGGAGTTCCACGCGTACTGCCTGCGGCTCTCCCGGGACTGGCCGGGCACCGGGACCGTGCTCTCCACGCACGACACCAAGCGCAGCGCGGACGTCCGCGCCGGGATCGCGGTGCTCTCCCAATGCCCAGGCGTGTGGCAGGAGTTGATCGACGAGGTGGCCGGGGTGCCGGCGCCGGATCCGCATCTGGCGTGGACGGCGTGGCAGACCGCGTTCGGCTTCGGCACGCCGGACCCGGAGCGGCTCGGCCCGGCCGTGCTGAAGTCCGTACGGGAGGCGGGACTGCACACGAGCTGGACCGAGCCCGATCCGGCGTACGAGCGGGCCGTGACCGATTTCGTGGCGGCCGGGCCCGGCCGGATTCCGCTCCGGGCGGCCTCGGAGGCGGCGTTCGCCCTGGAGCCGCACATCCGCGCGCACCTGCTGGGTGCGGCCCTCGTCCAGCTGACGATGCCGGGGGTGCCGGAGCTCTACCAGGGGACCGAGCGGGAGTACCGGGCACTGGTCGACCCGGACAACCGGCGGCCTTTCGAGGTCGGCGCGGACGACGACAAGACCGCGCTGGTTCGGGCCGCGCTCGCGCTGCGGAGGCGGTGCCCGGAGGTGTTCGCCGCGCCGGACTCGTACACGCCGCTGACCGTGACCGGGGCCGCGGCGCCGTACTGTCTGGCCTTCGCGCGCGGCGCGGGCGCCTCGCCCGAGGTGGTCACGGCGGTCACGCGCCTGCCGCTGCGGCTTGCGGAGGCGGGCGGCTGGCAGGACACGGAGCTGGTCCTGCCGCCGGGCCGCTGGTTCGATCTCCTCGACGGCGTACGGGAGTTCGCGGGCGGCGCGGTGAAGCCGGCGGAGCTCTTCGACGCGCGCCCGGTGGCGCTGCTCAGCCGCCGGGCCGTACGAGAAGACTCCGCGGGGCACGGGTGATCAGGCCGGTCCGCTCGGGCCGGAAGCCGTCGGCGAACCGGAGCCGGGGCATCGCGTCGAGGAGCGCGCGCAGGGCGTACTCGGCTTCGAGCCCGGCAAGGAGGACGGCGGGGCAGTCGCCGCTGCCGTAGGTGAGCTGGCCGGGGTCGTCGCGCAGCGGGTCGTAGCGGTCGGGGTCCCGGAACCGTTCCGGGTCCCGGCACGCGGCTCCGATCAGCAGGGCGACGGGCTCCCCCGCCGGGATCGTCCCGCCGCTGACCCGCACCTCGGCGGCGGTGCGGCGGACGGCGATCTGCACGGGCGGGTCGCGGCGCAGCGACTCGGTCCAGGCGCGGGCGATCTGCCCGGAGGGCGCGGTGTGGAGGTCCCTCACGTGGTCGGGGCCGGCGAGCACGTTGGCGAGGAAGGAGGCGAGGGCCTTCTCCCGTACGGAGATCTGGGCGGTGCACTGTCCGGCGAGCGCGGCGGCGGCGCGGCCGCGGACCAGGCGCATCATGTCCCGGTAGGGCACGCCGATGGCGGCGGCGACGGTGCCGGCGGGCAGCCAGCGGCAGAAGTCGGCGACCAGGTCGGCCTGGGGGCGGTCGGCGATCCGGCGGGCGAGGACATGGGCGGTGCGCGCGATGGCGCTGCGGAGCTCGTGCTCGTCGACGTCGGTGTGCGTCCGGGCGCAGGGCGGGTCGCCGGGCCGGTGGCCGTGGGTGAAGCGGGCGTCGGTGAGGGCGGTGGCGACGTCGGCGTACCGGCTGAGGACCCAGGCGCGCAGCAGCGGGTCGTACGTGAGCGGGAACTCCTCGCGCAGGACGCGGTGGACGCGGTACGGGTTGCTTGTGGCGCCGGGATCGAGGGGGCTGGGCGCGACGGCCCCACTGACCACCCGCTCACCGCCGACCCCGTCGGTCCGCACCCGCCCGGCGGCAGGCCCTTCAGCGCGCACCCGCCCAGCGGTTGGGGACCCGTCGGTCCGTACCCGTCCGGCGGTTGGGGACCCATCCGTCCGCGCCCGTCCGCCGGTAGAGGACTCGTCGGTCCGCACCCGCCCAGCGGTTGGGGACCCGTCGGTCCGTACCCGCCCGGCGGCAGAGGACCCGTCCGCCCGCACCCGCCCCGCGTCGGGGGCCGTGACGGCGCCGCTCGTCCGGGCGCGCGCGGAGGGGTGGGGCGCCATGGGCGGCAGGTCCGCCCAGCCGTCCGGCCGTATCCACGGCTTCGACTCGTCGCTCATCGCGCCCCCTGTCGGTCCAGCGTGAGTGCGTCTCCTCACCTGACCACCGACGGGGACCCCCCGCAGCCCGCATACCGCCGAACGGGTGAACGGGTGAACGGGTGAACGACCTTCAGCGCACGGAGAGCCGGAAGGTCATCTGTCCGAAGCCGACCGCGTCGCCGGCCCGGACCGCCACCGCGCCCGTGACCCGGCGTCCGTTGACGGTCGTGCCGTTCGTCGAGCCGAGGTCGCGCAGGACCCAGAGCCCGCCCTGGAGGGAGAGTTCGGCGTGCAGCCGGGAGACCGTCTCGTGGCTGAGCCGCAGCCCGTTCGCGGGGTCGCGGCCGATCCGCAGCGGGTACGGCCCCGGTTCGGGCAGCAGCAGCTTCGGCAGCCGCTCGGCGTGCCAGGCGCGGCCCAGCTTGGCCGTGAACGCGGACATCTTCTCCACCGCGCCCACCACCCGCCGCGTCCAGCCGGACTCAGTCTGCAGATCGGCGGTGAGGAGGGCGAGTTCGTCCGGCCGGCGCGCGGCGAGCGCCCGCTCCATCCGGAAGAGGAAGGTGTCGTGGGAGAGCCTGCCCTGCGCGGCACCCTCACGGAGCAGCACCAGCGCACGGTCACGCTCGGCGTCGGAGAGCCGAGCGTGGTGCGTGGAGAACTCGAAAGGCGTCGTCACACCCGTGATTGTCGGTCCGACGGGCCCGAGGTGTCCAGAACGGGGCCGTCCGCCCACGCAACAACCCCGTACCGACCCGACCAAGATCGCTGGTACGTTCCACGCACTCGACTCCCAGGGGGATATGACGTGACCGCGTCCTCGATCAGCACGCCCGACGGCCTGATATTGCGCCCGCTCTCCGGGCCGCAAGAGCTGGAGCTGTTCTGCCGCCTCAGCTACGTCCTCGACCACGAACTCGAGGACGACCTCGCCACCGGCCGCCGCGTGCCCGCGTGGATGTGGGTCGCCCTGCGCGGCGACCGGGTCCTCGCCAGGGTCGCCTGGTGGACGAACAAGGAGGGCGGCGCGCCGCTCGCCCTCGACTTCTTCGACCTCGACCCCGGGCTGCCTGAGCAGGAGCGCGCCGAGGTCGGCCTGCGTCTCCTGGAGACGGCGACGGCCGCGGTCGTACCGGCGGGTGCGGACCGGCCCGAGTTCGGACGGTTCATTCCGTCGGACTGGCGCGAGGTGCCGGAGACCCGCGCCGAGCTGGAGACGCTCTTCGCCGTACTGGAGGCCTCCGGGGCCCACCCGCTGGTCGAGCGGCTGCGCCTGGAGTGGCTGCCCGGCACTCCCGTACCGGAGCCGAAGGGCCGTCTTGAGTTCCGCCCGGTGCGCGACCGCGAGGACCTGGTGTCCCTGATGACCCCGGTCATGGAGGGCACGCTCGACGCGCACGGACAGGCCGAGCTCGCGTCCGGCATGTCGGCCCGCGAGGCGGCGGAGCAGCACTACGACGAGGAGTTCGCGCACTACGCCTCGCCCCGGGAGTGGTGGCAGGTCGCGCAGCTGCCGGAGACCGGCGAGCCGGTCGGCTTCGTCGTGCCCGCTCGGAACAACTACCACCACACGATCGCCTACATCGGTGTGCTCCCGGCACACCGCGGCAAGGGCTACATCGACGACATCCTCGCCGAGGGCACCCGCATCCTGGCCGGTCGGAATGTGCCGCGCATCCGTGCGGCGACCGACCTGGGCAACGTCCCGATGGCGAAGGCCTTCGCCCGCACGGGGTACGCGACCTTCCAGCGGGCGATCAACTTCGTGTGGGACACGCCGGGCGCCGCCCAGTCCTGACTGCCAGGATGGACGCCGTAGTCGCTGTAGTCGTTGGCCCGTGGACGCGAGGGGATCGACCGGTGCTGTTCGAGGTGTGGGCCCCGCGGGCCCGTGACCGGGTGACGCTGGAGCTGAACGGCACGGGACACCCGCTGGAGCGGGACACCGAGCGGGACGGCTGGTGGACCGGCGTCGCCGAGGCGAAGGACGGCGACCGTTACGGCTTCTCCCTGGACGGCGGGCCGGTCCTTCCCGACCCCCGGACCCGCCGCCAGCCGGACGGCCCGGACGGCCTCAGCGCGGTCGTCGACCACTCCGCGTACGTCTGGTTCAACGACGCGCCGAAGCTGCGGCTGCGCGCCGCGGTCCTGTACGAGCTGCACGTCGGCACCTTCACCCGCGACGGGACCCTGGACGCGGCGGCGGAGCACCTGGGCGAGCTGGCCGGGCTCGGCATCACCCATGTGGAGCTGATGCCGCTCTGCCCTTTCCCGGGGACGCACGGCTGGGGGTACGACGGCGTGGCGCCGTGGGCGGTCCACGAGCCGTACGGCGGGCCGACCGCGCTCAAGCGGTTCGTCGACCGGGCGCACGGCCTCGGGATGGGCGTGGTCCTGGACGTGGTCCACAACCATCTCGGCCCGTCCGGGAACCATCTGCCGTCCTTCGGCCCGTACTTCACCGACACGCACCACACGCCGTGGGGCGCGGCGGTGAACCTGGACGCGCCGGGCTCGGACGAGGTCCGCGCGTATCTGCGGGACAGCGCGCTCGCCTGGCTCCAGGACTACCGGATCGACGGGCTCCGCCTGGACGCCGTACACGCCCTGGTCGACAACCGGGCGCTGACGTTCCTGGAAGAGCTGAGCGAGGCCGTGGACGAGCTCGCGCGCGAGCAAGGCCGCCAGCACTTCCTGATCGCCGAGTCGGACCAGGCCGACCCGCGTACGACGACCCCGCGCGTCTCGGGCGGCCTGGGCATCCACGCGCAGTGGAACGACGACTTCCACCACGCCCTGCACACGGCGCTGACCGGCGAGTCGCAGGGCTACTACGCCGACTTCGCGCGCGCCCCGCTGGCCGCGCTCGCCAAGACGCTGACCCACGTCTTCTTCCACGACGGTACGTATTCGAGCTTCCGGGGCCGCCACCACGGGCGTCCCGTGGACCGGGTCCGTACGCCCGCGCACCGCTTCCTGGGGTACGCCCAGACGCACGACCAGATCGGCAACCGGGCGCTGGGCGACCGGCTCTCGGCGACCCTCTCCCCCGGTCTGCTCGCCTGCGCGGCGACGCTGGTCCTCACCGGGCCCTCGGTGCCGATGCTCTTCATGGGCGAGGAGTGGGGGGCGACCACCCCCTGGATGTACTTCACCGACCACACCGACCCGGAGATCGCGGAGGCGGTACGGCGCGGCAGGCGGCGGGAGTTCGCCGAGCACGGCTGGGCGGAGGAGGACATTCCCGATCCGCAGGACCCGGCCACCCGGGACCGCTCGGTCCTGGACCGCACGGAGCGGGAACGCCCCCCGCACAACCGCCTTGCGGCCTGGCACCGCGAGCTGATCGCGCTGCGCCGCACGCTGCCGGACCTCACGGACCCGGACCTGGCGGCGGTCCGGGTCGCCTTCGACGAGGACGCCCGCTGGCTGGCGTTCCGCCGCGGGGTGCTGCGGATCGCGGTCAACCTGGGCAAGGAGCCGGTGGGTATCCCCCTGGGCACGAACGGCCGCGACCGTGTCCTCGCCGCCTGGGAGCCGCTCGACCCCCCGGGCCCGGACGGCCTGCTGCGCCTCCCGGCGGAGTGCGCGGTGGTGCTGACGGACAGCTGAGCGGGCCGGGTCCCCTGACGGAGGGCCGAGCCGGGCGGGGCGGGCTGGGCTCCTGACGGACGAGTGAGCCGGCCGGGGCGGTCTGTGCTCCCGACGGACAGCTGGAGCCGGCCCGGGGCGGGCTGTGCTCCTGACGGACGGGTGAGCCGGCCGGGGGCGGGACTGTGGGCCAGTTGGATCATGGCCCGGCCTGTCCCTGGCGCGAGGGGCCCGCCGCGTGGTGGGCTGTGGCCGGTGGGGGGCGTCCGGTACGTCGACCTCCCTCGGGGCCGCGAACATGACCACGATCCTCACCATCGCCGCGATGGCCGTCGCACTGGCCGTCGGCCTGATCGCCAACCGCGTCCGCAGCAAGCGCACGGCGGACGCGGAGGAGGACGCCGAGGCGTCCGTCAGCGATCTCATCAGCCCGCTGGAGACCCTGGCCGTCCTGCTCGTCGCCTTCGTCATCGTCGTCGCGGCCGAGTCGTTCGGCGCGGCCGGCCAGGCCGTCGACCTGGAGGCACGGCGGGTCGACCAGCTCTACGAGGTGGCCGACTACGCCCCCGAGCCGCAGCGGCAGCGGCTGCAGGCCGCCGCCGTCTGCTACGCGCGCGCCATCGAGAACCACGAGTGGCCCACGATGGCCGACGGCGGCGCCCAGGCCTCGCCCACCGCCTCCGTGTGGTCCACCGAGTTCCGCAGGTCCTTCAAGGACCTCGCCCACCAGGGCGACGCCACGTTCGACGCGCTGGTGCAGGCCGACGACGAGCGCTCCCAGGCTCGCCACACCCGGCTCGGGGAGGCGACGCCCGCCATCCCCCCCGTCGTCTACTGGTTCATGGTCCTGTCGCTCGCCGCCACGGTCGGGGCCTTCGCCTTCGGCCTGCCCCGCAGACGCGGCCCGGCGCACCTTCTCCTCCTGTGCACCCTCGCTGTCCTGTTCACCGGCTCCCTGCTGCTGATCCAGGACATCGACCGGCCCTTCACCGGGCAGATCCGGATCACGGGCGATGCCATGCTGGAGACGGCGAACGACATCTCCGAGGACTTCGCCACCGACCACCCCAAGGTCGCACTCCCCTGCGACGAGGGCGGTACGCGCATCACCTGATCCCCCCGGCGTATACCGGGTTTGTACGACAGGGGAACGATGCCTTCCCAGGCACTGACCCTCCTGGCGGAACTCGAGCACGCGACCGGCGCCCGCACGGACGCCGTCGAACACGCCCGCCTGGCCCTCGACATCCACCACCGGACCGGCCAACAGCGCTGGGCCGCGCGCACTGCTGAAGTCCTGGCGAAGAGTGCCGTCGCCGCGCCGCCGGAGCTCTGACCGGGCGGCCGATGTCTCGGTGGACTCGCGGGGCTGGCCTGGACCGCTCTCGACGACGCCGACACACCATCAGCTACCGGATCGCCGACCGCCTCGATGGACGGGTCGCCCGCACTGGCCTTCACTACGTGGCTTCGGCGTTCGGGGACGCCAGGCACCATCGGCAGGACGGGCTGGGGCCGGTCCAGGGCCTTCTCCAGCGGGTCGAGCCAGAGGCCGACGACATCGCGGACCTTGTCGATATCAGCGGGTCCGTGGACAGCTTGAACGTCTGTGATCGGTGCGGGGCCAGGGCGAACGCCCGCCAGATCCGCGAAACCGTCGATGTCGACCGGGCCGACCTCGGTCACCACGGCCTTGGACCGGGTGCCGTTGCTGCGGGTGCCCGTACAGGCCCGCTGAGGCGGCTGTAAGCAACCTGAAAGGGCCAGGTGCCAGAGTGAAGTGACCACCCACGATGGAGGAGTAAGAGTGAGAAGCTTCGTCGGCCGACGCATCGCCGCCCTCTGCACGGTCCTGGCTGCGTCCGCGGCCTTTCTGTTCGGCTCTTCTGGTCCGGCTGCGGCAGCCGGGACGTTCACGAATCGCCAGACCAGTCTGATCAGCCGTGACAGTGGGCTGTGGATCGGCACCCTGGAGGTGGCCGTGAAGACCTGGAACATCCCGGCCACATATCACGTGCATGTATGGGGGCCCGGGTTCGACGTCAACACGAAGGACGAATACGTCGGCGCGTACCGCACCTACCGTGACTACGTGCCGCTCAACCGATCCTTCAACCATGGGGACCGGATCTGCGCTGAGGGCTGGTACTGGGACAACGGCTGGCGAAGCGTCGGGCTGCCCTGTTTCACCATCTACCGATAGCCGGCCGGCGCGTCTCCGGCCCCTGTCAGTGCGTGATCACCGGACCCGTCTGGGTCCGGTGCCCCTTCTTGAGGGCTCCGGTGGCGGGCTGGTGACCCGGTACACGGTGGAGTCCATCAGCACTGTCCAGCCGAGAACGTCATCGGCGTCCGTTGCGGCCAGGACCGCAGCGAAGTTCCGTTCCCACATGCGAGAGGTATCGAGTTGACACGTCACAGACCTATGCCGGTGCTGGGCCGGCCCGGCTGGCGAATAGCCCGTACCTACTTAGTCCTCGTGGTCGCGACGTTGATCGCAGTGAGCGCCGTGACTGCGCCTGCACATGCCGACTGGCGCGACGAGCCCGGGCCGGTGACTCCGATCGAGACGTGCGAGTCGTACGAGCATCGATCGGACCCTGTCGTCAGCTACTACTACCGCAAGGTGGTGCCACCGTCCGTATCGCATGGCCCAGGGCCGGTGCCCAACTACCGTGTCACCGGCAGGTGGGAGAGGACTGAGACCACGACCATCAACGTCGGCGGCTCCGTCGAAGCCGGGTTCGCGTTGAAAATCGTCAATGCCAAGCTCGGACTCCAGGGGCAGTACACCAACAACGTCAGCATCAAGGTCGAATCGGGCGTCGACACCACCATCAACATCCCGGCCGGCAAGACGCTCCGGGTCCAGCCGACCACAGACTGGCTGCACGTGGAGTACTACCTGGACAGGGTGGGCTGGGTTGCTGCCGCGACCGGTAACTGCACGCCGGTCAGGACGCTGATCACAGCGGATATCGCGACGGGCGCCGGGGTCTGTCTCTGGTACGACGACCCGAACGTCGAATGCACTGCAAGCACCCGGTCCAAGCGTGGGGCGGCCGGCTCCGGTAGCAACGTCTCCTCTGGACCGACCGGCCCGCAGCCGGTGACGTCGGTGCACGGGCTGGCCGACGGCGTCTTGCTGGCCACGACCGACACCCGCCGGATCTACAAGATGGTCGGCGGTGCCCCGGTGTGGCAGGCCACCTGCGACGACGGGATCTGCGCGACACCTTCGCGTCCCACGACGCAGGCGGTGATCGATGCCGGCCCGCGGACACCGCGCAACGGCTCCTCCGCCATCGACCAACGCGGCCAGGTGTACCTGTTCGTCGGTGGGGTTCCGCTCTGGCAGGACTCGTGTGCCGCGCCGGTCAGCTGCGGCAGTCCGGTGAAGGTGTCCAACTGGTCGATCGACGCTCGCGACCACATGAACCATGAGATCGCCGACGGGCAACTGGTCCAGGCCAAGGCCGGAGACGTCAACCTGCCGGTGTCGGCGACCGTGGGCGGCGCTCTGGTGCCGTTCGCCAGCCCCCAGGAAGTGATCGACGCCGGTCACGGCGGCGACTGGGCCGGCAAGGTCACCGTCATCTCCGCCAACAGCTACAACGGCATCGGCTTCGACATCGGCGACGGCACGCTGGTGCAGGGCAGCAACGGGTCGACGCCGGTGGCCATGA
>NZ_JBVHXA010000022.1:43321-88233 GCF_055563935.1 Streptomyces sp. NPDC029169
ATGGTCGGCGGGGCGCGAATCAACTTCGCCAACCCGCAGGAGGTCATCGACGCCGGGTACGGCGCCGACTGGGCGTCGAAGGTCCGGGCCATCCCAGCCCGGTCGTTCAACCTCATCCCGGCTGACCGGCCCAGGGACGGCACGCTGGTGCAGGGCAGCAACGGGTCGACGCCGGTGGCCATGATGGTCGGCGGGGCGCGAATCAACTTCGCCAACCCGCAGGAGGTCATCGACGCCGGGTACGGCGCCGACTGGGCGTCGAAGGTCCGGGCCATCCCGGTCCGGGCGTTCAACCTCATCGGCACCCAGATCGGCGACGGCGTCGTCCTCCGGGCGCCGGACGCCACACCGGCCTCGGGTATCGACCCCAAGACCGTGTTTACGATGGCCCGGGGTTCCAGGCTGCCGATCGGCAGCGAGCAGGAGTTCCTCGCGCTCGGCTTCCGATGGGAGCAGGTCAGGCTGGTTCCGGCCCGCGTGGTCAAGGACCTGCCGACCCGGCTGGCCGACGGCATGCTCGTGCGCGCCCCGGCCGCGACCGCCGAGTCCGGCATCGACCCGCGATCGGTGTACACGATCGCCGGTGGAGCCCGGATCGGCATCGCCAGCGAGCAGGAGTTCCTCGGGCTGGGCTACCGCTGGGAGCAGGTCGCGATGGTTCCGGTGCGCGTCGTCAAGGCGACCCCGGTGAGCATCCCCGATCGAAGCGTCATCCGGGCGCCGGATGCCACGGCCGAGTCGGGCGTCGACCCGAAGACGGTGTTCCTGATCAAGGAGGGCGCACGGCTGCCGATCACCAGTGAGGAGGAGTTCTTTGCGCTGGGATACACCTGGGAGCAGGTTGTCGGCGTCCCAGTGCGGGTCGTCAATGAGCTCCCCGTCTCCCCGTACACTCACGAGGTCCGAGGCGCGATCCGCGAACGCTGGTTGTCACTCGGCGCGCACCACTCGGTGATCGGCTCACCAGTGACCGCCGAGTTGACCGCGCCGGATGGAGCCGGACGGCTCAGCCATTTCCAACACGGCTCGATCTACTGGCTACCGGGCATAGGGCCGCACGAGGTCTACGGTGCCATCCGCGCCCGCTGGTCGCAGATCGGATCGGAGGCCGGCGTCCTGGGATACCCGACGACCGGCGAACTCGGTACCCCTGACGGCATCGGCCGCTACAACCACTTCCAGAACGGCTCGATCTACTGGACGGCGGGTACTGGCGCGCACGAGGTGCACGGCACGATCCACGACAAGTGGTCAACGATGGGCTGGGAGCGCAGCTGCCTCGGCTACCCGGTCGCTGCGCCGTACATGGACAACGGAGCCACCCAGCAGAATTTCCGGCGGGCTACATCCGGGTCGACGCCAATGGCGCCCATGCGAGCTGTTAGAACGTTGTTCTGAAGGGCTGGACCAGCGGATCCCCCGCGCCACATCGAAGCGGGGGATCCGCGTGTGTTGGTTGCCAGAGGATCGGGGTGGCGTGACCTCGTTTCGGGGTGCTCGTGCTGGTCGTGGGCGGCAGTCTGGGTGTAGATCGTCCGGCGGGGTGGTTTTGCCGATGAGTTCACCGTCCTCGAACGGTCTACCCAGCGACAGGACCGTTCTCGACAGGAGTGCCATGTCCACCATCCAGCCAGTGATCTTGACTGCCGACCAGGACGTTCTGCTCGGCTTCTATACGAAATTGTTCGGCGCCGAGGAGATCTTCCGGGTACCGGCGGAAGGCCCGGCCTTCTACCTCGGCTTGCGCATCGGCGACACCGACCTCGGGCTGGTGGCCAAGGCGAACCCGGGGACGGGGGCGGCGCCGCGGATCCTGCTCAGCATCGGTGTCGACGACGTCGACGAGACGCTCGGCCGGGTGGAGGCGCTGGGCGGCTCGGTGCGCGGCGGCCCCAACGACATGCCGTGGGGACAGCGCGTCGCCCACATCCAGGACCCCGACGGCAACCCGGTGAACCTCACTCAGCCGATCCCGGCCCGGTGACGCTGTTCCGGGGGCATGTGCTGACCATCTCATCAAGCTCGAAGAAGTACTTGACGTCGTCCTTGACGAACCACATAGGGGCACCCCCCCACTGTTCAGTTCACGATCGCCATCTCACGCGGGGTGTTGTTGACGCGGCGGCCCGAACCATCCTCCGTCGCCGTCACGATGTCCTCGATACGGACCCCGAAGCGCCCCGGCAGATAGATGCCCGGCTCGATGGAGAAGCACATGCCGGGCACGACCGGCTGCTCCTCGCCCTCGATCATGTACGGCGGCTCGTGGGTCGTGACCCCGATGCCGTGGCCGGTGCGGTGGATGAAGTACTCGCCGTAGCCCGCGTCCTTGATCACCTTGCGGGCCGCCCGGTCCACGTCCTGGCAGGCCGCGCCCGGCCGGACGGCCTCGAAGCCGGCCTGCTGGGCCTCGCGGACGATGTCGTGGACGCGCTGCTCCTCGGCGGTCGGCTCGCCGACGTGGACGGTACGGGTGGTGTCGGAGCCGTAACCGTGCTTGAGGCCGCCGAAGTCGAGCACGACCATGTCCCCGCGCTGGATGACCCGATCCCCCGCCTCGTGGTGCGGGTTGGCGCCGTTGGGGCCCGAGCCGACGACGGTGAAGTCGACCTGCGAGTGGCCGAATTGCAGGAGCAGCGCGGCGAGATCGGCAGCCACCTCGGTCTCCCTGCGGCCGGCGAAGGCGACCTTGAGGATCTCGCCGTACGCCTGGTCGGCGGCGGCGCCGGCCGCCGCGATCCGCTCCAGCTCGTGGGCGTCCTTGACGGCCCGCAGCATCGGCAGCGCCTCGGTGAGGGAGACGTACGAGGTGGTGGGCAGCTCCTTCTGGAGGCCGAGCAGGTGCATCGCCCAGGCGTTGTCGCTGACGCCGAAGCGGCCTTCGGCGTCGAGGAGCGGCGCGGTGACGGCGTAGGGGTCCTTGCCGTCGGTCCAGTCCCGGAGGGTGAGCGCGGCGGCGCCCGGGGCCTTCTCGGCGTCCGGAGCCTCCAGGGTCGGCACGACGAGGACCGGGTCCTGGCCGGCGGCGAGGACGAGGACGGTGAGGCGTTCGGTGATCGCGGTCGGCTGATAGCCGGTCAGATAGACCAGGTCGGGACCGGGCGCGACGAGGACCCCGGCGAGCCCGGCGTCGGCCGCGGACTCGGCGGCGCGGGCCATCCGGGCCCGGTAGTCGTCGGCGGTGAAGGGAGCGGGTGCGGGCGTACGGGATTCGGACGCGCCGGACTCGGGCGTACGGGACACAGGCGTACTCGACATGGGGTCATCCTGCCGTCCACGGGCAGGGTCCGCGACCCGTTAGCGCGGGTCCGGGCCGCGCCCCGGGCCCTGCGCGATGAGGCGTTCGAGCAGCTCGTGGAAGTCCTCGCCGACGACGATCCGCAGCTCTCCGCCGTCCCCGTCGTGGTCGCTGAGCTGGGTGAGCGTGCCGCCGCGCCACCAGAAGACGTACGGGCTGATGGCGCCGGGCGTGTCCTCGTAGCCGGACGCGGCGAACGAGGCCATCGCGCCGAGCGCGGGGACGATGGTGGTGTCGCGGATCGGGTGGAAGGCGAGCTGGTGCCGGAACGGCAGGGCCACCAGGGCCCCGTGCTCGCCGAGCGGCTGCCCGGTCACGCGCCGTACGACGGCGTCGAGGTCGAGGACGCGGCTCGCGGTGTAGAAGGAGTCGCCGAGGATGACCTCGAAGCACATGCCGTCGGCGTCCCGTACCGTCTCGTGGCCCTCGACGGGCAGTCCGCGGAGATTGGCGAGCGCCCGGTCGCGCAGATCCGCGAGGTCGCCGAGCGGTTCGAGCGCGTCGTCGGTCAGCATCATGACGCTCTCGGGGAGGTCGAGGGCGAGGATCTCGTACAGTCCGGGTGCGACGCTGCGGGCGTAGCCGAAGGTCCCGGGGTCGATGCCGTCGCCGCTGACCACGCGGGGGTAGAGCTGGGCGCGGATCTGTTCGGGCCGGAGGGTGTCGAGCGCCGAGGGGCCGTCCATGGTCCGCAGCACGAGCCCGACGTGGCGACGGATCAGCGCGGGCCAGACACGCGGTCCGCGCCGGTCGTTGTGGCAGACGGCGGCGAGGTTGCCGAGGCCGAACGCGCGGCCGTCGGCGTCGCGCACCAGGTCGGCGTAGACGGTGACTTCGAGGCCGAGTTCGGCGAACGCCTCGCGGACGCGGCTGCGGAAGAGGGCGGCCTCGCGGACGGAGAAGTACGAGAACTCGGGATCCCTGGGCGCGTCGTCACCGTCACGCTGTGGCCCTCGCCGGAACAACCCCACGTCCGCCCGCCTTCCCTCTCGCCGTAGGACCAGCCTAGGCCCTGCCCCCGGTCACGCGGCGAGTCGTCGGACCAACTCCGCGGCCGGGCCGCCAGGTTCAGCGTGGAGGAGTTCGACGCGATGGACGAGGCGCGGGGAGCTCAGCGGTACGGCGACGGCTCCCGCGATTCCGGCGGCGAGGGAGACGGGGAGCAGCGTCAGGCCGTGCCCGGCAGCGGCCAGGGCGCCGAGGACGCGACTGTCGGTGCCCGCGTGACGCAGGGCGGTCCGGAAGCCGAGGCCGGCGGGGCCGCCGTGCGCGGAGCGCAGCCGGTCGAGCGGGATCCCGGCGTCGGGGGCGTCGAGCCAGCGGGCGTCGACGAGGTCGGCGAGCCGGAGTCCGGGGCGGCCGGAGAGCGGATGCCCGGCGGGCAGCACCACGGCGAACGGCTCCTCGGCGACGCGTACGGCGGTGATCGGGGCGACGTCGGGCAGCCGCAACGGGTCGCTGGGGGCGGCGAGTCCGTCGACCAGGCCGAGGTCGGCCTCGCCGGTCGCGACGGCGGCGGGCACCTCGTCCCGGGGCAGGGTGCGCAGGGTGACGCCGACGGCGGGCAGGGCGGCGAGCGTACGGGGGTGCAGGGCGAGCGGGGAGGCCGCGAGGGTCAGCGTCCCGCGCGGCGCGGCGGCGAACCGCGCCAGGTCGGCGCGGGCGGCGTCGAGGCGGAGCAGCAGCGACCCGGCATGCTCAAGGAGCCGCGCACCGGCGGGGGTTGGGGCGACGGGCCGCCGCCCGAGGAGCGGCAGGCCGAGGTCGTGCTCCAGGGCGGCGATGTGCTGGGAGACGGCTGACTGGGTGTAACCCAGTTCGCGGGCGGCTTCGGAGAAGGAGGCGAGCCGGGCGACGGTGACGAAGGTACGGAGGTGGTGCGGGTCCATGGGGTTCTGGCGCCTCTTCATAAGCGTTCGCGATCGGGAGTGCAGGAATCATCGTTGGACGTGAACGCGACCGTACGACCAGCATGGTCGGCATGACGAACACAGCCCGTATCGCCCTCGTCGGCGACCGCTCCCCGCACGTGAAGTCCCATGTCCGCATTCCCGCCCTGCTCGACGCGCTGGCCGAGCGGGACGGCCTCGCCCTCGACGCGTACTGGATCCCGACCGGCGACGCGGAGGCGCCGGGCGCGGTGAAGGGCTTCGACGCGGTGTGGGTGCTGCCGGGGAGTCCGTACGAGAGCGAGGCGGGCGCGCTCGCGGCGATCCGCACGGCCCGCGAGGACGGCATCCCGTTCCTCGGCACCTGCGCCGGCCTCCAGCACGCGCTCCTGGAGTTCGCCCGGAACGTCTGCGGTCTGACCGCCGCCGCGCACGCCGAGAACGACCCGGCGGCGGCCGGTGACGACCTGCTGATCGCGCCGCTCGCCTGCTCGCTGGTCGGGCACGAGGGGACGGTACGGGTGACGCCGGGGTCGCTCGCGGAGTCGGTGCTCGGCGCCGAGCGGACGACGGAGCGGTACCACTGCAACTACGGCCCGGACAGCCGCCACTTGGACACCCTGCGGGCCAACGGCCTTCGCTTCACGGGCGAGGACGAGGAGGGTCAGATCCGCATCGCCGAACTGCCCGGTCACCCCTTCTTCCTGGCGACGCTCTTCCAGCCGGAACTCGCGGGCGACGGCTCGCGCCCACACCCGATCGTGCGGGCCCTGGCACGGGCGGCGACGGAGCACGCCGGCTAGAGATCCGATGGGACGGGGCGGACGCCGCGCCGGCCCGTTCGTCCGACGGCTAGTCAGGATGACGTGTGCACGGCATTTGCCAGGTTTGCATGAATTGTCATCCTATGGGAGGGCGGCTAGCGTGGCAGGAGTAAGCCTCGTCTGCTCCGCGGAGGCCCTTATGACCCGGCTCACCGATCATGCCGTCGGCTCGCTCAGGGAGCGGATCAGGGGAGACGTGCTCGGGCCGGAGCATCCTGAGTACGACGCCGCCCGCTCCGTGGCCAACGGAGCCATCGACCACCGCCCCGCCCTGCTGGTCCGCTGCGCCGAACCCGCGGATGTCGCCGCCGCACTGTCCTTCGCCCGTGACGAGCACCTCGAGGTGTCGGTGCGCGGTGGGGGGCACAACCCGGCGGGCGCCGCCGTCTGCCCCGACGGGCTGGTCGTCGACCTGACCGCGATGCACGCCGTCACGGTCGACCCCGAGGCCCGCACCGCCCGCTGCGGCGGCGGAGCCACCCTCGCCCAGCTCGACGCCGCCACCCAGGCGCACGGCCTCGCCGTGCCGGCCGGCACCATCAGCCACACGGGCGTCGGCGGCCTGACCCTGGGCGGTGGCATGGGCTGGCTCACCCGCCAGCACGGACTGACCGTCGACAATCTGCTGGGCGCCGAGGTGGTGCTGGCCAACGGCCCCCTGGTGCACGCGTCGGCGGAGGAGAACCCGGACCTGTTCTGGGCGCTGCGCGGCGGCGGTGGGAACTTCGGGGTGGTCACGGCCTTCGACTTCGGGCTGCACGCGGTCGGGCCCGAGGTGCACGTCGGTCTCTTCTTCTGGGACATGTCGGTGGGCCGCGAGGCGATGGAGCTGATCCGCGAGGTGGTGCCGGCGCTGCCACCGAGGCACAGTGCGCTGGTCGGCATCGGGCTGAACGCCCCGCCAGAGCCCTTCGTACCGGTCGAGCACCGCGGCAAGCTCGGCCATGCACTGATCATCGGAGGCTTCGGTAGCGCGGAGGAGCATGCCGCCGCAGCCGCCCTGCTGGACGATGGGCCGCCGAGGCTCTTCGAGATGCGGACCCCGCTGCCCTACACCCAGCTGCAGAGCATGCTCGACGACTCCTCGCCGTACGGGATCCTCGACTACGAGAAGGGGATCCCCATCGCGGAGTTGAGCGACGACGTGATCGCGCTGCTGAACGAGTACCTGCGGCGCAAGACCTCGCCGCTGACCTTCTGCCCGACCTTCCGGCTGGACGGCGCCTTCACCGAGGTCGACGAGGACGCCACTGCCTACGGAAGCCCGCGCGAACCCGGCTACATGATGGCCCTCACCGCCCTCACCTTCGACCCGGAGGAGCTGGTGGCCGACACCGCCTGGGTCAGGGCGCTGTGGACTGAGCTGCTGCCGCACGCAGTCGGCCCCGGTGGCTACGTCAACTTCATGACCGAGATCGAGGAGGACCGCGTCCGGGCGTCCTACGGGCCGGAGAAGTACGAGCGGCTGGCCCGGATCAAGTCCAAGTACGACCCGGAGAACGTCTTCCACCGGAACGCCAACGTCGCCCCCGTCGCAGCCTGACACACCGCCAGGCGAGCCCCCGGCACCCGGCTAGGGTGCGGTCATGGTGAACTTCGTACTCGTTGCAGGCGCGTGGCTCGGATCGTGGGCGTGGGACGACGTCGTCCCAGAGCTGCGGGCGGCCGGGCACGGCGCGCACGCGCTGACGCTGTCCGGGCTCGCTGAGCGGCGGGGCGCGCCCGCCGGGCAGCAGACGCATGTGCAGGACATCGTGGGGGAGGTCGAGCGGCTCGGGCTGCGGGACGTCGTCCTGGTCGGGCACAGTTACGCGGGCATCCCTGTCGGGCAGGCCGCCGAGCGGATCGGTGACCGGCTGACCAGGCTCGTCTTCGTCGACTCCAACGTGCCGACGCACGGCGAGTCCTTCGCCTCCGCCTGGTGGCAGGGGCAGGCGGCCTTCGAGGCGGCGCTCGCCGACGACGGGTTCTGGGCGCCGCTGACGGCGCCCGAATGCGAGGGGCAGGGGCTCACCGACGAGCAGATCGCCCGGTTCGTCGGCGGCGCCACTCTGCACCCGGGCGCGGCACTCACCGAGCCGGCCGTCCTGGAGCGGCCGCTGGGAGAGCTCCCGGCGACGTACGTCAAATGCCTGCTCGATGGGGCCGAGCCGAGCGACGACGTCGCGGAGCTGCTCAAGAGCGAGCACTGGCGGCTGGTCGAGATGGACACCGGCCACTGGCCGATGTTCTCCCAGCCCCGCGAACTGGCGCAGATCCTGCTCGACGCCGCCGGAGAGTGACCGCAGTTCCGCGCGGCGGCTCCTCGCTCCGGCCGGTTAGGTCATGCGGACGACGAGGTGGGCGCGGTGACGCCCGCGGGCGACGAGGCGGGCGTTGGACTCGTCGGAGTCGCGGACCCAGCGCTCGGCGTGGGCGCGGTCCTTGCCGAAGCGGACATGGCGGTCGACGAGGCGCGGTACGCGGCGGTGGTCGTCGAGCTCCACGAACCACGCCTCGTCGAGGAGCGGCAGGACGGCGGCCCAGGGGGCCTCGTCGTGGAGGAGGTAGTTGCCCTCGGTGACGACGAGCGGAACGTCCGGGGGGATCGGTATCGCACCGGCGACGGGCTCCTCCAGGGCGCGGTCGAAGGCGGGGGCGTAGACCGTGGTGCCGGGCTCGGGGGCGCGGAGGCGGGCGAGCAGGGCGGTGTAGCCGACGGCGTCGAAGGTGTCCGGCGCCCCCTTCCGCTCCGCACGGCCGAGCCGCTCCAGCTCCGCCTGGGCCAGGTGGAAGCCGTCCATCGGCACGAGGGCGGCGAGCCCGTCGAGCCGGGTGACGAGGCGGGCCGCGAGCGTGGACTTCCCCGCCCCGGGCGCACCGGCGAGCCCCAGGATCCGCCGTCGGCCGGGGACGGCGAGGCGCAGGGCGCGGTCGGTGAGCTCGGCGAGCAGCTGGGCGTCCATGCGGTGCATTGTCGCACCGCGTGGCGGCCGTCTCGTCATACGTATAACCTCACGGTCATGTCCTTCATCGCTCTCGTCACCCTCGTCGTCCGTGACTACGACGAGGCCCTCGCCTTCTACACCGGCGCCCTCGGCTTCGACCTCGTCGAGGACACCGACCGCGGCGACGGCACCCGCTGGATCGTCGTCCGCCCCACGGGAGGTCATGACGGCACGGGCCTCCTCCTGGCCCGCGCGAAGAACGCGGAGGAAGGTGCCGCGGTGGGCGCCCAGACCGGCGGCCGGGTCGGCTTCTTCCTCCACACCGACGACTTCGCCCGCGACCACACCCGCATGACCACGGCCGGCGTCCGCTTCCTGGAGCAGCCGCGCCACGAGCCGTACGGCACGGTGGCGGTCTTCGAGGACCTGTACGGCAACCGCTGGGACCTGCTGGAACCGGCGAGCTGACGAAGGGCGCCGAACGCGCGACAGGGCGGGCGTCGAAGCGCTGCGCTTCGACGCCCGCCCCGGACGTCAGTTCAGACCGTCCACCTATAGCTCGACCTGATATTCCACGAAGTATTCACGATCCCGACGATCGAGCCTCCGCCCCAGCCTGAGTTCCAGGACCCTCATCAGTTCGGGCGTAGCCGGCCAAGCGGCATACCGGGCGTCCTCAGGATTCCCCAGCGCCGAGATGATCTCAGTCTCTTCGAGTACACCCGCCAGCTCTATTCGCTCAGCGAGCATATTCGAGACGCGATCAAATCCCTCAACTACCCAGGTCACGTATTGCACACCCTTCCCGGCGCGGCAGGCTTGGTCTGCTGACCCGTACTGGCATCGAACTCACCCAGATGCTGGCCACGCTTGTTGTACATTTCGACGGTCCCATGCTGGTAATCCCACTCCAGGATGTTCTTTCCATCCACCCAGCGAGCCCTCAGCCCACCGCCGCCGGTTCGAGGACTCATGGGCTTCACCTTCTTGGCGTTCGGAAACCCGGGGAGGGTACTGGGGGCCGGAACGTACCCACTGTTGTTGTGAACGAGGAGCGGTGTGGCACCGGCCATCACATAGTACGTATGGATCTCGCCGACGGTGAGATCATGAGTGCGCTGGCGTTTATGGAACAGGCTTGCCTTCGTGACCTCGACGGTTTCTCCGCCACTGCTGCGCAGTGACATGCCCGGCTTGAGAGAGCCGGCATCCACCCAAGTCCCCGCGGAGGGTGACCAGAAGGGGTGCGTCGTCGTGGACGTCAGTGAGTCGGCGTCGGAGGCGCCCTTTCGGGAGACCGTGAGGTCGACGAAGTTCTTGTCGTCCTCGGTGACGATGGTGGCGACGACGGTGCGTGTCGTCGTCTCGCCTGTCGCCGGGTCGGTGACCACGATCTCGTCGCCGATCTTGACGTCCTCGATGGGTCGCGTGGACCCGTCGGCCATGAGGACACGGGTTCCCGGAGTGAAGCTGTGCCGGCGACCACCACCGACAAGGCATTCGATCGGTACGTAGTCCGCCTTCTTCATGGACGCCTTGGCCGCCTTGAAGACGATCTTCGCGCCCTTGCCGAGCAATCCGGTGCCGGCGGAGACGGCCAGGTCGATCGCCGCCGCCTTGCACGCACCACCGGAGCCTTGGTAGCAGCCGACGTAGTCGTCGACGCCGAGGAGTTCGAGAATGCCGGGGCTCTTCTGGTTGCCGAACCACCCGAGCTTGCCGATCGCGGCGCAGAAGTCCGAGCCTGCGGTCTCCACTCCGGTGCAGTGCTTCGCCCGAGCCCAACTCTGCAGATTGGCCGCGTAGGACACGCGCTCGGAGTAGTTGGGGAATACCCGGGCGAGTTCCGATTGGGTCGGGATGTGGACGCCCTGGATGCTGATCGAGTCCCCGCTGGGCGCGATGATGATCGGCTTCTGGCCATACGTGCCGTTGCTTATGGCCTCCTGGGCCATCTCCTCTGCGGCCTTGTTGCACGGGTGCGTGCTCGGGCAGTTGTTGGAGCCGGGCCCCACGACGCCGTCGGTGTCTCCCGGGACGCCCGCGCAGATGCCGTCGGCTCCGCCGCCGGGTGCGCCGTGGAGGCACATCAGGCCGTCCGGGTCGCTGAAGGTGAGCGGGCTGTTGTTGGCGTAGGCGTAGGCGTTGAGGGACTGGGGGTCGCTCGGAGCGAGGATCGGGTCGACGGAGATGAACCGGCCCGTCGCCGGGTCGTATTCCCGGGCGCCCAGGTGCTGGAGCCCGGTCGACTCGGAGTCGTCCACGCCTCCGACGAAGCCCTGCACACCCGGCCAGTTGCTCGGCCGGGGGCCGCGAATGCCGCCGAAGGGGAGCGTGCGACGCTGCGTCAGCTGCTGGTCCGCCGCCTTGATCGCCAGTTCTCCCGACCCCTGGTGATCCGCGATCGTGAACGACACCGAGCCCTGGTCGTCGATGACTGCCCGATGCCCGCCACCGAGGTCGAGAGTGCGTGTGGCCTTCGCGGTCGTGCTGCCCTTGGCCACGGTGACCAGGGTGGCGCCGAGGTAGAGCGTGGTCTCCTTCGCCGTGCGGGCGATGAGCCGGTTGCCATCGGTGTCGTACACGTACTCGGTGACGTCGTCGGGCTGGCCCTCGACCGGTTTGGTCACCTTGGCGAGATGGCCTTCGGCGTCCCACTCCAGCGTCTGCGTGGTGCCCGCGACCGTCCGCCGGTCGGTGTTGCCGGCCACGTCGTAGCCGTAGGTGTCCTGGGCGGTCCCACCCGGCCCGGTCTGGCTCACGGAGGTCACGCCGTGCGGACGCGGCGAGCCCGGCGTGGGGTAGGCGTAGGTGCGAAGGGTGTTCTTCGTCGCGTCGCCCGTGAGGTCGTGCACAGTCTCGGTGAGCCGGTTGCCCACCTTGTCGTAGGTGTACGAGTGCCAGTACGGCTCGGGGCCGCCGACGGTCTGGCCGCTGGGCTCACCGGCGCACGTGCTGGTGGGCTGCGTCCAGGCCGTGGTCATGCGGCGCAGGTTGTCGTAGGTGAAGCACTGGGTGTCGGTGCCGGACCGGGAGACGTCCGAGACCGAGAGGATGTTGCCAGCCTGATCGTAACGGTACGTGTCGTGCTTGTCGACACCCGGCACGTCCTGGCGGTCGACCCGGGAGGTGGCCGGCCGTTGCGTACCCCATTCGTAGGTGTTGGTCGCCCAGACCTTCTTGCCGCCGTTGTTGGAGAACTCGTGCTGCAGCGGCTTGCCGATGAGGCTGTAGCTGGTGGTGGCGGCTATGCCCTGGCTGCCGCTGAGCGCGATCGGCCGAAGCGTCTGGCTCTCATAGGTGAACGCCACTGTGACGGCCGGCTGTGACCCTGCGGCAGGGAATCCGGCACCACCCACGGTCCCGTCCACGTTGTAGCTGGTCGTCGACACGTACGTGCCGTCGAGCGCCGCCCCCTCACTGGTGGGGATCGTCACGCTCGAGCGGGTCGCTCGGTACAGCCGGTCGTACGCGACGACCTTGGTGGTGTAGGCATTGCCGTCGACGTAGCGGGTGGACTCGGCCGGGTGGCCCTTCGCGCCGCTGATCGTGTCGTAGACCCACTTGGCGCGCAGGGTGCCGGTGGGGCTGTTCTCTCGCAGTTCGGTCTGACGGCCGAGCCCGTCGTAGAGGTAGTACAGGTCGACAGGCCGCTCGTCGGAGAGGACGGTCAGCTGGCCGCGGTCGTCGTAGTGGCTTGTGGTGGGCCCCTTGTCCGGGTCGGAGGTGGTTGCGAGCCGGCCGAGCAGGTCGTACGTGTAGCTCCAGCTGTTCCCTGCCGGATCGGTCAGCTTCGCCAGTTCGCCCCGGGGAGTGAGCTCGTAGCGCGTCGTGTCGTAGGCGGAGGTCTCCGACCGGGCGTGATGCTGACGCAGCTGGGTCGTCTGCCCCCGGGCGTCGGTGACGGTGGTGGTCGCCGTGCCGCCCTCGGGCGGGATGACCGTCGTGTGGTCGCCACCGTAGATGGTGCGCGTCGTGCCGAGCACCGCGCCACCGTCGCCGTTGCCCGCGATGTTCTTCGTCTCGATCGGACGGCCCATGCCGTCGTAGGTCGTACGGGTCTGGGTCTCGACCGCGAGGGCGTCCGCGGGCTTGAACACCGTCCGGGAGGGTGCGCCGGTGGTGTAGTAGGTGTCGAAGGTCTTGGTGGTCAGGCCGCGTTCGTCGTAGAAGACGTCGGAGAGGAGGCGCCCGCTGTCCGGGCCCGGCTCCTGTGTCTGACGCGGCCGCAGGTACCCGTCGTAGATGCTGTATCCGGTGATCTGGCTGCCGCCCGGGCCCAGCGCCTTCGTGGCGACGGCGACGGGCTGGTTCTCCTCCACCAGGTAGTGGAACTCGTAACTGGGCGTCTGGGTGGTGTTGCGGTCCGCCAGCCATACCTTCGCGGAGCGGCCGAGCGCGTCGTAGGTGAGGGTCGTGACCTTCGCGTTGGCGTCGGTCTGGGTCAGCGGCAGTCCGCGCGCCGGATCGTACGTGACGTGGCTGACGAGGGCGGTGGAGACGTCCCCGGCCTTCGCCGGCGGCGTGGTCGTCGTCGTCCTGGTGGCGAATCCCGTAGTCGGCGTACGGCTGGTCGTGGTGGTGCGCCCGTCCGCGCGCGCGGTGCGCACGGGGGCGGAGGTACCGGTCACGGTGACGTTCGCGGTCAGGTCGGTGGAGGTGAGGACCCGACCGTAGCCGTCGAAGGTCGCTCCGGACTCCAGGTACGTGGCCGTGGTGCCGTCGTGCTTCTTCAGCAGGGCCGTCGCCGTGACGTCACCCTTGGTGGGCGCGGCGCCGTAGGGACCGCCGTCGTAGGCCGAGCGCACGTCCGAGATGACGTCCTTGGACCGATCGACGGGCACACCGCAGGCCTTCGAGACGGTCTCCACCTGGGCGGGCAGCGTGAGGATGTTCGTGCCGGCGTTGGTGGCGTACGTGGTGACGGTGCATCGGTCGTCCGAGGCGATGGAGTCGTCGCCGGCGTCGTCGACCTTGGCCACCCGGCCCGCCACCGTGTCGTACGTGGTGGAGACGGACGTGGTCCGCCAGGACCCGCCCGCCCCGTCATCCAGCGACGTCCAGGACCTGGTGTGTCCGATGCCCTGGAAGTTGGCCGTGACCGTGCCCCAGTCGCGGACCTTCTTCGCGGTCTCGTGGTACCAGGGTCGATTCACGGTCTTGGCGAGGATCTTCCCGCCGTTGCCGGAGTACGTGACCGTCTTGTAGGGCGTGCCGGCGAACGCGTCATGGTCGCTGATCGACGCGCCCTCGCCCTCGCCGAGGGCCACGGTGACACTCTTGGTGCCGCCCGTCGGGGACTCCCGGTCTCCGTCCATACCGCGCAGGAAGTACGAGTCGGACTGCGACTTCATGGCCGCGTCGCCGCCCTGGCCGCCGGTCTTCACCCGCACGTGTCCGTAGCCGCGCCACTGGCCCCAGGTCTTGAACTTCTCCTTCGTCAGGCCGTCGTCATCGTCGTAGTGCCAGGCGGCCGGCCCCATGTAGTCGTAGGTCGTCACCTGGTCCGGCGAACCGCCCGTGCGGTCGGTGGTCGTGACGGAGTCCACCACGTACTTGTTGAACCACTGAAGCTCGGGGTCGTCGGTGTAGCTGCCTCCCAGGTACTGAGGGAAGCACCGTGTGGTGTTGGTCTGCGGAGTCGGCAGCGTCAGCCAGTCGCAGACGGGGGCGGAGTAGTTGACGTCCGTCTGGCCGCCGTACTCGTCGGCGATGGTGGACAGACGCTCCTTGATGAAGGGCGCGTAGCCGTCGCCGGTCTTGTCGAGGCGGTTCTCCAGCTGCGTGTAGCCGAAGGTGGTCTTCGGCAGCGTGATCGCGGGGGTCGCGGTGTGGCCCGTGTGCTGGATGGAGTCCAGAAGCAGCTGGTAGTTGACGTCCGCCATGCCCCAACGGTGGGTCAGCTTCCAGGAGTCGACCTTCTGGTACGTGTCACCGCTCAGGATCTGTGTGGTGACGTCGGTGAGGCGCTTGCGTGTCCAGAAGGAGGGCGAGGAGCGGCCCCGGTCGCAGTCGGTTCCCTCGTCGCAGTTGAGGTCCCACGGCGTGTCGTACCAGTAGGCCGAGTCGGTGGAGATGCTCGGGCAGGTGGTCTGGGCACTGGGCAGACACCGCTCGGCGTTGGTGAAGGAGACCTTCGCGAGCGCCTTCGTCGTGTACACCGACGACGCGTTGAGGCCGTACTCGATGTCGTCGAGGTGGCCTCCGCGGGTGTAGCGGGTGTCGTCGGCGGCCTTCAGGTTGCGGCCGTACGAGTTCTTCTCAGGTGTGTAGTAGTACGCGACGGCGTTGCCGCGCGGGTCGACGACGTAGTCGAGGTTCCAGCGCCAGGCCTGCTGGCACCAGGAGCTCGCGAAGTCGGCGGCGTGGCACGGCTCGCCCGCGTCGTCGCCGAAGACCGGCACGGTCCAGGTGGAGTTCGTGGTCCTGTTGCCCGCTGCCCAGCCGTCCAGACGGTGATAGCCGAAGTAGTAGCGCACACCGGCGGGGTCGGTGAGCTCCCAGTACTCGTTGTTGTCGTCACCGTTGGCGCGGTCGGCCGAGCTCAGCCTCTTGATACGGGTGCCGTCGTCGGTGCGGAGCTTGAACTCGTCGTTGCCGACGGGTACGAGTTCGCCGCCCTTTCCGTTGAAGCTGATGAAGGCGTTGTCATAGGCCCAGCACGAGTCTCCCGGCTTGAACCCGTCGGCGTTCTGCACGCCGTCGTCCGCGCATGGCTTGTAGCGACGCTCGATGTAGCCGGGCCACAGGTCGAAGCCGCCGCCGATCCAGGAGGACTGGTTGTTGGTCTCGCCGGTACGGCCGTCCATGGCGGCGGAGGAGTATCCGAGTCCGATGCTCGGCTTCAGTCCGCCGGGCACCTCGGGCACGGCCATGCCGTAGGACCAGCTGAAGTCACCCGTGTTCAGATTCGTCTGCCACGTCGCGGACGGGGACAGTGTGGTGGCCTTGTAGTCGCCGCTGCCGGCCGTGGCCTCCGACACGGCGGCGAGTACGGTCGACTGCCCCGAACCCAGACGCAGCGACGCGACGGAGAGGGTGGCTGTCTCCGTGTTGTTGACAGTTTCTACGGGCTTCCATGTACGGCACTTGGCAAGCTTCGGAGTCGTCAGCGCACACGTCGGCAGTTCGACCAGGGTCAGGCGAGAGGCGTAGCCACCGCCGAAGGCGCCCGCGAAACCGGAGTAGTCGATCTGAGCCTGCAACCGTTCCGCGGACTTACCGGCCGCGTTGTCCCGTCGCAGCGTCAGTACCAAGCCGTTGACTCCGGCCTTGAGTGCCTCCGCGCGACCCAGGACACGGGCTGTCACGTCTCCGCCGCCCGTGCCCGCCAGCGTCAATGGCAGGCCCTTGGCCTTCACCGGAGCGGGAGTCGCTGCCTCACGGGTGGCGACCGCCGTCCATTCCGGCAGCTTCACCACCGCCGAGCCGGCCTTCGGCCAGGTCGCGCGAGGCGCCTGGCGCGGGGTCCGTGGTTCCTTCGGCAGCGTGCGGGGCTTCACCTTGGCCGCCGTGCCGGGCAGGGCCCGCTCCGAAGCCGGGAGCTCCGGGCGGCCCCGGCCGTCGTCGACGGCCACGGCCACTCCGCCGCTGCCCGTGAGCAGCGAGCCCATCGTGACCAGAGCCGTGGTCAGCGCGACCCGCTGCCACCAGCCTCTGGATCGCCTTCTTGGTATGCCGTTCATCCCGTTCATCTCGTCCTTCGTTTGAACGTTCGAAGATGGGTCAGCCCACGGGAACCGTGTCGGGCAGGCCTGGCTGGCCGACCGCGAGGTGCCTGACCTGGGCTTCGGTCAGGCTGCCCTGGAAGGTCCACAGGTCGGAGACGGCTCCGGACCAGTGGCGGTCGGTCGCGGACTTCGGGCGGCCGACCCAGAGGGGCTCGACGGCCTTGTAGGTGACGGTGTTCTCCGCCCAGGAGAGGTTGCCGGTGCAGCCGGGGACGTCCGGGGTGCCGTCGGCGTCGTCGTCCGCACAGGTGGTCTGTTCCAGCTCACCGTTGACGTACAGGGACAGTCGCCGGGCGAATCCGTCGTAGACGAGCGCGATGTGGTTCCACTCGGTGGGCTGGTGGAACTGCCCGTTGTCGACGGTGGTCTGCACGGCGGAGGAGCCGTCGGCGGAGGACGTGGTGATCTGCCAGTTGCCCGGGCGGCCCGGCGTGACGTCGGGTACGTAGCGGATCGCGAAGGCGTTGTGGCTGGTGCCGGACACGCTGATCAGCGTCGTCGCCTCCGTCGGTGTGGCAGCCGCCTGTACCCAGCCGGTGACGGAGAAGCTCGCCCCGGTGTCCACCGGGGTGACCGCCGAGACCGCGTAGTCGTCGACACCGTCCAGGTGCAGACCGCCGTCCACCCAGCCCTCACCGGTCGTCGCGCCGCCGCCCAACGCGAGGGGATTGGCCGTGGTCACGGCGTTCGGGGTCTGCGCGGGAGTCCCACCCGACTGGTCGAACTTCCAGCGGCCGGTCACCGACGGGTTCTGCTTGAACAGCTGGCGGACCTCGTCGTCGGAGATCGCGCGGTCGTACATCCGCACGGCGTCGAGGTCGCCCCTTAGGTGGTTGAGGGTGGATCCGGTCGGCGTCGGCAGGGCACCCAGGGTGACCGCGCCCGACGCGGCCCAGGGGGTGGTGAACGGCACGGTGTCGGCCAGGGCTCCGTTGATGTACAGACGCATCTCGGAGGTGTCGTAGTCGTTCACACCGACCAGATGCGTCCAGGATCCCAGGCAGCTCGCGGTGTCAGCACAGCCCGACTGCGTGGCCCGGATCGGGGGCGCGGTGGGGCTGTCGCTTCCACTGCGGCTGAAGACCCACCCGCCCCAGGCAGAGGAGTGGTAGAGCTCGAAACCACGTCCCGCATTGCCGCTCTGGGCAACGGCGACCATGGTCCGGTTCTCCTTGTCCTTCGGCAGTCTGACCCAGGCGGAGACCGCGAAGCTCTGGAACGTGTCGAGTACCGGCCGAGCCGTGGTGGCGTGGTCGTCGGAACCGTCCAGCTTCAACGCCGTCCCCGCGAGCCCGGGCGCTCCGGCCGTGACACCGCCCCGGAGGTCGGCGTCGACCGGCTGTGCGAACCCGGTGACCTCGGTGGCCTCGGGCGTCTCGTCCAGCGGCCAGACCAGCTTGGCGGGGCGGCCCGTGTCCACGGGCTGCTTGGCCGCGAGCCTGCCGACCTGGCTGTCGCTCAGCGAGTAGTCGAAGAGCTGCGCGTCGTCGAGGCTGCCCGCGAAGAAGCTGTTGAGGGAACCGGCCACATCGGTTGCGCCCAGCATCGTGCGGCCGCGCGCGTCCCATGGCCCGTCGAAGGGTGCCGACCCGGCCAACTGGCCGTTGACATAGAGCTTGATGAGCTTGGGGGCATTCTCGAAGACAGCGGCCACGTGCGTCCAGGCGTTCATCCTCGATGCGACGCACTGCGTGTCGCCGGTGGCGCAGGCGGGCTGAACCGCCTGGGCGACAGCGGGGTACCGCGTGTCCGTCTCGTGCCGGACGAACACCCAGCCGTGCCGGGACGACGAGAAGTAGAGCTCGAAGGCGGAACGGGTCAGGCCCATCTGGGAGACGGCGACCGAACCGAACTCCGGCCGCACCGAGGTCACCTTCGCCCACACCGACACCGAGAAGCTCTTGGCGGTGTTCAGTACGGGGGCGTCGCTCGCGGCGTAGTCGTCCGCACCGTCCAGCTCCAGGCCCGTCCCCATAGTGCCTTCACCGCCGGGCTTGGCACCGCCGTACAGCTTGGCAGGCCAGGCGCCGCCCTGACCGGTGGCCTTCGTGGCGCCGGCCGGTTCGTCCAAGGGCCAGGACAGGCGGTCGGGCTGTCCCGCCCGTACCCGGAACTGGAAGGTTCGGATCTCGCTGCCGTTGCCGGCCGCGTCGAAGGCCTGTGCCGTGACGAAGTTGACGCCTGGCTTGGTCGGCATCATCTTCACCGTCTGCGCGGCGCCGCCGGTCGTCGTCACGCTCAGCTTGCTGGAAGGGTCGCCGTTGATCCCGTACCAGTACTTCGTGACGTCCGTGGAGGTCGAGTCCAGGGTGAACTGGCCGTAGCGGCCCACTCCGTCGACCCAGGGGTCGTTCGGGTCCTCCGGGTCCGACTGCGGATAGTGGGGCGACGTGATCGCGGGGCCGCTCGGGACGGAGGCGTCGTAGATCATGGAGCACGTGGTGGCCGATCCGGCCGAGGACCAGGGTGACCACTGCGCCCCGTCCCAGGAACGGGCGGACCAGCCGATGGTCTTGTTCTGCGGGATGGTCGACGGCATGGCGAGGGTGAAGGACGAACCCGAGGCCTTCGACGTCGTACGCGCCGAGGTCCAGCGTGTCACGAAGCCCTTGCCGTCGCCCGAGTCCCAGGCCGCGTTGAACTGTACGGCGATGCTGTCCTTGTCGGGGTCCGTGATCCCGTTCGCCGAGAGCTTCGGCACGGAGCGCACCCGCTTGGGGTTGCTGGGGCTCCCGCAGGAGCCACCCGGATCCTGGGTCAGCTGCGAGGTCTTGATCTGGGAGGGCGGCCGGTTGTAGTTCACCCTGATGAACGCGTCGTCGGAGAACCGCTTCCAGGCGTACTCGTCGCCCTCGTCGGCCGCCCGCAGACCGAAGGTGATCGTCGACGCGCTGCTGTTCGCGGCCTGCTGGATCGCGGACTTCACGTCGAACTCGGCGTCCTTGGCCGCACAGCCCTCGTAGCCGTAGGCGAACGAGGAGCTGGCGAGGTGGTCGATCCAGAAGGCGTCGTTGTCCTGCGTGTTCCAGGTCGTGGACGTCGAGATCCCCTTCGTCTTCCACAGTTGGACACTGCGCGCGGAGCAGGACGCCGACCACGTGTTGCGGACCACGAACTCCGCGGACAGCACCGTCTTGCCCGCGTACGCCGAGGTGGGCAGCTGGTAGAAGAGCCGCTTGGTGTCGTACGGCTTGCAGTAGGCCCAGCCGCAGTAGCCCATACCGGCGTCCGGCTCCCCGTTGAACTTCCACTGCGGGGACGAGGCCCAGTACTTCGACGCCATCGTCCAGGCCGTCGCCTTCGGTGAGTACCACTGCGGATCGATGTAGACCGGGTACACGGTGTCGGGACCGGCCAGCACCTCCGCGTCGGGCGTCAGGACCAGCTCCTCGCCCCCGTCCGGCAGCTCCACGCCCAGCGGCGCCAGCCGCCCCGACTCGGCCGCCCCGGGCTCGGTGGACGCCATCGTGCGCTCGCCGCCGGCCTTGGCGGATGCGGAAGCCCGTGCGGCAGGGCCGTCACTGGAGTCCCACATCATCGGCGTGGCCGCCTCGAAGACCGTGCCGCCCGCGCCCGCGTCGATGGCCCGCAGACCGCCCTGCGCGGTCTCCTCGACCTTCATCCCCTTCGCGGCCAGGCCCATCCGCAGCTTCGCCAGCCGTGGGTTCTTCGCCGCGACGGCCGACTTGACCACCAGCAGCTGGGTGAACCCCTCCGGCTGGGCGGCCAGCCGGAGATCGACATCCGGCAGCAGGTTCACATATGTGGCGGTATCGCCCCTCAGCTCCGGAACCGGCACCCGGCCGGGCCAGGACAGCTCAAGCGTCCGGCCGACTCGCTCCAGCCGCACCAGCGGACGCCCCTCGCCACCCGCCGAGAACTCGAGGTCCACCGACGCGACCTTCGGCGCCACCATCCCTGCGCCCGTCGGCGCCAGGGTCGTGTCGACATCCCGCCACTTCCCGTCCACACGGGCCCGGACCGGCCGCAGATGCTCCCGAGCCTCCAGCGAACCGGTGGGGGTCGCGAACACATCGCGGCTCTCACCTCGCAGCGAGAGCACTTCGACCTTCTTGCCGGTACGGCGGGCCTCGTCGAGAGCTTCGTCCTCGGAGAGCCCGCCGGTTTCGTCCCGCGCCACCGCTCCGGCCGGCGAGGAGGACTCCGCCGCCTGGGCGGCCGCCATGGCGGCTGAGGTGTTCACGCCCGCCGAGGCAAAGACTCCGGCGACCAGCGCACCCACCACGCCCCAAGCAGGCCCTGTTCGTACGACTCTCGCGCGCACGCGTGTGCGGCCCCGTCGATACATCCCCACCCTCCCCCTCATATCCCCACGCGATCACCACGTGATCGCGTGGCGACGTTAGAGAGGGCCGAGTTGGCCGGTCCACGTGCTTTAGCTACCTCATTCACCCTCTTTTCGGGCGCACCGGACAGCGGCAAATGTGACTTCTGCCACTTAAGTGACGGGAGATCAAAGGGGAGATGTTGTTACGGAAAAGGAGAAAGGTCGAGTTCGGCGCAGACCGTCTTGCCGATCGGGAGACGGTCCCGGACCTCCCAGCGGGAGGCGAGGGCCTCGACGAGGAGGAGGCCACGGCCCGTGTCGGCGAACGGGTCTGGGGCACGGAGGGCGTCGGGGTGGGGCGGGCGGCGTTCCGTGCGGGTGTCGGTGACGTCGACGCGGAGGAGGCGGCCGGGGGTGTACGCGAGCGTCAGCTCGAAGTCGCGGCCGGGGATGCGGCCGTGGGTGACGGCGTTCGCGGCGAGCTCGGCGACGAGGAGGGCGGCGGTGTCCTGCGGGACGTCGTCCCAGTACTGGAACTGGTGCACGGCCAGGAGGCGGGCGAGGCGGGCGCCGCGTGGGGTGGAGCTGAAGCGCTGGGTGAACACACGTACGGTGACGGGTTCTTGGTGGGTCTGGGGGGAGGTCATGTGATCAATGTGGCGACGTCAGGGGCAGGTTGCCAGGTCAGCCACTCGTACGCTGAGTGAGCGTACGGGTTCGGAGGGTGGACAGTACCGGTAACGACCCGTGAGCATGGCCCCGTTGGGGAGTGGGCACGGGAGGTGTGCGGGATGACGGATGGGTACCCGATCGGCGGCGAGCCCGAGGCGTCGGACAGCTTGAAGGCCTTCGGGGAGGTGGTCAAGGCCTTCCGCAAGCGGGCGCGGCTCACGCAGGAGGAGTTCGCTCCGAGAGTGGGGTACTCGGTACCGACGGTCGCCTCGATCGAACAGGGGCGGCGGTTCCCACCGGCGGACTACGTGGACCGGTCGGAGGAGATCCTGGACGCGTTCGAGGTGATCCGGGGGGCGGCGAAGCATCTGGCGAGGAAGCCGGGTCTGGCGAGTTGGTTCCGGCAGTGGGCGAAGCTGGAGGCGGAGGCGCTGAGCCTCTACACGTACGAGAATCGGCTGGTGCCGGGGCTGTTGCAGACGAAGGCGTACGCGCACCAGCTGTTCGCCGAGCAGCGGCCACCGCTCGGGGACGAGCAGATCGAGGCCCAACTCGTGGCCCGGCTGGAGCGGAAGAGGTTACTGACGGAGCGGCCGAACACGGCGTACAGTTTCATCATCGAGCAGCATGTCCTCGAACGGCCCACGGGCGGCGTGGAGGTGATGCGGGAACAGCTCGACCACCTCATCGAACTCGCCGAGCGCCGGAACATCGAGATTCAGATCATGCCGAAGTCGCTCGGCCATCACGCGGGGCTTGGCGGGCCCGTGCAGCTCCTGGAGACGCCGGACAACCGGTGGTTCGGCTACTGCGAGGGGCAGGAGAGCGGCCAGTTCATCTCCGACCCCAAAGTGGTCAGCATCCTCCAGATGCGGTATGCCAGGATGCGCTCACAGGCTCTTACCCTGGAAGACTCCCTGAGCCTGTTGCGGCAGATGCGAGGAGCTACATGAGCACCACAGAACTGGCCTGGTTCAAGAGCAGTTACAGCAGCAGCGGCAGCGGCGACTGCGTCGAAGTCGCCCTGTCCTGGCATAAGTCGAGCTACAGCAGTGGCAGTGGCGACGACTGCGTCGAAGTCGCCGCCTGCCCCACCACCGTCCACGTCCGGGACTCCAAGAACCCCCAGGGCCCCCAGCTCGCCCTCGCCCCCGTCACCTGGACCGACTTCGTCGCCTCCCTCCCGGTCGGATAACTCCGCGGATCAGACGGTCGCCCGGGTGCCGTCCGCCCGGGCGATCAGCGTGTCGAGCAGCGCGAGCAGGGCGCCCCGGACGTCGTCGCGGGAGCGGGCGTCGAGCATCAGGATGGGGGTGTTCGGGTCGCGCAGATGCAGGGCCGTTCTGATCTCCGCAGCGGTGTAGGGCTGTTCGCCGTGGAAGCAGTTCGCGCCGACCACGAACGGGAGCCCGCGGCTCTCGAAGAAGTCGACGGCCGGGAAGCTGCGGTCCAGGCGGCGCGTGTCGACCAGGACGATCGCCCCGAGCGCCCCGTTCAGCAGGTCGTCCCACATGAACCAGAAGCGCTCCTGGCCCGGTGTTCCGAACAGGTACAGGATGACTCCGGCGTCGGTGAGGGTGATCCGGCCGAAGTCCATCGCCACCGTGGTGACCGTCTTGGACTCGATGCCGTCGAGGTCGTCGACGCCGACACCCGCGGCCGTCAGCCGTTCCTCCGTACGCAGCGGCTCGATCTCCGAGACCGTCTCGACCAGGGTCGTCTTGCCGACGCCGAATCCCCCGGCGATGAGGATCTTGACGGGGGCCGCTTCGTCGGCAGGGGTGTCATATCCGGGCAAGGTTGTCCCTGATTCTCATGAGCAGGTGGACGTTGGTGGTCTCGGCCGCCTCCAGGGGCGGCCGGTGGTGGATCAGCCCACGGTCCGCGAGTTCGCCGAGCAGAAGCGTCATCGGGGTGAGGCGGATCCCCGTCCGGGCGGCGATCTCGGCGACCGCCCGCCCGTTCGGGGGCGCGCACAGGGCGAGGACGGCCTGCCACTCGGTGGGCAGACCGGCTTGGGCGTCCTCGGGCACCGCCGCCGTGATGGTGGTGTCCATCGTGAGGACGGTGTGGGCCGCGGCTGTACGTCCGTCGGTCAGGGCGTACAGCCGCGTACGGCGGCGGCTTCCGCGCTGCGGCTTCTCCGGCTCGGTCGGCACAGCCGGCTCGGTCGGCACGCTCGGCTCGGTCGGCACGCTCGGCTCGCCCGGCTCGTCCGGCATTACGCGCCCGGCGCCTGGGCGCGCTCGGGCGTGCCCAGCCACTCGCCGAGGGCCTGCGCGGTCCGTACGGCCTCGCCGCCCAGCTCGCCGAGGCGCGCCTTGCGGGAGGTCACCACGATGAGCGTGCTGCCCTCGCCGCAGCCGACGATGCAGAGGTAGCTCTCGTCCATCTCCACCAGTTGGCGGATGACCCGGCCGCCGCCGACCTCCCGGGAGATCGCCTTCATCGTGGCCGCGACTCCGGAGGAGGCGGCGGCTATGCGCTCGGCGCGGTCCCGTTCGAGCAGGTAGGCGCTGAGCATGATGCCGTCATTGGAGAGGAGCACGGCGCCCTGGATGCCGGCGATCCTGCTCAGGTTGTTGTCCAGGACGCTGTAGATCATGTCGTTGGGTGTCGTCGTCATGGCTGATCCCGTCGGAGCTCTTCTTCGACTGTCTGGGTCCCGTGTTCGTAGTCCGCCCAGGCGTCGGCGACCTCTTCGGGGGTCGCCTGTTCCTGTACGACGGTCTCTTCGGGTGCGCGGGGCGCGCGGAGTTGCTCGGCGATGTGGGTCTGCGGGACGCGCTCGGGGAGGGCCGGGCGCGCGGTGCCGCGCGGGGTGGCGTCCGGAGTGGCGGCGGGCCGTTCGGGTGCCCGGTCGGGTGCCCGACGGGTCGGCAGTCCGGAGCCCGTGCCCGTGTGCAGTACCAGCTCCGGCTTGCGCTCCTCGAACAAGGAGAGCGGCGGTACGGGCTCACGTGACGGCTCCGGAACGTGCTCCCGCATGGCCTCCCGTACGGGCGCCGGTGCCGGATCCGTCCGTACCAGCAGGTCCTCGGGCAGGATCACCACCGCCGACGTGCCTCCGAAGACCGAGCGCCGCAGCGTGACCGTGGCCCCCAGCTGGTCGGCGAGGTGGCCGACCACGAAGAGCCCGAGCCGGTGGGCGTTCTCGGCCAGCACGGAGTACGGCGGGGCCGAGTGCAGGCGGGCGTTCATCTCCTCGTAGCGCTCGGCGGACACCCGCGGCCCGCGGTCCTCGATCTCGACGGACAGCCCGTCCGCCACGGCTTCGGCGCGGATGACGACCTTCGACCTCGGCGGGGAGAAGCGGGTGGCGTTGTCGAGCAGTTCGGCCAGGAGGTGGCTGATCTGGCTGATCGCGCGCGGCTCCACGCTGATCTCGTCCAGGGCCTGGCGCTCGATGCGCCGGAACTCCTCGACCTCAGCCGCCGCCTCGCGCAGCAGGTCGGCGATGCGCATGGGCTCGGTGTGCGGGTCGGGGATCTCGCCGTCCGCGAGGATGAGCAGGTTCTCGATCTGCCGCCGCATGCCCACCGTCAACTGGTCGGATTTCATCAGCTGGGCGAGGAGTGCCTCGTTGTGGCCGAAGGCGTCCTGGAGGTCTTCGGTCAGGCTCAGCTGGCGGCTGACGAGGTTTCCGGTGCGGGTGGCGATGCCTGCGGCGAACATGCCGAAGCCCTGGCGCTCGGCCGCGAGCTGCCGGTGTCCGTCGACGGACACGGCGACGACACGGGCGAACGCGTCGCTGATACGCCCCACTTCGTCCTGGCCTCCGGCGACTGTCGGCAGCGCGTCCGCTTCCACGCTCTGCCCGCGCTGCAGTCGGTCGACGACGTCCGGCAGTGTCCGTTCGGCGACGGTCACCGTGCGTTCGTGCAGACCGTCCAGGCGGCGCAGCACCGAGCGGGTGGTGAGGACGACGAGGAGCACGACGAGCAGCAGGCCACCGCCGCTTCCCGCGACGAGCCAGGCGACCTCGGTCTCGAGCTCGGCGGCCTTGGCCTCCGCGCGGGCGACCACGGCCCGCGACCGCTCGGTGCCCAGCGCGGTGAGGTCCGCGGCGAACACCTTGTGCGCGGCCCGCCAGTCGCGGATCTCGCGGGGCAGTCTCACGCCCCCGGAGGCGAGGTCCTTGTGCTCGGAGACGACGGCGTCCTCGATCGCGGTCTTGGTACGCCAGGCCTCCGAGCCCGTCAGCCGCTCGTAGGACGCCAGCTCCTCGGCCGGGAGGTGCGGCACGACCCACGTCGCGTACAGATACCGGTGGGCTCCGACGGCGTTGGCGAACTCGGCGAACGCGGTGGGGCTGAGCTCCCTGGAGGACTCGGCGAGGGCGAGGATCGTGTCCTCGCGGGCCACCATCTCGGAGGCGGAGAACATGGCGACCAACGGCCGGCTCTCCTGGGCCAGCTCGCCGTCCTCGCCGTGACTGAACGCCTCTTGGAAGACGTGGACGATCTGGTCGATCACCTGGGTGTAATAGGTGATCGCGCCATGGGTGCTACTGCTGCGGGCATCGGCGCGCTCGCGGTACGCGGCCAGGTCGCCGAGGCTGCTCGCCACCTCCCGGAGGTGATCGTCCGCATGTTCGGCCGCCTCGGGGCCGGCGGGCACGAGCGCGCGGAACTCGGCCGCGGCCCGGTCCGTGCCCGCGCGCAGATCCCGCAGGTCCTTCTCGGACACGGACGCGCCACCCCACCGGGCGGCGGTCATCCTCCGCTCCGCCTGCAGCTGGGCCATGAGCGTGTACAGCGGTGTGCCGTACCGCTCACCGGACGCCACGTCGGCGCGCAGGTGCTGGGACCGCTCGACGAGTTGACCGACGGTCACGACGACTTGGGTGCTCATGGCCAGGGTGGGGACGACCGCCAGCCAGATGAGCAGCGTACGCAGGCGCACGGTACGTCGTCGACGGGCCGTCGACTGCGCGGGTGCGCCAGGTGCGCCATGGGGTTCTATGGGAGACATCAGCCCTCGGGGAGCGGAGTGGCAGGGGACGGGCCATCAGCCGAACGGGGCGCGCGGTCCTCGGGTGTGGACGGCGGGGGAACGCCCGATCCGGCTTCGACGGGATGTGCGGAGGGATCATAACCAGCCACGCCGCGTAAGCGGATAGATTGATTCCGCCTTCGATGCGTGGTAATTGGGCCGGGGGGTGTTGCGCCCCGGATGCCGCATCGGAATCCAATCGGTACCTCTTCCAGGGCACCGTCAGCGTCTACCGCGCCGTAGCCATCCCTGCGCCTTGCCTATCTCGACGACGTTCGCCGGGCCGCCGACGTGCGACGGCCGGCTGGGCGGCTGCAGGTGCTTCAGGCGCGCCCGCCACGGGCCGTCGGCCATCTCCAGGTGCACGATGAGCGGCCCCTCGGGCAGCGGCACGGTCTCGCGCCGCTTGCCGATCTCGTTGACGACGTTGTCGTCCGTGGGCAGTTCCGTCGGGTCGTCGTGGTCCGCCAGTTCGTAGAGGTTGACGATGAGGTTGTCGTCGCCGCGGTAGTGGAGGGCGAGATCGGCCGTTCCGCCGGTGTGCAGCAGGACGTCCGGGCCGCGGCACTCCAGCTCCTCCTCCGTCAGGCGCGTCGCCGCGGCCAGCGGAAGCACCTGGAGCTGCCAGCGGCCCTCCGCCTTCAGTTGCAGACGCAGACGCCCGTTCCCGGGGACCTGGGCGAGCAGTCGGCCCCGGAAGTTCTCCTCGGTGCTGCGCCCATCCGGCCCCCGCCACAAGGCCTGTGGAAAACCTGTCGGGCCCCTCGGACGCGGTGTGCCAGGATGCCCTGGCCATGGCTTTCATACGACACGTCCAGTCCGCCGCGCCGGCCACCGCCGTCTCCGCCGGGTTCCTCGCCGCCCTCATCGGCATCACCAGCTCCGTGGCCGTCGTCTTCACGGCGGCCAAGGCGGCCGGTGCCACCTCCGCCGAGCTCACCTCGTGGGTCTTCGCCCTCGGCATCGGCATGGGCATCACCTGCATCGGCCTGTCCCTGCGCTACCGGGCACCGGTCGTGACGGCCTGGTCGACCCCCGGCGCCGCGCTGCTCGCCACCGGGCTGCAGGGCGTGACGATGGCGCAGGCGGTCGGGGCCTTCCTGCTGTCCGCCGTACTCATCGTGATCAGCGGCGTGACCGGCTGGTTCGAGCGGATCATGAACCGGATTCCGGTGCCGCTCGCCTCCGCGCTGCTCGCCGGGGTCCTGCTCCAGTTCGGCACCGAGCTGTTCACGCAGATGGAGCGGAACGGCGTCATCGCCGTTCCCATGTTCCTTGCGTATCTCGTCGGTCGGCGCTGGTTCCCCCGGTACGCCGTCGTCGCCGCGCTCGCCGTCGGTGTCGCGGCGACGGCGTGGCAGGGCTCCTGGAAGCTGGACGGCTTCGAGCTCACCCTCGCCCAACCGTCCTTCGTGCGCCCCGAGTTCGACTGGCAGGTCCTCGTCGGCGTCGGTCTGCCGCTCTTCGCCGTGACGATGGCCTCGCAGAATCTGCCGGGGGTCGCCGTGCTGCGCAACGCCGGTTACTCCACGCCGGTCTCGCCGCTGCTGACCTGGACGGGCACGGTCAACACCGTCCTGGCGCCGTTCGGCTGCTTCGGCCTGAACCTGGCCGCGATCACCGCGGCGATCTGCAGCGGCGAGGCCGCGCACCCCGATCCCAGGAAGCGGTATGTGGCGGGCGTCTGGGCGGGGATCTTCTACCTTCTGGTCGGGCTCTTCGGCGGAACGGTCGGCTGGCTGCTGACCGCGATGCCGCCCGCGCTCGTCCTGGGCATCGCGGGCATCGGCCTGCTCGCCACGATCGGCTCCTCCCTCACCTCGGCCCTCACGGACGACCGCCTCCGCGAACCGGCCGTGGTCACCCTGCTCGCCACGGCCTCCGGGTTCACGCTCTTCGGCATCGGCTCGACCTTCTGGGGTCTCCTCGCGGGCGTCCTGACCCTGGCCGTCGGCGACCTCGCCCGGCGCAGGGCGCGCCCCGACGAGCCGTCACGGAAAGCCGCCCCCGAGGAGGCGAAGCGCCACTGAGCCGAAGGGTGGGGGCCGCGGCCCCCGCCCTTCCCTCGTCAGGCGCCTGAGGAGTCCGTAGGCGTCAGCCGCAGCGAGATGCTGTTGATGCAGTACCGCTGGTCCGTCGGGGTCGGATAGCCCTCGCCCTCGAAGACATGGCCCAGGTGCGAGCCGCAGCGCGCGCAGCGGACCTCGGTGCGGACCATGCCGTACGAGCGGTCCTCGATCAGCTCGACCGCCGCGCTGTCCTTCGGGTCGTAGAAGGACGGCCAGCCGCAGTGCGACTCGAACTTCTCCGTGGACGTGAAGAGCTCGGCGCCGCACGCCCGGCAGGAGTAGACACCCTTCGTCTTCGTGTCCGTGTACTCACCGCGGAACGCGGGCTCGGTACCCGCCTGGCGCAGGACCTGGTACTCCTCCGGGGTCAGCTCCGCACGCCACTGCTCGTCCGGCTTCTCGACCTCGTACGCCGTCATCACACGCTCCTCAGCTCGACAGGCGGGCCAGGATCCTCGGACCGAGGTCCGTGACGTCGCCCGCGCCCATGGTCAGAACGAGATCACCGGGCTTCGCCATTCCCGCGACGACGTCCGGGACAGCGTCCTTGTCGTGCACCGCCGTCACGTCCGCGCCCGCCGCGCGAGCCGCCGTGATGATCAGCTCGCTGGTGATGCCGGGGATCGGGTCCTCACGGGCCGGGTAGATGTCCAGGACCACAGAGGCGTCGGCGAGGGCCAGCGCGTCGCCCATCTCCTTGCCGAGCTCCTGGGTGCGGGAGAAGAGGTGGGGCTGGAAGACGACCAGGAGGCGGGCGGCCCCGGCGGCGCCGCGCATGGCCTCCAGGTCGGCGGTCATCTCGGTGGGGTGGTGCGCGTACGAGTCGATGACCTGGACGCCCGCCGCCTCGCCCTTGAGCTGGAGGCGCCGGCCGACACCGGTGTACGCGGTGAGGGCCTGGGCGAGCTCCGCCGGACCGATGCCCACGCGGGAGCCGGCGGCGAGGGCCGCGGCCGCGTTGTGGGCGTAGTGACGGCCGGGGACCGAGACGGTGAAGGTGTGCTCGACGCCGTCGAGGACGACGACGACCTCGCTGGTCATGCCCTTCGGGATGATCGAGAGGATCCGGGCGTCGGAGTCCGCCGACTCGCCGACGGTGACGATCCGGAGGTCCTGCCGGCCCGCGACCCGGCGCGCCAGCTCGCGCGCGCCCGCGTGCTCGCCGACGACCAGGGTGCCGCCGGGGCGGATCTTGGCGGTGAAGGCCTCGAAGGACTCGTAGATCTCATCCATCGACGCGTAGTTCGCGTGGTGGTCGAGCTCGACGTTGAGGACGATGGCGACCTCGGGGTCGTACTTCTGGAAGCTGCGGTCGCTTTCATCCGCCTCGGCGACGAAGACCTCGCCCGCGCCGTGGCGGGCGTTGGTGCCCGGGCCCGCGAGGTCGCCGCCGATGGCGTACGAGGGGTCAAGGCCGAGCTCGGTGAGCGCGACGGCCAGCATGGACGTCGTCGTGGTCTTGCCGTGCGTACCGGCCACGGCGATCGCGCGCAGGCCGTCCATGAGGGAGGCGAGCGCGTCGGAGCGGTGGACGACCGGGATGCCGAGCTCGGCGGCGCGGGCCAGCTCGGGGTTGTCGGCGCGGATGGCGCTGGAGACGACGACGGCTGTGGCGTCGTCGGCGAGGTGGGCGGCGGCGTGGCCGATGTGCACCGTGACCCCGAGCGCGCGCAGCGCCTCGGCGGTCGCGGACTCCTTCGCGTCGCTGCCGGCGACCTTCGCTCCGCGCTGGGCGAGGATCTTCGCGATGCCCGACATTCCGGCACCGCCGATGCCGATGAAGTGCGGCCGTTCCATGGCGGCAGGGATGGCGGGTGCCATGAGTGTTCTCCCCGGGGGACGACGTACAGGAGGTCCCCAGCCTAGTGGCTCCCCCTGACAGCCCCGGGCAGCCCGACCCGCGGGCGGCACGTGGCCCTCGCCCCTGGACCCGCCCCCGCCCCGGCCCCGGAACTCGTGGCCACCGCGTCCGGCCACCGCGTCCGGCCGGCGCCCGGCAGCCCACGTCTGGCCGCCCGCGCGCCCGGCCCGCATCCAGCCGCCGGCGTCGAGCCACCCGCGCCCGGCCGCCGCGCGCGGGCAGCCTGCCGCAGGGCGGTCCCGTGCCCCGCCCGTCCCCGTGGCCCACCGCGTGCAGCCGGCGTCCGGCGCCGCGCGCGGCGCCGGACGCGGCAGGCAGCCGCTCCTACGCGCTCTCCGCCTCGCTGTGCGCGAACAGCTTGAGCACCGGTACGCCGACCTTGTGACGCGCCCGCGACGCCCAGTCCCGGTGGAAGAACTCCTCCACGTAGTGCGGGGCCGTCAGGACGATCACCTCGTCGGCGTCGGACTCGTCCACGACGGCCTTCATCTTGTTCAGGGGGTGGTCCTCGACCACCTGTCCGACCGCCTCGCAGCCGGCGTCCCGCAGGGCCTGGAGGGAGTGCTCCAGGGCCTGCTCGGCGGGGACACGGGCCGCCTTGCCCTCCGGTTCCTCACCCTCATGGGCCGCTTCCTTCAGCTCGCCCATGGCGACGTCGTCGATGGCGCGCAGCAGTACATCGGCCTGGTCACCACGGGGCTGCATCAGCACGATGAAGGACACCCTCTCGTCGCCGTGCAGGGTGGTGACGAACTCCACGTCGACGGACGAAAGGGGCCTCTCGATCATCAGAACGCTTGTGAACACCTCAGGAGCCCTTCTGCGGAAACCATCCTTCCCCGTGCCCGCACGGGGTCTACGGGGGTAAGTGTGCCCAGCGGAAGCTAACCGGAACGAGAAATTCCGCCGCGTGTCAGATCCGACGGTAGCGGGTGAAAAGGAACCCGGCCTCCTCCAGCACCGACACCACGGCGAACCGCTGCGGCACGGCCACGGACGGCCCCCCGGCGATGCGCTGCGCGGTGCCCGCCGTCATCGTCGGCGAGACCGTCAGACACATCTCGTCGAGCACTCCGGCCGCCACGAAATGGCCGAGCAGCCGAGGACCGCCCTCGGTCAGCTGGCGCCGGAGGCCCCGCTCCGCGAGCTCCGCCACCGCGCGGGCCGGCTCGACCCCGGCCCCGTCCCCCGCGATCACCACCTCGGCCCCCGCCTTCCGGGCCTCGGCCACCCGGTCGGCGGGCGCCGCGGCGCCGGTCAGGACCAGGGTCGGGACCAGGGGCCCGGTGAAGAGCGGCAGGGCGAAGTCGAGGTCGAGGGAGGCGCTCACCACGGCGATCACCGGCGCGGGCCCCTGTCCGGCGGCCGCGCGGCGGGCCGCGAAGGCCTCACGCGCGCGTGCCGGGCGGTACCCCTCCTGGCGTACGGTCTGGGCCCCGACGACGATCACGTCGGCGAGGCCGCGCAGGGTGCCGAAGATCCGCATGTCGCTATCCGAGGAGAGCGGCTGGGAGCGGCCTTCGTGCTGCCCGGCGCCGTCGAGGGAGGAGACCATGTTGGCGCGCAGCCAGGTCTCGTCGGGCTTCAGCTCGGGGTACGCGTAGGCGTCGGCCAGCTCGTCGAGGGACCACTCCCTGTCCGATTCGGCCGCTGTCATGTCCGTCACAGGGAACAGGCGTCGCATCCTCGCAGTCTGACATGGCGCTTACAGTGGGGAACTGTGTCGACCCGTACCTCCCACGCCCCCCGCGCCATAACCGAAACGGCTTCCACAGAAGCCGCTCCGGTCTCCCTCTGCGCCCGGGAGCCCCATGCCCCCGCCGACCGTCTTGTGGCGGAGATGGTCCCGCCGCCGCGGTTCGACTCGGTGCGCTTCGACACGTACATCCCGGACCCGAACCAGCCCAGCCAGACCGACGCGGTCAAGGTTCTGAGCTCCTTCGCCGAAGGGCTCGGCGGTGCCCACGCCACCGGCGCGGGCAGGCGCCCGGTCCTCGGCCGCTTGTTCGCGAAGAAGCAGCCCGCCCCCACCGGCCCGCGCGGGGTCTACCTCGACGGCGGCTACGGCGTCGGCAAGACCCACCTGCTCGCCTCCCTCTGGCACGCCACTCCCGCCGAGCCGGGACTGAAGGCCTTCGGCACGTTCGTGGAGCTGACCAACCTCGTGGGTGCGCTGGGCTTCCAGCAGACCGTACGGACCCTGAGCGGGCACCGGCTCCTCTGCATCGACGAGTTCGAGCTGGACGACCCGGGCGACACCGTCCTCGTCTCCTCCCTGCTCAGCCGGCTCGTGGAGTCGGGCGTGGCGCTCGCCGCCACCTCCAACACGCTCCCGGGCAAGCTGGGCGAGGGCCGGTTCGCCGCCGCCGACTTCCTGCGCGAGATCCAGGGCCTCTCGGCCCACTTCCGTCCGCTGCGGATCGACGGCGAGGACTACCGTCACCGCGGGCTGCCCGAGGCGCCCGCCCCGTACTCCGACGAACAGGTGACGAAGGCGGCGTACGCGACTCCCGGCGCCTCGCTCGACGACTTCCCACACCTGCTCGACCACCTGGCCAGGGTCCACCCGAGCCGGTACGGCGCGCTCACCGACGATCTGACGGCGGTCTGCCTCACGGACGTGCAGGCGGTCCCGGACCAGTCGACGGCGCTGCGGCTCGTCGTGCTCGCCGACCGGCTGTACGACCGGGAGGTCCCGGTGCTTGCCTCCGGGCTCCCCTTCGACCGGCTGTTCAGTGAAGAGATGCTGAAGGGCGGGTACCGCAAGAAGTACTTCCGGGCGATCTCCCGGCTCACGGCGCTGGCACGGGACGCGAAGGGGCTGGTCCAGCAGTAGGTTGGGGGCCATACCCGATCGAAAGGGATTCACCATGGCCGCAACCCGTTCCGCCCACGCCGTCTGGGAGGGCGACCTCCTCAAGGGCAAGGGCACCGTCTCGCTCGACTCGTCCGGCCTCGGTTCGTACGACGTCTCCTGGCCTGCCCGCACCGACGAGGCGGCGAACGGCAGGACCAGCCCCGAGGAGCTGATCGCCGCCGCGCACTCCTCCTGCTTCAACATGGCGTTCTCCAACATCCTGGCCAAGGCCGGGAACGCGCCGACCCGCCTGGAGACCAAGGCCGACGTCACCTTCGTGCCGGGCCAGGGCATCACGGGCAGCCACCTCACCGTCCGCGGCGAGGTGCCTGGCGTGGACAAGGACAAGTTCCTGGAGCTGGCCGAGGACGCCAAGAAGAACTGCCCGGTGAGCCAGGCCCTGGCGGGAACGACGATCACGCTCACCGCCGAACTCGTCTGATCGCCTGATCCCTCGCGTCCCATGAGGCCGTGTCGACCCGCATGGCTTCACGTGTCACCACAGTGCGTGGTACACACGTGCGGGTCACACGTCACATCTACGCCTGTCCGCCAGCAGGAAGTGGGTTGCCTCATGTCCGCAACACGACGTCAGATCCTGTCCCGCACCGGCGCGTCCGTCGCCGGCATCGCCTTCTCGGGCGCGCTCGGTGAGCTGTTCGCCGGTACGGCAGCAGCTCGGGGTCACGCCGGCTACGGCCCGCTGATCCCCGACCCCGCCGGGCTCCTCGACCTCCCCGAGGGCTTCCACTACAAGGTCCTCTCCCGTCAGGGCGACCCCCTCCGCTCCGGCGAAGGCCCCGTCCCGAGCAACCACGACGGCATGGGCGCCTTCGCCGGCCGCCGGGGCCGCGTCCACCTCGTCCGCAACCACGAGAACCGGGTCACCGGCAAGATCGGCGTCCCGACCGTCGGCGGCCTGACGTACGACCCGGCCGCCAAGGGCGGTTGTACGGCGCTCACGCTCGACGACCGCGGCAACGTCCTCGACGAGCGCGTCGCGATCGCCGGCACCGCCGTCAACTGCGCGGGCGGACCGACCCCTTGGGGCACCTGGCTCACCTGCGAGGAGACCGAGGACAAGGCCGGCACCAACGGCTACACCAAGGACCACGGCTTCATCTTCGAGGTCGACGGCGCCGACCCGCACCGCACCGGAGCCGTACCGCTCACTGCCATGGGCCGCTTCCAGCACGAGGCGATCGCCGTCGACCCGCACAACGGCATCGTGTACGAGACGGAGGACGCCTTCCTGAAGCCCTTCGGCCTCTTCTACCGCTTCCTCCCGGAGAAGCCGCTCGGCGGCCACGGTTCGCTGCGCGCGGGCGGGGCCCTGGAGGCCATGCGGGTGCCGGGCGTGCCCGACCTCTCCGTGATCCAGGAGACCGGGGCGACGTTCGACGGCATCGAGTGGGTGCCCGTACCGGACCCGCTGGCGGCCCAGACCCCCATCAGGCTCCAGGACTTCGGGCCGAAGGGCATCACGCACGCGCAGAAGCTGGAGGGCTGCTACTGGGGCGGGAAGTGCGTCTACTTCGTCTCGTCCTTCGCCCGCACCTCGGACGGCTCCGGCGCGACCCACTTCGGCCAGGTGTGGAAGTTCGACCCGCAGGCGCGCCGCCTCACGCTCGTCGTCGTCTTCGGCCCGAGCACGGACATCCAACTGCCCGGCGAATCCCCGGACAACATCTGCCTCGCCCCGAGCGGCGGCCTGATGGTCTGCGAGGACGGCGACGGCGCGCAGCATGTGTACGGCCTGACCCGGAAGGGCGAGGTGCACGCGGTGGCGCGCAACGCCCAGAACATCGGGACGCCGGACGCCCCGGAGTGGGGCGAGTTCGCGGGCGTCACGTTCTCCCCGGACGGCCGGACCATGTACGTCAACTGCTACACGCCCGGCACGACGTTCGCGGTGACGGGGCCGTGGTGCTGACGTAGGCCCGGTGACGCGGACCGGGTGACGCGGGCCCGGTGACGCCCCGGTCGCGAGGCCGTCTCTTCCGGCGCAGGATCGGGGAAGGTGCCGGGCGGACGGGAAGGGGCGTGAGGTGGCGAAGAAGGACAAGAAGCGGAAGGACGGGGCGAAGGGCGACCGGTCGAAGGCCGACGCGGCGGCGAAGGAGCCGGTCCTGCGTGACCTGCTGCGCCTGCCCGTCGGGGCGCCGGTCGACCTCTCCTCCCACTCCGCCTCGGAGATCCCCGCGGGCCCGGCCGACAAGTCCGCGGGGATCGAGGCCACCGCGCAGCTCGCCCCGCACCTCGCCGACCTCCAGGAGCGGCTGTACGCGGCGAGCACGGCCGGCGACCGTCGCCGGCTGCTGCTCGTCCTCCAGGGCATGGACACCAGCGGCAAGGGCGGCACGGTCAAGCATGTGATCGGCTACTTCAACCCGGCCGGGTGCCGGATCCGGGCCTTCAAGGAGCCCACGGCGGAGGAGCGCAGGCACCCCTTCCTCTGGCGGATCAACAGGGCCTTGCCGGTGCCGGGCGAGATCGGCATCTTCGACCGCTCGCACTACGAGGACGTCCTCATCGCCCGTGTCCGCGAACTGGTCCCCCGGCGCGACGTCGGCCGCCGCTACGGCCAGATCAACCGCTGGGAGGAGTCCCTCGTCGACGACGGCGTCACGATCGTCAAGGTCTTCCTGCACCTCTCGTACGAGGAACAGCGCGAGCGCCTCCTGGAGCGCCTGGACAACCCCGAGAAGCACTGGAAGTTCAACCCGGGCGACATCGAGGAGCGCGCGCTGTGGCCGGCGTACCAGCGGGCGTACGAGATCGCCCTGGAGCGCTGCTCGACGGAGGGGGCGCCCTGGTACCTGGTCCCGGCCGACCGCAAGTGGTACCGCAACTGGGCCATCAGCCGACTGCTCCTGGAGCACCTGTCCGCGCTCGACCCGCAGTACCCGCCGGGCGACTTCGACGTCGCCGAGTGCCGGAGACGGCTACTCGCCTCCTGATCGGCTAGTTTCCGTGCGTGACCATTTCTGTACGAAAGTTGTCGGCGCTTGCTCTGCTGGGTGCCGTACTCGTCGGCTGTGGCGGGGGCACGGCCGACCCGCCCCCACCTCGCCCCACCACCTCCAGCGCGAGCCCGAGCGCAACTCCCAGCTCCAGCTCCAGCGCCGGTGCCGCGCCCGGTCCCGCCGTCGTCCGCAAGGCGCCGACCATGGCGCCGGGACCCGGTGGGCTCACACCGGTGTTCGAACGGGCCCGCAAGGGCGGGGACAAGGTCGTCGCGCTCACCTTCGACGCCGACATGACGGCCGACCAGGGGCCGCGGGCCGCGAGCGGTGAGCGCTTCGACAACCCGGCGCTGATCGAGACCCTGCGGCGGCTCAAGGTCGACTCGACGGTCTTCATGACCGGCCGCTGGGCCGAGGAGTACCCGGACCAGGCACGGTCCATCGGCACCGACCCCCGCTTCGAGATCGCCAACCACTCGTACAGCCACTACGCCTTCGCCGCGCCCTGCTACGGCCTGCCGACGGTGGCGAAGCAGAACATGGCGGCCGACGTACGCCGGGCCTTCGAGGCGTTCAAGAAGGCCGGGGCGCGCAATGTCGTGCCGTACTTCCGGTTCCCCGGCGGCTGCTACGACGACGAGGCGCTGCGCGCGCTCGCATCCGCGAAGGTGACGGCGGTGCAGTGGGACGTGGTCAGCGGCGACGCCTTCGCCAAGGACGGCGACGCGGTGGCGCAGCAGGTCCTCGACGGCGTGAAGCCCGGCTCGCTCGTGGTCATGCACTGCACCCGCAGCGCCGCGCCCGTCACCGAGCAGGCGATCCGGAAGATCGTCCCCGAACTGCGCGCCAGGGGCTACCGGTTCGTGAAGGTCTCGGAGCTGATGGCGGAGCGACCCGCCTAGCAGTCCGCGTACTCACTCCAGCCGCGCCGTGGCCCTGGTGCTCACGGCCACCGCGGCGGCGGCGAGCGCCAGGGCTCCCGCGAGGGCGGGCCAGGGCATCGCGACGGCCGCGGTGCGGGAGCCGGTGACCAGGGCCGTCACCGCGTACCGCGCCGGTGAGCCGGTCGTCACCAGCGCGAGGAGCGAGCCGAGGACGAGCGCCGCGAGCGACCAGCCACGGGACCGGACGAGCGGCCGGGTGGTGAGGGCGCCCACGGCGGCGCCCGTCAGGACGCAGACCGCGGCGGCGAGGAGCCCCGCGGTCCCGGCCTCGACGGGGTCGACCCGGCGGAGGTCGCTCATCGCCGTGACCCCCAGGACGGCGACGGCGCCGAGGAGCGCCGCGCAGGCCACGGCGGCCAGGACCGCCGCCAGGTGCGCCCGTTCCCGTCCGGCCGCGGCGGCCACCACACCGCGCGCGGCGGGCGGTTCCTGGCCGAGGCAGATCCGTACGACCCACGCGGTGACGGGAAGCAGCGCGGCGGCCGTGTAGCCGAGGGCGCCGAGCACGGGCTCCCCGGCGCGCACGCCGACGCCGAGGAACACCGCGTACAGCAGCAGCGGTGCGAGCCAGCGCTGGGAACGCAGCAGCAGGTCGGTCTGATAGCGCAGCAGTGCGGTCATACCCGTCCTGCCCGTCCTGCCTGTCCCGCCCTGATGCCCGCGGTGCTCAGTTCGTGGATGTGCCAGGAGGCTTCGAGCAGCGCCCGGAGCAGTCCGTCGGAGTGCGCCGCGTCGACCGCGTACACCGTCGTGCCGTCGGATCCGGGCTCGTACGAGGGTGCGCCCGGCAGCCCCTCGGGGAGCGGGCTGCCGCAGGAGACCACGATCCGCACGCGGGGCCGCACGCCCCCGTCGAGCCGGGGACTCCCGGGCCGTACCCGCCCCGCCTCCACCGCGTACACGGCGTCGGCCTCCCCCGCGAGCCGGCCAGGGTCGTGGTCGACGAAGACGACCGTGCCGCCCGCCGCGACCCGCTCGCGGACTGCGCGGTCCAGCTCGTGCCGCGCGCCCGTGTCCAGGCCGGTCCACGCCTCGTCGAGGACCAGGAGGGCCGGACCGGCCAGCAGGGCCTGGGCGACGGCGACCTTCTGGCTGCTGCCCTTGGAGAGTTCGGGGAGTGGGGTGTCCGCGAAGGCGCCCGCGCCGAACCGCTCCAGCCACTCCCCCGCCCTCGTGGCCGCTTCGGCCCGGCCCAGCCCCTGGACGCGTCCGAGGTGGGTCAGATAGCCGGTCGCGGTGAAGGGCAGGGCGGCCGGGAAGCGCTCCGGTACGTACGCCGTGCGCCGGGGCCGGCCGGTGATCCGGCCCTCCGTCGGCGCGTCGATGCCCGCGACGATCCGCAGCAGCGTCGACTTGCCAGTGCCGTTGGTGCCCGTGATGCGGACGAGGGCGCCGGCGGGCAGGCCGAGGTCCGCCTCGCGCAGCACCCACGGTCCGCGCAGGCCGTAACGGCGCCCCACCCGTTCCAGGTTCAGTTGGACGAGGCCTTCTGCGGGGTGAGCTCGCTCGGCCGGACGATGTTCATGAGGTGCATCCTGTCCCGGAAGCGTTCATTCCCACAAGAAACACCTGTGCGACGGGTGGCAGACTTGCCGGGTGAGCAGCAACGAGACCGACACCCGTGACACCAAGCCCCAGTTCGTCCTCCCCCTCGTCGTGCGGATCGAGCGGGCCGAGCCCCCGGCGCGTACCGACGCGCTGGAGACGGCCGCCCGCGCCGTCCTGGAGATCCTCGCCGACGAACGCTCGACCGGTGACGGCGAATGGGCGCGGGCCATGACCGACTGGCAGGACACCCGGATCCGCAAGGTCGTGCGCCGGGCGCGCGGTGCGGAGTGGCGGCGCGCGGAGGCGCTCCCGGGGATCACGGTGACGGGTGAGGCCGCCGAGGTACGGGTGTTCCCGCCGGTCCCGCTGGACGGCTGGCCCAAAGAGCTGGCGAAGCTCCAGGTCTCCGGCACGGACCTCGAGGACCCGGTGGCCCCCGGCGCTCCGCGGCCCGGGGCTGCGCTGCTCTGGCTCAACCCGGACCTGGACATGTCCGCGGGCAAGACGATGGCCCAGGCCGGGCACGGGGCGCAGCTGTTGTGGTGGGAGATGCGGGAGGCGGACCGCAAGGCGTGGCGTGAGGCCGGCTTCCCGCTGGCCGTACGGACGGCCGATCCGGCGCGCTGGGCGGAGCTGACGACGAGCGGGCTGCCGGTGGTGCGGGACGCCGGGTTCACGGAGATCGCGCCTGGTTCGTGCACGGTCGTGTCCGAATTCCCCGTACTCGGTGCGCTCGGCGACTGAACACGTCCGTCCTGCCGTACGTATCTCCCGATACCGCCAAGTGGGTTGAACACCGGCCGCGTTGGCGGTTCAGTCTGCGGTGACCGGTATTTCGAACGTACGGGAGACACCACCTTGTCGCTACGCGTCAATGGCACGGCACTCATCATCGCGGCCCTCGTCGCCACGGTCGGCGCGCTCGCCTTCCCCGTCTGGTCCTACGCCGACCGCTCCGGAACGGGTCAGGCGAACCTGAACGCGTCGAGCGTGGCCACGCAGTGGGGTCCGCTCTCGGCCACGGACCGGGACCTGCTGGTCAAGGTGCGGCTGGCCGGTCTTTGGGAGCTCCCGGCCGGCCAGCAGGCCATCGAACGCGCCCCCAGCCGGGCGATCGTGGAGTGCGGCGACCATCTCGTGGTCGGCCACACGGACCTGGACCGGCGGGCCCGGACCGTGGCGGCGAAGCTGGGCGTGGAGCTGCCGAACCAGCCGACCGAGCAGCAGCAGGGGTGGCTGCGGGAGCTGACGGCGGCGCGCGGGGAGGAGTACGAGCGGAAGTTCGCGAACCTGCTGCGCAACGCGCACGGCAAGGTGTTCGCGCTGATCGCGGAGGTCCGGCACACGACGCGCAACGCGCTGATACGGCAGCTGGCGAGCGACGCGAACCAGACGGTGCTCGACCACATCACGATGCTGGAGGCGACGGGGATGGTCGACTACGACGCGCTGGCGAACGAGGCGGCGGGGCGGAAGACGGCGCCGCCGACCGGGCCGCCGGTTGTGCCGTCACCGGCGGTGCCCTCGCCGGTCCTGCCGTCGGGGACGGACCAGTCGTTCACGTCGCGCCCGGCGCCGGAGGCGGGGATCGTGACGCCGCACTCGTAACGACGTGGGCCGGAACCTCAAATCAACCTCTGAACGTCCCCCCGACTGGATTCGAACGCGTCCGGCCGGGCCATCAGGTGAGGGACCGAAGGAGGGGGACATGACGGAACTCGGGGTGAAGCTCGGGATCGGCATCGGGTGGCGGCCGGAGATCGCGGACGCGGTCGAGGCGCTGCCCGGCGTCGACTGGGTGGAGGTCGTAGCGGAGAACGTGTGCGCGGGCCACCTGCCCGACTCGCTGACGCGGCTGCGCTCGCGCGGGGTCACGGTCGTGCCGCACGGGGTCTCGCTGGGCCTCGGCGGCGCGGACCGCCCGGACGCCGGGCGGCTCGCGAACCTGGCGGCGACGGCGACGGCGCTCGGGGCGCCGCTGGTGACGGAGCACATCGCGTTCGTCCGGGCCGGGGGCGCGCTGACGGCGACGCCGGTCCTGGAGGCGGGCCACCTGCTGCCCGTGCCGCGCACGTGGGACGCGCTGGACGTGCTCTGCGAGAACGTCCGGATCGCCCAGGACGCGCTGCCCGTGCCGCTGGCGCTGGAGAACATCGCGGCGCTGATCTCCTGGCCGGGCGAGGAGCTGACGGAGGGCCAGTTCCTGGCGGAGCTGGTGGAGCGTACGGGGGTACGGCTCCTGATCGACGTCGCCAACCTCCACACGAACCACGTCAACCGGGGCGAGACCCCGTCGAAGGCCCTCGCTGAACTCCCGCTCGAGGCGATCGCGTACGTCCACGTGGCGGGCGGCCTCACCCGCGACGGCATCTGGCACGACACCCACGCCCACCCGGTCCCGGAACCGGTCCTGGACATCCTGTCGGACCTCGCCTCCCGGATCTCGCCCCCGGGAGTCCTGCTGGAACGAGACGACAACTTCCCCCCGGCGGAGGAACTGGCCTCGGAGCTGGCGACGATCAGGGGTCGGCTGACGGGGGCGGGGCCGGTCGGGGCGGGAGCCGCCGGGGGCGGCGCACGGGCCGCCGACCAGCCGCTGCTCATCGGCGCGGGCGCCCGCGTCTCGGGCGGCCCGATGCCGCAGCCACCGCGGACGGCCGAGGCGCAGGACCCCCGGGGGCCTGCCCCCGATGCCGACACGCACGCGCCGGAGGGGGTCCGGGGGCCCGCCCCCGGTTTCGGGGGAAGACCCCGCGCAGCGGACCGCGGGGCTGAGGCGGGCGACGCGTCCGTCCCCGGGGCGCGGACCGTCCCTGTCGTAGAGCCGCCCGGCGGGCGTACGCACTCCCCCGACGGTACGACCGTCTCGGCGCCCCGCACCCCCGGTAGCGCGGGCGCGCGGGAGCGGGTTGCTGTGGCGCAGGTTGCGTTGTTGTCCGCGCTCGTCGCGGGGACGCCCGTGCCCGAGGGGTTCGACTCGCGGCGGCTCGGGGTGCAGAGCCGCGCCCTCGTCGGGAAGCGGTCCGACGTGATCGCCAAGATCGCGCCCGAGCTCCCCGAGATCCTCGGCGACGGCTACCGCCCCGCCTTCCGCGCATACGCCAGGACCCGCCCCATGTCCGGCGGATACCGCCGCGACGCCCTCGACTTCGTCGAGCACCTGCTCGTCGCCGGACGCCCCGAGGACCCCGACGCCCGCCGCCGCCTCACCCGCTGGTGGCAGGAGCGCGCCGGTACCCGCCCGCCCGGTCCTGCGACCCGACTCATCCGTGCCGCCCGCGCCGCACTCGTAAGGAGGTGACGCCACCATGAACCTGTTCGCCCTGCTCGTCTGGGCCGCCGTGATCACCGGCTCCGCCCTGCTGATCGTCCGTCTCCGCGCCGCCCGCGCGGACCGCGGGGGCTCCGTCCACGACCTTTCCGAGGCCGCGTTCCTCATCGGGGGCCCGCCCCGGGTCGTCGACGCGGCGCTCGCCGCCCTGCACGCCGACGGCCGGATCGGTGTCGGCGGCCCCGGCATCGTCGTCGCGCGGCCCGGCGCCACCGCGCGCGACCACGTCGAACGGGCCGTGCTCCAGGAGCTCGCCGCCGCCCCCAACGGCGCCCTGCACCTCCTGCGCCTCGCGGTGATGCGGAGCCCCGCCGTCCAGGAGATCGGCGACGGTCTCGCGGCGCGCGGCCTGATGGTCGCCCCCGAGGTCCGCCGCGACGGCAAGCGGGGGTGCCTCGCCCTGGGCTTCGGATCGCTCGCGCTGTTCGTCGTCTCCCTCGCCGTGACGGTGGGCGTCGAACGCGCCCCGTTCGAGGTGCCGTTCCTCTTCAAGGTGATCCCCGTCCTCTTCGCAGGCGTCTTCGTCTCCCTCGCCTGCGGCGCGTACAACGCCAACCGCACCACCCGCGCCGGCCATCGCGCCTCCGCCGAGTACCAGCGTGACCACGTCTACGACCAGGACGCCGGGCACCAGGTCGCGCTGCGCGGACTGCGCGCCGTCCCGGGAACCGAGCTGCGGACGCAGCTCATCGCGGCGGCCCGCATGCCCAGGCCGGCCCCAGCGCACACCTCCTCCAGCACCTCCGCCTCGGACGCGGCCCTGCTCACGACCCTGCACTGGTGCGCCGGCACCCCCGGCAACTCCGGCGGCTGCGGCGGCGGTAGCGGAGGCAGCGGCGGCAGCGGCGGCGGGTGGCCGGACAGCGGCAACGGCGGCGGAGGCGGAGGCTGTTCCGCGAGCGCCTGCTCCGGCGGCTCCAGTGGCGGATCGAGCTGCTCCGGCTCCAGTTCGAGCGGCGGCGGCAGCTCCTGTTCCAGCAGCAGCGGTTCGAGCTGCGGAAGCTCCAGTTCCAGCGGCTGACCGGGCCATCACCCCCGACACGCCCCGAAGATCCTGTACAAAGTGGGCCGCTCTGACAAGCATCGTTCCGTGAAAGCCCTCGCACTGACCGGCGCCGTCGGGTCGCTGCTGCTGTCCTCGATGACCGCCGCGCCCGGTCTCGACGCCCCGCCCGCCGAGACGGCCGGCACCCTCCTCGCAGCACGCCGCGCAGCCGCCGAAGGCATCCGCTTCGGCGGCTGCCCCGCGGCCGAGAAGCTGCCGCCGACCGTCCAGTGCGGCACCGTCCTGGTCCCCCTCGACTACGCGGACCCCGACGGCACCCGGATCCCGCTCACCGTCAGCCGGATCAAGGCCTCCGGACCGGCCTCCGGCCGTCAGGGCGCCCTCGTGTACAACCCCGGCGGTCCCGGCGCCTCCTCGACGTACTTCCCCCTGGTCGCCGAGCTCCCGGCCTGGAAGCGGATCGCCGCCGCGTACGACCTGGTCGGCTACGCCCCGCGCGGCGTGGGCCGTTCCGCCCCGGTCTCCTGCCAGGACCCCGCCGACCGCGCCAGCGGCCCGACCCCCGCCCCGACCCAGCCCGACGAGGTCTTCAAGCAGGAGCGCATCGCCCGCGCGAAGACGTACGCCCAGGGCTGCGCGACCCGCACGGGCAAGGCGCTGCGGCACTACCACTCGCTCAACAACGCCCGCGACCTGGAGGTGCTGCGCGCGGCGCTCGGCGAGCCGAGACTGACGTACATGGGCGCCTCGTACGGCACCTACTTCGGCGCGCTGTACGCGACGCTCTTCCCGCACCGGGTGCGCCGGATGGTCTTCGACGCGCCCGTCCACCCCGCGCCGCGGCAGATCTGGTACCTCAACAACCTCGACCAGTCCCGCGCGTTCGAGCGCCGCTGGACCGACTTCCGCACCTGGGTCGCCAGGCACCACAAGGTGTACGGCCTCGGCACCACGGCCCAAGAGGTCCAGCAGAGTTACGAGAAGGTCCGCGCCGAACTCGCGGCGCGGCCGGCCGGCGGGCGGGTCGGCCCGGGACAGCTGCACGGGGCGATGCTCCAGACCGGGTACCACGACGGTTTCTGGCCGCTGCGGGCCGGCGCGCTCTCCCGGTATCTGAAGGGCGATCCGAAGCCGCTGGTCGAGCAGGCCGGAGGCCCGGCCGGCGATGGCAACGCGGCGGCGGTCTATACGGCGGTGGAGTGCAACGACGCGCCGTGGCCGGAGGACTTCGCCGTCTGGGACCGGGACAACACCCGGCTCGCGAAGATCGCCCCGTTCGAGACCTGGGACAACGTGTGGGCCAACCTGCCCTGCGCGTACTGGAAGGAGCCGCGGCAGAAGCCGCTGGACGTGCGGACGGGTCCCGGGGTGCTGCCGCCGGTGCTGATCCTGGCCGCCGAGCGGGACGCGGCCACACCGTACGAGGGGGCGCTCGAGCTGCAGCGCAGGCTGTCGGGTTCGGCCCTGGTGACCGAGCGGGACGCCGGTACGCACGGCATCGGGGGCGGGGCGAACGCCTGCGTCAACGGGTACCTGGAGAGCTACCTGCTGACGGGGGCCGTGCCGGGCACCCCGGAAAGGACGCCGGTGGGGGGGGGGGGGGGGGGGGGGGGGGGGTGGGGGGGGAGGGGGGGGGGGTGGGGGGGGGGGGGGGAGGGGGGGGGGGGGGGGGGGTGGGGAGGTTCCGTGCCGCCCGGAGAAGAGAAG
>NZ_JBVHXA010000022.1:88243-93924 GCF_055563935.1 Streptomyces sp. NPDC029169
AGCCCCCCCTCTGTCGTTTCCCCCCCCCCCCCCCCCCCACCCCCCCCCCCCCCCCCCCCCCCCCCCCCCCCCCCCCCACCCGGAGCCGGACCCGGTGTCGCTGGAGCGGCGGACGGATCTTCGTCCGCCCTCTGATCTTCCGGGTCGAGGGGTGACGGCCCGGCCGGTCGCCGGGACGTCACCGAGTCGGTAGGGCGGCCGTCAGGCCAGGCCCGCCACCAGGTCCGCCACGGAGCGGCGGCGGCCGGTGTAGAAGGGGACCTCCTCACGGACGTGCATCCGCGCCTCGGAGGCCCGCAGGTGGCGCATGAGGTCGACGATGCGGTACAGCTCGTCGGCCTCGAAGGCGAGGATCCACTCGTAGTCGCCGAGCGAGAACGAGGCGACCGTGTTGGCGCGGACGTCGGGGAAGCCGCGGGCCATCTTGCCGTGGTCCGCGAGCATCCGGCGGCGGTCCTCGTCCGGCAGCAGGTACCAGTCGTAGGAGCGCACGAAGGGGTAGACGCTCACGTAGTCGCGGGGCGTCTCGTCGGCCAGGAAGGCCGGGATGTGCGACTTGTTGAACTCGGCGGGGCGGTGCAGCGCCATGTTCGACCAGACCGGCTCCAGGGCGCGGCCCAGCTTCGTGCGGCGGAAGAGGTTGTACGCCTCCTGGAGCTCGTCGCTCGTCTCGGCGTGCCACCAGATCATCAGGTCCGCGTCGGCGCGCAGACCGGAGAGGTCGTACGTGCCGCGGATGGTGATGTCCTTGGCGGCGAGCTGGTCGAAGAGCTCCTGGACCTCGTCGGCGTAGCCGGCGCGGTCCTCGGGCAGGTTGTCGCGCAGCTTGAACACAGACCACAGGGTGTAGCGGATGACCTCGTTGAGGTCCTTCGCCTTCTTACCGGCGTTCGGGATCTTTTCGGGCGCACTCATACGCCTATTCTCGCCCGTCACGGACAGTGCCCCGCACCAGGGTGGGTGGTTTACGACGTGGCGATGATCTCGTCCGCGATCTGGTCCGCGATTTCGTCCGCCGCCCGATGGCCGGAGGCGATGCAGGCGGGGATGCCGACGCCCTCGTACACGGCCCCGGCGAGGCGCAGTCCGGGGACCTCGGCGACGGCGTCGCGGATGCGGGCGACGCGGGCGAGATGGCCCACGGGGTACTGCGGGAGGCCGTCGGTCCAGCGGGTGACGGTGGTGGCGACGGGCCGGGCGGTCAGCCCGGTGGCGGCGGCGAGGTCCTTGAGGGAGGTCTCGACGAGGTCGGCGTCGTCGCGGAGGACCTGCTCCTCCTCGCCGTAGCGGCCGACGGAGGTACGGAGGACGAAGAGGCCGGGGGCGGCGTCGGAGACCCACTGCCACTTCTGGCTGGAGAAGGTGGACGCCTTGATGGTGTGCCCGTCGACGGGCGGCACGAGGAACCCGGAACCGGGCAGACCGTGCACGTCCTCGCGCCGGAAGGCGAGGGTCACCAGCGCCATCGACGCGTACTCGACCCCGGCCAGCTCCGCCGCGGCCCGCGGCGCCTCCGGCCCGAGCAACTCGGCGGCGGCCCAGGCGGGCGCGGCGACGACGACCGCGTCGGCGAGGAACTCCCGTCCCGCGGCGACGACCCGCCAGCCGGTGCGCGCCGGCACGGGCCCGGAGGCTGTGACCGGCCCGGGGCTGCCGGCGGCCGAGCGCGAGTCAGGGGTCCCCCGGCCCGGCGCGAGCCCGCCGGCCCGCTCGGCGGCGCGCTCGCCGGGCCGCTCGGCGGCGCGCCCGGGTGTACCCGCGTCCGAGCCCGCCGAAGGCGCGGCCCCTGTCGGCGGCGCGACTCGGCGCACTTCCGTCACCGGCATGAGGGTCAGGATCTCGCCACCCGCCGCGCGGATCGCCGCGGCGACGGCCTCGGGAAGGGCGCCGATGCCGCCATCGATGCCGACGAAGGCGGAGCCGCCGAGGCCGGTGGCCGCGCCCGCCGCGTCGGGCGGGGTCGCGGCGCCCGCCCGCTGGACGGCGTGGACGGCCTCGGTGAGCGTCGGGTGGGTGCGGGCGGCGGCGAAGAGCGCGGGGACGGCGGCCCGCATCGAGATGCGGTAGGCGTCACCGGCGTACACCCCGCCGAGCAGCGGCTCGACGAGCCGGTCGACGACCTCGTGGCCCATCCGCTCGGCGACGTACGCGCCGATAGCGATGTCCGCACCGATCTCGGCGGGAGGCAGTTCGCGGTCCTGCGCGACCCGGCGCAGGCCCTCCTCGGAGAGGAGTCCGGCGAGCGCGGCGGCGTCGCCGGGGACGCCCATGACGTGGCCCTTGGGCATCGGGCGCAGCGTGCCGCGGGTCCAGACGGACGCGGTGGTCGTGGCGGGCGCCTGGAGCCGGTCCCCGAGCCCGACGGCGCGGGCGAGCGCGACCGCCTCGGGGCGGCGGGCGAGCAGCGACTCGGCGCCGAGGTCGACGGGCGCACCGGCGATCTCGCCGGCGAGCAGCTTGCCGCCGATCCGGTCGCCGCCTTCGAGCAGCGTCACCCGGAGCCCGGCCGAGACCAGCCGGTGAGCCGCCGCGAGACCGGCGATTCCGCCTCCGACGACGACCACATGCGCCCGTGCCCTGCTGCTGTCCCTGGTGTCCGCGTTCATGGCTCCACTCTCTCAAACCCGTTCCGAGGCCAGAACGTGACCGGTTCGCTACCGCAGGACGGCAACCCGCTCCCCCACCCCGTACGTCGAACCGGCAACACTCACCACCATCCCTGGGGGGATTTCATGCGTGGAGCGCGAAGAGCGGCCGTGGCGCTGCTGATGGTCTCGTTGGCGCTGACCGGCTGCGGCGCGGGCGCGTCCGACAGCGCCGGTGCCGACGAGAAGGGGGTGAGCGCGGCGAAGGGCGGACAGGGCGCCGCCGACCGGGGGTACGCGCCGGACTCCGGCAGCGCGGCGGACAAGGGGGCGGGGGACGCGAAGAAGCCCGCCGCCCCGACCCAGCCGCAGCACATCATCCGTACCGCCGCACTGTCCGTGGAGGTCAAGGACGCGGCCAAGGCGCTGGCCACCGCCCGCGGGGTCACCGAGGGCGCGGGCGGTCATGTCGCCAACGAGTCGACCGAGCGGATCGACGACACGCATGTGACCTCGCGGGTCGTGCTGCGCGTGCCGCAGGACTCGTACGAGTCGGTGCTCAAGGAGCTCGCGGGCACCGGGAAGCTGCTCTCCCGGAAGGCGGACGCGAAGGACGTCACCGAGCAGGTGGTGGACGTGGAGAGCCGGATCGCGACCCAGCGGGCGAGCGTCGACCGGGTCCGCAAGCTGATGGACCAGGCGACGAAGCTGAGCGACGTGGTCACCCTGGAGGGCGAGCTGAGCCGTCGTCAGGCGGATCTGGAGTCGCTGCTGGCCCAGCAGGCCTCGCTGAAGGACCGTACGACCATGGCCACGATCACCCTCGAACTGACCGAGAAGGAAGCGGAGAAGGCGCCGGAGAGCGAGGCCCGGCCGGGCTTCCTGGACGCTCTCGCCGGTGGCTGGAACGCGCTGGTGACGGCGCTGGCCTGGGTCGGGATCGTCCTCGCGGCGGTGGCGCCGTGGCTCGCGGTGGCCCTCGCCGGCTATCTGGTGTGGCGGCTGCTCGTCCGGCCGCGGATGTCGCGCCGTCCTTCGCAGGGGTCCGTGGCGGAACCTGACACTTCCACGGACTGAACCACCGCGCCGACGTAGCGTGTTCGTATGAGCGAACGACTGGTGGTCATCGGCGGCGATGCGGCGGGCATGTCCGCCGCATCGCAGGCACGCAGGCTCAAGGGCCCCGAGGAGCTGGAGATCGTCGCCTTCGAGCGCGGTCACTTCTCCTCGTACTCGGCCTGCGGCATCCCGTACTGGGTCGGCGGCGACGTGGACGAGCGCGACGAGCTGATCGCGCGCACCCCGGAGGAGCACCGGGCGCGGGACATCGATCTGCGGATGCGCACGGAGGTCGTGGAGCTGGACGTGCCCGGGCAGCGGGTGCGGACCCGTGACCTGGAGTCGGGCGACGAGGCGTGGACGGGCTTCGACAAGCTGGTCATCGCGACGGGGGCGCGGCCGCTTCGGCCGCAGCTGCCGGGGATCGACGCGCCGGGCGTGCACGGCGTGCAGACCCTGGACGACGGGCAGGCGCTGCTCGACTCGCTGGCGCGCACAGAGGGCGGGCGCGCGGTGGTCGTGGGCGCCGGGTACATCGGCGTGGAGATGGCCGAGGCGCTGCTGAACCGGGGCTACGAGGTGACCCTCCTCAACCGGGGCGAGCAGCCGATGGCGACGCTCGACCCGGACATGGGACGCCTCGTCCACGAGGTGATGGACGGCCTCGGGATCAGGACCGTCGGCTCCTCGGCGGTCACCAAGATCCTCACGGGTGATGGGGGGCGGGTCCGCGCGGTGGCGACGGAGGACGCCGAGTACCCGGCGGACGTGGTGGTCCTCGGGATGGGCGTGGTGCCGGAGACGAGCCTGGCGGCGGCGGCCGGGCTGCCGTTGGGGGTGTACGGCGGGCTGCTCACCGATCTCGCGATGCGGGTGCGGGGCCACGAGAACATCTGGGCGGGCGGCGACTGCGTGGAGGTCCTGGACCTGGTCTCGGGACGCGAGCGGCACATCGCGCTCGGTACGCACGCCAACAAACACGGCCAGGTCATCGGCTCCAACGTGGGCGGCGGCTATGCCACGTTCCCCGGGGTGGTCGGCACGGCGGTGTCGAAGGTGTGCGACCTGGAGATCGCGCGGACGGGGCTGCGCGAGAAGGACGCGCGGCAGGTGGGCCTGCGGTACGTGACGGTGACGGTCGAGTCGACCAGCCGGGCGGGCTACTACCCGGGGGCGGCACCCATGACGGTGAAGATGCTCGCGGAGCGCCGTACGGGCCGACTCCTCGGGGTGCAGATCGTGGGCCGGGAGGGCGCCGCCAAGCGGGTGGACATCGCGGCGGTGGCGTTGACGGCCGGGATGACGGTGGAGCAGATGACGGCCCTCGACCTGGGGTACGCGCCGCCGTTCTCGCCCGTGTGGGATCCGGTGCTGATCGCGGCGCGGAAGGCGGTGGCGGCGGTCCGCAAGGCGGGCTGACCCGAGCGGAGCAGTGACCCAGAGTGACGGATTGCGATGTTCCTGTGACCGTGGATTAACTCGATGACATGATCAGACACACAGTGCGCGCGCTCTGCGCCGCCTCACTCGTCATCGTCCCGCTCACCCTGAGCATCACGCCCGCCCACGCCGTGATCACGTGCCAGGTCAACGGCAGGTCTGTCACGGGCACGACCGTCGACGGAACGGCGGCAGCCGACTACATCACCTGCGCGTCGGTCCCCGCCGGCCACACGGTCAACGGCCTGGGCGGCAACGACTACATCCAGGTCACCGGCAGCGTCGGCGGCACCGTCAACAGTGGCACCGGCCGCGACTACGTCACGGTCGGCTCCGTCGCGGCGAACGGCTCGGTCCTCGGCGACACCGAAAGCGACTACCTCCGCGTCGGCGGCGCGAACGCCGGCCTCGTGGACGGCGGAGCCGGGGTCGACTTCTGCCGGGTGGGATCCGGCAACCCGCCCGTCAACTGCAACGAGTACTGACACCACCCGCTGTGGCATCCGCCCGCTGTGGGGGGGGGGGGGGGGGGGGGGGGGGGGGGGGGGGGGGGGAGGGGGGGGGGGGGGAGGGTGGGGGGGGGGGGGGGGCGCAAAA
>NZ_JBVHXA010000022.1:93934-142652 GCF_055563935.1 Streptomyces sp. NPDC029169
GGGTGCGGTCACCCCCCCCCCCCCCCCCCCCACCCCCTCCCCCCCCCCCCCCCCTCCCCCCCCCCCCCCCCCCCCCCCCCCCCCCCCCCCCCCCCCCCACAGCGGCGCATGAGCCCACGGCTCAGACAGCGGTCCTGGTGTGGACGTACTCCACCAGCCGCGTCAGCGCGTCCGGGTCGGTCGTCGGCAGCACCCCGTGGCCGAGGTTGAAGACGTGCCCCTCAAGGCCTCTCGCGGCGGCCAGGACCTCGTCCGTCTTGGCCTCGACGGCCTCCGGGGTGGAGAACAGCACGGCCGGGTCCAGGTTGCCCTGGAGCGCCTTGCCGGGGCCGACGCGCCGGGCGGCCTCGTCCAGCGGGACGCGCCAGTCGACGCCGACCACGTCGGCGCCCGCCTCGCCCATGAGGCCGAGCAGCTCACCCGTACCGACACCGAAGTGGATGCGCGGGACGCCGTACGAGGCGACCGCGTCGAAGACCTTCGTGGAGGCGGGCATCACCGAACGGCGGTAGTCGGCGGGGGCCAGGGCACCCACCCAGGAGTCGAAGAGCTGGACGGCGGAGGCGCCGGCCTCGATCTGGACCTTCAGGAAGGCCGAGGTGATCTCGGCGAGGCGGTCGAGCAGATCGGCCCACAGCTGGGGGTCGCCGTACATGAGCGCCTTGGTGTGCTCGTGGTTGCGGGACGGGCCGCCCTCGACGAGGTAGCTCGCGAGGGTGAAAGGCGCGCCGGCGAAACCGATGAGCGGGGTGGAGCCCAGCTCGCCGGTGAGCATCCCGATGGCCTCGGTGACGTAGTGGACGTCCTCGGGGGTCAGGTCGCGCAGCCGGTCGAGGTCGGCGCGGGTGCGGATCGGGTCGGCGACGACCGGGCCGACGCCGGGCTTGATGTCGAGGTCGATGCCGATGGCCTTGAGCGGGACCACGATGTCGCTGAAGTAGATCGCCGCGTCCACCTTGTGGCGGCGTACCGGCTGCAGCGTGATCTCGGTGACCAGCTCGGGCCGCATGCAGGACTCGAGCATCGGGATGCCCTCGCGGACCTTCAGGTACTCGGGCAGCGAGCGCCCCGCCTGCCGCATGAACCAGACCGGCGTGTGCGGCACGGGCTCGCGCCGGCACGCCTTGAGGAACGCGGAGTCGTGCGTCCGCGACTGCTGATTCGTCTGCTGGCCCACGGGGCTGTCATTGGCACTCACGACCAGAATCTTCGCATGTGGCGGGAAGCCGCTCGCCCGGGCCGGGTGTCCCTCCCTGCGCGAGGCCCCCGTTCCGCCTACTCTTCCCCGCATGGCTGCGGCTCAGGGACATTTTTCCGATCATTCCGACGGTGACGGAGGTACGGACGACACGGAGGCGAACGCGGTGCCACCCGCCTTCCGGCGGGCGGTCGACGCCCTGCGGGCGGCGCGGGTGCGGCCCGAGCTGGAGATCGATCCGACCAGGCCGCCGCAGCGCCTGGCCCCGTACGCGTACGCGCTGGAGGCGGCCGTCGTCGACGGCGAGGAGGATCTGGCCGACGGCCGGCTCGTGCTGCTGCACGACCCGGCCGGGCACGACGCCTGGAAGGGCACGTTCCGGCTGGTGACGCTCGTCCGGGCGGAGCTGGAGCCCGAGATGGCGGCGGACCCGCTGCTTCCGGAGGTCTGCTGGTCCTGGCTGACCGGCGCGCTGGAGGCGCGCGGGCTCGCGTACGGGGAGGCGAGCGGGACCGTCACGATGGCGGGCTCCCACTACTTCGGGGGGCTCGCGGAGCGCCGCCCGGCGACGCAGATCGAGATCCGGGCGTCCTGGACGCCGGCGGAGGGGCTCGCGGGGGCGCCGGACACGGGGGCGCACCTGGAGGCCTGGTGCGATCTGCTGTGCCAGATCGCGGGTCTGCCGCCGTCGCCGCCCGACCCCGGGGCGGGGACGATCTCGGGCGCGGGGATCGTCTCGCTGCCGCAGCGCAGGGGTCCTCAGCAGCCTTAGGGAGAGCCGCCTGCGTCGCCCGGACGGAGGCTCACTCGTAGGATGATCGATCACGCGTCCGAATTGCCCGAATTGTTACTCAGCAAATCGTGATCTTTCCCTAAAGGCGGGCGGCAGAGCTGCCGAAGAGGTGAATGACCCCTTCACCGCACGGGTTCGCCCCCGGCTTCTTCCCCGAGCCGGCTCCGTCCCGCATCTCCCCAGGAGGCCGTGTGTCCGTTCTCCTCGAGCAGCCCGCAAGCCTGGTCGCCTACCGCCCGAACAAGCCGACGGCCATGGTCGTCGTGGCCGACCCGCGCGTCCGCTCCACCGTCACCCGCCACCTGTGGGCCCTCGGCGTACGCGACGTCATCGAGGCGTCGTCCATCGCGGAGGCCCGTCCCCGCGTCGGCAACCCCCGCGACATCTGCGTGGCCGACGTCCACCTCCCCGACGGAAGCGGCCTCACGCTGCTGTCCGAGACCCGCGCGGCGGGCTGGCCCAACGGCCTCGCCCTCTCCGCGGCCGACGACATCGGCGCGGTGCGCAACGCGCTGGCCGGTGGCGTCAAGGGCTACGTCGTCACTGGTACGCGGACCAACATCGGGCACCCCACCCGCCCCGGAGCCGCCCCCATCGGCTCCGCGGCCGCCCGCCTCGGCCACCGCCGCCCCCCGGGTGCCCCGAGCCACCCGGGCGGCTACCGCGAGCTCTCCGGTCGCGAGGTCGAGGTGCTCCGCCTCGTGGCCGAGGGCCAGTCGAACAAGGCGATCGGCGTCTCCATGGGCCTGTCGGCCCTCACCGTGAAGAGCCACCTGGCCCGCATCGCCCGCAAGCTGGGCACCGGCGACCGCGCAGGCATGGTCGCGGTGGCCCTCCGCACCGGGATCATCCACTGACCCCGCCAAGCCCCCACAGTCCCCGAACGGGCCCCCCGCGCGGTTGACGAAAGACCGGCGCCTGTCGACGGAACGTTCCGTCGACAGGCGCTTGCCGTTCGCCCTGGGACCCTGCTCGTCCGGGGCGCCAGGGCTGCATGACATCCGGTCCGGCCCCGCCGCACCCGGCTGGGTCCGGGGCGGCAGATGGCGCACCTTGCGGGTCATCGTGATCACTTTCCGAGATACCCTTGATCTGTTCCAGACAGCCCCTGACCTGCGAACGAGCTAACCAGCCTCCCTCACAGGGCACATCGGGGGCACATCACCGAGTACTGTCTCCCCGGCAGCGCGCGTGGTGTCCTCGTCGTCCTGCCACAGGTGGGTGTAGGTGTCGAGCGTGATGCTGGGCTTGGAGTGCCCCAGGCGCTTCTGGACTGTCTTCACGGACTTGCAGTGCTTGATCAGCACGCTCGCGTAGTAGTGCCGCAGGTCATGCAGCGTCGTTCCCGGCGGTACCCGATCGTCGACGCCGGAGGCTTCGAGGGCTGCGTTCGCGCGTCGAACCATACCCGCCCACGTTCGAGCCCACGGGGAGCGCTGGATGGGCCGCCCTTCAGCGTTCGGGAAGATCAGTCGCACTATCCGCTCCACCGGCTTGCGAAGGTCTGTGCGATCCATCACAGCCACGTCTCCCGCCGGGAACTGCGCGAGGCAGGCCGCTACGGCCTCCACGGCGCCTTCGCGAGCGGCACAGCCCGCCGGGCCTCATGCGTCTTGGGTGGGCCGATGTGGAGCCCTGCCGTGCCCTTGCCAGTGACGTTGACGAGCTGCTGCTCCACGTGGACTTCACGCCGCAGGAAGTCGACGTGCTGCACCTCTAGGCCGAACAGCTCACCCTGCCTGAGTCCGGAAGAAGCTGCGAGTAGCACGAGAGCCCGTTCCCGCATCGTCGGCGCCGCATCGATCAGCGCCCGAACCGCAAGATCACTGGGCGGGACGATCTCGGGCTGCCGACGGGAAGGCAACCTCACGCCGTCGCACGGGGACGACCGGATCACACCGTCCAGCACCGCCGACCTCATGACCGTCTTGACGATGGCGTACGTGTTGCGGAGGCTCACCGGCGCGAGAACTTCCGACCGCCCCTTGATCCAGGCCTGAATCTCGGACGGACGAATCTCGGCTATCGGCCGGTCGCCGAGCACGGGGTAGATGTGCGTCTCGGGCCGCTGCCGAACGCTGGCCGCAGTCGACGGGCGGTGGACTGCCGACGTCCGCCACCGCTCGGCTAAGGCGCGGAACGTCTCCCGCCCAGCCTTGCGGTCGATGTACTCGCCCCCGATTCAGATCCGTCTCGATGGCTGCGGCCCGGGCGTCCGCGTCTGGTTTCCTGGCAAAGCTCTCCTTGCGCTGCTCACCGTTGGCATCGCGATACCGGACCTGCCATCGCTTGCCCTTCCCGTGGTCTGCGCTGGGCACGAACACACGCGTGCGGCTCAAATGCTCCGCACACGGCTTGCCGTCCCGAGAGGGCCGGGACAGGTGCCACCGATCAACCACTATCGCCATCTTGATCACCTTCCGAATACCAGTCGGGTTCGCCTTCCTCCAGAACCCAGTCGGGCGTCAGGCCCGGTTGCGCGAACCGGGACGTCTCGCGCTGTGGTTCCGACAACGGGCAGGTCGCATTCATCGCCCCACCTGCGTGCGGACGTGCAGCTGTTCCAGCCTCGGCCTTTGTCGTCGACACCGGAGTGCGGTCCAGATGGGCGGCTTCGAGGTCCTCGTGGACGCCGCTGCCGAGAACGCCCAGGCAGCCGAGGAAGCGATGGACGACACGATGGAGGCCCCGACGCGGGAAGGTATCCCGCTCGAACAGTGGCGTGCTCTGCCCGACTCGCCCGGCGAAGGGTAGGAGGTTCTGCGGCAACGGGCCCTGCGCCCGTCAGGCCCGACGCCGAATCCCGCCGAGCCCTCGTCGTCGCTGCGTAGCCATGACAGACGCAGGATGTGGCTGTGAGAAGCGCTCCTGTGCAATGGTGGTGAACCGCCTCAGCAGCTCTCTGTACTCGACCACCTTCTCTGTAGCGTCTCGACGCCGATCCAGCTCGTCGTTGGTCTGACCTGTTCGTGCAGCGCTCCAGCGATATGTCCTGTCGCACGCCACGGTCAGCGCATGGCCGACGGTCCTGGCACCCTCGGCTTCCGTCGACGTCATACGTAGCCGCAACGTCACCTCACGCAAGGTGCACTCATCCTGAAGCTCTCGCAGCTCCCTCATAAGCTCGTCGCGAGAACTAACGCCAAAAGCAGTGCTTAGATGTTGCTCCTGTTCGTGATCCAACTCTGCTGTGGCGAGCAGCTGACCTAGCTTGAACAACCCTCGATTGCAAGAGTCCACGAATTGAGCGCAGGCATCGATCTCAGCCTGCCAAAGTGAATCGGCCCGTTGGCCGACCAGCTGTAGCTGTACGCCCTCGACCGTTCCGCGCGCCTGTGCTTTCCCGCTGAAGTATCCGAACACCGCGCCCATGGCGGCGCCCACCAAGCCCGTCACCGCGCCAACGACGGTCGCCCACCCCTCGTCCATGGCTTGATTGTTGCAGGAGTCCTGCCCTCCAGCCGTCGGTTTCCGTCCTCGGCCAGTGGCCGCCTCGCGTCGCGTGGCCGGGGACCAAGGCGTCCCCGTTGCTGTCGCCAGGCCGGGGGTCGACAAGACTCAGCGAGGGCGGGTGGACCCAGCAGCTCAGCTGAGTGGCACAAGGCTTGCGTCAGGGAGACCCCGGGGGGGGTGCGGGACGTGTTCGCGTGGCAGGCGGTCGACCCCCCGTCTCGACCGTTTCTCTCCCCGGGCGAAATTTTTGGGAATGATCTTCCACTCGCTAATCGCCCGAAGAGGTCAGCACAGCGAGACCGGGCGGGCGTCCATGGTGGAGGCTATTGATCACTGGTGATCCGCACTCAAACCTTGACGGCTGTCAAGGAAAGGCGCACTGTGGACAGTGACCTGAAGAAACTCGTGAAGTGGGCAGAGGATCAAGGGTGGGATTGCCCTAAAGATGCCAAGGGGTACACACGGTTCTTCGACCCAGAGGGCAATTACATCGCTGACTACCCGGCTACCCCCTCCAGCCAGAGACGCTGGAACAACCTAGTCTCAGCCCTTAGAGGCGTGGGGCTCCCATGGCCGCCTCCCAGCAAGTCGGAGCAGCGCTCCATGCGCCGCCGCCGAAAGGATCAGCAGTGAACGAGTGGAATGTAGAGGTCGTGTTCGCTGGTCAGCTCACTCCCGAGACGGCTGCCGAGATCCGCGACGACTGGCATGGAGTGGGGGGCGAGTGTTTCGTCTCCAATAACCCCAGTGCCGAGCAGTTCCGAGTTGCTGTGGCGAGTGACGATGGAGGGCCTGAGAAGCTGGCCGCAGTTGTGAGCGAGATTGAGGCCCGGGTTCTCAAGCGTGTACGACGTGCGCGCGTCGCATCCTGGGAGGTGGCGACGCTGGCCGAGCTTCAGAGGCGTGCCGAGACCTCGAACCTCCCTCAGCTCGTGTCTGTCAATGAGGCTGCCGAGATCCTTGGCGTCCAGAGGCAGCGCGTCCACCAGCTGTTTCGAGAGCGGGACGATTTCCCCAGCCCTTTGTACGAGTTCGAGGGCGGCGTCAGGCTCTGGTCGGAGAGTGCCATCAAGAGCTACGCCAGCAGGCGGTCGACCCGTCCGGGACGGCGTCCGGCATTGTGAACGCGCCCAGAGTCGCCGTGGAAGGGGTTAAAGGCATTGCCGGGCCTCGTGGATGACCCGCTGGGCATCGGCGCCGAACACGGCTGACTCCTTCAGTGTCCGCCACGCTCGCACGTAGGTGGCGATGGCGTCGTGGTCGTCGATCCACAGTTCCGCGTGCCAGTCCTCGACGATCACGAGCCTCTCGTCGTAGATCCAGAATCCGTTGGCCGGCTGGATCTTCAGGGCTGCGTCGAACGGAACGATGGCAACGTCACCGTGTCCAGGCCGATGACGCCGAGGAGCCGGTCAAGCTGGGCGGCGAGCACGACGGGCGGGCAGACGAGGGCACGCAGCGCGCCTTCCCACATCATGATCTTGTACCGCTTGCCGGGGGTGTAGAGCGCTTCCTGGCGGCGGATCCGGGCACGCACGGCCGCTTCTGTGTCCCGGGGGGACTGCATGAAGTCCGCATGCCTGGTGAAGACCGCACGTGCGTAGTCGGGGGTCTGGAGCATGCCTGCGATGAGGCAGTTCTCCCAGATCCTCAGGGTGGTGGTCCGATCATGCTCGGCGGTGAGCGCGTCCTGGACGGGCTTGTGCCCGGAGGACAGCTGGCGCCGCCACGAACGGATCTGGGACTCCATCCCCTTCAGACGGGACAGCAGTTCGTCGGCGGCCTCCGGCTGCCCGGTCGCTTCAGCCCATGCGATCAGGTCGCCGGCGGTCGCAGTCTGGCGTCCGCCCTCCAGCTTGTAGACCTTCGAGTGCGGCCAGCCGAGGCGCTGGGCCAGCGTCGTGCCGGTGAGCCGACTTTGAGGGGCGGACATACAGAGGTCGCGGAGTCTCGCCCCGAGGGCAGCCCTCGCCTGCTGGAAGTCTGTGCTCACCGGTCAACGCTACTTCGTGCTCTGTCCTAGGCAGTCAGGTCTGCCGTGAACCTCTCGTAAGGGACTGCGTAGTGCCAGGCCGCGTCCCGGACTTGAGCGTAGCGGTTGACCTCGACGGGTTCGGTGATCAGTTCGACGTCGACGAGGTTGTCGGCGTCGTCGAAGTTGAGCAGGGCGACCAGCCGCGTGTCGAAGATCCAGAAGTCTTCGGCGGGCAGCCGCAGCCGGTCGGCGTCGGCTCGCCACAGGTTGCGGATGTCTTCGCCGACGGCGCAGTTCCGCTTGGCGTTGTCGAGGAGGTAGAGCTGTCCCGGGGTAGGCGGGTTGTCGATGATCCGTACCCGCTCGAACCGCTTGCCCTGGGCGGTCTGGGCGCGGACGTTCGTGCACCAGTCGTCTTCGTAGTCCCACTCGATCGGCAGGCTGGCGGAGAACTGCGCCCAGGTGTCGGTGGCTTCGTCGGAAGCGAACCGCCTACGGGTCTCCAGCCGCCACGCCGTGTGCTCGAACGTCTCGAAGAGCTTCCCGAACGCGTCCAGGTCGATGATGCGGGGCACTCGGGTTACCTCCTTGGGCCCGAAGTCGACGAGCAGTTCGCGCGGTACGACGACCGCGACCTCGCCGTCGTTGATGTGCTGGAGCTGGCTGACGTCCTTCTGGTCGGTGAGGGGCGGCCCGTGGACGATGATCTCGCCACTGTCCAGGTCCTCGTGGATCGAGGGGCAGCCCCCGCCACCCGAGCCCGTGCCGTTGAACCGCAGTTGCCGCGCCATCGATCGCGTCCTTCCCCTCCGGAGCTGGTCCCCCACAGCATTCACGAGACCCGGCTCGCGTGGACCGGCGTTTCGAGAGCGACGCGAGAACATCAGAGACCAGCCCTCCGGTGGGCGCGAACATCGGAGAACATGGCGTGGTCGCCCCAGGCCGCCGTCCTTAGCGTCTCGTTCATGAGTGAGCCCACGCGATACTCCACGGCACCCGTTGAGCTGCCGCTGGATGACTGGCTGTACGCGGCGAATCCGGTGGAAGGCTGCATCGAGTGCGCCGAGGCAATGGGGGCGCTTGAGGCCGCGCGCAGACGCGGTGACGCCTCTGCCCGCTTCGCCGCTGCCCGGACGGTACGCAGCCACCCGCACCGAGGGAGCGTGTCGTGACCCGAGTCCTGCGGTTCATGCTGCACACGATCAGACACGCGCCAGAGGGCGGAATCACGTACGAGGCGTTCTGCATGACGGCGGGCTGTGGCGAGGAGTCCGGCCCTCATGCCAAACAGGAGACCGCGCAGGACTGGGCGCTGCAACACACGGGCCTCACGGGGCATGGTCTCTTCCGGCGGGTGTTCACGGACCACGCCCGCGTGACCCGGGAAGAGTGAGGCAAAGGGGTCGGAGTGTCATGACCCGGGGCGGTCTTCACCACACCCCCGTCAGGCACTTTGATCACCCTCGTCCCCGAACGCTACTTCCGGTGTTCCCGAGCGAAGGGTCTCGACCAGCGGCGTGTACGCCTCGAACATCAGGGATCCCGCCACCTTGACCAGCGCGGGAATCAGGTTCTCTCCGTTGTCGCCGTTGATCTGGTCGTAGGTCTGTGCGTCTCCGACCATGGCCGCGATGATCATCGTGTACGCCGCGATGACGTCGTCCGCGTCCAGGTCCTCGCGCAGGGGATTGGTGGTCTCACTGTTCATGACCATGCTGATCACAACTTTCGGCGGTACAGGTCCAGTGTGGGGGACGCCGTTCGAGGGCACATTCAGGGCACTTGCGAATGGCAAGAGCTGCGAAACGATGAGAGTCATTGAGAGACGTTTCCGCAGGTCAGACACCTCATCTCCCGAAGGTGCAGGTCAGGGCGTCGTACGGGCAGATACCCTTGACACGTGACCGACGCCCAAGAGACCGCAGCAGACACAGCACTGCGAACCACCGGGGGCGCCCCTCCGGACGACGATGTTCCTGCGAATGGGCTGCCGATCCCCTTGCTGGAGCCCCGCGAGGGCATTCCGCCCGTCGTCGAGACCGATGAGGCGCTCGCCGAGGTGATCGCCGCGTTCGCCGCGGGCCGGGGGCCCGTCGCCGTCGATGCCGAGCGGGCCTCCGGGTACCGCTACGGCCAGCGCGCCTATCTCGTCCAGCTCCGCCGCGAGGGCGCGGGCTCCGCGCTCATCGACCCGGTGGGGTGCCCCGACCTCTCGGGGCTCGGCGAGGCGCTCGCCGGCAGCGAGTGGATCCTGCACGCGGCGACCCAGGATCTGCCGTGCCTGCGGGACATAGGCATGCTGCCGACCCGGCTGTTCGACACCGAGCTGGCCGGCCGGCTCGCGGGCTTCCCGCGGGTCGGGCTCGGGGCGATGGTCGAGTCCGTGCTCGGCTACGCCCTGGAGAAGGGGCACTCCGCGGTGGACTGGTCCACCCGCCCGCTGCCCGAGCCCTGGCTGCGGTACGCCGCGCTGGACGTCGAGCTTCTCGTCGACCTGCGTGACGCGCTGGAGAAGGAGCTCGACCGGCAGGGCAAGCTGGAGTGGGCCCTGCAGGAGTTCGACGCGATCGCCTCGGCCCCGCCCGCGCCGCCGCGCAAGGACCCGTGGCGGCGGACCTCCGGCATGCACAAGGTGCGGCGCCGTCGCCAGATGGCGGTCGTACGGGAGCTGTGGACGGCCCGGGACCGGATCGCCCAGCGGCGGGACGTCTCGCCGGGCAAGGTGCTGAGCGACGCGGCGATCGTGGAGGCCGCGCTCGCGGTGCCGGCGAACCTCGCGGCGCTCACCGCGCTGCCGGGCTTCGGCCACCGCATGGGCCGGCGCCAGCTGGAGCAGTGGCAGGCGGCCGTGGACCGGGCGAAGGCCCTCCCGGACAGCGAGCTCCCCCAGCCCGGCCAGCAGGTCGCGGGCCCGCCCCCGCCGCGTGCCTGGGCGGACAAGGACCCGGCGGCGGCCGCCCGCCTCTCTGCGGCCCGCACGGCGGTCTCCGCCCTCGCGGAGGAGCTGAACCTCCCCCAGGAGAACCTGATCACCCCGGACACGGTCCGCCGGGTCTGCTGGGAGCCGCCGGCCCCGGGCACCCCGGAGGCGGTCTCGGCCGTGCTCACGGGTTACGGCGCCCGGCCGTGGCAGGTGGAGCTGGTGACCCCGCTCCTGGTGACGGCGCTGCTGGCAACCGCCTGAGCTGCCGGCAAACCGGCCAACCGGCAGACCGCCTGACCTGAGCCCGGCACGCACGACGTAGGCCCCCGACCGCCCCGCCGCGGCCGGGGGCTTCGCCGTCCTACGGGGCCGGGCTGATGTCGCCGTTCGTGTTCATGTCGAAGACGCCCTGGGTCTTGCCGTCGACCTTGAGCTGCTTGAGCCAGTGCTTCGAGAGGTTGTGCACGTTCTTGTGCTGCAGCTCCCACACCACCGAATGCCCCGCGCACGCCAGCTTGACCATCACCTTGTGGGCGCCCGCGATGGCGTTGTAGAGCGCGGGTACCGAGAAATTGAGTTCCGGGTTGGGGTTGGGCGGTGACGTGTTCACCTGGGAGTCGTGCTCCCCGTACACGATCAGCACGGGCACGCTTCCGCCGAGGACACCGCCCTGCGCCGCCGTCGTCTTGTTCCAGCCCCACCGGACGAAGTTCCGGATCCGGTTGAGGCCCTCCGGCGGTCCCCATGTCCTGCCTACCGGTTCACTCTCCATGATCGCGGCCCACACCTTCTCGACCATGCCGGGTTCGCGCTGGCCCTCGCAGCGAAGTTCCGTGTTCCACCCCGACTCGAGACCCCATCTCGTGCCGAGGAAGGTCGGGAAGCCTGGCTGCGGCAGCGGGCTCGGCGGGGTCGACGTGCCGTTGGGAGGGAACATCGGCGCCAGCAGGAACAGACTCTCCACCTTGGCGGGATTGTTCACCGCGTACGGCCCCATGGTGACCGCTGCCGCGGACCAGCCGACGAAGGCGACCTTGTCCACCTTGCGCTCGGTGCGGATGTACTCCACGACGGTGTTCAGTTCGTCCCGGTCGCTGTTCGAGTTGCTCAGCTGGAACGCGTAGTTCGGCGTTCCCGGGGTGAATCCCGGTGGTCTCGGCTTCAGCAGGTTCTGGTTGGCGGGGTTGACGTTGCGCGGGTCGTCCATCTTGGGGCGTGGCGACCGTCCGGAGCCCTGGAGGTCCATCATGAAGACGTCGTAGCCGGCCTTGGCCAGGTGCTCCGCCCAGCTGTAGGAGGCGTGCTGGAGGTCGAAGCCCGCGAGCACCGGAGTGCTCCGGCCGTGCAGCATGAGAACGGCCTTGCGCTCCGGTAGATGCCCCAGGGGCGTACCGTCCCGCTCCCGCACGAAGAGCTTGACGATTTCGCCCTTGTTCGCGGGGACGGTGGACGTGTGGGTGACCTCGTGGTCCTTGGTGATGATCGCTGCCATGGGAATCCGTTCTGTGCGCTCGGTCCGGGGGCTCGCGCCCCGGCCCGGCCAGCCTCGGCTCGCCGTGCGCCCGTCGCCACGGCACGGCTGCGGGACTGGGCCCATCGAGTTGTGGGACCCTCCGATCGGACGGGCGCACGGAGGGGGCGCGCGCACGGTCCGGTGCGGTGCGCGAGGTGTGACCTTCGCCGCTCCCGCCCCAGGGGCTGGGCAGCTTGGTTACCCGCAAGTAGCATGGGGGGAGCAAGCGCGCGCTTAGTCGCGTGCCGCAGCAGTGCCATCCCGCACCCTGGAGGAGAGCCATCGTGCCTCGTACCGTCAGGGACGTCGTCTTCGTCGACGGCGTCCGCACCCCGTTCGGCAAGGCGGGCCCGAAGGGCATCTACCACGAGACCCGCGCCGACGATCTCGTCGTGAAGGCCATCCGGGAGCTGCTGCGCCGCAACCCCGGCCTCGACCCCGCGAAGATCGACGAGGTCGCCATCGCCGCGACCACGCAGATCGGTGACCAGGGTCTGACCCTCGGCCGCACCGCCGGCATCCTCGCCGGGCTGCCGCAGTCCGTCCCGGGCTACTCCATCGACCGCATGTGCGCCGGTGCCCTCACCGCCGTGACGAGCGTCGCCGGGTCCATCGCCTTCGGCGCGTACGACGCCGTCATCGCCGGCGGTGTCGAGCACATGGGCCGTCACCCCATGGGCGAGGGCGTCGACCCGAACCCTCGGTTCGTCAGCGAGAAGCTGGTCGACGAGTCCGCCCTGTTCATGGGCATGACCGCCGAGAACCTGCACGACCGCTACCCGAGCATCACCAAGCAGCGCGCCGACGAGTACGCCGTGCGCTCGCAGGAGAAGGCCGCCAAGGCGTACGCCGACGGCAAGATCCAGCAGGACCTGGTGCCGATCTCGGTCCGCCGCACCAACGCCGAGGCCGGCGAGACAGGCTGGGGCCTGGTCACCGCCGACGAGCCGATGCGCCCGGGCACCACCCTGGAGTCGCTGGCCAACCTGAAGACGCCGTTCCGCGTCCACGGCAACGTCACCGCCGGTAACGCGGCCGGTCTCAACGACGGCGCCACCGCCTCGATCATCGCCTCCGAGGACTTCGCCCGGGAGAACAACCTCCCGGTGAAGATGCGTCTCGTCTCGTACGCCTTCGCCGGCGTCGAGCCCGAGGTCATGGGCTACGGCCCGATCCCGGCGACCGAGAAAGCGCTGGCCAAGGCCGGTCTCTCGATCGAGGACATCGACCTCTTCGAGATCAACGAGGCCTTCGCGGTCCAGGTCCTGGCGTTCCTGGAGCACTACGGCATCGCCGACGACGACGCGCGCGTCAACCAGTACGGCGGCGCGATCGCGTACGGTCACCCGCTGGCCTCCTCCGGCGTGCGTCTGATGACGCAGCTGGCCCGCCAGTTCGAGGAGAACCCGCAGGTCCGGTACGGCCTCAACACCATGTGCGTCGGCTTCGGCATGGGCGCCACGGTCATCTGGGAAAACCCCCACTGGGAGGGCAAGTGAGCACCACCGCCGAGCTTCTGAAGGGCGCCGCCGAGCTCTTCCCGGACGAGGTCGTCACCACCGCGCACGTACGGCACTTCGAACTGCCCGCGGGTGCGGGCCGGTTCGCGCTGATCACGCTGGACAACGGCTTCGACCACACCAAGCCGACCACCTTCGGTCCGCAGTCGCTGGCGAACCTCAACACCGCGATCGACCAGGTCGAGGCCGAGGCCGCCAACGGTGAGATCGTCGGCGTCGGTCTCACCGGCAAGCCGTTCATCTTCGCCGTCGGCGCCGACCTCAAGGGCGTCGAGCTGCTGAAGCGCCACGAGGACGCGCTCGCCATCGGCAAGGGCGGCCACGACGTCTTCAAGCGGCTCTCGTCGCTCGCCGTGCCGACCTTCGCGTACTACAACGGCGCGGCGATGGGCGGCGGTGTCGAGGTCGGTCTGCACTGCACCTACCGCACCGTGTCGAAGGCCCTGCCGGCCTTCTCGCTGCCCGAGGTCTTCCTCGGTCTGGTCCCCGGCTGGGGCGGCTGCGCCATCCTGCCGAACCTGATCGGCGCGGAGAAGGCCGTCTCGGTCATCATCGAGAACTCGCTGAACCAGAACAAGCAGCTCAAGGGCAAGCAGGTCTTCGAGCTCGGCATCGCCGACGCGATCTTCGAGGGCGCGGACTTCCTGGAGCAGTCGCTGATCTGGACGGCCTCCGTCCTCAAGGGCGACGTCACCGTCGAGCGTCCCGAGGTCGACCGCGGCGAGGCCTGGGACCAGGCCGTCGCCAAGGGCCGGTTCGTCGCCGACTCCAAGGTGCACGGCGCGGCCCCGGCCGCGTACCGCGCCCTGGACATCATCGAGGCGGCCAAGGACGGCGACCTCCAGGCCGGTTTCGACGCCGAGGACCAGGCGCTGGCCGACCTCATCATGGGCGGCGAGCTGCGCTCCGGCATCTACGCCTTCAACCTGGTGCAGAAGCGCGCCAAGCGGCCGGCCGGTGCCCCGGACAAGTCGCTGGCCCGCCCGGTCACCAAGGTCGGTGTCGTCGGCGCGGGTCTGATGGCCTCTCAGCTGGCCCTGCTCTTCCTGCGCCGCCTGGAGGTGCCGGTCGTCCTGACCGACATCGACCAGGAGCGCGTCGACAAGGGTGTCGGCTACGTCCACGCCGAGATCGAGAAGCTGCTCGGCAAGGGCCGGATCAACCAGGACAAGGCCAACCGCCTGAAGGGCCTGGTCTCCGGTGTCCTGGACAAGGCCGAGGGCTTCGCGGACGCGGACTTCATCATCGAGGCCGTGTTCGAGGAGATGGGCGTCAAGCAGCAGGTGTTCGCGGAGGTCGAGGCGGTCGCCCCGGCGCACGCGATCCTCGCCACCAACACCTCCTCGCTGTCCGTCTCGGAGATGGCCTCGAAGCTCCAGCACCCGGAGCGCGTGGTCGGCTTCCACTTCTTCAACCCGGTCGCGATCCTCCCGCTCCTGGAGATCGTGCGCGGCGAGCAGACGGACGACGCCTCCCTCGCCACCGCGTTCGGTGTCGCGAAGAAGCTGAAGAAGACCGCGGTCCTCACCAAGGACGCCCCGGCGTTCGTCGTGAACCGCATCCTGACCCGCTTCATGGGCGAGATCCAGAACGTCATCGACGAGGGCACCCCGGTCGAGACGGCCGAGAAGGGCGTCGAGCCGCTCGGTCTGCCGATGTCCCCGCTGGTCCTCCTGGAGCTCGTCGGCCCGGCCATCGGACTTCACGTATCCGAGACCCTGAACCGCGCCTTCCCGGAGCGCTTCAAGGTCTCCCCGAACCTGAAGGCGGTCGTCGAGGCCGGCAAGCGCGGCTTCTACGTGTACGACTCCGGCAAGCCGGAGCTCGACCCCGAGGTCGCCGCGCTCCTGAAGCAGGGCGATGTCGTCCTGACCGAGGAGCAGGTGCGGGCCCGCGTCCTGGACGCGGTGGCGGAGGAGATCGGCCTGATGCTGGAGGAGGGTGTCGTCGCCGAGGCGCAGGACATCGACCTCTGCCTGATCACGGGCGCGGGCTGGCCCTTCCACCTGGGCGGCATCACGCCGTACCTGGACCGTGAGGGCGTCTCCCAGCGGGTGAACGGCAAGCCGTTCCTCGCGCAGGGCGTCGCGAGCGTCCCGGCGTAACTTCCGGATCGCACGCGGAACGGCCCCGGCACCTTGGGAAGGTGCCGGGGCCGTTCCACGTTCTCGTTCGGATCACACCAAAGAGTGCCAGCCGCCCAGCTGGAAGCCGTCGGCAGACGTCTTCTGGCGCATGGTGAGCAGTACGGGGCCGTCAGCCACCGTCATGGTCACCAGGCCGCCGTCCAGGGCCTGCGTAAGGGTGGTGGTGAGGGGGCCCTGGGGGGCGCCCGTCTCGGTCCACTTGGCGCCGGCGTTCTCCTGCTCGGCGGGGTACGAGGCCAGGGCGAGCCGTCCGTCGGTGGACTGCTGGGCCAGGACGGTGCATTCGACGCCGTCGATCCGGCACTGGGTCGCGGCGAGCGGTCCCGTGCCCACGGCGTCGACGAAGGGGGTCGCCTCGGGCAAGCGGCCCGGGGACCAGACGCAGACGCGGCCGTCCTTGTCGCAGTAGAAGAGCGTGACGTGGCCGGAGGGGCCGGTCACGGCGGCGAGGCTGCCGAAGGTCACCTCCGCGGGCACCACGTCCTGCCGTACCGGCTTGGCGCCGGGCTCCTCCTGGACGTAACGCAGCAGCCCCTTGGCGGTCGCCGTGTACAGCTCTACGAGGCCGGCGCCGTTGGTGACGGCGACCGGCGAGGGGTCGGTGCCGTTGCCGAAGAGGTCCCACCAGGGGTGCCAGCCGCCGCCCTGCTTCTGGGCCCGCACGCTGAGTCCGCCACCGCCGTTCCTGGTGAAGACGTACGCGCGTCCTTCGGCGTCGACCGCGATGCTCGGGTTGCCGGTCCACTTGAAGCTCTTGCCGTTGGAGTGGGTGATCGAGCGCCACTCCACGTTCGGGCGGCCCGTCTGGTACTGGGTGGAGTGGACCAGCTCGACGTGGTCCTCCGTGCCGGGCACCGGGCGCAGCCCCACGAGGTGGACGTAGCGGTCGGCGCCCTGTCCGACCGCGAGGATCGGCCGGAGTCCGTCGCCGCCGAGAGAGACCGGGCCGCTCCACCGGCCGTCGGTGCCCTCGGTCCAGCGCACCACCTCTCCGTCGCGGAGCAGGTACGCGCTGAAGCGGCCCTCCGCGCCACGGGTGAGCCAGCCCCCGCGCAGGGTCGGGACGGTGAACGGCCCGTGGGGACGGTGGGTCGGGTCCTCGGATCGATATGCCATGGGGTCCAGCGCTCCGGTCGACAGGTCAGCAGTGGAATGTGCAGGTCCGCTCGGACTGCTGTTCGTCGACTTTAGTGGGTGCCGGGAGCGCCTTGCGCCGCGGTCGCGCGGCGGAGTCGGCGAAGCAGTCCCCCGCGACCGGCGGGTGACATCCTGTCCGCATGGACCAGGAGTTGCCTCTGCTGATCGTCGACGGCGCCAATGTGGTGGGCTCCAAGCCCGACGGCTGGTGGCGGGACCGTCGCGCCGCCGCCGAGCGGCTGCGCGACCTGCTCGCGGCCGGGGGCGGGCCGGAGGGCGGGCCTTTCGAGACCGTGCTCGTCGTGGAGGGCCGGGCCCGCGGCGTGGAGTCGGTGCCCGAGGTACGGGTCGAGGAGGCGCCCGGCAGCGGCGACGACCTCATCGTGGAACTGGCCCGGGACGCGGCCGGCCGGCCGTGCCTGGTGGTCACGGCCGACCGTGAGCTGCGGCGGCGGGTGGGCGAGCACGGGGCCCGGTGCGTGGGCCCGCGCGCGGTGATGCCCTAGTACAGCGCGTCCGGGCCGGCCTTGCCGAGGCGGCTGTGGGAGCGGCCGTACAGGAAGTACACGACGATGCCGATGACCATCCAGACCGCGAAGCGGAACCAGGTCTCGCCCGGCAGGTTCAGCATCAGCCAGAGCGACGCGGCGATGGAGGCGATCGGCAGCAGCGGCACCCACGGCGTGCGGAACGCGCGGTGCAGATCCGGGCGGGTGCGGCGCAGGACCATCACGCCGACGGCGACCATCACGAACGCGAAGAGCGTGCCGATGTTCACCAGCGTCGCGAGCTCGTTGATGCTGGTGAAGCCCGCGATGATCGCGATGAGCACACCGAGCAGGATCGTCGGCCGGTACGGGGTCCGGAACCGCGGGTGCGTGACGGAGAAGAACCGAGGCAGCAGCCCGTCGCGGCTCATCGCGAAGAACACCCGGGTCTGGCCGAGCAGCAGGATGAGGCAGACGGTGGTGAGGCCGACGGCCGCGCCGAAGCTGATCACACCCGCGTACCAGGGGTGCCCGGTGGCCTTGAAGGCGTCCGCGAGCGGGGCGCTGACGGACAGTTCGGTGTAGTGCTGCATACCGGTCACGACGAGGGCGACGGCCACGTAGAGCACGGTGCAGATGAAGAGCGAGCCCAGGATGCCGCGCGGCATGTCGCGCTGGGGGAACTTCGTCTCCTCGGCGGCCGTGGCCACCACGTCGAAGCCGATGAAGGCGAAGAAGACGACGGAGGCGGCGGTGAAGATGCCCATGACGCCGAAGTTGGTCGGTTCGTAGTTGAAGATCGTCTCGATCAGCGGCGCGTCCCAGGCCGATGCGCCGTCGGTCGGCGTCACCGCGTCGGGGATGAACGGCTGGTAGTTGTCGCCGACGATGAAGAACAGACCCGCGATGATCACGATCATGACCACGGTCACCTTGATGGCGACGACGAGGGCGGTGATCTGGGCCGAGAGCTTCATGCCGAGGACCAGAATCACCGTCAGCACCAGGACCAGCAGGAAGGCCAGGAGGTCGAAGGTGCCGCCGGCGGCGTCCGGTCCGTTCAGCGCGGCAGGTAGATGCCAGTCCACGTTGTCCATGAGCGAGCGCACGTAGCCGGACCAGCCGACCGCGACGACGGCCGTGCCGAGCGCGAACTCCAGGACGAGGTCCCAGCCGATGATCCAGGCGGGCAGTTCGCCGATGGAGGCGTACGCGAAGGTGTACGCCGATCCGGCGACCGGCACCGTGGAGGCGAACTCGGCGTAGCAGAGGGCCGCGAGCGCGCAGACGATGCCGGCGGCGACGAACGCCAGCGCCGTGGCCGGTCCGGCGTTCTCCTTGGCCACCTTGCCGGTGAGCACGAAGATGCCCGTGCCGATGATGACGCCGACGCCGAAGACCGTCAGGTCCCAGGCGGAGAGGGACTTCTTGAGCGCGTGCTCCGGTTCCTCCGTGTCACGGATCGACTGCTCGACCGTTTTCGTCCGGAACATTCCGGAGTTCGCGCGTGGTTGCTGGTCCGTGCTCACCGTCGTACCTCCGTGCCGTCGGTTCCAGACCCATGATCGAGACCCCGAAGGAGTGGCGCCTGTCGACGGAACGGGATTCACACGAATGGGCCGGTCGGTCACCCCGTGGGGTGGTCCGACCGGCCCAATGGTGACGCTGTGTCGCCTGCGTCAGTCGCGTGCGGGCTCCACAGCCCGGGCGCTGTCCTCATACCTGCCGTCGAGGCGCGAGACCAGGCCGGTGACCTGACGGGCGATGTCCGGCGCGGTCAGACCGATCTCGGCCATCACCTCGGCGCGCGAGGCGTGGTCGAGGAAGCGCGGCGGGATGCCGAAGTCGCGCAGCGGTACGTCCACGCCGGCGTCGCGCAGGGCCTGGGAGACGGCCGAACCGACACCGCCGACGCGGCTGTTGTCCTCGACGGTCACGACGACCCGGTGCTGGTCGGCGAGCGGGGCGAGCGCCTCGTCGACCGGCTTGACCCAGCGGGGGTCGACGACGGTGGTGGAGATGCCCTGCTTGTCGAGGAGACCGGCGATCTCCAGGCACATCGGCGCGAGCGCGCCGACCGAGACGAGCAGGACGTCGGGCGTGTCGGTGCCCGGCTCGCGGAGCACGTCCATACCGCCGATGCGGCGCAGGGCCGGTACGGCGGGGCCGACGGCGCCCTTGGAGAAGCGGACCACGGTCGGGGCGTCGGTGACCTCGACGGCCTCCCGCAGCTGGGCCCGTACCTGCTCGGCGTCGCGCGGGGCGGCGAGCCGGAGGCCGGGGACCACCTGGAGGATGGACATGTCCCACATGCCGTTGTGGGAGGCGCCGTCGGTGCCGGTGATGCCGGCCCGGTCCAGGACGAAGGTGACACCGCACTTGTGCAGGGCCACGTCCATGAGGACCTGGTCGAAGGCGCGGTTGAGGAAGGTCGCGTAGACCGCGAAGACGGGGTGCAGTCCGCCGGTGGCGAGGCCCGCCGCGGAGACGGCGGCGTGCTGCTCGGCGATGCCGACGTCGTACATGCGGTGCGGGAAGGCGTCCGCGAACTTCTTCAGGCCGACCGGCTGCAGCATCGCGGCCGTGATCGCGACGATGTCCTCGCGCTCCTTGCCGAGCTTGACCATCTCCTCGCCGAAGACGGAGGTCCAGTCGGCGCCCGAGGCCTTGATCGGCAGGCCCGTGTCGGGGTGGATGGGGCCGATGCCGTGGAAGCGGTCGGCCTCGTCCTGGAGGGCGGGCTGGTAGCCGCGGCCCTTCTCGGTGAGGCAGTGGACGATCACCGGGCCGCCGAAGCGCTTGGCGCGCGTCAGGGCGGACTCCAGCGCCTCGATGTCGTGGCCGTCGATGGGGCCGACGTACTTCAGGCCGAGGTCCTCGAACATGCCCTGCGGGGCGATGAAGTCCTTCAGGCCCTTCTTGGCGCCGTGCAGGGTCTCGTAGAGCGGCTTCCCGACGACGGGGGTGCGCTCCAGGATGTCCTTGCCGCGGGCCAGGAAACGCTCGTAGCCGTCGGTCGTACGGAGGGTGGCCAGGTGGTTGGCGAGCCCGCCGATCGTCGGGGCGTAGGAGCGCTCGTTGTCGTTGACGACGATGACCAGCGGGCGGTCCTTGGCGGCGGCGATGTTGTTCAGCGCCTCCCAGGCCATGCCGCCGGTGAGAGCTCCGTCACCGATGACGGCGACGACGTGGTCGTCCTTCTTCAGGACCTCGTTGGCCTTGGCCAGGCCGTCGGCCCAGCCGAGGACCGTGGAGGCGTGGGAGTTCTCGATGATGTCGTGCTCGGACTCGGCCTGCGAGGGGTAGCCGGACAGGCCGCCCTTCATCTTCAGCTTCGAGAAGTCCTGGCGGCCCGTGAGCAGCTTGTGGACGTAGCTCTGGTGGCCGGTGTCGAAGAGGACCTTGTCCTTCGGGGAGTCGAAGACGCGGTGCAGGGCGATGGTCAGTTCGACCACGCCGAGGTTGGGCCCGAGGTGGCCACCGGTCTTGGAGACGGCGTCCACGAGAAACGTCCTGATCTCCTCGGCCAGCTGGTCCAGCTGTTCCGGGGAGAGCCGGTCCAGATCGCGCGGTCCCCTGATACGGGTCAGCAATGCCACCCGTGCCTCCTTGCCATTGAGCTGGTCGAGCTTGCCGATTTGTCGAGTCTAATGTTCCGCCCCCGGCCGTCGTCATCGGGCGGCGGGGTGCGTGTCACCCGTGTGGCCGACGCACCGCTGGGCGTTCGGGCGGTACACAGGGCCAGACGCAGCAGTGCCCGGCACCGGTTCTCCGGCGCCGGACACTGTGGGCTTGGTAACGCGGTGGCGTTACGCGCGGCCCGCCGTCTTCTGCGTACGGCGCGAGACGGAGTCGATCACGACGGCGGCGAGGAGCACCGCGCCGGTGATCATGTTCTGGATGGAGTTCGACATGCCGATCATGTTCAGTCCCTGCTGGATGGACTGGATCACGATCATGCCGAGCAGGGCCGACCAGACCTTGCCCCGGCCTCCGAAGAGGCTGGTGCCACCGATGACGGCGGCCGCGATCACCAGCATCAGCGTGTTGCCGCCACCCAGGCTCTTGGTGGCGCCGCCGGAGAGGCTCGCGATGAAGAGTCCGCCGAACGCGGCGAGCGTGCCGGAGATCGCGAAGACGGCGATGCGGATCCCGTCGACGTTGATGCCGGCGCGGCGGGCCGCCTCGGCGGAGCCGCCGACCGCGAAGACCTTGCGGCCGAAGAGGGTGCGGCGGGCGACGAAGTCGGCGATCACGAGAACGGCCAGGAAGAGGACCAGGGCGAGGGGCAGGCCACGGGCGCCGGCGGGCTCGTTCATGACGAAGGCGACGACGAAGACGAGGACCGCGACGACGGCCGTGCGCAGCACGATCTCGCTGACCGGGCGGGCCGGCAGGAGCGCGGCCTTGCGGCGGCTGCTGTCGCGCAGCAGCGAGGCGAGGTAGACGAGGACCGCGACCAGGGCGAGGCCGTACGCGGCGGCCTTGTCGGCGAAGAAGTAGTTGGTGAGGTTCTCCACCACACTGCCCGAGGGCGTGTTGATCGATCCCTCGCCGCCCATCAGCCACTCCTGGAAACCCATCCAGCCGAGGAAGCCGGCAAGGGTGACCACGAAGGCCGGGACGCCGACCTTGGCGAAGAAGAAGCCGTGCAGCGCGCCGATGAGCGTGCCGGTGAGCACGGCGAGCACGATGGACAGCCACTCGTTCATGCCGTTGCTGACCTGGAATCCGGCCCAGACGGCCGCGCCGACACCGGCCACCGAGCCCATCGACAGGTCGATCTCGCCCAGGACCAGGACGAAGACGATGCCGACGGCCATGATGCCGAGGCCGGAGGCGTACACCGCGATGTTGGCGACGGAGCTCGCGGAGAGGAAGTTCTCGTTCTGGACCTGGAAGACGATCGCGATGACGATCAGGCCGAGGACGACGGGCAGGGAGCCGAGTTCGCCGCCGCGGATCTTGCGGGTGAACTCGGTCCAGTAACCCTTGATGCCCTCCTCGCGGACCAGCAGGCGCGGGTCGACGGCGGGGACGGGGGCGGCGGAGGTCTCCGTGACCTCGGGCGCCTCGGGGGTGGTCTCGGGGGTCTTGGCGAGGTCGCTCACTTCGCGTCCTCCTTCGTGGCCGTGGCCGAGGCCGTACGGGCCTGCCGGCGGGTCACGGCGTTGTCCGTGGCACCGGTGATGGCGGCGATGATCGTCTCGTGGCTGGTGTCGGCGACCTTGAAGTCGCCGTTGTTGCGACCGAGGCGCAGGACCGCGACGCGGTCCGCGACGGCGCGGACGTCGGCCATGTTGTGGCTGATGAGGATGACTCCGTGGCCGCGCTCGCGCAGCCGCTCCACGAGGTCGAGCACCTGTGCGGTCTGCTCGACGCCGAGGGCGGCGGTGGGCTCGTCCAGGATGACGATCTTCGGGTCGCCGATCAGGGCGCGGGCGATGGCCACGACCTGGCGCTGACCGCCGGAGAGCGCCGCGACCGGGATGCGGACCGAAGGAATCCGGATGGACAGGGTGTCCAGGAGCTCCTTGGCGCGCTTCTCCATGGCGATCTCGTCGAGGACCGAGCCGGAGCTCAGCTCGCTGCCGAGGAAGAGGTTGGCGACGACGTCGAGGTTGTCGCAGAGCGCCAGGTCCTGGTAGACGGTGGCGACTCCGAGGTTCTGGGCGTCGTGGGGCTTGGTGATCTGGACGGGCCGGCCGTCCCACTCGATCACGCCCTCGTCGATCGGGTGGACACCCGAGATCGTCTTGACGAGAGTCGACTTGCCGGCGCCGTTGTCGCCGACCAGGGCGACGACCTCACCGGCGTGGATCTCCAGTTCTACGTCGGTGAGCACCTGGACGGCGCCGAACCGCTTGGAGACTCCGCGCAACGCCAGCACGGGCGTAGCGGACACGTGAATCATCTCCTTCGCCGCCTGACCGGCGGGGATGGTGGTGCGAGAGAGCACTGAGGGGGGCTGTGAGAGGAGTCCGGCGCCCCGCCCCCGCTTGCGGGGCGTTGAACGGGGCGGGTGCGCCGGACCGGACCGGGGGGCCGTTCGGGGGAGGTCGCCGGGAGGTCGGCGGAGTCCGAAGGGCCGTACCGGCAGCGGGTGTTACTTGATGCCCGCCGCCTCGCAGGCCGCCTTGTACTCGGCGGTGCAGAGAGCCTCGGCCTCGTAGACGCCGTCGGCGATGATCGTGGAGCCGATGTTCTCCTTGGTCACGACCTGGGCGTCGTACAGCTTCGCCGGGATGTCCTTGAACTCACCAGTGAGGCTGGTGACCTTGGTGGGAACCAGGTCGTCGATCTTCTCGCCCTTGAGCAGGCGGACGGCGATCTCGGCGGTGGTCTCGGCCTCGGGCTTGATCTGCTTGTAGATCGTGAAGGCCTGGTCGCCCTTCAGGATCCGCTGCAGACCGGCGAGCTCGGCGTCCTGGCCGCCGACCGGGACCTTGACGCCCTGCTTGGAGAGGGCGGTGATGATGCCGCCGGCCATGCCGTCGTTGGCCGAGTAGACGCCCTGGAAGCCGTCCTTGCCCAGCGAGTCGATGGCGGCACCCATCTTCTTGTTGGCCTCGTCCGGGGACCAGTCCGGGATGTCCTGCTCGTAGACGACCTTCTTGACGCCCGTGTCGAGGACACTGTGGGCGCCCTTCTTGAACAGCGGGGCGTTCGGGTCGGTCGGCGAGCCGTTGATCATGACAACGTTGGCGTCCTTGGCCTTGTCGCCGAGCGCCTTCACGAGGCCCTCGCCCTGGAGACGGCCGATCTTCTCGTTGTCGTACGACACGTAGGCGGAGATCGGGCCCTCGGCCAGGCGGTCGTACGCGACGACCTTGACGCCCTTCTTCTCGGCCTGCTGGACCCAGGACTTGGTGGCCTTGTAGTCGACCGAGTCCAGGATGATGACCTTCACGCCCTGCGTGACCAGCGCGTCGAACTGCTTCTTCTGCGTCTCGGTGTCCTGCGCGGCGTTGTTGTACTTGACCTCGCAGTCCGAGCAGAGAGCCTTGATCTTCGCCTCGATGATGGGGCGGTCGAAGGTCTCGTAACGCGTGGTCTTGTTCTCCGGCAGCAGCAGACCGATGGTCTTGCTGTCGCCGCCGTTCCCGCTACCCGAGTCGCTGTCGCCCGCCTTGCCACAGGCGGCGACGGAGAGGGCCATGGAAACCGCGGCCGTGCCTATGACGATGCGACGCGTCACTGCGTTCATGTGGGGTTGCCTCCCTGACGAGGCCGCGACTTTGCGGCCGAGGTGGCTGGAAGTCAACTCGGCCGCAGAGACATCGTCAAGAAGTAAATCCTTAACGAGATGGCAACGGTGCCATTCGTTATCTAAGTGAAGGCAGGACTCGAAGCCCGCACGGCGCTGGGCGGAGTGCTCTCCAGAAGGGTCGAATCGCCCATTTCACTCAGTACGAGAGCCAGCGCGCCGAGCACTTCGGCGCGGCCGCCGAGCGCCCCGGGCGCCAGCGACAACTGGCGGGCGGCGCTGGGGATCGCGTACCGCGAGACGGAGTCGCGGATCGGGGCGAGCACCAGCTCGCCGGCCTCGGCGAGGTCGCCGCCGAGGACGACCCGGCTGGGGTTGAGCAGGTTGCAGAGGTTGGCGATGCCGCTGCCGATGTGGCGGCCGACGTCGGCGATCACCCGGCGGCAGCCGGGGTCGCCCTCGCGGGCCAGCTGGACGACCCGTTCCATGGTCAGATCGGGGCCGTGGCCCGGCTGGAGCAGCGGCAGGACGTAGCGCGCGGCCGCGAAGGTCTCCAGGCAGCCGCGGTTGCCGCAGCGGCAGACCGGGCCCGACTCGTCGAGGGTGATGTGCCCGATCTCGCCCGCCGTGCCGCCGGGCCCCCGGTAGACCCGCCCGTCGATGACGAGTCCCGCTCCGACGCCGCTGGCCACCTTGATGTAGGCCAGGTCCCTGACCCCGCGGCCGCTGCCCCAGACGAGCTCACCGAGCGCGCCCAGGTTGGCGTCGTTGTCGACGTACACGGGCACGCCGAGGCGCCCCGAGAGCTCGTCGGCCGGGTTGATGCCGCTCCAGCCCGGCAGGATCGACGTGGAACCGAGGGTGCCGGAGGAGACGTCGATCGGTCCGGGTACGCCGAGGCCGACGCCGACGACCTTGTCGCGGCCGATGCCGGTGGCCTCGATCAGCCGCATGACCAGGCGTTCCGCCCGGTCGAAGCCCTCGGCGGAGGAGGCGTCGACGTCCAGTGGCTCGGACTCCTCGGCGAGCACCTGGTGGGCGAGGTTGCCCACGGCGATGCGCAGATGGGTGTGGCCGAAGTCGACGCCGATGACGATGCCGGCGTCGCCGGAGAGCGAGACGCTGCGGGCCCGGCGGCCGCCCGCGGAGGTGGGGGTGACCTCGACGGTTCCGCCGTCCTTCAGCTCCCGCACAATGTTGGAGACCGTGGCGGCGGACAGGCCGGTCGCCCGGGCGATCTCCGCCTGGGTGAGCGAGCCCGCCATGCGTACCGCACGGACGACCCGTTCGAGATTGGCCTTGTGCAGAGATGTCTGCGACCCCGGAGTCTCCATCGACTCATCCACTCCCGCCTGCGACGGACGGTGTGATCACCGCCCCCGGGCCGGGGCCGCGCCTGTGAGACCCCAGCTTGCTCCAACTTGTGAACTCTAAGATGAGCCTTTCGGCTTGTCCCCCGTCAAGACCTTGAGCAAGCGGAGGCTCGGATGAGCCCCGCGGCGATACCGGCTCCGGTCTCCTTTTCACCGTACCTACGGGGGCACCTCTCCGTGCCCACCTGCGCCTGCGGCTTCTTCATACGCTTCACCGATCACTCCGTGTGACGCCTCGGCCGCGTGGCGCCACGCACCGTCGCGCGCGGGGCCGGACGTACGCGTAGCCGGACGTACGACTAAGGGTGTCCGAGGCCGCTGATAGCGTCCGCTTCCGGCGAATCGATCTTGGAAGGACGGCACTCGTGCAGGAAGTGGCGCATCACGATGTGAGCGAGGGGCGCATAGCCCAGGCGCTCGACGACATCCACGGGCGGACCTTCGGGCGGTGGCACAGCATGCGTTACGGCAGCTTCCGCCTCGACCGGCTGCGGGAGATGGGCGACGAGCTGCTCGATCACGTCGCCGCTCGCTCGCTGACGGAGCCCGGGCTCGACGAAGGCTCGCGCCTCGCGCTGCTGACGGCTGCGGAGTGCTCGTTCGGCGTGATCAGCCTCGGCTGCTACCCCAACGGCGATCAGGAGATCACGTTCCCGCTCGTCCGCCAGGAGCTGACCAGCGAGGAGATGGCGTTCCAGGACGTCGTCGACGAGGCTCCCACGGCCCGTACGTGGCTGGACACGTTCGCAGCCGTCGTGGTCAGCGGACTCGTGTGGGACTGGCAGCGGGTCACGGGACTGCTCCTGCGCGGCGACTTCGCCCCCGCGATCCGCGACGGAGTCCCGTACTCGAAGCTGACCCCGACGTCGGAGCCGGCCGACCTGGCCGCGATGGAGGCGCTCTGTCCCTACCTGACCGAGGCAGGCGGGCACCTGCCCCGCGACTGGCCGACCGTGCCGCTGCGCAAGCCGGACCCGCAGGAGCGCGCCGAGGCCGTCGAGCGGCTGGACGCGGCCGCGGCGCTGACACCGGATCAGCGACTGCTGCGCGTCCTGCTCGACGACGACCGGCGCGCCTTCGAGCAGGCCCTGGCGGCCCGGCTCGTCGTCCACCGCGAGAGCGTGGGCACGGACCCGGCCCCGCGCACGCTGCTGCCGCTCGACGCCCTCACCCTGGCGGCGCTCGCCGTCCAGGTGCACGGCTGGGACCTTGACGTCCGCTCCGCGTACCTGCCGCACGGCGTCGTGGGCCGCTCGGACGCCCTCCGGCGCGCCGCCGACGCGGGTGAGAACAACCTCGGGCACTGGTCCGCGAAGTAGGCGGGGAGCAGGGCCGTCGGAGCCTTCGCCCGGCGGCCCTTCGGACCGGCCGCGGACGGGCTACTTGAGCGCTCCCGCCGTCAGGCCGGACTGGACCTGGCGCTGGAAGATCGTGTACACGACCAGGACGGGCAGCATTGCGATCATCATGCCCGCCATGAGCGCGCCCCAGTCGTTCTCGTACCCCTGCTGGAGCGCGATCATCGCCAGGCCCTGGGTCAGGACGTACTTGTCCTCCTGCTGGTTGAGCACCATCGGCAGCAGGTACTGGTTCCACTGGCCCAGGAAGTTGAAGATGCCGATGCTGATCAGGCCGGGCTTGGCCATCGGCAGCATCACCTGGAAGAACGTCCGGGTGTGCGAGGCGCCGTCGATCATCGCCGCCTCCGCCACCGAGGTCGGCAGGGTGCGGAAGAACGCCGTCATGAAGAAGACGGTGAACGGCAGCGAGTAGGCGATGTAGACCAGGATCAGACCGTGGTACGTCGCGAGGAGCGAGCTGCCCGGGAAGTCCCGCAGCACGAAGAAGAGCGGGATCACCAGCATGAAGACGGGGAAGGACATGCCGGCGACGAACAGGTAGTAGATGAACCTGTTCCCCGGGAAGGTGAAGCGGGCCAGGACGTACGCGGCCATGGAGCCGAGCACCATCGTGCCGATCACCGAACCGCCGACCACGATCACGGTGTTGATGAAGTACTGGCCCATGTTCGCGTCGTTCCACGCGTTGGACCAGTTCTCCCAGTGCAGGACGGTCGGCAGGCCCCACGGGTCGGTCAGGATGCCGTTGCTGTCCTTGAAGGCGCTCCACAGCACCCACAGCAGCGGGACGCCGACCATCAGCGCCCAGACGATCAGGATGCCGTGGGAGAAGACGTTGAGGACGCCGCCACCCTCGGAGGAGCGGCCGGTCGTCGGCCCGAGCTTCGCGGTGGGGGTGGCGGGCTCGCCCGCCACCTTCTCGACCTCGTCGGTCGTCTCGATCTCTTCGGTCGTCATCCGCCGTACCCCTAGTACTCGATCCGCTCACGGCGCGCGAAGCGCATCGTGAGCACTGCGAAGGTCATCGTGACAATGAGCATCGCGATGCCCATGGCGGAGGCGTAGCCGAACTGGCTGTCACGGAAGGCCGTCAGATAGAGCCTCAGCGGCATGACGTCCGTGGCGCCGTCCGGTCCGCCCATGTTCACCGACATGATCTGGACCAGGGCGAAGGCGTCGAGCGCGATGATGCCCATGTACACCCAGCCGGTCTGGACCGTGTCCCACAGCAGCGGCAGGGTGATCTTGAAGAAGGTGTGGAAGCGGTTGGCGCCGTCGAGCAGGGCCGCTTCGTAGATGTCCCGTGGGATGGAGGCCATCGCCGCGGAGAAGAGCACGACGTAGAAGCCGACGTGGCCCCAGACCATGACCGCGCTGATGCACCAGAGCGCGAGGCTCTTCTCGCCCAGCCAGGAGTTCTGCAGGCCCTCCAGGCCCACCGCGCCGAGCAGCGAGTTGAGCATGCCGTCGTTCGGGTCCGGGTTGTAGATGTTGAACCAGATGACCGCGATGATCGTGATGGAGATGACCTGCGGGAAGAAGAAGACGAACTTGTACAGCTTGGAACCGGCCACACCGGTGACGACTTCGTTCTTCCTGCGCCGGCCGCCGACATTGAGCATGAAGGCGAAGAAGAGCCCGAGGCCGAGGGTGACGACCGGGACCAGCGCCAGCATGTAGATGTTGTGGCGGAGCGCGTTCCAGAAGTCGTCGCTGTCCCAGAGTTTCTGGAAGTTGTCCAGGCCGACGAACTGCGCCGTGCCCACGAGCCCGGACCAGTCGGTCATGGAGATCTGGAACGCCTGGACGAACGGCGAGATCACGAAGAGTGCGTAAATGATCAGAGGCAGGGCCAGGAAGCCCACGATGAATCGGTATTTGCCGTGTTGCATGGTGCTCCCCGGCCCTTCCCCTCTTTATGGTGCGGGTGCTGCGGAACCAGCTGGTCAGGCGGTGCGCTTGAACTTGGCCACGGAGCTGTCCTTGGCCACCTTGTCGCACTCCTCCTGGGTCTTCTTGATCCAGTCGGCAGCTTTCAGCTCACCCGTGAGCAGCTGACCGGTCAGACCACCGATCTTCTCGTCCGTCAGCGCCGGGTACCACTCCTGCAGCTGAAGGCTGATCAGGTTGGTGCCGGCCTCCTTGAAGACCTTGCTGGCGGAGGCGAGACCGGGCGAGAGCGTCATGCCCTCGGTGGCGTCCATGACGCAGGTCAGGGACTTCACCTTGGTCGCGAAGTTCTGCGCGTGCTTCTTGGAGAGCATGATGCGCAGCAGCTCCATGCCGCCGGCCGGGTTCTGGCCCTTGGCCGAGACCAGGTACGGCTCGCTCGGCTCGGCGCGCAGGGTGCCGTGCGGCATCTTGTCGCCGGTGCCGTCGAAGAGGGCGCCGACCGCCATGCCGAAGTCGGCCGGGGTGGTCGGGGCGGCCTCGTTCTCGACCCAGGAGCCGTTCGGGATGAAGACGGCCTTGCCCTTGTTCCAGGCGGTCTGCGACTGGATGTGGGTCAGGCCCTGGCTGCCCTCGAGGAAGTACTTCTTGGCTGCCAGCTCCTCGTAGTGCTCGACGACCTCCTTGACCGCGTCGTTGCTGGTCCAGGCGTTGGGCTCGAGGTTGTCGATCGAGATCCACTTCTCCATGCCTCCGATCTTGGCGATCTGGGCGAAGAGGTTGAAGTGGACGTAGTACGGGTACTTGCCGGCGTACGTCCAGGGGGCGATACCGGCCTTCTTGATCTCGCCGCAGAGCGTGACCATCTCGTCGAGGGTCTTGGGGTACGCCCAGCCCTTGGACTCGAGCAGCTTCTGCGAGTACCAGGTGCCGTAGATCGTGAAGGCGTAGTAGAGCACGTCGAACTTGTCGCCGTGCTTGCCCTTCTCGATCGTGCTCGGGTGGATGGTGTCCCGGATCTTCTTCGCCGGGTCGTCCATGGAGGCGGCGTCGAGGAGCTCGTTCAGGTCCTGGAGCTGGCCCTGGGTGGAGAGCTTGTTCATGTCCAGGTGGTCGGCGCCGGAGTTGTCGATGACGTCCGGCGGGTTGCCGCCCGCGAAGCGCGGGGTCAGCTTGGGGCCGACCTGCTGGGTGCCGGTGTGCTTGACCTCGGCACCGTAGGTGGCCTTGTAGTCGGCCTCCGCGTCCTTGGCGTACTGGTCGCCCAGGCCGCCCTTGAAGATGAACGCCTCCAGCGGTGCGCCCTGCTTCACGCCGAGCGGGTTCTTCGCGGTCTTCTCGCCGCCGGCGGCCTTGGGGCTCTTCTCGCCGCCACCGCCACCGGTGGCACAGGCGGAAAGGAAGCCCATCGTCGGCACCGTGATCAGACCGAGAGCGGCGGAGCGCTTGATCAGATCGCGGCGGCCGAGGCCCTCGTCGTTGTGCGCGGAGGTGTCGTGCGCGGAGGTGTCGTGCGCGGAGGTGGATCCCATGCTCAAGTCCTCGCCTTCATTCAGGACTCAGGCGGTGTACCGGTCGCCCGTTATCTGCTCGCCACAGGCGAAGGGCCCCGCCACCGCATTCGAATGCAGCTTGGGTCGTACACGTACAGGCGTCGTGCCGTCGGGGTCAGTGGTACGACGGTCCGGACGCCGACAGGTATAGTCCACTTCCCTTCTTCGGAGCAAGATCGAAAGCAGGTTTGCGGGGCAGTCTTTCCCTAGTTGAGACCTCGCGGATTATGACGGCGTATCTGTGCCGATTCATCCCTCGACTTGCCGTCAACACCCTTGACACCCTCTGACACTTGACCCCCTACTGGAGCCTGCGCCATTCGCTTGACAACGTTGTCCAAATCCAGTGGCAGGAGCGGCGACACGGCATGGAGCACAGAATTCGCACCCGATCACGGTCCCGGAACCCCCGCTTCAGAACCGCCGCGCTGGTCGCGTCGACGGCATTGGTACTGACCTCCGCGCCCTCGGTGGCACAGGCACTTCCGGGCCAAACAGACACATCCGCCCAGGAGTTCTCCACCTCCTTCGAACCGGACGAAACTCCGCCCACCTGGCGTAACGCGGTGGATGTCGGAGTGGACGGCGCCAAGCGGGCGTCGGGGGTCGACGGCGGCTTCGCCAGTGGAATACCGGGCAATGTCACCGACAAGGTCGCCACGCTGCGGGCCAGCGGGGAGCACGCGAGCGCCGGAGAGACCAAGGAGAATCTGGTCGACCTCCAGCCCGGCACGAAATGGCTGGTTTTCGAGCCGACCGCCTGGATCGAGTTCGACCTCGACGAGCCGGTCAAGGTGGTCACCTACGCCATGACGTCGGCGAACGACGCGGCCGAGCGCGACCCGCGTGACTGGACGCTCAAGGGCTCGGCGGACGGCAAGGAGTGGAAGGTCCTCGACACGCGGGAGGCCCAGAGCTTCACCAAGCGCTTCGAGACGAAGACGTACGACTTCGCGGGCGGCACGGCGTACGCGCACTACCGACTCGAGATCACGAAGAACGCCGGCGCGGGTCTCACCCAGCTGGCGGACGTTCAGTTCTCGAACGGGGACACCTCCGCCCCCGTGCCCGAGGACATGCGCAGCCATGTCGACCGGGGCCCCGGCGGTTCGCCGACCGCCAAGGCGAACGCCGGCTTCACCGGAAAGCGGGCGCTGCGCTACGCCGGTACGCACAAGCCGGACGGCCGGGCGTACTCGTACAACAGGATCTTCGACGTGGACACCCGGATCGCCCGCGACACCGAGCTGTCGTACCGGATCTTCCCGTCCCTCCCCGAGACGGACCTCACCTACCCCGCCACGAACGTGTCGGTGGACCTGGCCTTCACCGACGGCACCTATCTGAGTGACCTGCGCGCCACCGACTCCCACGGCGGGCTGCTGTCCCCGCAGGGCCAGGGCGCGGCCAGGCGGCTCTACGTCAACCAGTGGAACCAGGTGTCCTCGCGGATCGGCACGGTCGCGGCCGGCAAGACCGTGGACCGGATCCTGCTGGCGTACGACTCCCCCAAGGGTCCGGCGAAGTTCCAGGGCTGGATCGACGACATCGCGCTCAGGGCGAAGGCGCCGGAGAAGCGCCTCGACCGGCTCTCCGACTACGCCTCGACCACCCGGGGCACGAACTCCAGCGGCTCCTTCTCGCGCGGCAACACCTTCCCGGCGACCGCCGTCCCACACGGCTTCAACTTCTGGACGCCGGTGACCAACTCCGCCTCCAAGAGCTGGCTGTACGAGTACGCGCGCGGCAACAACGCGGACAACCTGCCTACGGTGCAGGCCTTCGCCGCGAGCCATGAGCCGAGTCCCTGGATGGGCGACCGGCAGACCTTCCAGGTGATGCCGTCGGCGGCGGCCGGCACTCCGCCGACGGACCGGGTCCAGCGGGCGCTCGCCTTCCGCCACGAGAAGGAGACGGCCCGCCCGCACTACTACGGCGTCACCTTCGAGAACGGCCTGAAGGCCGAGATAACCCCGACGGACCACGCGGCGCTGATGCGCTTCACCTATCCGGGTCAGGACGCGAGCGTCGTCCTCGACAACGTCACGGCGGAGGGCGGCCTGACCCTCGACGCGGCGAACAGCTCCTTCACCGGCTTCTCGGACGTCAAGAGCGGTCTGTCGACGGGCGCCACCCGGATGTTCGTGTACGGCGTCTTCGACGCGCCGGTCACCGCCTCCGCGGCCGAGGGCGTCAAGGGGCTGCTCCGTTTCGACGCGGGCGCCGACCGCACGGTCACCCTGCGCATCGCGACCTCGCTGATCTCCGTCGACCAGGCGAAGGCGAACCTCGCGGACGAGCTCCCGGCCGGCACCGGCTTCGACCAGGTGAAGGAGCGGGCGCAGGACGCCTGGGACGAGATCCTGGGCCGGGTCGAGGTCGAGGGCGCGACCCACGACCAGCTGGTGACGCTGTACTCCAGCCTGTACCGCCTCTACCTGTACCCGAACTCGGGCTTCGAGAAGGTGGGTACGACGTACAAGTACGCGAGCCCCTTCTCCCCGATGACGGGCCCGGACACCCCCACCCATACCGGGGCGAAGGTCGTGGACGGGAAGGTGTACGTCAACAACGGCTTCTGGGACACCTATCGCACGACGTGGCCGGCCTACTCCTTCCTCACCCCGAAGAAGGCCGGTGAGCTGGTCGACGGCTTCGTGCAGCAGTACAAGGACGGCGGCTGGATCTCCCGCTGGTCCTCCCCCGGCTACGCCGACCTGATGACCGGCACCTCCTCGGACGTGGCGTTCGCCGACGCGTACGTCAAGGGCGTGGACTTCGACGCGGAGGCGGCGTACGAGGCGGCGCTGAAGAACGCCACGGTCGTGCCGCCGAGCCGGGGCGTGGGCCGGAAGGGCATGGAGACGAGTCCCTTCCTCGGCTACGCGTCGACGGAGACCCACGAGGGCCTCTCCTGGTCCCTGGAGGGGTACCTCAACGACTACGGCATCGCGAAGATGGCGCAGGCGCTGCACAAGAAGACCGGCAAGAAGCGCTACCGGGAGGAGGCGGCGTACTTCCTCTCCCGCGCGCAGAGCTACGTCTCCCTCTTCGACGCCGAGGCCGGCTTCTTCCAGGGCCGTGACCTCAAGGGCGACTGGCGGGTGCCCTCGGAGCGGTACGACCCGAGGATCTGGGGTCACGACTACACCGAGACCAACGGCTGGGGCTACGCCTTCACCGCCCCGCAGGACTCGCGCGGCCTGTCGCAGCTGTACGGCGGGCGCGGCGGTCTCGCCAAGAAGCTGGACACGTACTTCTCGACACCGGAAACGGCGAGCCCGGAGTTCGTCGGCTCGTACGGCAGCGTCATCCACGAGATGACCGAGGCCCGCGACGTCCGGATGGGCATGTACGGCCACTCCAACCAGGTCGCGCACCACGTTCCGTACATGTACAACGCGGCGGGGCAGCCCTGGAAGACGCAGGAGAAGGTCCGCGAGGTGCTCTCCAGGCTCTACACCGGCAGCGAGATCGGGCAGGGCTACCACGGCGACGAGGACAACGGCGAGCAGTCCGCCTGGTATCTCTTCTCCGCGCTGGGCTTCTATCCGCTGGTGATGGGCAGCGGGGAGTACGCGATCGGCTCGCCGCTCTTCACCAAGGCGACGGTACGGATGGAGGGCGGCCGCACGCTGGTGGTCGAGACCCCCAGGAACAGCCCACGGAACCTGTACGTCCAGGGCGTGAAGGTCAACGGCGTCCACTGGAACTCCACCGCACTGCCGCACGACCTGCTGGCCAGGGGCGGCACCCTGAAGTTCGACATGGGCCCGAGGCCCTCGTCCTGGGGCACGGGCACGCAGGCGGGCCCGGTCTCGATCACCCCGTACGGCAAGGCGCCGTCCCCGCGCACGGACGCGACGACGGGCACGGGCGCGCTCGTGGACAACACCTCGGCCACGTCGGCGGCCTTGACCTCCGTCAAGCTGCCGGTCGCGGAGAGGACGCGGGTGGTGCAGTACACGCTGACGTCGGCGGCGGCGGAATCGGCGCCTGATGCGTGGGTGTTGCAGGGCTCGACGGACGGTCAGACCTGGACGGACGTGGACAAAAGGGCCGGGGAGACCTTCGGTTGGGACCGCCAGACCCGGGCGTTCACGGTCGCGGCACCGGGCTCGTACACGACCTACCGTCTGGTCCTCGACAAGGAGGCGCAGTTGGCGGAACTGGAGCTTCTCCGTTGACACGAGACAAACATGAGCTTTTCACCGAAACAGTTCTGTCACAAACCAATTGTGCCGTGAAGATTCTGTGCGAGGATCCAAGGGCATGAGTGGTCCCGCCGCGCCCTCGACCGGGCGCGGCGGACCCGTTTCCACCAGAGACTGGAGTCTTACGTGGCCAATTCTTCTGGCCTGAACACCACGGGCATCCTGTCCCGTGTCACGGTCGCGGCGATAACCGCGGCCCTGGTCGCCACGACCACGTCGGCCGTCGCGGCCGACGCCCCGCAGCCCGCGGAGAAGGCCGCCGCCGCGGTCAAGCCTGCGCCCGCGCCCAAGGCGAGCATCGCCTCCACGACGGCCGAGGCGGAGTACCGCTGGCTGGGCGCCGTCTCCGGCTCCAACCTCTACTACTACGCGCCGAACAGCTCGGGTGGTTACGAGGCGCGCGAGTTCCAGACCGATGGCTGGGACGGCGTCAAGAACGCCCAGCAGGCCGACAACGACGGCGACGGTGTCGCCGACGACATCTGGGTGTGGGACGTAGCCGGCTACCTGGGCTACGCGGACGGCGAGGGCAGCGATGCCATCACCGTCGGTGGCGGCTGGAACATCTACAACAAGGTCCTGTCGCCGGGCAGCCTCGGTGGCGCGGCCGCAGCCGACCTGATCGCTCGCGACTCGGCCGGCACGCTGTGGATCTACCTCGGCTACGGCAACGGCAAGCTGGCCGGCCGTATCAAGGTCGGCGCCGGCTGGAACATCTACAACCAGATCGCGGGTGTCGGCGACCTCAGCGGTGACGGCAAGGCGGACATCGTCGCGCGCGACGGCTCCGGCGTGCTGTGGCTCTACAAGGGCACGGGCGACTACAAGGCCCCGTTCTCCGGCCGCACCAAGATCGGTGGCGGCTGGGGCATCTACAACTCCCTCGTGGGTGTGGGCGACCTGGACCTGGACGGTTACAGCGACCTGATCGCGCGTGACACGTCCGGCAAGCTGTACCGCTACTCGGGCACCGGCAACGCCGCCGTCCCGTTCAAGTCCCGTGCCCTGATCGGCTCCGGCGGCTGGAACACGTACCGCTTCATGTTCTGATCGACGCCCTCGGCGCCTGACGAACAGACGAACGGGCCCCGCTCCTCTTCCGAGGAGCGGGGCCTTCTGCTCGTCGCGGGACACGTCCCACCGAAGGGAGGCTGCGGCGGGCCAGGACGGCGACCGCGAGGCAATCCGCGACGTCCTCTTCGGGGCGGCCTCCCTCAGCAGGCTGTAGTGAGCGCCCCCGTAACTGGGCAGGGGTACGGTTCTGGTGTCGACGCGGAACGGAGACGAGTATGCCCCCGCACACTGCCGAGCACACGGGCGCACGCATCGCGCATATGCGCAAGGTTCGCCGACTGACGCAACGAGAGCTCGCCGATCTCTCACATGTCTCGTACAGCACACTGACAAAGGTGGAGCAGGGCGCCCTGCCGGCAAGCCCGTCTGTGATCGGAGCACTGGCACGCGCGCTCTCCGTTCCGGTGACCGAGCTGACCGGACAGCCCTACCTGGCGGAGCTGCGCCAGGACCAGTTGGACGGACTGATCAACCCAATTCGCGAGGCGTTGAACATCTACGACCTCGGCCCTGACCCGGACGTGATTCCGCGCCCAGTGGAAGAGTTGGAGGCGCACGCCGAGAAGCTCTGCGCGATGGTGCGCGCGACGAACATCAGGCAGGTGGCCGCTGACCTACCCGGGCTGATCCACGAAGCCACGACAACCGCGCACACCACGCCCAACGACCGGCATTGGCGGCTGCTGGCCAGCACATACCGCACGGCCTACGACGTGACGACGAAGCTCGGGTACCCCGACCTGTGCACGGTGGCCCTGGACCGGATGGACTGGGCCGCACAGCGCGCTTCCGACCCGGTGCTGGGCGGTATGCGGCAGTACCTGCGGGCGCTGGCCTATCTGCGGGCCAGCGACTACCGCACGGGCAAGCGCCTCGTCAGGCTGGGCATAGACACACTGGCGCAGGCGGAGGCGGGTCGCGTTCTCGATGTCGTCACCGGGCAGATGCACCTGGGTGCCGCCGTGCTCGCAGGCCGGGAGAAGGACCGCGACGCCGCAGAGGCTCACCTCTCCGAGGCACACCGCCTGGCGGCTCGGACCGGGCCCGCCGAGAGGGTCCACTGGCTCTCGTTCGGGCCGACGAACGTCGGCGTACACCGAGTGAGCGTCCTGGCCGAACTCGACCTGTACGCGGAGGCCGTCCAGACAGCGGAGGACACCGTGATCCCTGACGGCTGGCCTGCGTCCCGGCTCGCACACCACCACGCAGAAGTGGCGCGGGCCCAGATGTGGACGGGCCGCACGGACGCGGCATTCAAGAGCCTGCTCGCCGCCCGGAAGCTGGCGCCGCAGCAGACGCGCTACCACCCCACGGCGCGCGAGACGTACGCAGGACTGGAATCGGCAAGGCGCCGGATGCCGGAGAGCTTCACAAGCTTCGGCTCGTGGCTCCGAGGGTGACGCAACGTCAAGCGGGGGCCTGGGCTATCAGCAACCCCTGATAGTTCCGGCCTTCGACGTCGCCACGATGCAAGGGTTAAGAAGACCCCCGCGACCGCGTCAACGGCCCGGGGGCATGGCCAACGCCTCGTAGGAGCGTCGACATGCCGCACTGTATCGCCCACATCTTCGAGCCGCTGCTGCGGCTTGTACGGCCCGGCCGGGGCTGTCATCGAGGACGGGCCCACCACGCGCCCACCGCCCCCACCATCAACACACGCGCCACGCGGCCACTGCGGGGTGAGGAGACCCGGCTGGTCCGCCCGTACCTGATCGCGCACGAACAGCGAGAGGCACAGCGGGAAAGGGCCCGCCGCCGCACCCTTTGGCTGGCGGTGCACGGCATCGACATCGACCCCCGGGTGATCGAGGGCATGGAGGTGACCGCGTAATGATTCCCACCGATCGCGCGCGCCTGCTGCCCTGGACAGGGCCGGAAGGAAAGCCCTGCTACCTCGCAGGCGACGGATCCGGATACCTCTCCCGCCTCGCCGACAACATGGAGGCGACCCAACTCGGCATGGCCGGCGACCTCCTCCAGGACGCACGGCGTATCCTGGCCGGCCTCCAGTGGACCTCCGGCGAACTCCACCTCCTGACCGTCCAGCTGACCGAGGCCCTCGGTAACGTCCACCGCATCGCCGTAAGCCGAGGGGCACGCCTACCCTCACCCGCCTACGACGACCTCGATGTCGTGGATGGCCCAGAGGACTGGGACGACGGGCACCATGCCCTGCGCCCAGACTCGCTCGGCTGACAAGCTCCGAGTGAACTTCCTATTCCGGCTGGGGCTCTGCGGCACTCATCCGAACAGGAGGTAAGAGCATCCCTGGAGGGCAGGTCCAGGTGTGGCTGCCGGCCAGTCCGCCTGCGGCGGCGTTGTAGCCGCCGACGGCTGTGGTGTACTCGGCGCCGTTTGCGTAGCGGGGGCTGCTGGTCAGCTGTCCCTTGGCGAGAGTGTCGTAAGGCCACTTGGCCAGCGTGCCGGAGCCGTTTCACCTCGGTCTTGCGGCCGAGCTTGTCGTAACCGCCAGCCGCCCCGACCCCCGCATCCAGCCACTGAGGCAGCCCGGAGGCCTGCCCTCGTGACAACGCGGAAGCCCCGTAGGTCGATGGCCTTCAGGGGCTTCCGTCTGGTGGGGTCGGGTGGCCCGGGGGAATCTCACCCCCGGGCCACCCTTCATAATGTTGCCGAAGATGCCGCCTTTCTTTCGGCGTTCGGCGTCGGCCTTGACTTTTGCCTCGTCCGCAGCCTTTTTGATCTGCATTTACGGGCGAACCGTCACACCGATCAGCGACCCAACCCCGCTGACGAATCGAGGTCAGACCCACCTGAGCAACCCAGCGACATCACGAGTTCAACCTCAGTAAACGACGAGCTCACGACCGACCACGAATTCGGAGCACAGGGAGTAGCGGTCAACTGGTAGACATGTGTCGCAAGCGGCAGAGGGTAGCCCACTGGCTTCAGTGAAAGACCCCCTGCCGCCACGATCTCGCATGCGGCTACTCGTTCGCTTCGAACCGAGCTCCGCCTTCGACCGCACGTCTGAGTACAGAGCCCAAGTAGAAGGTAAACGAACCTCCGATGAGAACCGCCAAGATCACAAGAAAGAAGCGGCTTCTTTCTACCAGCGGGCTCGCGAGAACGGCCAGCACGACGTAGCACGCCAGCAGAACGTAGAAGGACCCTCTACGCGTCAGGAGTCGGAGTACGTCTCTGACCCTCAATGACACATCCCTACCCATCACACATCACTTTCCCGGCCTCCAGTACTTCTTCTTAGTGAATACGATCTTCAGCATCCCGGAAAAGGTGCTGCGGTAGTGCATGGCCGAATGAACCCGTATAGCGACCTTGCCAGCGAAAACGCCACCGAGATTGTTAGCCGCGCCCACAGCAGAGGCTTGCGCGTACCCCTTCGCAGTGTGCTCGCCACCGCCAATGGCATAGCTAGCCGCGCCGCCCGCAGCCCCGATACCAGCGGCAATCGCATAGCCTGCGATGATCCCACCACAAACACCTACAGTCGCTGCGATGCACAAAGCCCCTCCGAGAACCGCTGCGGCCGTTATGCCGATTTGCGCGATTCCCCGCCAGTGATCCGAAACAAAGGAGACCGCCCTGCCTCCAGTGTTGTCCCAAGCCTTACCAAGGCCACTAGTAATACTGCCCCAAACACTTTCCTTCTTGCGGCGTTCGGCGTCGGCCTTGGCTTTTGCCTCGTCCGCGGCCTTTTTGATCTGTGCCTTAGACTCGGCCGCGCGGGCGCGCGCATGGCTGTCGTCGATCATGTAGTGCGACGGGTTCGCGCGGTATGCCTTGTACCGGCGCTGGGATTCGGCGTCCTTCCTCGGCGTCTGGGACCAGACCCACTTGCCACTCTTGTAGGTGTAGCCGGCGCTCATACCTCGGTCGTTGGCCCAGAACGAGTCGCTGATGGGGCTGTCGGTCGGGCCGATGGGGCGCAGGCCGTCGGGGTCCGACTTCGTGAGCGGGTTGTTGTGGGCGTAGGCGTAGGCGTTCATCTGGGCCGGGTCGTCGAAGTCGATGACCGGGTCGACCGAGAGGAAGCGGCCCGTGGACGGGTCGTACTCGCGGGCTCCCAGGTGCGTCAGGCCCGTCGGGTCGTTCGTGCCGCCGACGAAGCCCCGGGTGCCGAAGGCGCCCGACTGGGCCGTGCGCAGCTCGCCGAAGGGGAGCTGCTTGCGGTGGGTGACGGCCAGCGTGCCGGCGTCGATGGCGGTCATCGCCGTGCCCTGGTGGTCGCCGATCAGGTAGGAGACGGTCGCGCCAATACGGACCGCGATGGTCTCACCGCCGTGGCTGTAGTAGCGGGTGGCGGTCTTGGTGCCGCTCGCAGCGACCTTCAGCTCGTCGCCGCTGGGCAGCGTCAACACGCTGCTGCCGTCCGCGTTCTTGGCGATGAGCCTGCCGCCGTCCGCGTCGTAGACGTAGCTGGTGGTCTTGCCGGCCTCGGTGAGGGTGGCGAGGTGGCCTTCGGCGTCCCAGGCCAGGTCCTGCACCTTGGTGCCGATGGTCCGGTTGGTGGTGTTGCCGGTGGCGTCGTACTGGAAGGTGCTGACCCGGCCGTTGTCAGGACCGCCGGTGACAGTGGCCTGCTGGACGGCGTGCGGCCGGTCGGCCTGGGCCGCCGGGTGCGTGTACGTGGTCGTGACCCCGCCGAGCCTGTCACTCTGCTCGGTGCGGTTGCCCAGCTTGTCGTAGCCGTAGGTGAGCCAGTAGGCGTCCGGGCCGCCGACGCTGGTCGCGGACGGCGCCGTCGCACAGTCGGCGGTCGCCGCCGTCCACGCCTCGGTCAGCCGGCCGAGGGCGTCGTTGGTGAAGCACTGCCGGTCGGTTGACGCGGTGGCGTCCTGGCCGGTGGTGCTGGTGATCCCGGTGACGTTGCCTGCCGGGTCGTAGTCGTACAGGGAGCGGTCGACTCGCCTCGGGGCGAGGAACCGGTCGGTCGTCCGCTCCAGCAGTCGCCCGGTGTGCTCGTCGTACGCCTGGGTCCGGAAGACCTTCTTGTCGAGGGCGTCGCCGAACTCGGTGCCGACCGGGCGGCCGTAGACGTCGTACTGGACGTTGGCGACGAGTACGGATCCCGCGCGGGTGGTGCGGTACGGCTGGTCGTCACTGTTGTAGTTGGTGACGACACGCTCGGAGGGGATGTCTCCGACCGCCGGGTTGAGCGTCCACTGCAGCGCGCCGGTCTGCGCGCTGTACCCGTAGGTCCAGGTGTAGGTGCCGGCGAGTCCGCCCGCCGCGGTCGGAACCGTCAGGGTGGTGGACGTCGGCTGGTAGCGGTCGTCGAACCCGCCGATCGCCGTCGTGTACTCAGCGCCGCCGGCGACCCGGGTGCTGCTGGTGAGCCGCCCCTTGGCGAGGGTGTCGTAGCTCCACTTGGAGAGCGTCGTGGTGCCGTTCTTGACCTCGGTCTTGCGGCCGAGCTTGTCGTAGACGGTCGTCAGGATGTTCCGGGCGTCCTTGGCTGCGACGACCTGTCCGTTGGCGTCGTACGTGAGGACGGTCGTGCCCTTGTCGGGGTCGTCGACCTGCGTCTTCTGCCCGCGGTTGTCGTAGGTGTACGTCCAGGTGTTGCCCGCCGCGTCGGTGATCGCGGTGGGCTCGTCGAACTTCCCGTAGGTGTAGGTCGTCGACTGGGGCTGGGTCAGCCCGGCACCCGCGTACTGAACGAGTTCGGTGGTGCGTCCCTGGACGTCCTTGACGGTGGTGGTGGCCGTGCCGCCCTTCGGCGGAGTCACGGTGACCCGGTCGCCGTCGTAGACCGTGGTCGTTCGCCACTTCTCGTCGCCACGGAAGAGCGACAGGGCGTCGGTGACCCGGCCCAGGCCGTCGTAGACGTTCTCCGTGACGTTGTCGACCTGGTGGGCGTCCTTCGCCGTATAGAGCGTCGTCGACGGGGCGACGTCGGCGTAGTACGGCGCGAAGCTCTTCCAGACCCAGCCCCGCGAGTCGTAACGGGTCTCCGTCATGAGCGCCTGTTGCGTGCCGACGGCCGAGGACTGGGACTGGCGCTCGCGCAGCAGACCGTCGTACAGGGCGTAGGTGGTGCGGTAGGTGCCGTCCTGCTTGAGGGTCTTCGTGGTGACCGCGTTGGCCTGAGTCGCGGAGATCTTGTATTCGTACTCCGCGGACGGCTGCGTGGCATGGTCGGCCTTTGCCCAGCCGGGCTGCCACACCTTGAGCACACGGCCGAGGCCGTCGTGGACCGCATCCGTGCGCTTGCCGTTGGGGTCGACGGACGCGATGACGACACCACGCACGGGGTCGTACGTCGTGACTGTGGCGTGCCCGAGGGCGTTGGTCACCGTCATCGACGTGGGGATGCCCGTGGTCGGGGTGTATCCGGTCGTGGTGGTCTGCCCGAGCGCGTCGGTCTCGGTGAGCTCGCGCCCGTGCTGGTCGTAGGTGTGCTTCGCCGTGGTGAGGAAGCCGGTGCCCGCCGCGTCCTGCTCGTCGATGCGGGTGACGTCACCCCTGACCGGCGCGGTGGTGAGGGCGGTGGCCCCGTCGTAGTAGCGGCGGTCGACGGAGATCAGGTCGGCGGGCAGGCTCGGCGTGGTGCCGCAGGGCTTGGCCACGGTCCTGACCTCGGCGGGCAGCCCGAGGAGGGCGCCGGAGGCGTAGGTCGTCGTGGTGCACTCCTCGTCGCCCGACTTGGCCGTGTCGCCGAGCCTGGACTCGGTGAGGACGTGACCGTTCGCGTCGAACGTGCGGTGGGTCTCGGTGGTGCGCCAGTTCTGGCCGACGGCGGTGCGGGACTTCTCCTCCGCCCCTCCGGTGATGTAGGCGTGGCGGGCGGGGAGCCCCTCCGCCCGGGTCTCCGTCGCGGTCGCGGCGGAGACCCACGGCGTGAAGCTGGTCGACGACTCCAGCCTGCCGTTCTCACCGTTGTACGTGGCTTCCTCACGCGTCATCCCCGCGAAGGCCTCGTGGTCCGTGACAGCGGTCTGCTCGCTGTCCGTGACCGAGGCGCCGGGGATGCCACGGAAGTAGCGGTACTCCTTGAGCGTGCGCTCGAAGGGGTACGCGCCGGTCCGGACCTGGACCCGTCCGAAGCCCTTGCGGTCGCTGTACGTGAGGTGCTCGGCCTTGGTGAACTCGTCGTCTTTGGCCTTGGTCCAAGCCATGCCGTCGAGGTAGCTGTACTCGGTCCGCTTGGCGGGGGAACCGCCGGTGTTGTCGTTCTCGATGACCAGGTTGACGGCGTAGGCGTGGAACCAGTCGAGGTAAGGCTCATAGTTCGCGGCCGGGGCTTCCGGCGGCGACCACTTGACCGGGTAGCAGCGCCGGTTGTTCGAGGTCGGCGACGGGACGCTCGTGGCCGAGCAGTCCTGCGGCGTGTAGCCGACGCCGATGGTGCCGCCCGACTCGCTGTTGATAGCGGAGACGCGGAAGCGCCACATGGCCGCGACCGGGTCGGGGGCGCCGCCCGTGGTCGCGCCCTCGACGCGGTTGGGCATCGCCACGCGGTCGAAGGTGACCGAGGGCAGCTTGAGCGTGCCGGTGCCGGTGTGACCGCTGCGGGTGATCGACTTGAGCCAGAGCGGTGCGGAGCCGGTGGTGTCGCCCGTCAGCGGGAAGTCGTGCTCCAGGGCCCAGCTGTCGACCGGCTTGTAGGCCCCGGCGCTCCAGACGTAGGTGGCGACGGCGGACAGCTTCATCCGGGTCCAGAAGGACGGCGAGTAGCGGTCCTTGCACTCGGTCCCGGATGCGCAGTACTGGTCGAAGGGAACGTCCGGCCAATTCTTCGCGTTGGTCTGGTCGAAGACCGTACACCCGGTGAGGCAGCGCTCGGTATTGGTGAACTCGACCTTCGCGGACGGCTGGCTGTAGAGGCCGGCGGAGCGCAGACCGTACTCGATGCGCTTCAGGTATCCGCTGCGGTCGTACGCCGTCGCGGTGGAGGCGCCCGTGTTGGGGTCCACGTTGCGGCCGTAGTGGTTGGCCTCCTCGCCCCAGTAGTACGTCATGGCGTCACCGTGCGGGTCGACCACGGCGTCCAGGTTCCAGCGCCAGGCCTGCTGGCACCAGGCGTCCTTGAACGCAGCGTTGTAGCAGGGCTCGCCCTCGTGGTTGCCGTAGACGGGGACCGTCCAGGTGGAACGGGTCTCGGTCTTGCCCGTGACCCAGCCGTCCATCCGGTTGGCGCCGAAGTAGTACTGGGTGCCGTCCGGCGTCGTCACCCTCCAGTACTCGCCGTTGTCGTCGCCGTTGTTGTCACCGTAGTTGTCGCCCGCGGAGCTGGTGAGCTTGACGATCGAGGTGCCGTCGTCCGCCTCCAGGTGCCAGGTCCTTGCAGCGGTGTCCCAGATCAGCTGGTTGGTCTGGCCGCCGAGGTTGAGGACGGCATTGTCCTTCTTCCAGCACAGGTCGCCGACCTTGGCTGTGGTGTTGTTGCTGTTCACCTTGTCGTCTGTGCAGGAGACGTACTGGCGCTCGATGTAGCCAGGCTCCATGGACCAGCCGTCGCCGATGCCGCCCGGCTGGTTGTTGGTGGCAGCCGTCCGGCCGTCGACGGCCTGCGAGCCATACCCCAGCTTGAGCTGCGGGCTGACATCGCCCGGGACGTCCGGGACATCGATGTCGTAGTTCCAGGAGAAGCCGCCGTTGGAACCGCCGGCTGACCAGGACGCGGACGGGGCGAGCGAGGTTGCCTTGAAGTCGCCGGACGAGCCGGACGCCGCCGCGGTGGCCACCAGGACGGTGGCCTCGCCCGCAACCGCGGACAACGCCACTGGTGCGGTGAGCGTCCCCGCCTCGACATCGTTGACCGTCGGCAGCTCCGTGCCCGCGGCACAGCCCCGGGCCTTGGGAGTGGTCAGCGCACAGGCCGGCAGCTTCCGCAGGCGCAAGCGGGAGGCCCAGTCGCCGCCGTAAGCGTTGCGGTACGCGTCATAGTCAACCTCGATGCGCACCACACCGGTTGCCTTCTGGAGGGGTTGCACGGAGAGCGCGACCCCTTCCACACCGAGCCGCAGCGTTGCGTCCCGGCCGAATACCTTCACGCGCGTCCGCTCGGTCGCCGTCGCGTTCTGCTTCCACACGCGCACGCCCGACAACTTCTCATCGACGAGAGGCGGGGCTTGAGCGCCCGCCTTCGCGTTCGGGATCACAACGGACGCCTTGGCGAGGCTCTGGTCCGCCGATGCCTGCGCCGGCCAGGTCACGCTGGGTGTCCGCCAGGCCGTCGCAGCCAACGCCTTCTGGCGAGCACTCTGCTTATGCGGAGCAATTGGCTCCACCTTTACGGGATCGATCTCCCGAGACTTCCCCGGCAGCCATTCGGCGGCGGCCGCTGTCACCGGCCCCCCAAGCAGACCTGCACACAGGAAACCCGCGGTCAGTGTGGCGACTGCTCGGATCCGTCTTCTGCCGATAGGACTTCTGCTCTTTTCCCGCCAACTCACGTGTACTTCTCCCCACCCCTATGGAACACATGAATCACATACACATCGCTAACCGACAGAAAGTTACAGCGGAATCATCCACAACCCGCAGGAGCGGAAAACATTGACGCATAGTCGGTCACGCCGCATGGACGACGCCGGACCAACGGGGCAAATTCCACCGCGATCACCGAGCCCATGAGGGGAAATCAAGCCAACCGGGGGTCGGTTCGAGCATGACTCCGCGATCCAGGCGCAAAACGATCTAGTCTACGTGGCGACCGAATCCTGGGAGGGGAAATCATGAGGAATCGGACTACCAGAAAGAGATCGGGAAGATCCGCCGTCATCGTGGCCGCCACGGCAGCCGCCCTGTTCGGCACCGCACTCGCACCCCACACCGCAGCCGGGGCCGAGGCCGAGGCGCCCGCGCTGACCGCCTCACCGCCGCCGCCACCGGAGGAGACCGCGAGCAAGAAGGCCAAGGAGACCGGCAAGCCCGTCGAGGTCCTGGCTCGCCGCACCGAGACGTCCCAGCTCTTCGCCAACCCGTCGGGCACTTACACCGAAGAGCAGTACGTGCTGCCGCGATGGACGCGGAAGGACAACAAGCTCGTCCCTATCGACACGGCACTCGCACCGACTGGGGACGGGCGGATCAGCCCGAAGTCCACCACGGCCGGGCTCTCGTTCTCCGGCGGCGGCACCGGGCCAGCCGTCAGCATCATCCGCGACGGTCGGAAGCTGTCACTCAGCTGGCCGGCCCCCCTGCCGAAGCCGAAGACCGAAGGCGACACCGCGACGTACCCGGAAGTGCTTCCCGGCGTCGACCTGATGCTGCGCGCGGGCAATGCCGGATTCAGCCAGCTCCTCGTCGTCAAGACGCCCGAGGCCGCAGCGAACCCTTCCCTCAAGAGCATTCAGTTCTCCATGGCTGCGGACGGCGTGGAGGTCTCTGCGGACTCGTACGGCAACCTGACCGCGGTCGACCCAGCCGGCCAGGAGGTCTTCACCGCGCCGACACCCCGCATGTGGGACAGCTCCACTGCGGTCGGCGCTGCCCGAACGTCCGCCGCCGGGGGCGGGACACCGGCGCCGCCCGCCGACAGGTTCGAGCCCGGGCACGGTGCCAAGGAAGCCGACATGGGCCTTTCCGTTGGCAAGGGTTCCCTGACTCTGGCACCGGACCAGCCGCTGCTCACCGGCGCCGACACCGCTTTCCCGGTGTACATCGACCCCACCTTCGCGATCGGCGGGGCACGAGAGGCCTGGGCCATCGCCTACAAGCGGACCCCGAACACGGCCTACTTCAATGGCGCCGGCTGGCACAACGGGGATGGAAGCGTCGGAACCAATCTCGCGCGCGTGGGCTACGAGAACATCACCGACGGCCTCGGCCGCTCCTTCTTCCGCATGGATTCCAACAACCTCTGGAACACCAGAAAGAAGATCAAGACATCGACCTTCAGAATCAAGAACACCTGGTCCTGGTCCTGTGAGAATAGAAGGGTCGAGCTCTGGCTCACAGGGACTATTTCGTCGTCCACAACCTGGACGAGCCAGGACAACTCCACCATGTGGGCAAGGAAGCTGAGCCACTCCGACGAATCCCTCGGCTGGGGTTCCGGCTGTCCGGCCGGCAACCTCGCCTTCGACGTCACCTCGGCGGCCACCGAAGCGGCGACGAAGAAGTGGAACAACGTCACGCTCGGTCTCCGCGCCACGGACGAGGCCGACGTGTACTCCTGGAAGAAGTTCGACGCCGGAACGGCGACACTGTCCACCGAGTACAACACCTACCCCAACGCTCCCACCAACCTTGACACCTCTCCGGACACGGGCACCGAGTCCTGCCTCATCGGCCACGGCTCCCTAATCCGGACAATCGGCAACACCGATCTCGCCCTCGATGGAACCTTCTCCGACCCCGACAGCGGCATGGTCAACGCACGCTTCGTCCTGTGGCCTACCGGCCATGGTGGTCCCACCAACGAGGTCAACCAAGTAGTCCAAGTCCCCTCCGGAAGGGGCGCAAGGCTCCCCATCCTCAAGACGAAGCTGAAGGAACTCCTCACGGATGCAGGAATCACCGGGACCGGCAGCTTCTCCTGGCACGCACGCGCCGAGGACGGCGAACTCGCCAGTGCCTGGAGCCCCGTTTGCATCTTCAAGTTCGACGGCACAAGGCCGAGCTTCCCGCCTAGCGTGACCTCGGAGCAGTTCCCCGACGGGTGGGACGGCTGGCCGGAGACCACCGGCATGGCCCGGTCCGAGGGAACGTTCCAGGTGCAGAACAAGGACACCGAGCCCGTGGCCGCCTTCGAGTACTGGACCGACTGGGACCCGACCGTCCGCAAGCATTCGTTCGGCTTCCTGGGCGGCCACGTAGCCGATCTCAAGTTCACGCCCCCCAGCGTGGGCAGACACGCCCTCAGCATCCGGGCGGTCGACAAGGGCGGCAACATCTCCGACACCACCCGCTACTGGTTCTACGCCAACGGGCCTGGAACGCCAGACAAGCCCGGCGACCTCAACGGAGACGGGATCGCCGATCTCTACGGCGTACGCACCGACGGTGACCTGTGGTTCTACAGCGGCCATGGCACGGGCACCATGGCGCCGAACACGGTGGCCTCGAACCAGACCTTCGACGGCGCCGACATCACGCGCCGTGGCGACTGGACGCAGGACGGCTATGAGGACCTCGTCTCGCTCAACCCCGCGAGCGACGGGAAGACCCTGACGGTCCACCCGAACAACGGGTTCGGCTACGCGTGCTCCGCGCGCAACGAGCAAGCCGACGGCGTGTCGAAGGCCTGCCAGTACGACAAGTTCAAGCTCGACGTGTTCAACCAGGCCAACAACCACTGGTTCGACGCCTCCGAGATCCTCGCCGTCGGTGACGTGGACGGCCCGCTGGACACGAATGCCGACGGCGTCATCGACGTCCCCGGGCACCCCGATCTCCTGGTCAAGCAAGGCGGCCTGCTCTGGCTCTATTTCGGGTCGGCCAACCACTACCTCGACAGCTACAAGGACCCGAAGCTCGTCGGTACCGCCGGCTGGACCAATTACACGCTCGCCGCTCCCGGCGACCGTAACAAGGACGGCTACGTCGACCTGATCGCCCGGAACACCACCAACGGCGAGCTCCGCTTCTACCCCGGCAGCCGTGAAGGCGACGGCCTCGGAACCGGCCCCACCTCAACGGTCATCGGCACGAACTGGACGACGACCAACCGTCCACTGATCACGTCCGTCCCCGATGCCAACGGAGATGGCACCTCGGACATTTGGTCCACCAGCGGCGACGGCAGGCTGTACTTCTACCCGACCGCTCAGGGCGCGGGCACAGTCGTCGGCTCCGGCGGCTGGGGGTCCTTCCAGGACCTGAGCTGACTTGCCCAGCCATCGGCTTGACGAACGGGCCCCGCTCCTCTTCCGAGGGATGCTGTTGGCAAATCCGGGGCCTGTGCGTGACGTCGGCCTTCGAGACCTGGTTGTGGTCTTGAAGGCCGACGTTGTCGTATGGGGTGGGTG